>CAKSDC010000004.1 GCA_934444765.1 uncultured Oscillospiraceae bacterium
TTAGAAGATATCAGCACTCCTGTTGAGGAAGAACCTGTCATTGAAGAAGTTTCTGCTCCTGTTTTAGAAGATATCAGTACTCCTGTTGAAGAAGAACCTGTCATTGAAGAAGTTTCTACTCCTGTTTTAGAAGATATCAGCACTCCTGTTGAGGAAGAACCTGTCATTGAAGAAGTTTCTGCTCCCGTTTTAGAAGATATCAGTACCCCTGTTGAGGAAGAACCTGTCATTGAAGAAGTTTCTGCTCCCGTTTTAGAAGATATCAGTACCCCTGTTGAGGAAGAACCTGTCATTGAAGAAGTTTCTGCTCCCGTTGAGGAAGATATCAGTACTCCTGTTGAGGAAAAACCCGTCATTGAAGAAGTTTCTACTCCTGTTTTAGAAGATATCAGTACCCCTGTTGAGGAAGAACCCGTCATTGAAGAAGTTTCTACTCCTGTTTTAGAAGATATCAGTACCCCTGTTGAGGAAGAACCTGTCATTAAAGAAGTTTCTGCTCCTGTTTTAGAAGATATGGACGAAATAGATACTATAACTAACGTTCAAGAGACTGAACCTGAAAAAGAAACAGAAGAAACTATCACTCCAATAGAAGAAGAAACTACTATCGATGAGGAAGAAGAAGAAGAAGAAGAAGAAGAGTTTGAAGTTCCAAAACTTGAAGACTTTATTCCTACTGATACCGCTAAACGTATATTAGACTATACCGAACCTAAACAGGAAACACCTATCGAAACCGTTACTACTCCACAACCTACACCAGTACAACCACAAGTTACACCTATACAACCACAGATGAGCACTCCAATACAACCACAACCTATGGTTCAGCCTACACCAGTACCACAGTACTACTATAACGCATATGGAGAGGCTATTCCTATAACTTACAACGCACAGAACCAACCAGTATTCATGGTACCTGTGAACTATGATGCTCAAGGTCAGCCAAGACCAGTAATGATGAACCCTCAACCTATGCCAGCATCTTATATGCAACCTACCTATATGCAACCTGCACAGAGTCCACAACCTACATATACCGCACCTACTCCACAACCTACAACTCCACCAGTAACACCAGCTCCTACAAGAGTAGTTAGAGCAGACGCTCCACCTTTACTAAGCAAACCGGAAGAGAATAAACCTTTCGACTGGAGCAAGTTCGATACTCCTAAAAAGACACAGACAGTATTCAACACTGGCGAAGGTAAGATATTAGACTCTTTTGAGGAGGCTTTAAACCAGTTAGGCGTAGAGACTAACGAAGAAAAGTCTAAAGAAGACGAAATAGTTCCAGAGTTTGAAGCATATATCCCTACTAAGCATAACACTACACAACTAAAACAAGAACCTACTAAAACTGCTCCCGTACTAAGTGAATCAGAACGCAAAAAGCGTGAAAAGATAGACGCTCAGTTTAGAAAACAGTTAGAAAAACGTGGTCTTGATAACAACAGGCATCAAAGACACAAGTAATAAAAAACGGTCCATTTAAGCTATAGCTTAGATGGACTATTCTTATACCTATTTTGAATATAAAAAATGGCGATTGAAAACAATCGCCATTAATAGTTTACATAGTATAAAAGATTATTCCTTTACACCACCAGCAGCTACACCTTCAACGATGAACTTAGATAGTAAGATATATACTATAATAAGTGGTAGCATAGCCATAAATACACCAGAGTAAACTTGACCGTAGTCAGTTCTAAATTGGTCGGACTTCATTAAGCCTATTTGGATAGGTAGTGTAAACTTAGTCTTATCACTAAGAATGATAGATGGAGTAAAGAAGTTGTTCCATGCAGTGATGAAAGCAAATATACCTTGTGTTGCTACTGCTGGTACCATGATAGGTAATGCAATAGTGAAGAAGGTTCTAAATTCGTTACAACCGTCTATACGAGCAGCTTCAACTAACGATACCGACAACGCACCCTTCATATACTGACGCATATAGAATACGATAGTAGGAGTAGCTATAGATGGAAGAATAAGTGCTGCGTAGTTATCTAATATGTTTAAGTTAGAACATAACTTATAGAAACCTATGATAGATACTTGTTGAGGTATCATCATAATAGCCATAATAAAGGTAAAAGCAGCATCTCTTAGTTTAAACTGATATACTGTTAAACCATAAGCAGTAGCAGTAGCAAATAATAATGCACACGCTGTAACCATAGTGGATACGAATAAGCTGTTTCTAAAACCTTGCATTATGTTAAGTTCTGACTTTCTTGCTAATACGCCCTTAATGTTTTCAAAAAGGTGGCTACCAGGAATTAGTGTTAAGCTACCTTGAATTTCTGAACTTGTACGGCTTGCGTTTACAAAAGTTAGCCAGAAAGGAAGTAAACTTATAATGGATAAGAGTACACATATTATGAATATAATAGTCTTTTTAATCTTTATACTTTGAGTATAGTTTTTATTTCCTACACCTTCACTCATATTTGTAGACCTCCGCTCATTTTCTTACCTTGTTTAGCTAATTTTTGTTGTTTCTTAATGTACTTCTTCTTAGCTTCTTCGTCCTTATCTCTTAGTATGTAGAATACTATACAGCTTAATATAGCAGTAGCTACAAATAAGATGAACGCAGCAGCACCAGCTTTACCGTAGTTTAAGCTACCGTTAAACGCTTGGTTAGTAATGTACATTGTAACTGTTTGAGTAGTATAGTTTGGAGCACCTTGTTGGTCTGAACTTAAAAGTTTTGGTACATCGTAAAGTTGTAGACCACCGATGATGGAAGTAATTAATGTATATACCATGATAGGTTGAATACATGGGATAGTAACCTTAAAGAAGGTTTGGCTACTTGTACAACCGTCGATTTCGGAAGCCTCAAATAGTGATTCGTTAATACCTAAGATACCAGAAATTAATGATACCATGGTATTACCATACCACATCCAAGTTTGAATGAATGCTACAAGACCTCTTGTCCAGCCAGTGCTTCTAAAGAAGTCGTATGGTTGGTCAATAATATGTAACTGCTTAGTGATAAATACGTTTACTATACCAGTCTTATCGAATAAAGAAGTAAATAAGATTGCTATAGAAGCAGCTGTAATTACGTTAGGTAAGAATATTAATACCTTAAAGATACCTTGACCAGGTACTTTTGTTCTCTTATCAGTGAACCATGCTGCACATAGTAGTGATAAGCAAATCTGTGGAATAAAGTTACAACCCCACATAATTAAAGTATTTTTAAATGCACATAGAAGACCACTTGCTTCGCTTGCATTATCAAAAATATCTTTAAAGTTTTGTAAGCCTACAAAGTTAGGACCTACGGTTTGAACCGCACCAGTTGCGAAGTCAACACCAGTATAACTTTCTTGTAAAGAATACCATAGTGTTAATAGCAATGGATAGAGTTGAAAGATAAAGAAAGCAACAAAGAAAGGGAAAATAAATATGTAGCCATATTTGGCATAGCTTACGCTTTTTATTCTTGAATTTGCGCCTGCCATTGAAAGATTCACACTCCTTATTTTAAGTTGAAATAATATTAAAGCATAATATATATATCATAAACAGGGGGCAAGGTTGTTTTCTTGCCCCCTGCAATAATACACTAAATAAATATATAATTGACTAACTAATTATTATTCAACTGTAAGACCAGCAATGTTATCCTTAACAGCGCTCTTGAATGCTGCTAAAGCATCATCCTTAGAAGTACCGTCGTAGCAGTAACCGTTAACAGCTTCGATGAACTTGTCGTTAATAGTTTGGTCATAAGCAGACATAGTGCTTACATCGATACCAGCAACTTGTTCTTGGAATAGAGCGTAATGGTCTTGACCGCCAAGGAAGTCGAATGAGTAACCACTGTTGATAATGTTAGTGATAGCTTCGTCGTTGTTACAGTAGTCAGAAGAGTTCTTAGCATACCATTCCATGGATTCAGTGTTAATAGTAAAGAATTCAATGATATCCTTAACTATGTCAGCGTTATTACAAGTTGGTGGAACTACTATCCAAGTACCGCCCCAGTAGTAAGCTTCAGGACCGTTGATAGCCTTCCAGTCACCGTAAGAAGAACCTTCAGCACCCTTTTCACCACCACAGTTTTGAACCATAGTCCATTGAATACCCCAAGTGGAGAAGAAAGCACCCATAGTCTTAGAAGAAGCATCAGAAACGCTATCAGAGATACAGCTGTTCCAACCAGTAGTCCATTGGTTTACACCAACAGTTAGGTCTTCGTCGTTAGCACCGTGAGTTAGGTTGTGAGCTAATTCCATAAAGTCTTCAACTTCACTTGTAATAGATAGAGAAGAACCGTCAATCCAAGAAGTAGAACGGTTAGTTCTAAATACTTGCCATACGTCTTGAATACCTTGAACAAGCTTAACTTCACCCTTAGAAGCATCGCTAACTTCTTGAGCTGTAGCTACAAAAGTATCCCAGTCAGCAACCTTAGCTTGCATTTCGTCTTCAGACTTAACGCCTAATAGAGAGTCAGCATAAGAAGGTCTGTATAGGAATAGACCAGGAGCAGCTTGCCAAGAAGAACCCTTGATAGCACCAGAAGTCTTAGAAGTACCTACTTGCTTAGTATATTCGTATTGGTTAGATAGTTCGCTTTCAGCAATACCAACGTCAGTTAGAGGAACTGTAGCGTTATCGTTGTTGATGTACTTTAGAGCGTAGTCAGCTTCAGCTAAGAACATATCGCCTAAGTCACCGCTTGCAGAAAGAACGCTATCTAAGTTAGTTTGGTAAGCACCACCATCGGATGGGTTTACAAGATAGTCATTATCTAAAGAACAAGTAACACCATTCTTAAAAGTGATAGTGTTAGAATCCTTGTCGTAAGTAGCACCAGTCTGTACTGGACCGCCATTATCGTAACCAAATTCACCGTTATCACAGTAGTAATTTAGTAACATTCCTTGGAATTCAGTGTTCCAAGAGTTGATAACAAAGTTAGAACCGTCAGAACTTAAAGTAGCTTCTACAGAGTCGCTTGCGCCTGGGTCTGTGTCAGAATCAGCGTCTGAATCTGCATCTGTATCAGCATCATTATCTGCACTGTTGTCGCCAGCAGTAGTAGTAGTATTGTCGGAGCTACTATCAGAACTATTGTCTTTGCCTCCACAGCCTACCATAGATGTTGCAGTCATAGCAAGAACGGCTACAAGAGCAAGTGTTTTCTTTAAACTCTTCATTTGAAAATTTCCTCCTTAATGATTAAATAATATTAAAATAATATTATTATTAACTTAACACTATTATAGGCTATATTAAGGATACCCCTAATACTTCTTGTAACCATTACAAGCATAATTTCCGACAAGCCTATGCCGTACTCTGTTAGTATGAATATTTTTAAAAATATTGGCTATACTTTAGATAGCACCTACGGTTTCTCCTACTAAGAGTTCTCCGCCAATAATCAAGTGGTTTTCCTTTTCCGAAAGGCTCTTCTTGTTTATAATCTTAACCAGTAGTTGAGCCGAACGCTTACCTATAAGAGCAACGTTCTGCTTGATAGTGGTTAAAGGCTTGCCTATAACCTGAGAAAGATATATACCATCGTAGCCTACCACAGAAATATCTTTAGGAATAGAAAGACCAACTTCTTTAACAGCGTTAAACACACCCAACGCAGAAAAGTCATCTGGAGCAATAATACAAGTAGGCGGATTGTATAGCTTAAGCATATTTAACGCTATATCGTATACGTTTAAAATATCCTGATACTTACCTTGTTTTACGTAGTCCAAATTAGGTACTAAGCCCAACTCCTGCATAGTGTTTTTAAACGAATTTAACCTATCAGTAGTAACCTGAGAACTATCACCATAGATATAAGCAATATCTCTGTGACCTTTTGAATATACATACTCGACTAACCTTTTCATACCCATGGTATTATCCGAGCATACAGAATAATACTTTTCTGAACTAAAGTCGATATTCACTAAAGGAATGTCACTGTTCATTAAGTCATTAATTTCACGGTCGTAAAAGTCTGCACAGACTAAAGCCACGCCGTCAACGTTTCTATATCTGCAATGTTCAAGATAGCTCATAGACGTACCGCCTATGTTACCATTATTAATAAAGGTAATGTCATAGCCGAGCTTTTCAGCTTCTGCTCTAAAACTTTCTAACACACCAGAAAAGTAACTATGTGCAATACCACTACCAGCCTTTTCGGTATATATAACACCAATGCTAAACGTTTTATTAGTCTTTAACGCTCTTGCTTGAGAGTTTGGAAAGTAGCCTAACTCTTTAGCGGTTTGCTCTATAAACTTTTTAGTATTTTCGTTCACATCATTGTGGTTATTTAAAGCCTTACTGACTGTTGCAATAGATACCCCACACTTTTCTGCTATATCCTTTATCGATACCATTTGCAAACGTCCTTTACTATATTAGCTATACTATTACTGCTGTCAAGGTGAACACTTTTAATATGCGCTCTTAACAGGTGCAACTATTAGCGTTCTTACTGTCTTTTAAATAGAAAGTATTTTTAACGAAGTTACTCATTAGAAAAATTCCAATTAATAACAATAACACCTATATTTCATGTTTAGGCATTATGCTAATAATATTGTAATAATAGTTTACAATGTAAGTACCAAAAAGTCAATATGTAAAACTCTTATTTAATTTTTTTCGTGCAATTCGCACAGTCAAACATTGGTTTTTTTGTGCAACTTGACGTTTAAATTCCCAGTTTTAGACATATATATTACAATTCGGTTACATATATCTCTTTAAAAATTCTTAATATCTAAATGACTATTTCAGTATCAGCGGACTATTAGTTATGAATAAATCTTGGTTTGCCGTCTTCATCTCCAAGGAATATAGTTTTAGGCATAACCCAAGTATCCTTTTCGCCTTGTAGAGCCTTATATACTACCAAGTCTTCATAGGAAGAATATTCTTTAGCTATAGATACTACTTGATACTCTTCACCGTTGTTGTTGTGGTATACGTCGCCTACTGCTACGTCACGTTCTTCTACTACCTGTTCTACCTGTTCTGGTTGAGCGTTTAGAATATCATCAGCAACTATTACCATAGGGCTATGTGCAGGAATATTGATATATGCGTCGCCGTTGTTAATCTGTACCACCTGATTGCTTATTAGGTCTACTAAGTAGTTCATAGGAGTGTTAAAGTTCATACCGAAGTCGCTATCGTCTAAGTTAAGAGCAACGTATATAGTCTGACCGTTTAACTCTTTTTTGAATAGTAACTGTCTGTTTCTAACTATAATAGTCTGATAGCTACCAGTTCTCATAGCAGGGTATACACTGTATATTCTACCAAGTCTAACTAAGTAACTGTATAGGTCAACGTTTCCTGAAATTTTAAGGTCTTGTAGGTTTAAGCAAGGACGTAGACCGTCATCGGAATTGTTTTCGTGAATACCCTTTACACCGAACTCACTACCGTAGTATATAGAAGGAATACCAGGCATAGCATACATTAGAGTGTAGCAGTTTTTAAGGTTTCTTTCATCTCTAAGAGTGCTTGCCAATCTGTTTACATCGTGGTTGTCCACAAAGTTGAATAGGTTAATATTCTTATATATACCACCGTTACCGCTTTGACGATTAATAGAGTAGTCTATTTCAAAGTAGTTGCCGTCGTTATGGGATGAGTATATACCCTTGTAACACTCATAGTTAGTAGTACTATCGAGCATTTCGGAGTTAGCCCACCTGTTGTAGTCACCATGAATAATTTCACCCATTAGCCAAAAGTCGAACTTTTTACTCTTAGTGAAACTTCTAATCCTCTTAAAGAAGTCAAAGTCTATACAGTCGGCAGCGTCGAAACGTATACCGTCTATATCAAATTCGCTAATCCAATAGTCTACAGCCTCTATTATGTAGTCGCAAACTTTAGGATTTCTTAGGTTTAGTTTAACTAAGTTGTAGTAACCGTTCCAACCTTCATACCAAAAGTTATCGCCACAAGGACTTTGACCGCCAAAGTTTAGGTTTTGAAACCAATCGCAGTATTGAGATTGAGGACCATTCTTTTGAACGTCTTTAAACGCCCAGAAGTTTCTGCCCACGTGATTGAACACACCGTCTAATACTACTCTAATTCCGTTTTGATGTAGTGTATCACAGACTTTTTTAAATAGAGCGTTATCGCCTAAACGTCTGTCTATTACCTTGTAGTCGGTAGTATCATAACCATGTTCTACAGACTCGAACACTGGACCAAAGTATACGGCGTTGATATTCATACTCTTTAAGTGTGGTATCCAATCGATAACCTTATCAAGACGGTATCTAACTTCTCCACCATCGTTAAACTTTTCTGCACCACAGAACCCTATTGGATATATGTGATAGAATATTGCATTATCATACCAAAAACCCATTCTAAAATAACCTCCAAACATAGTATTGTGACATATTTCCTGAATGAACAGAAAATTCCTATTATATAGGCTAACCCCATGTGCCTCACGGTTTTGTGCTACGCATAGTAGAGTACTTTAGTATACCTTTTAGACGTAGCCTATATAGACGTACTAAAAAATTTTAATACGATATATAACATACTTTAGTTTTCGCTACCTTCAAGATAGTAAGTAGCTTCCATATCTGCCACGCTCAATGCGAAAGCTAACGGAAACATTTCAAAAGTCTTACCTATTGAATTTTTATCTTCCAATCCAGAAAAACCCATATGATAGCGAATAGCAAAAGCCTCTTCTCTTGAAAGTCTCATAAAGCCTGATATAATATATACCGACTTTTCCCCGTGACCATAAGGTAATCTATCGTTAAGCTTATAATACGGAACTCTTTCCCATCTTCCCTCAGCATTTTTAACGTTTCGGAAGTCTGTTTCGTAGCAGTTCACCTTGCAAACGTCGTGTAGTAAAGAAACCAATGCAATAGTTTCTTCGGAGTAGTTCATATGATATAACGACTTAGTAGTTTCACGACTTAAATAGTCTTTAAGGCAGTTATATACGTTAATACTATGCTTAACTAAACCACCTGCAAACGCTCCATGATACTTAGTACTACTTGGAGCAGTAAAAAAGTCGCTCTGTTCTGATAGTAGATATTCCAACAGTCTTTCAGAACCGTTTCGTTTAATATTAGAGCTGTATATATTAATAAATTCGTCCTTATACACAGCTAAGCTATTAGCACCATAGTTTTCCATATTATAGAGTTCTACTTAAATATTGCACTATATATAGTACAGTATAAGTATTATTTCCTTTCTAAATTAGTATTTTTGATAGTTACACCTTAAACGGTTAACTTATATTCTAACAATATTATCATAGCATATTAATAGAAAATTTTCAAGACCCTTTTTGTATTTTTAACTAATATTAGTTTGATTATCTAAATTATGCGTAAAACTTTAAGTTGTCAATTTAGAACGTTTTCAATAAGATACTCTATTCAGCGAAAATTCTAAAATGGACAATTTTAGTATTTTCTTTTGTGCATACTGCACAAAAAACTTCTAACATGGTTGACATACTCATTAACAAGTGCTATATTTATAATTGTAAGGGCTATTATATAGGTATAGCCACAATGTTTATATTATTATGTTATATTTTGGGAGGGATTCTCGATGAAGAATTCTAATGTAAGAAAAAAAGTTGCCTTTATTACTACTTTTGCTTTAGTACTAAGTAGCATGGGTGGACTTACTACTACCATTATTCCTAACGTAGTAGGCAACAATGCTACTGATGTATATGCAGTAGAAAACGTATCCATTACAGAAGCTAATGGTTACAACGAAGGTGCTTATGTAGAATGGACTGGCGATGTAAACTGTCAGTACAACGTATACTACAAAGCAGACGGTGGAGAGTATACTCAAATAGATAGTATGCTAATACGTCAATATGCTGACCACTTTAGAGCAGATGCAGTAGGTCTAAAAGCAGGAACTTATACTATGAAGGTAGTACCTGTAGTAGATGGTAAAGAAGGTTCTGCAGTAGAAACTTCTACTCTAACAGTATCTACATACGATAGAAGCGGTTTTGCATTCTCCAAAAATTCTCCTAACGAGGGCGAAGGTGTAGGTGCTTATAATACCGACGGTACTCTAAAAAGTGGTGCTATAGTAGTATACGTCACCGAAGATACTAAGAATACCGTAACCGCTGAAATTAACGGAACTACTCTAACTGGTGTAGCTAACATCACACAACAGGCTAAAAAGTGTAGCGTTCCATTATGTTTCCGTATAATCGGCACTGTAACTTTAGACGGCTTAGCAAGTGGCGATATGAAGTCAGCTTATGCCGTAGGCGTTAAAGATGCTAAAAACGTAACCTTTGAAGGTATCGGCGAAGACGCTACTCTATATGGTGCTGGTGTAGCTGCCTTTAAGTGCAACAGCGTAGAAGTTAGAAACTTAGGTCTAATGCGTTGGGGTGGTGGAAAAGACGGCGACGGCATCTCCTTAAAAGAAAGCATTAACGTTTGGATACACGATAACGATATATACTATGGTAACTCTGGTAGCGATAGCGACCAAGCCAAGGGCGACGGTTCTATGGACTTAAAAGATAACTCCCAGTACGTTACCGTTTCATATAACCACTTCTGGGATAGTGGAAAGATGTCCCTATGTGGTATGAAGTCCGAAAGTGGCGAAAACTGGATTACATATCATCACAACTGGTTCGACCACTCCGATAGCAGACATCCAAGAATTAGAACTATGTCTGTACACGTATACAACAACTACTATGACGGCAACGCTAAGTATGGTGTAGGTACTACTTTAGGTTCTGACGCCTTTGTAGAAAACAACTACTTTAGAAACTGTAACTATCCTATGTTAATATCACAACAGGGTTCTGACGTTCTTGCAGAAGGTATATTCTCTGGCGAAACTGGTGGTATGATAAAGTCTTATGGTAACGTTATCGAAGGTGGAAAGTCATACATTACATATCAAGAAGATAGTACTAACTTTGACGCTTATGAGGCTTCAAGCAGAGACGAAAAAGTTCCAAGCACTGTTAAAAACGTCAACGGTTTTGACTACAACAACTTTGATACTAACAGTGACATAATGTACGACTATACCGTAGACAAGGCAGAAGACGTTCCTAACATAGTAACTTCTAATGCAGGTCGTTTAGGTGGTGGCGATATAGTATTCGACTTTGACGATAGCGTGGACGATGCGGACTACTCCGTAAACGCTACACTTATGAACCTACTAAAGAACTACAAGAGCGGTGTAATAGCTATAGGTAGTGGAAACTTCACTTCAGAAATTCCTGACACTCCTACTACTTCACAACCTACAGATACCACTACTACTCCTGCCACTTCTAAAACCGATAAGCCTACTACAGATACTCCTACACCTGCCGGTGGTCAAGTACATAACTTTACTACTAACGGAACAGAAAGTTCATACTACACTATTACAGGTAGTCTATCTAAGAGTAAAGGTAGTACCACTTACGATGGCTTAGAATTAACTCAATGCCTAAAGATGGAAAGTTCTACTTCTATAAAGTTCACTACTACTGCCGATACTACTACTTTAACTTTAGTTACTGATAGCGGTAGTACTGGAAAGTCTATTAAAGTAGACGGTCAAAAGTATACCGTAGGCGAAGGCGGTGTAACTACTATAACTCTACCAGCTGGAGAACACACTATCACTAAAGGCGATAGTATAAACCTATTCTATATGGCTACTTCTGGCGACGGTACTACTACCGAAACTACTACAGTAACTACCGTTCCAACTGACCCTGATAGTACAGAAACTTCTTCTACTTCTGCTACTACATCAGTACCTAACACTAATACTGATAAGATAGTAAAAGACGCTATATACTGTTCACCTGAAGGCACTGGAGACGGTTCTTCTAAGGAAAACCCTACTAACGTATTAGACGCTATAACTCAAGTACAAGCAGGCGGAACTATCTATCTATTAGACGGCACTTATAAGTTCAGTGAAACTATTAACATTCAAGAAGATAATAGCGGTAACGAAAAGGCTTATAAGACTATTATGGCATATCCTAACGCTAACGTAGTATGGGACTTCTCCGCTATGGCTGTAGACGGTGCTAATCGTGGCGTAGTACTACAAGGTAGCTACTGGCACTTCAAAGGCTTTGAGATTACCAAGGCTGGCGATAACGGTATGCTATTAGCAGGCGATTACAACGTTATCGACCAAATGGTATTCAACAATAACCAAGATACTGGTCTACAAATTTCAAGATATAACACCAAGTACACCGACATAGCAGACTGGCCAAGCTACAACACCATATTAAACTGCACTTCTAAAAACAACTGTGACGACGCTACTATGGAAAATGCAGACGGTTTTGCAGCTAAACTAACCTGTGGTGAAGGTAACGTATTTGACGGTTGTATGTCTTATAACAACTCCGACGACGGTTGGGACTTATTCGCTAAGTCTGCAACTGGACCTATAGGCGTAGTAACCATTCAAAACTGTATTGCATTCCGTAACGGCTACACTGAAGACGGTCGTGGATATGGTGACTGTGACGGTAACGGCTTTAAACTCGGCGGTTCTGGTGTAGGTTCTGCACACGTAGTTAAAAACTGTTTAGCTTTTGAAAATCTAAACTGTGGCTTTACTGATAACAATAACCCTAAACTTGAAAGCATTACTAACTGTACTTCATTCAATAACAGTGTAGGCGGAAACGGTAAGCCTAACTTCTCGGTATACCGTTGTACTGATGACGGTTGCGACTTTGCCTCTGTAATCTCATACAACAACGCTAACGCTAAAAAGCCTTCTAACGATAAGTTCGTCGGTACTATGGAAAACTCAGTATACTACAACAGTGCTAAGTACTACAACGTAACCGACAAGACTAACATCAAAAATGGCGATAAGATTGGCGATATAGTAACTCTTACAGATAGCGACTTTATCAGCACTGAAGCTCCTAAAATGGGCGAAGACTTCAACACTCTTTGGAGAAACGAAGACGGTTCTATTAACGTTCATGGATTTATGCAGTTAGCAGATAGTAGCACTTATAAAGATTTAGGCTCTAACCTAAAAGACTACGAAGCCGTTAATCCTAACCTACCTGAGTTAGACTATGAAGAAGTAACTACTACTGACACTTCTAAAACTGGTGAAGATACTACCGTTACTACAGTGACTTCTGTTACTTCCGATACTGTTTCAAGCGAAGATACTACCGTAACTTCTATTACTTCTGATACCGTTTCAGGTGAAGATACTACTGTAACTTCTATTACTTCTGATACCGTTTCAGGTGAAGATACTACTACCGCTTCTGCTACCGAAACTTCTAATACTGGTTCAAGTGAAGATACTACTACCACTTCTGCTACTGAAACTTCTTCTACTGACCCTACAGGTTTAGTAACTGGCGACGTAAACTTAGACGGTAAGGTTTCCACTGCTGACCTATTAGCTCTTAAAAAGCATCTATTAGGTACTTCCGAACTATCTGGCGATAGTCTAACTACTGCCGATACTAACAAGGACGGCAAGGTTTCCACTGCTGACCTATTAGCTTTAAAGAAGTATCTACTTGGTACTATAGAAAGTTTTGACTAACTTATAAAAACACATTCGAACCTAAAATACACGACTAATCCCCTATTAGGATATACTCTTAATAGGGGATTTTCATTTATAATTTCTTCATGGTTTATACTAAATCCACTTGAAAAATATTTCGTGGATAAAAATTCCATAAACATATTGACTTTTATTACAATATTCGTTACAATATACTTAGAATATCCAATTTCAATATACTACAGAAAGAAGATGGAAATTATGCAAGATAATCAAGAAAAACCCTCAATAGGTATGTGTATAGTATGCTTTTTATTTCCTATAGTAGGAATTATATACTACATAGTAAAACATAAACAAGAACCTGTTCTTTGTAACGCATATATAAAGTGGTCAGCAATAGCCCTAATTTTAAAAGTAGTATTTGTTGTTATATTAAATATTATTAACATTCTATTATATGGTTACTGTGCAACTTGGATATTTAGAATAGGCGAAATAATATTCAATGCAATATCCACATCATTATAGAGTGAAAAAGACGTATCCAAAAAGATACGCCTTTTTATTTATATCTAAAAGTAAATCTTAGTTTTTAGACTTGATATACTCATCGATAGCCTTTGCAGATGCTTTACCTGCACCCATAGCGGAAATAACTGTAGCAGCACCAGTAACGGCATCACCACCAGCGAATACGCCTTCTCTTGAAGTTTGACCGTTTTCGCCCTCAGTTACTATACAACCATGCTTATTAGTATCAAGATGAGCAGTAGTATTTTTAATTAGAGGGTTAGGAGAAGTACCTATAGACATAATTACACAGTCTACATCGAGTACAAATTCGGAACCTTCTTTAACTATAGGTCTACGTCTACCGGAAGCGTCAGGTTCACCAAGTTCCATTTCAACGCACTTCATACCGCCTACGAAGTTATCTTCGTTAGGAAGAATTTCGACAGGGTTGTTAAGAGTTTTAAAGATGATACCTTCTTCTTCAGCGTGTTCTACTTCTTCCTTTCTTGCAGGAAGTTCATCCATAGAACGTCTGTATACTATGTATACAGTTTCAGCACCAAGACGTTTAGCAGAACGGGCAGCATCCATAGCTACGTTACCGCCACCTACTACGGCTACTTTGTTAGCGTTCATAATAGGAGTATCTGAACCTTCTTTGTAAGCCTTCATAAGGTTTACTCTGGTTAGGAACTCATTAGCGGAATATACGCCCTTTAAGTTTTCGCCCTTAATACCCATAAATCTTGGAAGACCTGCACCAGAACCTATAAATACGGCTTCAAAACCGTGTTCGTTCATAAGTTCGTCTATAGAGGTTACCTTACCGATAACCATGTTAGTTTCTACCTTAACACCAAGAGCCTTTAGGTTGTCTACTTCTTTTTGAACTATACTCTTAGGAAGTCTGAACTCTGGAATACCGTATATAAGAACACCACCTGCAAGGTGTAAAGCCTCAAATATAGTAACTTCGTAACCCATCTTAGCAAGGTCACCAGCACAAGTTAGACCAGAAGGTCCTGCACCTACTATAGCTACCTTGTGACCGTTACTTTCAGGTTTAACTGGAAGTTCGGTACAGTGTTCGTTGTGATAGTCAGCTACAAATCTTTCAAGACGACCTATACCTACAGGTTCCATCTTAATACCTCTTACACACTTGCTTTCGCATTGCTTTTCTTGTGGACATACACGGCCACATACAGCAGGTAGAGAACTGGACTTTGAAATGCTTTGATAAGCACCCTCATAGTCTTTTTCTTTAATCTTGGAAATAAATTCAGGAATATTAATAGATACTGGACAACCTTGCATACACATAGGTTTTTTACAGTTTAAGCATCTTTCTGCCTCATCTAAAGCGATTTCTTCGGTATAACCTAAAGCTACTTCCTTAAAGTTATGGTTTCTAACGTTAGGTTCTTGAGTAGGCATTGGATTTTTTTTAGGTGACATATTAGGCATTATTATTCAACCCCCTTATATAGATTGCAAACTTCTTCATGTTTCTTACGTTCAAAAGGCTTGTACATAGAAGAACGTTCCATAGCCTCATCAAAGTCTACAAGATGACCGTCAAAGTCTGGACCGTCAACACAAGCGAACTTAGTTTCGCCACCAACGGTTAAACGACAACCGCCACACATACCAGTACCGTCTATCATTATAGGGTTCATAGATACTATAGTCTTAATACCGTACTTTTCGGTAGTCTTACAGACAAACTTCATCATAATTAGTGGACCTATAGCGATAACTTCATCGTACTGATTGCCTTCTTCGATAAGTTTTTCAAGAGCGTTAGTAACTAATCCCTTAGTACCGTGACTACCGTCATCAGTCATCATGCAAAGTTTGTCGCTAACTGCATTGAACTCATCTTCTAAGATTACTAAGTCTTTGTTTCTAAAGCCTACTATAGAATGAACTTCGCAACCTAAACTGTGTAACTTTTTAGCAATAGGATATGCTATAGCACAACCTACACCACCACCTACTACAGCTACTTTTTTTAAGCCGTCGGTATGGGAAGCAACACCTAATGGACCTACAAAGTCTTGAAGGTATTCGCCTTCATTAAGGTGATTTAACTTTTCAGTAGTAGCACCTACTATTTGGAATATTATAGTAACAGTACCCTTATCTCTGTCGAAGTCAGCTACTGTTAAAGGTATTCTTTCTCCGTTTTCGTCTACTCTTAGAATGATAAATTGACCAGGTTCAGCCTTTTTAGCTATTGCTGGAGCTTCTATATCCATAAGAGTAACAGTTGGATTAAGAACTTTTTTTCTAACTATTTTAAACATCTCTATTCTTCCTTTCTAAAAGAATTAAGTTTAGGATAACAAGTTAATATTATTAATACGATTAACTTTTTAGACTATTATAATATACTATTATATCACAAAATAGCAAAGCTACAGTAATATAAAAATTGCCATAGATACATATATAAATCTATATGGTAGCACATTACACTATAGAGTTTATCTCTATTACGTGATTTTGTTGTAGACTAAGTATATATGTATACCTTGCCTCATCACGATATTCAGGCTTTGCCATATACTGCATATAAGTTTCTATTAGATTGAACAGGTGGAATGAACGACCTTCTATCTTAAAGTTGTTAAATCCCATAGGGACATACTTTTCCAAAATATCTTTTTGAGATACGTACGTACTTAACTTTTCAACGTCGAATATACTGTTAGCGGTAAAGTTACAGTCAAAACTTTGGAACTTATAAGGTACGTTAGGATACTTATTCATATGAGTTACATAGTCTATCTGTTGCTTACCTATAAACTGGTAGTGTTCACCTCTGCGTTGACAGTTAGGTTGACAACATGGATTTACTAACACTTCGCACTTATCCTTGTGATTAATCTTCTGTAAGTCTTCATACTTATTATTCCAATTGTAGTCTAATACCACCAGACTATAGTCTTTTTCAAGTTCTGCTTGTAGAGTGTCTAAGTCTCTAATCTGCTTGCAAGTGGAACTTACTAACTTATACTTAGGATAGTTAGTTCTAATATACTTTTCAAGAATATCAGAGAATACTATTACTTCGTTTAGACCGTTGTTAGCCAACGCAAGGCACATATTACAATGCTTATCGCTAAGATGTTTTTTTTCTAACATAGGATTAGTATAAGTAAATCTACAAGGTACTCCCAAATCGTTAAAAGACTTTAATATCTGCTTGATATCGTTCTTGTTGGTACACATACCAGCAGTAGAACGTCCACCGTTCCATAAAGATGGTGGAAACTCACCATATACCGAACCTATCTCTAAACCATCGATAAAGTATTGAGGATACTCTTTAATCATCTTAACCAGTAATAAGTTTGGATAGTAGAAGTTTACAAAGTTAGGAATATGAAATCTAATGCTCATGCCATTAAACCTCAGTATAGTCAGTATCCACTATGTTATTAGCTTGATTGTAATCTTCTTCGCTTATAGCACCTATCTTTACTAAGTACTTATCATAAGCGAATAGCATCTTATCTACAGTATCTTTAGGAATACCAGTCTCTTCGACTATATACTTAGAGATTTCCTCATTATCTAATACTATCATATCTTCATTATTTTCTGCCATAGTAAAAAATCCTTTCAAAAATAGTTATTCAGTGCCACAGACTTCTATAATAGCACGTGCGAACATCTTAGTATTAAGTATTAGACTGTCTAAACTTATGTGTTCATCATCGCCATGCATATTGTTTTCATCGTCAGGGAACTCTGCTCCAAAAGCCACTCCGCCGTCTATGTTGTGTACGTACGTACCACCACCGATAGCCTTACAATAAGGAGTATTTCCAGTTTCTTGAGCATAGATATTTAATAGCGTCTTTATAAAGTCGCTGTCTTCGTTGGTGTGATGTGGATTTTCAGCCATTAGGACTTCCAATTCTATACCGTGACTGTGCATAGTATCGTTAGCTACTCTAATGATATCTTCTTTAGTGGTGTTTATAGGGAAGCGTATATCCACTTTACCACAAATATAGTCATCTTGCATGGATATCATACTCAATACGCAAGTAACCTTACCAGACACTGTATCTTCAGTAAATATGCCTAAGCCTCTACCATTGTAGTCACCATGTGGGAACATACTGTTTATAGCGTGTATCACTTTAGAAGTATCATACTTGCTAAGATACTCAAAAAGTCCAGTTATGCCATTGTTAGCAAGTTCAGGAGTGGAAGCGTGACCAGAAAGTCCTGTATACTTAACCTTATAACCACCGTCTACACTCTCAACGGATACGTTATCACTTTCAGGAAGTACACTATCAGTAACTATATAGCATTCTGCTGGAACGCCGTTTATTACAGTACCACCATTTAGTCCTTTAACTATAGAACCGTCGTATTTAGCCTTAAAAGATAGTCTAATCATACCCTTTTCGATATTGATACAAGGATAGCTACCGTCTGGAGTAAATACGTTAGGAGGCATACTCTCACAAGTAGAATAGTACTCTAAATCGCTTGAACCGTTTTCCTCATCGCAACCGACTATAAATCTAACGTTATTAGCAAGTTTAATACCCATATCTTTAATAGACTTCATAGCATACAGTACCGAAACTGCTGGACCTTTATCGTCTATAGTGCCTCTACCGAATATATTTCCGTTGCTTAGTGTAGCTTTAAAAGGTGGATAGTTCCAATTTTTAGCGGTTACAGGAACTACGTCTAAATGACAGAGTATTCCCAAAGTATCCTCTTTAGAATTATAACGGATAGTACCCACATAGTTCTGAAAATTCTTAGTAGTAAAGCCCATATCATCAGCGATACTAAGCATCTTATCTAAGACTTTAGCACAGTCTTCACCGAACGGCATATCTTTTTTACTAACACCTTTAACGCTTGGTATAGATACCAACTCATCTAAAGTCTGTAGCATATTATCCCTATAGCCGTCTATAAGACCGTATAGCTTAGAATAGTCAACAGTTTGCATATAAAAATCGCACCTCCAACGAATTTTAGTATAACATTATTGTATCACAAAGTAAGTATACTTTCAAGAGTATAGTATAACTTTGTAGACTAATATTCAATACCAAGTCTTGCAACTATACCCATATCATAAGGGTGTTTTATCTTTTTCATTTCGGTTATATAGTCTGCACGGTTTAAAAAGTAATCGTCTGGACTCTGCCCAGTAATTACTATTTCCAACTTTTTAGAGTATTCATCAATAAAGTTTTCAACGGTGTATCTGTCTATCAAGTCGAAGTTGTAAGCATAAGTAATTTCATCTAACACTATCAACCCGTATTTAGAAGTTTCAGCCATACTGCAACAGTAGTTTAGAGTTTCATTGTGCATAGACAACATTTTCAATCTTTGCTGATGCGTCATACTGTGATAAAAACCGAAGTCTTGAGTATTTCTAACTACTTCTATATTAGGTATCAAGTTCAAAGTATTAAGTTCAGCACTTTTAGAACCCTTCATATATTGCGAAAACAACACGTTTCCGCCAGTACCAGCGAACCTGATAGCTAATCCAATAGCACAAGTAGTCTTTCCTTTGCCGTCGCCTGTGTATATATGTAACATAAGTAGATACGCCTCCTGTTATAAGTTAGTGTTATTACTCTTGTATTCGTTAATAGCCTTTAAGAACTCTCTGCTATACTTTTTGAGTTTAATCTCACCCACACCCGATACTTTTATAAATTCATCTTTGTTAGTAGGTAACTTTCTACACATATCCTTTAAGGTAGCGTCAGAGAACACTACGTATGTAGGTATACTTTGAACCGTTGCTACATGAGTTCTAACCTCTTGAAGTTTTTTGAATAGTCTTTCGTCTATAGAGTTAGAAACTTCTTTTTTAGATATATTACCCTTATAGACTTTCATATATACTTTAGTATCGCCCACCAATACACCTTTAGACTTTTTAGTAAATCTTAATACTGGAAGCCTATCGGTAGTGTAGTCCAAATAGTTATGAAGAACCAATTCGTTAATGACTTCTCTAATATACTTTTCAGTCTGTTCTTTCATGATGCCATAAGTAGATAGCTTATCAAAGTCATTTTCTAATATGGATTTTTGAGAACTACCCTTTAATATCTGACAGATAACGGGTATACTACACCTTTGATGCACCCAATACACACAAGATAGTATCTTTTGACTATCTATAGTAATATCCTTGTCCTCATAGTTGGATAGACAGTTACCACAGTACATACAAGAACGCTTACTGCTTTCGCCAAAGTAGTTTAGTATGTAGTGTCTTAAACACGAATTGATAGTACAATAGAACGTCATATACTTAAGAAGTTCTTTTTCTTTGCGTTTAATCTGTTCAAGTGTTTCAGGTGGAATTTCATCATTTTTGGAGTTATCTATTAAGAACCTATTCAAAGATACGTCCGAAGCACTAAATAGCAGAATACAGTCGGCAGGTTCGCCGTCACGACCAGCCCTGCCAGCCTCTTGATAGTAGCTTTCTATATTCTTAGGCATATTGTAGTGTACTATATACGATATGTTAGACTTATCTATACCCATACCGAAAGCATTAGTAGCTACCATTATGTTGCACCTATCGTATATAAACTCTTCTTGATTTTTAGTCCTTTCTTCCGATTTAAGTCCTGCATGATACTTCAACGCATTGTAACCGTTATCTTGAAGTTCTTCGCATACCTTTTCAACGTTCTTGCGAGTACCACAATAGACTATTCCGAACTTATCACGTCTTTTAGCGACTATGTTCAATAAGGCTCCCAGTTTATCTTCAGGGTGTTTAACCTCAAAGAACAGATTTTTTCTATCAAATCCAGTGGTTATAGTATATGGAGTATTAAGACTTAGTATACGCATTATATCCTGTTTAACCTTTTCGGTAGCAGTTGCAGTAAAAGAAGATACTATGGGTCGTTTAGGTAGTTGTTGTATAAAGTTAGAAATTTTCAAGTAACTCGGTCTAAAATCGTGTCCCCATTGTGATACACAGTGAGCCTCATCTACAGTAACCATGCTTATACTATGAGTATTAGCAAAGTATAAAAATTCAGGATTTTCTAAACGTTCAGGAGCTACATATACTATCTTAAAGTATCCGTTATTAGCCATATTGATAGCTTTAATGTATTCATAACGGCTCATAGAACTGTTTATATACGTAGCTTTAACGCCTATATCGTTTAAAGCTATCACTTGGTCTTTCATTAGCGATATCAATGGAGATACTACTATAGTAATGCCGTTCAACATCAAAGCAGGCACTTGATAACATATCGACTTGCCCGCACCAGTAGGCATAACGGCAAGAACGTCACGTCCAGAGAGTATACTGTCTATAATCTCTTCTTGACCCTTTCTAAAAGTAGAGTACCCAAAGTATTCTTTTAGAACTTCATACTTATCCATAATACCAAGCCACCTTAAAACGTAAAAATGTTAGTCTTTTTTCATTCTAATTATAGAGTTTTTAGGGAATGGAGTATCACACTTAAATGAGAACTTCATCATAGCATGATTAGCCATATCCACGCTTTCACCTTTTTCGTTAATGATTTCGTTGATAGTAACGGCTACTGGTTTACTTACAGGAGCTAATATTTCAACCTCTGCACCTTTCAAGAACTTGTTTCTTTGAGTGCAATATAACGTTCCGTCCTTGTAGTCGTCTACTACTGCCACGACGTCATAAGAACGAATATATCCACCGTTTTCGTAATACTGACCAAAGTACTTGCAATCTTTAGGGTGTCCATAGAAAAATCCAGTGCAATACTGACGGTGACTAACTTTAAACACTTCATCTTGTAGCCATTGTGGAAGCTGATAGTTATCAGGGTCTTTTTTGTAGATATCCACAGCTTGCCTGTAAGCGTTAGTAATTACCGAAACGTAATAACTCGACTTAGCTCTACCTTCTATCTTTAGAGAGTTTACACCCGCTTTGATAACGTCGTCAAGGTGGTTTATCATACACATATCCTTAGCGTTAAGAATGTATGAACCCTTTTCATCTTCAAATACTGGGTGATACTCATTAGGACGCTTTTCTTCCATAAGATAGTATCCCCACCTACAAGGTTGCGCACACTCTCCACGGTTAGCATCACGATTAGTAAAGTATGAAGATAGTAAACATCTACCTGAAAAAGACATACACATTGCACCGTGTACAAAGGCTTCTATATCTAATTCTTTAGGAGTTTTGGCTCTAATTTCGGCTATTTCGTCTAAAGAGAGTTCTCTTGCAAGGACTACCCTTTTACAACCCATATTATATAGAGCGTTAGCGGTAACGTAGTTTACTATGCCAGTCTGTGTAGACATATGCACTTCCATATTAGGAGCGTACTGTTTTATTAACGATAACAGACCTAAATCGGCTACTATTAAAGCGTCTACCTTACATTCAACGGCTTCTTCAACGAACTGTTGAAAGTCTTTAATTTCATCGTTACGTGGTAGAGTGTTACAAGTAACGTATACTTTAACTCCACGACTATGACATAGTTCCATAGCCTTTTTTAGAGTATCCAAGTCAAAATTTTGTGGATTGGCTCTCATGCCAAAGTTTTTTCTACCTAAGTATACAGCGTCTGCACCGAAATCGACGGCAGAGCATAAACGTTCCCAATCGCCTACTGGTGATAGTACTTCTAAATTCATAATATAAAAAACCTCCAAAATGTACTATTACGGCGGATAATAGTATATACTCTATCCGCCGTAGAATATTTTAATAGTCAGTCTACTCTTCGTCACTTTGAGTATCTTCTTCGTCAGTTTCGGAAGTAGATAGTTCAAGATTAGCTTCATGTTCTTCTAAAGTGGTAGCGTAGTATACCTTACCAGTATTAACGTTAGCACAGAAGTAGAAGTATTCGGTATCGTCTGGATATAGTGTAGCATTAATAGCCTCTAAACCTGGGTTACATATTGCTCCAGGTGGTAGACCAGCAGACTGATACGTATTATATGCGTTCTCGATAGTTTCGTCGGTAATATCCGCCTTAACGTGAATAACGTCTTCGGCATATATACGGGTTGGGTCGGATTCCAACTTAGGGAACTTATCAGGATTGTTTAAACGATTATGGAATACAGAAGATATCTTCTTCATATTTTCGATATCGCCAGCCTCTTTTTGAATGATAGAGGCTAAAGTGATAACTTCGTCTAAGGTCATATTCATTTGGTTCATGCGGTCGTAGTATTCCTGAGTGATTTTTCTATCAAAGTTATCAAAAATCTTACGACATACTATTTCAGGGTCTTCATCTTTGTAGAATTCGTAAGTATCAGGGAATAGATAGCCTTCTAACTTGATGAACTTTAAGGCACTTTCTTCTGGTAGATGTTCCGCAAAAGTATATCCTGATAGATTAAAACCACCCTTAAAGTAGTATACAAAGTTACGAGCATCACATACGCCAGCCTCTTCTAAGAGTGTACCAGCGTCATATACGTTAATACCTTCTGGAAGAGTAACCATAACAGTTTCTTTGCTTTCTTCTATGTTAGTTTTAAGTTCGTCTATTATGTCGCCGTAGTCCATACTTGGACTAATCTCATGTTCACCTGAAATTAAAGGTCTACCGTCGTCGTTTACCTTTACGCATAGTTTAAATAGTTCTTTTATTTGAATGATGTTATCATCATATAGTATATCTATAATATCGTCTGTGCTTGCCCCATCTGGAACTTCCACTATGTAAGTAGTAGAAGACTTACCTACTCCAAGATATTCTTTAGCCATAAATATTATAGATATAGATAGCAACGCAGTAATACCCAATATTATAAATATCATAATAAGAGCAAAAGACAACTTTAAACCTTTAATCTTCTTCTTTTTACGTCTTCTCTTAGGTTTAGGTTCATCGTCTTCGTCATCT
The DNA here is from genome assembly GCA_934444765.1 of uncultured Oscillospiraceae bacterium. Classification (GTDB taxonomy): domain Bacteria; phylum Bacillota; class Clostridia; order Oscillospirales; family Ruminococcaceae; genus UBA5884. The sequence continues at coordinate 24,006 of CAKSDC010000004.1, forward strand.
TCGTACTCATCATCGTCTTCATCGTCTTCGTCGTAGTCATCATCGTCGTCTACTTCCTGTTCGGACAGGTCTTGAGTATTATAGTATTCGTCATCATCCTCATATCCGTCATCGTCTTCGTAGTCGTCGTATAGTTCGTCGTCATCGTCTAAGATTAAATCATCATTCTGTGTATCTTTAGTTCTCATTATTGCCTCCCGTTAAATATATATTATTTTCTGTAAGTACCATATCCACGTGAACGTCGTATTGGTCTTTGGGAATACTATCCGTAATACAGCAGTCGTAACATATTCCCACGGTATAGACGCTTTGATTATTACCCAAAAATCTATCGTAATAACCGCCACCCCAACCCAAACGATATCCATTAGTATCAAAAGATAGTGCAGGCACTATACATATACTGTTAGAATAATCCTGTAGTATTATAGAGTGTGTATCTTGTATAGGTTCAAGAATGTTATAAGCTCCTGTGACTAACCTTTCCATAGTATTTAGTCTAAAAAACTTCATAGACCTATCTTCAATGTAGCACTTTGGAACGTATAATGGTAGACCGCTATCTATTAGACGTTTAATGTACCTATTAGTATCCACTTCCAAACCAAAAGATACATAACACAGTATAGAACTATACCGTTCTAAGTTTAGAGTATCCACCAAACTATTGAACACTTTTAAGTCTAAACTATGCTTTTCTTCTGTAGATAGAGCTTTTCTAACGTTTTTATAGTACTGTCTAAGAGTATCCTTTTGTTCTGTAACGTTCATAATACTATACTATCTGTTACAAGGATACATAACCTTATCTAACATACTATCGGAAGCCTGTTTATCTAATAGTAGTTCTACTAACTTAGCACCAAAGTCTAAAGCTACGCCCATGCCTCTGGAAGTTACAAACTTACCGTCTACAGTTACAGGATTATAGTTTATCTTAGCACCTAACAAATCATTTTCAAAACCTTGATAGCAACAAGCGTTTCTATCTTTAAGTAATCCTTTATGACCTAATATTATAGGACCTGCACAGATACAAGCAACGTATATATCATTTTCGACGCAATAGTCTATAGTCTTTTGTACGGTTGCAGACTTTTCTAAGTTTAAAGTACCAGGCATACCACCAGGGCATACTACCATTTGTATATCTTTAGATAGTACTACTTGGTCTTCGGTGATATCCGCCTTAATAGTTATATTATGAGAACTTGTAATATATTCTCCACCCACACCTACAGTTACTACTTCTATGCCTGCTCTTTTTAGGCAGTCTATAGGGGTTAAAGCCTCTACTTCTTCACAACCGTTAGCTAAAAATACATATACCATAATATTAACATTCCTTTCTAAAATATAAATTCTACCAAGTGCTTCTGCACCTGAAATATTGGACTATATGAGCGTTTAGCCTTACGTAAGTTAGGCAAGCCCAAGTCTTCTTCACGATTAACATACTTAATATCTGGACTATTACAGAATGTATTAACAAACTTATAGTTAATTAAAGCGTACATTCCAAGATAGTCTGTATCTGCCTTTTCTATATGAACTACTACCGTATTAGAATTAAGTCTTTCACCGATAGTATACGCTACCAACTTACCGTCTACCCTGATAGCTCCACCCATTAAGTCAAGTTCTTTATAGTACTTAAAGAACGTATCTATAGCATACTGTTCCGCTATTGCTGAATGGTCAGTGTAGCCGTCTTTTTGATTATATAGTTTAGCACTTAATACTATGCAGTCTTCAAAGTCGTCTTCTGATAGTTCCGAAAAAGACCAACTATACAAGTCAGCTTTTTTAAGATGATTTCTTTTACTATGGAACTTTCTCCCCTGTAGAGTGGCTAAGTCTTTAGCAAGATATATATAGTCGCTACTATCGTCTAAGTACTTAACGGTGTAAGTATTAGAAAAGTGTCTTTGAAATATAGGTAACTGTTCTTTAAGTACCCCGAATATCTTGCAACGCTTACCATTAAGTCTACAGTATTCCAATAGTCTATTGATAACTTCTACATAGTCGCCAGTACCAGCAGGAAAAGTAAAGGTATAGTCGTCACCATTAGGCATTAGCACCGTATAGAAGTCTTTATATCGAGTAATTAAAGCGTCGCTAAGTCTACGCCAAGCCATATTATTAGCAAAGCTATACTCTGCACCCATAAAGTCGGATTTACTTAACAGATTGCAAATCCAATCCTTATCGGATATATCTATCTGTTTAAACGTAAGCATATATTAACACTATCGCTTTCTATAGTCTTTATAGTATTGTGTCCTTTAATACTTCCAAGATGTCGTTAGATATGTCTTGTATACTGCGTATAGAGTTTCCATCGTTGCAAGGAATAACCTTCCAACCCAACTTTTTAGCGGAGTACATAGCGGACTTTCTACAGGAACGCAAGTATTCAATATTAGCTTCGTGGATATCCTTTTTAGTATCGTCTCCATGATAGCGAGAGTTTAATAACTGTTGGGATAACTCTATAGGCATATCCAAGAATATGGTTAAGTCAGCATTAGGAAGTTCCAACTTGTTGCACTCATAGTCGTATAGCCATTGTATAAAGCCGTCCCATTCACTTTCGGGAAGTTTAGTCATTTGATGTATCAAGTTAGAACTAACATATCTACCACATACTATTAAAGTATCGGACTTGTAGTCTTGCTCCCAACCCAACTTATAACTTGCGTACCTATCCAAAGCATAGAAAGAAGAAGAAGTATAAGCGTTTACGCCGTCCACAGTAGAGGAAAACTCTCCATTAAGATACTTTCTAACGAATACAGAAGTTTCCTTATCATATTCAGGAAAACTTACCATTCTATAGGGAACGTTTTTATCCTTTAGATAGTTACATAGTATTTCCAACTGTGTAGACTTTCCGCAACCGTCTAAACCGTCTATAACTATTAACTTACTCATTTATACTTTTCAGCTCCTTGTAGTATTCTAATACTTGTGAATACTTGCCACAAGACATTTTACCTTCAGGACATTTTCCGTTAGCCACGCAAGAAGGACCTGCATCTTTAAATAGTGTAGGAGCTACTTGTACGCATAGCTTTAACATTTTGTCGGCTACGTCTTTAATTTCCCATTGTGCCCTGTTACAACACCTTAGCGAAAAGAAGTTCATTAAACTACGAGCGTTCATAGTTACTACCATTTTAGTTTCGCAAGCGTTAGGCAATACGAACCTTGCGTCTTCTATAGCCTTTTTTTCCGACTTAGACTTAGCAGTCTTTTCGGGCATACCACTGTCGACATACTCTCTATAGTAACGTTCTTGTAGAATATCAGCTAAAGCGTTGTAGTCGTCAAAAGAGTGTTGCATGGACTTATTAAATATTTCTAACGCTTTAGGGTCGTCTGCTATTGCTGGCGGAGTGATGTATACAAAGTTGGACTTTTTAACGTATCGCTGACTCTGTACCGAAAAAGAAGCTATTCTATGGCGAGTAATCTGTGCCAATAGTGTTCTTGATACTCCCTCTATAGCAAAAGTAAATACGGCGTGTTCTATAGGACTTTGATGCCCTATATTAGATAGCATTTCTACAAAAGACTTAGTCTTTTCTTCAGTTAAGCCCTCCATAAGAGTTTTACAACCAGTATCGGAATAGCACAACTTAGCCGATGCCGAAATCACCTTTTCTGGTTGTGGTGTATAAGCTATTAAAGTTACAGTACTCAAAAATATCAAACCAATCTATATAGTATTTAATAAGACGTATATTAATATAGTACGTCTTATATATTGTATCATTTTTTAAGTATGTAGTCAATATAGATTTCCCTAAAAAAATTAGTAGGTAAATATAGAATACTTACCTACTAAAGTATATATATAGTAATTAATTATTCCAAGATACTATTTCTCTATATAGTCCAAGATAATACTCCGAAGTGTTATCCCAACTAAAGTCGAGTTTCATATCGTTAGCTATAAGTTCGTTCCATGATGGCTTATCTTGATACAGGCTTAAAGCACGTCTGCAAGAGGCTAACATATCATGAGCGTTATAAGACTTAAAAGTAAAGCCGTTACCGTTTTCATCGCCACAGTCTTTAACAGTATCTCTAAGACCACCAGTTTCACGAACTATAGGAACAGTACCATAACGCATAGCTATCATCTGAGAAAGTCCACAAGGTTCACTTTGAGAAGGCATTAAAAAGAAGTCAGCACCTGCGTATATCTGTCTTGCAAGATTTGGGTCAAACTTAATGTTTGCCGATACCGTATCAGGATACTTTCGTTGCATCTCTACAAAGAACTCTTCATACTCCTTATCGCCAGTACCGAGTATTATAAACTTACAACCAAGAGCCATAATGTCATCGAATACGCACTTAACTAAGTCTAATCCCTTATGAGCTACTAACCTTGTAACTATGGCGAATACAGGTTCGTCACCCTCTTGAAGACCTAAAGTACTAAGTAGAACCTCTTTACAGATAGCCTTACCAGAAGTATCGTCGGCAGAATAGTTTTTAGCTATAATGCTATCGCACAAGGGGTCATAGTCTATAGTATCTATCCCGTTCAAAAAGCCACATAGTTTATACTGCTTATTTATTAATATTCTATCTAATCCATGAGAGTACCAAGGGTCTAAAATTTCCCACGCATAGCTTGGACTAACAGTATTAATCTTGTCTGCAGTTTCTATAGCACCCTTCATCATATTAACGCAACCGTCGTACATTAGAAGGTCAGAATGGTATAAAGGAATACCCATTAGTTCGTTTACCACTTCGGTTCCGTACTTGCCTTGATACTTAATATTATGAATAGTAAAAGTATTTCTAATCTTTTCGTAACCTTGCTGATACTTATAGAATACTTGATAGTACACAGGTACAAGAGCAGTTTCCCAGTCGTTAGAGTTAATAACGTCTGGTTTAAAGTCTATATAGCGGAGCATCTCTAATATAGCACGTGAAAAGAAAGTAAAACGTTCACAGTCGTCATAAAAGCCGTATAGTCCACTACGACCAAAGTAGTATTCGTTATCCAAAAAGTAATAAGTAACACCATTAACATCGGCAGTAAATATACCGCAGTATTGTTTACGCCAAGCTACGTCTACGGTCATGTTAGTGATATACTTCATATTAGACCTTAGCTTTTGTGGAATATCCTTATATAGAGGTATTACCACTCTGCAATCGTGACCCTTTTTATTAATAGCTACAGGTAGAGAACCTGCAACGTCACCTAAACCGCCTGACTTGATATATGGTAGTGCTTCGCTTACTGCAAACAGAATATTCATATATACATCGTCCTTTCAGCACTCTATAGTATATAGAGTTTATATACAAGACCGCCCATACATACGGGCGACCTTGTAGAGTATAACATTATATATTAGTCTTTTTAGCTATAAAGAATGGCTTAGTCTTAGAAGCAGATAGTATTTTTCCGTTGCTTATGTTTACGTCCTTATCTACTATGATGCAAGACATACTGCAATCTTCACCTATAACGGTATCTTGCATTATAATACAATCCTTAACTACTGCACCCTTGCCTATCTTAACTCCTCTAAAGATTACAGAGTTTTCAACAGTACCTTCGATAATACAACCGTCAGCGATTAGAGAGTTTTTAACTTTACTTTCTATACCGAACTTAGTAGGGCAGTTATCTTTAACCTTAGTATATATAGGTTTAGTATTAGTAAATAGAGCGGTTCTGTTGGAGCGTTCTAATAGGCTCATGTTAGCATCATAGTAGCTGTCTAAGTCGTTAATTCTCTTAAAGTAGCCATCATACTTGTAACCGTATATACTGTACTTGTCCTTACCGTCTTGTAGAACGGTTCTTTCAAAACTTACAGCACCACGACTGGTAGCCTCTTTAATAATTTGAATTAAAAACGTCTTGTTTAGCACGAAGGTATTTAAGCTAACGTTACATTCGCCACTAACTTCAGGATTAATCATAACGTCTATTATCTTGTCGTTTTCGTCCATAGAGTATATAGTGCCTGTTTTGTATAGGTTGCATATACCGTATACGGCGGTAATATCTGCTTGCTTTTCAACGTGAGCCTTAATAATAGGCTTGTAGTCTATAGTCATAGGAACGTCACAGTCGCTCATGATTACGTATTCAGCAGGAGCTTCTTCAAGATAGTTTACTATACCCTTTAAAGCCTCTAATCTACCACTATATAGACCGCTATCTACACTACCGTAAGGAGGGAATAGCTTTAGACCGCCACTCTTACCTGATAAATCCCATTCTCTACCAGAGCCTATATGGTCCATAAGAGATTGATAGTTACTCTTAGTAATAATACCGATATCGTTAATACCAGAGTTGACCATATTAGATAGTGGGAAGTCTATAAGTCTATACCTACCGCCGAACATTACCGAACCAGTAGTTCTAACCTTAGTAAGTTCTTCAATAGTGCTATCATGCATATTAGCAAATATTAAACCTAAAACATTATTATTTCCTGTCATTTTAAAAAATCCTCCTCGTAACTACTTCTTTTTTCTAACGTCTGGAACCATTTCTTTTGGAGCAACATTAGTATCAGCCTTAATTACTTGGTTATGACCTACTACGGCTATGCCCCAATCGTCTCTGTTAGAGTACTTTTCTGGCTTATCGCCAACGTGAGCATTTTCTTCAATAACAGTATTTTCGCCTACTATAGCGTATTCAACAGTAGCACCCTTTTTAATAGTAGCACCAGGCATTACTATACTATAGTTTACAGTAGCACCAGTTTCGATAGTAACTCCAGAGAATATAACTGAGAAGTCTACTGAACCGTCGATATCGCTACCTTCAGCTATTACAGAGTTTTCAACCATAGCGTTTTCGCCTTGATACTGTGGAGGCATACCAGGGTTTCTGGAGTATATCTTCCAACTATCCTCGTATAGGTCAAGAGGAACGTTAGGGTCTATAATATCCATATTAGCGTCCCAAAGAGAGTCTAAAGTACCTACATCTTTCCAATAGCCGTCAAACCTATAAGCGAATAGTCTTTCGTCGTTTTCTCTCATCATAGGAATTATATCCTTACCAAAGTCTTTAGACCAACTTTCGCCAGCCTTCATCTTTTGGTTAGCCTCTTCTTCATTCTGAATTAAGTACTTCTTTAACTTCTTCCAAGTAAATACATATATACCCATAGAAGCTAACGTTGAACGAGGATGTGCAGGCTTTTCTTCAAAGTCTACTATTCTGTTAGGTTCGTTTTCATCACATATCATAATACCAAAACGAGTAGCCTCTTCTAAGGATACGTTAAGTACAGCTATAGTAGCGTCGGCATCGTTTGACTTATGGAAGTCTAACATTTTAGAGTAGTCCATCTTGTAGATATGGTCGCCACCTAATACCACTACATACTCTGGGTCGTATCTTTCAATAAAGCTCATATTTTGATATATAGCGTTAGCAGTACCTTCAAACCAAGACTTACCGTTAGAAGTTTCGTAAGGAGGTAGTACGTGTACACCGCCTCTAATCTTATCTAAGCCCCAAGGTTGACCATTACCTATGTATTCGTTTAATACTAAAGGTTGATACTGAGTAAGTACACCTACGGTATCTATACCAGAGTTGGTACAGTTAGATAGTGGGAAGTCTATAATACGATACTTACCACCATAAGGAACAGCTGGTTTAGCCATATCTTGAGTAAGTGCATATAGTCTGCTACCTTGACCACCTGCAAGTAACATAGCGACACATTCTTTTTTGATATACATATTCAATAGTTAGTCGTATAAGAGTATCTTTACGACTTTCTCCTTTCACAGTTTTTTAACTTATGTTTTAATACTTGTTGATACTTAACAGTCGATATTTATAGTGTTATTCACGCAAGTGTGGGATACCGACCTATTACACCCACTATTGACGCTTTTTATTGAAGTTAGAATATATATTAACTATACTATATAATGCAATAATACTTGCATATATATCTAATCTATTCCTTATTAGTAGTAGACTTAGTACCCTTAGTAGTAGAAGACTTTTCTTTAGTCGTAGACTTTGTAACCTTAGTAGTAGTCTTAGTACTCTTGGTAGCAGTAGCTTCGGTAGTAGACTTTTTAACAGTCTTAACGGTCTTCTTTTTAACTGGAACGTGTTGTAAGTACACTACAGATAGTGGAGCAAGTTCCATAGAGATACACTGTTCAAAACCGTGCATACTTTCATCTATAGTTTCGTACTGCTTTTTAGCTAAACCAGTACCGCCGAACTGTTTATCGTCGGAGTTGAACAATAGCTTATACTTGCCAGTCTGTGGAACGCCTATCTTATATTCAGAACGCTGAACCGGTACAAAGTTACATACTACTATAATCTCTTCGCCCTTATCGTTAATACGTCTAAAGGCTATTACACTCTGTTGATAGTCGTCATTAGCTATCCAAGAGAAGCCGTCCCAAGAGTCATCGTTAGCCCAAAGAGCGGAATTATCTAAGTAGAACTTGTTTAACTTTTCGGAAAATTCAAGCATTAGTTGATTATCCTTGTTAGTCTTTAGTAGTTCCCAATCTAATCCCTTTTGGAAGTTCCATTCGTTATACTGTGCGAACTCTTGTCCCATAAATAGTAGCTTTTTACCAGGGTGAGCCATCATATAACATAGGAACGCTCTATAAGAGGCAAAGCGTTGAGCGTCGTCTGAACCGCTCATCTTTTTAATCATAGAACACTTTCCGTATACCACTTCATCGTGTGAAATAGGTAGTATATAGTTTTCTGAAAAGCAATAGAAGAATGAAAAAGTAATCTTATCGTGATTAAACGCTCTGTATATAGGGTCTAAGGACATATACGCAAGCATATCGTTCATCCAACCCATGTTCCACTTAAAGTTAAATCCAAGACCGCCTACATCGGTAGGTTTGGTAACTAAAGGCCAAGCGGTAGACTCTTCAGCTATCATAAGTACGTCAGGATTACGAGAGAATATAGTTTCGTTTAGACGTTTTAAAAACTCTACAGCCTCTAAGTTTTCTTTACCACCGTATACGTTAGGTATCCATTCGCCGTCTCTTCTATCATAGTCAAGATATAGCATAGAAGCCACAGCGTCTACTCTTAAACCGTCGATATGAAACTCTTCTATCCAATTGCAAGCACTGGATATTAAGAAAGAACACACTTCAGCCTTGCCATAGTCGAATACTCTTGTACCCCATGAGGCGTGTTCACGTTTTTTAGGTTCGGCATACTCATAACAGTAGCTACCGTCAAACTCATATAGTCCGTAACCGTCTTTAGGGAAGTGTGCAGGAACCCAGTCTAATATTACGCCTATTCCGTTTTGGTGGAACTTATCTATCATCTCCTTAAAGTCGTCAGGAGTACCATATCTTGAAGTAGGTGCAAAGTAGCCTGTAACTTGATATCCCCAAGATGCATCAAAAGGATACTCTGTTAAAGGCATAAATTCCACGTGAGTATAAGATAGTTTTTTTAAGTAAGGAATAATTTGGTCTGCAAACGTGCTATAGTTAGGAACAGTCTCTGGTTCATAGTTTTGCCAAGAACCTAAATGCACCTCATACACGTTCATAGGACTTTTATATATTACCTTATTCTTTTTAGACTTTTTCCAATCGTCGTCTTTCCAAACGTGAGTACTTTCGTATATTTTGGAAGCGTTATTAGGGCGAGTTTCATAGTGTGTAGCGTAAGGGTCAGACTTTAAACGTTCTTTACCGTCAGCACCCACTATAACATACTTATATATATCATACTGTTTAAGACCAGTAATAAAGGTTTCCCAAACCCCGTTAGCCACTAACTTCATAGTATTAACAGAGCTATCCCAAGAATTAAACTCACCCACTACAGAAACAGCCTTAGCATTAGGAGCCCACACCCTAAATACAAAGCCTTCTATTTCATCTTTAATACACTTATGAACACCAAAAAACTTATGTGCCTCACAACTTTTACCTTGATAGAAATAGTACAAAGCCACATCGTAGTCTTTGTTTCTATGAATATTTTGTCTATCATTTAAACTTCTATTTGATTGATACATAATGATATAAGGCAAAATTATATGTAGTATATAGTAAAATTTCGCCTAATTCTCTCCTCTCTGTTTTAAATTTTACGTTTGGTACTAAGTTGTTTCAATCCACAGTCGGTAATTTCACAGAGTCTGACAAGCCAGCAGAACACTGACTGTAGTTTGCCTCATGTCAGTGGGGGATACCGATTTCTCTCCGCCCACCACTGCCGTTATTTTTCCTACTTGCAATTCATCTCACTCACCTATAGAGGTGGGAGAATCCTTGCTATTATTTGTTGAATAACCAAACAGGAATAATGGTTCACCCTCTAATATAAATAACCAAAACTTTTAAAAAATTCGCCATCTATTACAAAAACTTTAGAATAGCCTTTTAGATATATTGTAGAATACTACAATACATCTTCTATTATATTTTAGCAGATGTTAGATAATAAATCAAGCATTTTTTATAAGTTTCATTAAAATTCATACAAACTCAACTATTCCCAATACTGAATATTATACATATTGCACAAATATTTCTGAGATATTAAAATAAAATTCATAACATTTGACTATATTGTTATTATCATCACGGTATTAACTGCTATTTCCCTAATATAACCAAATATTAGATAATCTTTATAACCGTAACGGTAATATCATCATTATTATTAGTAGAGTTTTTACAAGTAGCATCGCATATAGTTTTAGCCAGAATATCCACTTCACCACAATTAGAAGTGTTTAGAACCATCTTAATATACTGGTATAGACTTTCACCAACACCGTCAGAAATCATAACTATAATATCGCCTATGTTAAGGTTTAGTTTGTGATTATATAGTGTAACACTATCCATAATGCCCAACGGATAAGATATTCCTTCTATAAGTTTAATACTATCTTTAGACTTAACTATAGTAGCAGTAGCTCCAGCCTTGTATATATCAGCAGTACCACTGTATACGTCAAGTTGTAGTACGTCTAAGGTAGCAAAGCCTTCTTCGGCAGACTTAGTAAGCATTAAAGAGTTTATGGTATCTACGGCAGTAGATACGCCAATACCTGCCACGGTCAACTTTTTAAACAGTTTAACTGCCAATTGTGAGTTTAAAGAAGCACTACTTCCCCTACCCATACCGTCGGAGATTATAGCGTATTGATGATAGTTACAGTCTATGTAGTCATCGGCAGTATCGCCACATACAGAGTATCCATTGGAAGTCTTTTGTATAGTGTATACTTCCATAGAATACTCTTTAACCTCACAGAACGTAGCACGGTACACTTCCTGAATACATACTGTATTTAAGTATTCCATATCCCTATTAGCCACTTCCGAAAGATAGTCTTCCCACTCTTCAAGGTTAGAAAGTTCTTGATTAAAGAACATTTCTATAGTCAAGCGAGCGTTATCGTTGATATATGCCGAAACCTGTACATAAGGAATACGTCTACTTCTAAGCATGGTGGATACTTCTTCTACTATTTTAGGCTTAGGCTGATACCTAACTAACATATCGTTCATAACAGAACCTATTACGTCTTCCACTAACTGCAACTGATAGTATAGTACGTCCCTACTCTCTTTAGACTTTTTACTGTTTAGGTTTAACAGACTGTTTCTATCCATAAGTCTATTAAAAGCCTCTACCAACTCTAAGCGTTTAAAACACCAATCGAACTCTTTAGGTAGAGAGCTAAGGTTTACCACGTGCAAAGACTTTAACTGTTCAAACTTAGACTTACTCTTAAGAACGTTCTTCTCCCAACAGTAGGAGTAGTTTTTGCACTTATAACATACTGTTTTGTATAGTTCGGAAGTAGTATCTAACGGTTTAGACTTTTTTTCTATAGCCTTAGCTATTTCGGAAGAGTTTTCTCTAACGTCTTTAATCGTCTGTGCTGAATACTTCAACCTTGCTTCTATAGTGCCTATAAAAGAAGTGTCTGGAGCGGTACAAGGGAGTATCTGTTTGTCCGTTTCGGCAGTAAGATATACATTAGGTATTAACATATATATAGTAGTACCTATTAATAGTCCAGCAATCATAAGGGTGAACAGTTCCATACTACCTATTATCAACAATCCTATAACGTTCACACATACAAAGAATATAGAATATATTACTCTGTTGTGTTCTTTAACCATTCCACACACTAAACCACCTATAGCATACAGTATTACCGAAAATCCCAGTTGCGAAGAGTACAATAACATTCCACAAGTAGAAAGTATTCCACATACACCACCTCCACCAGTACCATATATTTTCGCACCACATAGAACTCCCACAGTAGCCAACACCACACCAACGTTTATATACCATACACTAATAGACGACATAGTAGCTATTAACAGTGTATACGCTACCGATATCGATACTACACTATCGGTGTTAATATGAAATCCATATTCATCCTCATAAAATAACTGATTTAAAAAGTATTGTACTATTCCTGTAAGTATGCTAACACAGATATGTATACCTATAGCGTCTATTCCCTGTTCTGTAGCCGTGAAGATTACTATTCCACCACCCAACATACACATGGTAGTTATCAAGCAGTTATGAATGTTGCTAATATACCTATTTATGAATATCCTAACACCTGCTACTAATAGCATAGCACATATCATAACCGCAGAGTTTAAAAAGTCTTTAGCCGTAAAGTATGCTATCAGACTTCCAGCCAATACCGAACACGCATATATTGGTGGTAACGCTCCCATTAACGCAACGTTTAATGAAGACTGCACCGTTGCAAAAGTCGAATTTGCCGTGATAAACGAAAAGAAGGTCATAGTAATAATTTCAGCAGTAGTACCAATATACTTGTATCTGCTCTTAATAGTATCAGTTTTCAACGATAATCTACACCTTTCAAAAGTAAAAATATTCCTTAAAGATATAGTATCATAAGCGATAAGAAAAACGTGTAGAATATGGTAATTATTTCTAACAAAATAATACGACTACTATTAATTAGCAGTCGTATTGATACGTGACTATTCTATCGATTTTAAAGCCATAGCAAAGTCTATAAACTGTTGCATGGTAATAGCTTCCGCCCTAATATTAGATGACAAACCTACACTTTCAAGAGCCTTAACTATATCCGCTTTAGGAATGCCCATACAAGAAGATACTGTATTAGTAATAGTCTTTCTACGTTGCGAAAATGAAGCCTTTACTACTTTAAAAAAGTATTCTTCTTCTGTTTTGGATAGTTTAGGAGTATGGTCTATATCTATCCTAATTACGCAACTATCTACATTAGGGGAAGGCATAAAACTTCCACGGTTTACGTCGAACAGCTTAGTAACCGTTCCATAATAGTTTACGGCTACGGTTATAGCACCAGTTTCACGAGTACCCACTTTAGCACACAGTCTTTGCCCAGCCTCTTTTTGAACCATTACCGTAATACTATCTATAGGTAGACGGCTTTCTAATAGCATCATAATAATAGGCGAAGTGATATAGTACGGTAAGTTAGCACATACTGAAACTTTTAAACCTTCAAACTCCTGTTTGATGATAGTATCCAAATCCACTTTCATGATATCATCGTTAATAATCTTAACGTTATCGAACTCTGCAAGAGTTTCTTGGAGTATAGGTATCAAGCGACTATCTATTTCCACGGCGACCACCTTATCGCAACGCTTAGCAAGTTCACAAGTCAGCACACCGAACCCCGTACCTATTTCGAGTATTCCGTAACCCGACTTAGCATTTCCGAGTTCTGCAATCTTAGGGCATACTGTAGGATTTATCAAAAAGTTCTGTCCCAAACCTTTAGAGAAGTTAAAACCATGCCTATTAAGAATGTCCTTAACTACCGATATATTAGTTAGACTTTCCATATTCGTTAATACCCTCTAAACTTTCGTCGTGTTCTATCCAATAAGATACGTCTATTACTTTGTAAGTATCTTTAGTTTTGCGGATAACTACTTCTTTTATGCCAGCATTTATTATTAGTCTTCTGCACATAGAACATGGTTCTACGTTTCCGTCTATCTGTTTAGTAATGCCGTCGTGACAGGCTAAGTATAGAGTAGAACCTATAAGTTCATTTCTTGAAGAGGATATTATAGCGTTAGCTTCAGCGTGTACCGAACGGCATAGTTCGTAACGTTCACCCTTAGGAACTTTAAGTTTATCTCTAATACACACGCCCACATCGGAACAGTTTTTTCTACCTCTTGGCGAACCGTTATAACCAGTCGAAACTATCTCATCATTCTTTACCACAATAGCCCCAAAAGCTCTACGAATGCAAGTGCTACGTTCAAGAACGGTTTCGGCTATATCTAAGTAGTAGTTTATTTTATCACGTCTTTCCATATAAATTCTCCCTTACGCTTTATTAATAATACTATTATAACACATATCAACACATATTACAACACAGAATGGGCAACCAGTAAATACCAGTTGCCCGAAATATACTATTGTATAGATATTCTAAACACTATAACTTTTAGCCTGCGTTTAGACCATAGTTAGCACATAGTCCAGCTAAGCCGTTATTAAATCCGCTACCTATAGCTTGGAACTTCCATTCTGAACCGTTACGATATAGTTCTGCTATTACTAAAGCAGTTTCAATAGAAAAGTCTTCGCTAAGGTCATAACGGATAAGTTCGGTATTGTTAGTTTGGTCTACTACTCTAATGTAGGCGTTGGATACCTGTCCAAAGTTTTGCTTTCTGGTTTCGTAATCGTAGATAGTAACAGTAAAAGCTATTCTATCTATATTAGCAGGTACTAAAGATAGGTCTACATTGATAGTTTCGTCATCGCCGTCACCAGAACCAGTTCTATTATCGCCACCATATACTACAGAACCGCTTGCGTGTTGTGGGTTATTGTAGAATATAAAGTCGCCGTCGCAAGTAGCTTTGCCGTCTGCACCTACAAGAAATACTGATGCGTCTAAATCGAAATCAAAGCCACCGTCATACTTATTTACGTCCCAACCTAAGCCTACTAATATTTTAGTAAGTCCTGGATTAGTCTTAGTTAGGTCTATCTTTTGACCCTTTTTTAAACTTATAGCCATAATATATAGCCTCCTTTTTAAAATTTTGTAATAATACCTAATAGGTACTTTTTAACGGATAGTAAGTCGGCAGTAGATACCTTACCGTCTTGGTTTACGTCTGCATTAGTATATGCTTTAGTACCGCTTTCAATTTGAGAACCCTCTACACCTAATAGATGTTTTTTAAGAACGAGTAAATCGGCAGTAGTAACTTTACCGTCTAAGTTGATATCACCTAATAGAGTATCTACAGTAGGTTCAGTGGAAGTGGTAGTGTCGTCTGTTACTTCAGAAGTGGTAGTGTCGTCTGTTACTTCGGAAGTGGTAGTATCGTCTGTTACTTCAGAAGTGGTAGTATCGTCTGTTACTTCAGAAGTAGTAGTAGTATCATCAGTATCGACAGTAGTAACACTTTCGGAAGTTTCAGTCCCTGTAGTAGTATCGGTAGGTTCAGCAGTAGTGGTAGTATCGGAAGGTTCTGTAGTAGTAGTATCTTCGGTAGTTTCGGAAGTAGTATCGCTTGTAGTATCGTCAGTAACTGCCGTAGTAGTTTCGGTAGTAGGATTATCGTCTAAACCGTCTACTATGGAGTAGAAGCAAGGCTTAGCGGTATAGTCTTCGTTGAATAGTACAGGAACTTTCTTAGAACGCCAACTTTGGTCATCGGTAGTACCCCAAACTACTACTGCAGAGATACTATCGGAATACTTAACTGCCAAGTCCATAATGTCGCTGTAGTACTTAGCTTGAGCCTCTAAAGCCTTTTCGGTATCGCCACCGTAGTTGTTTTGAACGTCTACAGTAACATCAAGTTCAGTAATTTGAACGTCAAGACCAGTTTCACAGAAAGCCTTTAAAGCCTTTTCATAAGTAGAAATGCTTGGGAACGATACGTCAAGGTGAGACTGCATACCTATACCGTCTATGTTGCCAGCCTCTTTAATTCTTGTAACCATATCTACTATAGCCTGTGTTTTTTGAGGCATATATTCGTTAAAGTCGTTGTAGTATAGCTTACAACCTTCTGGAGCGTACTTTCTTGCGTATTCAAAAGCGTAGTCTACAAAAGAGTTGTCACCGAATATCTTAACCCATGCAGAGTTATTAGAACCGTTTGCACCCTGTTCACCCGCTTGACGTGGATTACCGTCATCGAGCCATATTTCGTTGACTACGTCCCAAGCGTAGAAGTCTACGTCTGGATATTCAGTAGCTAATAGTTCCATTAGATTTTTGATGTAGTTTTCCATACGTTGTAGCATAACTTCTTTGGAAACCCAATCGCCGTCATTGGAGTAACCCTCTTTAAAGAACCAGTCAGGAGTTTGGCTATGCCATACTAATACGTGTCCACGTACTGGGATATTGTTTTCTTGGCAAAAGTTTAATAGTGACCTTGCATTATCTATACTAACTGCTACGTCGCCCTCATTACCAGCTTGAGCCAATTCTTGGCACTTAGACTGTACTAATACACTATCAGGTTTAAGTTCGTTACCAAAAGTGATACTATCATAATGCTTTAATACTAAGTCTTTAGTAGACTGTGAACCTAATTCACTTGCCATTAAAGCTCCGCCAAACTTGAAGTATGGAGAGTATACGTCTTTTAAAGATGGAATATCTTCTTGTATCTTATACTCTGGTGTAGAAGTTATAGTAAAGTCGTCTACTGCTATATCAACTTTAGCGTCGGAACACTCAAAGTATAGATATACTTCCGTACAGTCGGCAGGTATTTGAACCTTAACGTTAGAAAGTTCTGCCCAATCACCCTGAGATACTACGTTTTCAACGTTTTCATAGTGTACAGAACCTGTACTATCGGTATACTGTATACTAAGAGTAACTGTAGCATACCATGGAGTCTTTACCCATGCGTTTACCAAATACTTTTTGCCACCCTCTAAGATGCCGTCGGTTAAAAACTGTGCACCTTGCCAAGACTTTTCTCTGTTAGTACATAGTAGATAGCCGTCGCCATTGTGTGCGTTGCCGTCGTTTACTACTGATACTTCTACAGATTGACCTTCGTTCATACGAGGAGTAAAGCCTCCTAAATCGCTTTCAAAGTCAGAAGATACTAATACTTCACCAGTTTCAGAAGTGGTATCTTCCGCAAATACTAAACTTCCTGTAGTAGTTGCTAACATTACCATTGCAGATAGTCCTGCAAGTAGTCTTTTAGAATTTTCCATATTTCCACGCTCCTAATATAATCTATTACTATATAATACTATTAACCACATTTAGCTATTATATTAGTAAGTATTATACTACATTTTAACTCAAAAATCAAGATACTTATTTAAATTTTTAGCTAAAATACTAACACGATACACTATACATTAGTAATAACAAAATGCTGAATTTGAAATTGACAACCATTCTAATGTGTGCTATAATTTAATGTGTTAAAAATCACTATATAGTATATATGGCTATTTTTACTAATATTATGAAAGGAACGGCTACTATTATAATAGTATAGCATAGTAGCAATAAGAGAGTTTTTATGAAAGCTATAATCACTACCGTAGGTAAAGATAAAGTAGGTATTCTATCCGAAGTAAGCACAGTATGTAAGGAACAAAAGGCAAACATAATAGACGTATCACAAACAGTACTTGATAATATGTTCTGCATGATTATGTTAGTAGATATCTCCTCTGCTGAGTTTGACAAGCTATCTAACCAACTAAAGGAAGTAGAAAAAAGTCAAAACTTAAAGATACATATTATGCACGAAGATATTTTTAATTCCATGCACAGAATATAACTATATAGGTGCATAGAAAGGACACTACTATAATGATTAATACTAATGATATATTAGAAACTATTACCATGATAGACGACGAATGTCTTGACATTAGAACTATCACTATGGGTATATCTCTATTAGACTGTTGCGACAGCGATATAGACAAGGCTTGCGAAAAAGTATACAACAAGATTACTACTAAAGCTAAAAACTTAGTAGCAGTAGGCGAACAGATAGAAAAGATGTATGGTATTCCTATAATAAACAAGAGAATATCTGTAACTCCTATAGCTATAGTATCGGCTTGTTGTAAGGAAAAAAATCCTCTAAAGTTTGCACTAACTCTTCAAAAGTGTGCTGACGCTTGTGGCGTAAACTTTATAGGTGGATACTCTGCATTAGTACATAAAGGATTTTCTGCTGGCGACTTAGAGTTAATAAACTCCATTCCAGAGGCTTTAGCTAAGACTACTAACTTATGTTCTTCAGTAAACGTAGGTTCTACACGTTCTGGTATAAACATGGACGCAGTTAAACTAATGGGACAGATAGTTAAAAAGTCTGCTGAATACACTAAGGATAACAACTGTATAGGTCCTGCTAAGTTAGTAGTATTCTGTAACGCTCCAGAAGATAACCCATTTATGGCAGGTGCATTCCATGGCGTTGGTGAACCTGACTGCGAAATTCACGTAGGTGTATCTGGTCCAGGTGTAGTTAGAGCTACTCTAACTAAGTATCCTAATGCAAGCATAGACGAAATAGCAGACATTATCAAAAAGACTGCTTTTAAGATTACCAGAATGGGACAGTTAGTAGGTACTAAAGCCTCTAAGATGTTAGGTGTACCTTTTGGTATAGTAGACCTTTCGTTAGCACCTACTCCAGCAGTAGGCGATAGTGTAGCACACATATTAGAGGAAATGGGTCTTGAACAGTGTGGAACTCATGGTACTACTGCTACTTTAGCTCTACTAAACGATGCGGTTAAAAAGGGTGGCGTTATGGCATCTTCTAATGTAGGTGGTCTATCAGGTGCTTTTATACCAGTATCAGAAGACGCTGGCATGATAGACGCTGCCGTTAGTGGTACTTTAAAGTTAGAAAAACTTGAAGCTATGACTGCTGTATGCTCTGTAGGTCTTGACATGATAGTAGTTCCAGGTGATATTCCAGCCGAAACAGTCTCTGCTATTATAGCCGACGAAGCAGCAATAGGCATGGTAAACAACAAGACTACCGCCGTTAGACTAATTCCTGCTATAGGCAAGCAAGTAGGCGATACTTTAGAGTTTGGTGGTCTACTCGGTAGTGGTCCAGTAATGCCTATAAACACTAAGTCTTCCGCAAAGTTTATAAATCGTGGTGGCAGAATACCTGCACCTATGCACTCTATTAAGAACTAAACGTTAATATATGGTATATTAATATATAAAGGGAGGTTGAACTTTGGATACTCTTACTACTAAGATAAAACACACACTATCGTATACTATGGTAGTTCCAAAACGACAGAATATATTAAAAGATATGGACGGCATTGCCAAACACTTTGAAGAACACTGTAAAGACTATGGTCTTGAATACGTAAAGACTTCCACTAATGAATTTTTTCATTGTAGAATGATAACTGTTAAGTACTTAAATCGTGAGTTTGACGTTAGCTTCTACTTAGAACCTCTAAAAAAAGCTAATATTGGACACTTTCAAAGATATCACAAACTAAACTATTCCGAAAATGAAGTCTTAGAAAGTGAACAGTTTGAAGGCATTACCGTAGTAATGGACTACTCTAAGGCACAGTTCCATCCAATAGTATGCTATCACGTACAGTTAAAGGCTATGTGTAGTCTAATAGATAACGAATGCATATATATAGACTTTAACACCGAAAGAATACTATCGGGTGTATGGACTAAACTACAGTCTAAAACTAATACTCCGCCTGCCTTTAAGTATTTATATACTGTTCAAGCAGTAGGTTCAGATACCAACGACGGAAAAGTTTGGTTACATACTCACGGACTAAATAGATGCGGTAGAATAGAGTTTGAAATTATGGATAGTAACGTAGAACTCTGTGATGACCACGCTACTATACTAAGCAACTTTTGTGATTGGATATTAGCTAATCCTACACCTATTGCAGAACGTTCTCCTATTACTATAGGCAAAGACCTAAACGACCACAAGATAGTCCTTACTTGGCTATACTGGGCTACAGCTAACAAACAGTACGATAAAAACTTAATCGGTGGTGCTAACTATCGTGACCCATACCATAATAGATTTATTGGTACTATATACGCTCTATCCAGTGCAGACAGTAAAGAGTTACTACCACTTTCAAGTATAGACACTTCTAACTACAAGTATGCTATCAAGGTACTTCCTGAAACTGAAAACGTTAGAATTTCCATGTTAGCTAAGGAGAGGTTTAACTTTTTGCGTAACTGGGCTACACTATCTTCTGCTGACGCTAAAGTAAAAGTAGCATTACCTATACACTCACAGGAGGCTAATTCGGAAGAGAATACCTTTGAACACATATGGTGTCAACTACACAAGTTTGATAAACAGAGTATCTTCTGTGAAGTGTTAGATACTCCTAAGTTTTTAACCGACGTTAAACGTGGCGACAAGATTAAAGTATCACTTAACAACTTAAGCGACTGGTATCTTGAAGTCGATAATATGCAAGTTACTCCTGATACTGTGTATCAGTTAGTAGAATAATTTTTAACTATACTATAAGCAAAATTCTCCCACCATTAGGTGGAGAGAAGTTTGCTACTAACACACGTTGGATAACTATTAAATAGTTATCTAAACATATAATATGGATTAAAACCCAAACTAAACAATAGTGATATATTATGAAAAAAGACTATACTACTTCTAATAATAAGATAGTTTTAAGTTTAAAGACTATTAAAGCTATATGTAATGCTTTAGGCAATCCACAAGATACCTTTAAAGCTATTCATATTACTGGTACTAACGGAAAAGGTTCAGTAGGTGCTTACATAGAAAGTATACTAATAGATAACGGTTTGACCGTTGGTAGATACGTTTCGCCTGCTATAGTAGACGTATACGAAACTATTACTATCAACCGTAAAAAAATTTCTGAACAGGACTACCTTATATGTAAACAAAGAGTACTATCCGTTAGTGAAAACCTACACAAGCAAGGCTACGCAATGCCCTCACCTTTTGAACTTGATACCGCTATAGCCTATACCTATCTTGCTAATAGGTGCGACGTTGCTATAATAGAAGTCGGAATGGGTGGTCGTTTAGACGCTACTAACGTACTATCTAATAAGATACTATCGGTAATAACTTCAATCAGCATGGACCACACCGAATACTTAGGTGATACTATTCAGCAAATAGCCTTAGAAAAATGCGGAATAGTATGTAATGACGTTCCTACAGTAACTATAGAACAGAGTTCACAAGCTATGGAAGTTATCAAAACAGTCTGCGAACAGAAGCACTCTAAACTGATAGTGGCTAATCCTAAAGATATTAGCAACGTTAAGCTCTTAAAAGACTACACTCTTAACTTCAACTATGGCGAATACGTCGACTTAAACTCTAAAATGATAGGTGACTATCAAACAGACAACGCTATAATATCTATTAAGGCGTGCGAAACGTTAAACGTTCCTAAAGATACTATAGTTAAAGGTATTGCAGATGCAGTATGGAAGTATCGCTTTGAAATAGTCTCTACAAATCCTATAATAGTATTAGACGGCTGTCATAACGCTGACGCTTCGGTTAGACTTAGACGCTCTATCGAAACGTACTTTAAAGGTAAAAAGCTATCCTATATTATGGGTGTGTATAAAGATAAAGACTATCCTACCATGGCGAAAAATCTTTGCGGTATGGCGGATACAGTATACACTATACCTACTTTGGGAAGTCGTTCTTTAAGTGCTACCACATTAGCCGATACCGTAAAGCAATATAACCGTAACGTTATAGCTTGCAACGATATCAACACGGCTTTAAACCTAAGCAAGCACGACGGCTCGGAAGTTATTATAGTATTTGGTTCACTATCCACACTGTCGAAAGTACAGTATTAACATTGTAAGACATAATTTTTGGAGGATATATCGTTTTATGATAGATTGTCATGTTCACACTACTAATTCCCCCGATGGCGAAAGTACTACCATCGATATGATTAACAAGGGAATAGAGATTGGCTTAGACACAATAGCCTTTACCGACCATTGTGAAGTTAATATGTGGTATCCTAAAGACCACTACAAAAAAACTTTTGATTATGATGATTACAACTACAAAGACAGCTTTGAACATTCTATTGCAGAAGTTTCTAAACTTAAAGCAGAATACAGACAAAAGATTAAGATACTATGTGGTATAGAATTAGGTCAAGCTAACATGGACTTTAGTCTTTCGGAAAAGATATTACAAGACGATAGATTAGACTATGTACTCGGTTCTATACATCAAGTAGCTGGTTTTAAGGACTTTTTTACTATAGACTATAACTCTGTAGACGTTGAGAGCCTATTGGGTGCATACTTTTTAACCGTACTACGACTATGCAAATGGGGTAAGTTCGACGTGTTAGCACACTTAACCTATCCTTTAAGATATCTTGCTGAAAACAACATAGATATAGACCTATCTAAACATAAGCCTACTATAGTTAAGATATTTAAGACTATTATAAGCAACAACATAGGCTTAGAGGTAAACTCTTCTGGATTAAGACAGTCTTATGGAAAGCCATTCCCTACTGAAGAGTGTATTAGACTATATAAAGAGTTAGGTGGTACTATAGTATCAGTAGGTAGCGATGCACATCGTACTGAAGACTTAGGAGCAAACATTAAGGACTGCATAGAACTTATTAAAAGTTGTGGTTTTGACCATTTAACCTACTACGTTAAACGTAGACCGTTTAACTACTCATTAGATTAAAAAATTCCCTACTTAAGTAGTGGGATAATATAAATAAGCGTCGGTAGTGGACGGAGATAGTTTGGTATCCCCTACCGACAAAAATAATCCGTACACCCAAAAGGTGTTGTAGTACTCCATAAATACCAAGCATGGATTGAACCTATTAGGAGGATTTTTTGATGGACACTATTTTAAAGCTATTAAAACAGAACGCCCGTCTTTCGGCGGAACAGTTAGCCAGTATGACTGGTCTTTCTGTATTAGAAGTTGACCAAAAAATTAAGAACTACGAAAAAAAAGGTATAATTATGGGTTATAGTGCCATCTTAAATGATGAACTCGTTGAAGATGACGATACCGTTTCGGCTTACGTAGAAGTTAAAATTACTCCTGAAAAAAACTTCGGCTACGACGCTATAGCTAAGACTATAGCTCTATATGACGAAGTTGAAAACGTAACCTTAATGTCTGGTGCTTACGACTTAGCGGTCACTATTAGCGGTTCTAATATTAGAACTATATCTCTGTTTATATCACAAAAACTCTCTACTATCGAGGGTGTACTGTCTACTGCTACACACTTTATCTTAAAAAGATACAAGGATAAGGGCATATGCATAGACCAAATTACTAACGATGAAAGGGGATTTGTTTCTCCGTGATAGACTATTCTAAAGTATTAACCAAAAAAATACAAGAGATTAAACCCTCTGGTATTAGACGTTTTTTTGACCTTGCTCAAACCATGGAAGGTGTAATAAGTTTAGGTGTTGGTGAACCTGACTTTGCTACTCCTTGGACTATTAGACGTGAGGCTATTAACAGTCTTCATAAAGGTAGAACCTTTTATACTTCCAATTCAGGACTACTACAGTTAAGAAGTGCTATCTCAGACTACGTTTACAATCACCACAAAGTAAGATATCATACCGAAGATGAGATTATAGTTACAGTCGGCGGTTCTGAAGCTATAGATATAGCTATTCGTTCCATGGTAGACGACGGCGACGAAGTACTAATAGTAGAACCTTGCTTCGTCTGTTATGCTCCATTGGTACAGATGAGCAACGGTATTCCAGTAATCATAGAAACCAAAGTCGAAAATAACTTTAAACTAACCGCTGAAGAACTAAAGTCTAAAATTACTGACAAGACTAAACTATTAATACTACCTTTCCCTAACAATCCTACTGGTGCTATTATGACTCATGAGGACTTACAGGCTATCGTGGACGTACTAAAAGATACTAACATAGTAATACTAACCGACGAAATATATAGCGAACTGACCTATGGTAGAAAACACTGTTCTATTATAGAGTTCGAGGAAATGCAAGACCGTACTATATATATCAACGGATTTTCTAAAGCCTTTGCTATGACTGGTTGGCGTTTAGGATATCTATGCGCACCTAAGCCTATATGCAAACAGATGCTTAAACTACATCAATACGCTATAATGTGTTCTCCTACTATCAGTCAGTATTCAGCTATAGAGGCTCTAACTAACTGTAGTGACGACGTTGTAAAGATGCGTGATGAGTACAACATAAGACGTAGATTTGTAGTAGACGGTTTTAACAAAATGGGACTAACCTGTTTTAATCCAGAAGGTGCATTCTACGTATTCCCATGTATCAAAAGTACTGGACTTTCAAGTGAAGACTTTTGCGAACAGTTACTATACCATAAAAAAGTAGCAGTAGTTCCAGGGGACGCTTTTGGTAAGTGTGGCGAAGGCTTTATTAGAGTATCCTATGCGTACTCTTTAAACCACTTAATGGAAGCTCTAAAGCGTATAGAAGAGTTCCTAAACGAACTTAAACAAAGACAGTAATAAGAGGGTACTAACATGATTGTAAAACTATTAGACCTTAAGGCGTACGCTAAAGTAAATCTAACTCTTGATATAGTAGGTACTCGTGAAGACGGCTATCACCTATTAGAGAGTGTATTCCATGAAGTACCTATCTACGATACTATAAACCTACTAATCAATCGTGATGGAATTATAGACGTAATATGTACTACAGAATATCCTACTGAGAACGTTCCTATGGGACAGGATAACATAGCCTACAAGACCGCTAAAAAGTTCTTTGAAGCTATCGGTGATACTACCTATGGAGTAACCATTATAATATTAAAGCGTATCCCTATGCAAGCTGGAATGGGTGGCGGTAGTTCAGACGCAGGTTGTATATTAAAGTCTTTAAACGCTATGTTTGAAAATCCACTATCTGATGAACGACTAATACAGATAGCCTCTACTATAGGTGCAGACGTTCCATTCTTTATAAATGGTGGAACGGCATACGCTACTAATATCGGTGACGTTATTAAACCTTTAAAGCCTCTACCTAAGTTGAACATGGTAGTAGCTAAGGGGAACGACGGAATATCCACTATAGAAGCCTATCGTTCTATAGACGCTCTTGAGAGTATAGAACATATAGACAACGCTAAGGCTCTACAGTGTATCGAAAATCAGGATATAACCGAACTATGTAAATGTTGCGGTAACGTATTTGAACAGATACCTCTACCAAAAGAAGTATCCACTATAAAAGATACTATGTTACAGTGTAACGCACTATGTTCTGTTATGACTGGTAGTGGTTCAGCAGTATTCGGAATATTCAATACTCCTGAAGAGGCTAAAAAGTGTTATGATACTCTGCAAACTTCTACTAAGTATCTAATATAGTCCATGGAGGGTACTATAATTGGATAAGTTCAACTATATACTAACTAATAAAAAGTTCAACGAATATCTTAATGCAATAACCGTATACGAAACAGATAGAAAGTTCTGTCATCACGATATAACTCATCTATTAGATACCGCAAGAATATGCTATATACTGGTGTTAGAAAATCATCTTGACATTTCTAAAGATATAGTATACTCTACGGCTCTACTTCATGATATTGGTAGGTATGACGAATACTATCATGGTATACCACATGAACAGTCTACTAATATCATAGTGGAAATACTCAAAGAGTGTAACTACTCTACAAGTGAAATAGAATTAATAGTTTCTGCCATTTCGGAACACCGAACCACTAACGACAGACTATTAACTCTTAACGACGTTATCGCTAAAGCTGATAAACTCTCCCGACTATGTTTTAGATGTCCTGCAAAGAGTGAGTGTTACTGGAGCGATACTAAAAAGAATAATATTCTATACTTGTAAACATATTGGGAACGATATCTTTAATATACCGTTCCCATACGTTTTTTAAGAAAGGAAATACTTATGATTATAGGAAATAAAACTTTTAACGAACATCATACATACATAATGGGTATACTAAACGTTACCCCAGACTCTTTTTCCGATGGTGGTACTCATAACACTTTAGATACTGCACTATTTCACACTCAAAAGATGATAGAAGAAGGTGCAGACTTAATAGACGTTGGTGGCGAATCTACACGTCCAAACTACACCAAAATATCCGACCAAGAGGAAATAGAAAGAGTAGTACCTATAATAGACGCTATCAAATCAAGGTTTGATATTCCAATCTCTATAGATACTTACAAGAGTGCAGTCGCTGAAGAATGCTTTAAACATGGTACAGACCTACTAAACGATATCTGGGGATTAAAGTACGACTCTAATATGGGAAACGTAGCTAAAAAGTATAACGTTCCTTGTTGTCTGATGCACAATAGAACCGATACTAACTATTCCGACGACTTTATCGGAAACGTAATTAAAGACTTAAAAGATAGTGTGACTATAGCAAATAACTGCGGTATATCTAACGATAAGATAATATTAGACGTAGGCGTTGGTTTCGCTAAAAGTTTAAACCAAAACCTTTTAATTATGAAACATCTTAACGAGTTTAAGACTTTAGGATTTCCTATACTATTAGGCACTTCAAGAAAGTCTATGATAGGCTTAACTTTAGACGTTCCAGTTGCTGAACGTGTAGAAGGTACTATAGTAACCACAGTAATGGCAGTACAAAGCCAGTGTATGTTCGTTAGAGTTCACGACGTACTACAGAATAAGCGTGCTATAGATATGACCGAAGCCATACTAAATGCGTAGAGTTAGTTTCGCTATACATTTTAATGATATTATACATTGACATATACTCTAAAATACGATACAATGTTATTATCAAAAGTATTGGAAGGGGCTATTACTATGTACAAAATAAACATAGAAGATTTAGAAGTATATGCCTATCATGGCGTAAATGAGGAAGAAAAAAGGTTAGGTCAAAAGTTTTTAATATCGGCAGAACTTACTCTAAACAACCATATAAACATATTCGATGACGATATAGAACAGTCTGTAGACTATGGAAAAGTATGTACACTAATTCAACGTGTAGTAACCGAAAGTAAGTTCAACCTTATAGAAACTTTAGCTGAAAACTTAGCAGAAAGAATACTATTAGAATATTACAAGATACGTTCTGTAATAATAAAAGTATCTAAACCTTCTGCACCTATACCACTACCTTTTAAGAACGTATCCGTACAGATAGAACGTTCTTGGCATACTGCATACGTTTCAATGGGTTCTAATATGGGTGATAAGGAAGCGTACCTAAACGGTGCAGTTAAAGAGATAGCAGAAAATCCGCTATGTAGAGTTATGGCACTATCACAATTTATAGTCACTAAACCAGTTGGGGACGTTCCTCAAGACGACTTCTTAAACGGTTGCGTATGTGTAGAAACTCTATATTCTCCTCATGAACTATTGGAACTACTACACAACATAGAAGACAAGGCAGGCAGAAAAAGAACTATCAAATGGGGACCTCGTACTTTAGACTTAGATATAGTACTATTCGACGACGTTATAATATCCGATGGTACTCTAACTATACCTCATGCAGAAATGCAAAATAGATTTTTCGTATTAGAACCTTTAACCGAAATAGCCCCTTACGTAGTACATCCAGTGTATAAGTGTACCGTTTCGGAACTACTAACCAGACTACAACGTATATCCAGCATAGAAGCATGAAACTAATCTGTGCAGTGAATAACGATTGGGCTATAGGTTACAGACAGAACCTACTATATGACATTCCACAGGATATGCAGTACTTCAAATATGTAACTATGGGTAAGACTGTTATCATGGGAACTAATACGTTCAACTCTTTAAGAGTGAAACCCTTACCTAACAGAACTAATATAGTACTATCCAATAGCATATCTAAGTACTATAATACTATAGTGTGTAATAGTGTCAGTAGTCTAAAAACGGCTATAAAAGATATTCCCACTGATGACATAATAGTAATAGGTGGACAGAGTATATACTCACTACTATTACCAGAATGTTCTACGGCGTATATTACTAAAGTATATAGTTCTACGTTAGCAGACGCTTACTTTCCTGTAAACTTGGATATGTGCAATAGATGGCGACTGGTAAAGCGTTCGGAATGGTATAACCATAATGGAATATCTTACAACTTTAATACGTATATACGTACTAATCAATAGTATTGCTACTTTATTAGAACGTAGTTTTTTTAAAAAAACACTTTTCAAACCCAAAAATATGTGATATAATACTTATGTGTAGAACATAAAACACATATTTACAACTTTTATAGGAGGATATTTTTCGATGAATGAATTAGAACTATATAATCTTTGGTGTAACTGTGCTACCGAAGATGCTGATATCGTAGAAGAATTAAAGTCTATCAATGGCAACGAAGATGCTATTAAAGAAAGATTTTACAAAAACTTAGAGTTTGGTACTGGCGGTCTTAGAGGCGTTATAGGTGCTGGTACTGCAAGATTAAACATCTATACTATTAGAAAAGCTACTCAAGGTTTAGCTAACTATCTAAACGAACACTTTACCAATCCAAGTGTTGCAGTATCTTTTGATAGCAGAATAAAGTCTACTACTTTTGCTAAGACTGCTTGTGAAGTATTAGCCGGTAACGGAATTAAAGCTAACATATACACCGAATTAATGCCTACTCCTATGCTATCATTTGCAGTTAGAGAGTTAAAGTGTCAAGCTGGTATTATGGTTACAGCAAGTCATAACCCTGCTAAGTACAACGGTTACAAGGTATATGGCGAAGACGGTTGTCAACTAAACCTAACCAACTCCGAAATAGTTATTAACAAGATAAACCAAGTAGATATCTTTAAGGACGTTAAACACATAGACTTTGAAGAAGGTATCAAGCAAGGTCTAATCTCTTATATTGGCGAAGACGTTATAGAAAACTTCTATAAAAACGTTATTGCCCAAGGTATCCATGTAGACTTAGTTAAGAATAGCGGTTTAAAGGTAGTATACACTCCATTAAACGGTACTGGTAACAAGCCAGTAAGAACTATTCTAAACAGAATAGGCGTAAACGATATTACCGTAGTTCCTGAACAGGAAAACCCAGACGGTAACTTCCCTACTTGCCCATTCCCTAACCCAGAAATTAGAGAGGCTCTTAACCTTGGCTTAAAACTCTGTGAAACCGTAAAACCTGACCTACTATTAGCTACCGACCCAGACGCAGACAGAGTAGGTATTGCAGTTCCAAATCCTGACGGCGAATACGTTCTATTCTCTGGTAACGAAGTAGGTGCTTTACTATTTGAATACATCTGTAAGGAAAGAATAGCTCTTGGCACTATGCCTAAAAATCCTGTAGCCGTTAAGACTATAGTTACTACCGATATAGTAAACGCTATAGCTAAGGAATACAACGTTGAACTTAGAAACGTTCTAACTGGCTTTAAGTTTATAGGTGAACAGATAGGTCTATTAGAGGCTGACGGTCAAGAAGATAGATACATCTTCGGCTTTGAAGAAAGCTATGGCTACTTAGCAGGCAGTTACGTTCGTGATAAGGACGCTGTAGTAGCTTCTATGTTAATATGCGATATGACTTCTTACTACAGAACTAAGGGTATATCTCTATATCAAGCAAGAGAAAACCTATACAAAAAGTATGGTTGTTATCACCATTCACAAGAAAGTTTCCAATTTGAAGGCATCACTGGTATGCAAAAGATGAAAGACCTTATGGCTCATCTTAGAGAACACGTTCCAACTGAAATAGCTGGCTTAACCGTTACTAACTTTGAAGACTATATAGCAAGCACTTCTAAGGATATGGCTACTGGTACAGTAACTACTCTTACACTACCTAAGTCCGACGTATTAGTATTCAAGCTAACAGACGGTGCAAGCGTAGTAATCAGACCTTCTGGTACAGAACCTAAGATTAAGGCTTACTACACTACTATAGCTGAAACTCAAGAACTTGCTACTAACCTAAAGAACACTATCTCCGATAGCTTTAAGAAGATATTAGGTTTATAATACGTTAGTACAGAACTAATAGATAGATATAGGCGAATTGATGTAGTATCAATTCGCCTTAATTTACTATTTAAATAGCATAGTAACCGTAGTACCTACGCCCACTTTAGATTGAATATCCATATAGTCGGAATACTTTGCCATGTTAGATAGTCCTTGACCTGCTCCAAAGCCTTTCTGTTTAGCCTTGCTATTAGGAGGCACTGTAGAATATCCATTCTTCATAGCCTCTTGAATGTTTTCTATACCAGAGCCAGTATCTTTAAGTGTAACTACTATACTCTTATCTTCTGCGACTACTACTTCTACAGTACCGCCGTTAGCATGGATAATCATATTAATTTCACCCTCATATAAAGCTAAAGAACATCTTCTTATAGTTTCGGGTGATATCTTTAGTAGTTCCAACTGTTTAGTAACTTCAGTAGATATATTACCAGCAGACACCAAATCGAAAGCGTCTATAGTGTATTTTAAAGTGGTATTAGCCATATACACACTCCTTCCTTAATAAAAAATTATAGTATTAAGTTATTATAATTATAACACAACGTAAACAGTATATCAATAGATTTTGCTTTTTAGGTTGACATATTCTATGTTTTTTGGTACACTATTAGTGTACATCGTATAAGGAGGTTTATAAACTCTAATGAATAAGATAGATATTAGTAAAAATGTACACAAAAAGATTAATATAAAAGGAGTATGTATTATGCTATTAATAGTAATAGCAGTAATAATAATATTCGACTTCTTTTATAGAATGTTTACTAAGGATAACAACATTGAACAGACCAGTTATGCTATAGTTACCGAAGCTACCGATACTACCATAGGTAGCGAACTTCCAACTTCCGAACCGACACAGACAGAAGTTTCACAGACTATAGATAGTTCGCTATATAATACAGTAAATAAGTCTATGGATGACATCTCAAAAGGTGCTTTAGCAGTTATAAACACTGAACATCCTACTAACTTTCCCGATATAAGCGACAAACTATCTACTTTTAACTACTACTATGGTACAGGATACAAGCTATCCGACTTTAACATAGAAGTATGTCAAGACATTATCGAACCGTTCAATAATATGCTACTCGATTTTTATAACCAAACTCAAATACCATATACTACTATAGTACAAGGCTATACCAGTAGTGACGCAGACGACAGCAACGGTACTTCCGACAGCTGTTCTGGTTACGCTTTAGAGTTTAAAGTGGTTACTGAAAGTCAAATATTAGACTTCGACGGTACGGGCGAATATGCATGGTTCGAAGAAAACTGTTACAAGTACGGTTTTGTGTTAAGATATCCTGACAGTAAAAGTTCTATCACTAATACTGAATACACTCCTAATCACTTTAGGTACGTAGGTATTCCACACTCTAACATAATGCAAGATAAAAACCTATGCTTAGAAGAGTACATAGACTTTTTAAAAGATTACAACTTCTACAAAGAACATCTATACCTAACCATAGGTAGCATAAACTACGAAATATACTACGTTCCAGCTGAAACTACTGGAAATACCAGTGTTCCAGTACCTAAAGATGAATACTATGTAATATCAGGCAACAACGTAGATGGCTTTATAGTTACCATATTAAAGTAATATATGCTCAATTCCCACTAATATAGTATTGCTTCTTGACTTTACACCCTAAATGGTGTAAAATATTATTCGACGGAATACCGTTCCGTTAGACCATATACTAATACAAAGTGAGGGATTTTATTATTATGAAGACACCTTTTGTTTCTAAGGAGTTAGTAGAACGTATAGCTAAGGATATTCCTACTCCGTTCCACATATACGACGAAAAGGGCATTAGAGAAAACGCTAAAAGACTATTAAAGGCTTTCTCTTGGAATAAGGGATTTAAAGAGTATTTTGCCGTTAAAGCTACTCCTAATCCATACATTCTAAAGATACTACAAGAAGAAGGTTGTGGTACAGACTGTTCTTCTTACACAGAGTTAATTATGAGTGACGTGTGCGGTTTTCATGGTCACGATATTATGTTCTCATCTAACGTAACGCCTGCACAAGACTTCGCACTTGCTGATAAGTTAGGCGTTATCATCAACTTAGACGACTTTTCACACATAGACTTTTTAGAAAAGACTATAGGTCACATTCCAGAAACTATATGTTGTCGTTACAATCCAGGCGGACTATTTAAGATAAAAAATCAGATTATGGATACTCCAAGCGAGGCTAAGTATGGCTTTACTCATGACCAACTTATTGAAGGCTACAAGGTTCTTATGAGCAAAGGTGCTAAATACTTTGGTATACACTCATTCTTAGCAAGTAATACGGTATCTAACGAATACTACCCAGTATTAGCTAAGATACTATTTGAAACCGCTGTAGAACTAAAACAGAAAACTGGTGCAGATATCAAGTTCATTAACCTATCAGGTGGCGTTGGCGTAAACTACAGACCAGACCAAGAACCTAACGATATTATAGCTATCGGTGAAGGTGTTAGACAAGCCTTTGAAGAGATTATGGTTCCTAACGGTTTAGGCGACTGTGCTATATTCACCGAACTCGGTAGATATATGCTTGCCCCTTATGGACACCTTATTACCAAAGTTACTCACGAAAAGCAAACCTACAAGGACTACATAGGTGTAGACGCTTGTGCTTGTAACTTAATGCGTCCTGCTATGTATGGTGCATACCATCACATTACCGTACTCGGTAAGGAAAACGCTCCTTGTGACCATAAGTACGACGTTACAGGTGGTCTATGCGAAAACAACGACAAGTTCGCAATAGATAGAATGCTACCTAAGATAGACATAGGCGACTATATAGCTATTCACGATACAGGCGCACACGGTTTCTCTATGGGTTATAACTATAACGGAAAACTTCGTTCTGCTGAGGTTCTACTAAAGGAAGACGGTACTTATCAACTAATTAGACGTGCTGAAACTCCTGAAGACTACTTCCGTACTTTCGACTTTTCTAAAGACTTCGACTTTAATAAAGAGTATTAATAGTATATAATAGATATCAATACTCCCTTACTATAACGGTAAGGGAGTATTTCTATTAGTTATTAAAGTCCATATACTTTTCTTCGGAACGTTGTACGGTTATAGCACCGTTAGAGATATCTATAAGTTTAGCTTTTAGGGGTTCAAACTGTTCCACTCTTACTAATAGTTTAGTAGTAACGTTATCTTCAAAGATAGTATCCAACAGTTTAACGCCAAATTCTGGAAGTATATAGCTTACTCTTCCGTATAGTGTATAGTCTGTAACGAACGATACCTCATAACTGCTACACATATCCATAATAGTAGCACTATCTATCGCTATAGATACTGCATGAGAGTACGCTCTAACCAAACCGCCACCGCCAAGGAGTATTCCGCCAAAGTATCGAGTAACTACGCAACATACGTCTGTTAGACCTCTTTTTTTAAGTACGTCCAGTACGGGAATACCTGCCGTACCCTGTGGTTCGCCGTCGTCGGAATACCTTGAAGTATTACCTTCTCTTAGAATGTACGCATATACGTTATGTTTAGCCTTTCTATGTTTAGCTTTAACTTCGTTGATAAAAGCCACGGCTTCATCGTTAGTAGTGACGGGAGCTATATATCCTATAAATTCTGACTTTTTTTCGATAAACGACGCTTCCGCCCTATCTTTAATAGTGGTATATCCCAAACCTTAGCACTTCCTTTAGTATAATAATAGTTAATACAAAAAAAGAGTGGATTAATAATCCACTCTTAAGATTAAATAACAGATTAGCCTCTGTTAAAACGTCTCTTAAATCTATCTACACGACCACCAGTATCAACAAGTTTTTGTTTACCTGTGAAGAATGGGTGGCACTTAGAACAGATTTCAACCTTAATATCCTTCTTAGTAGAACGAGTTTCAATAACGTTACCACAAGCACAAGTGATAGTGGTCTTTTCAAACTGTGGATGGATACCTTCCTTCATTACGATACACCTCATTTCATAGTCAAAATATGTTAATGCAAGTAGCCCATCAAATACTTTAGACAGTAGTACTTAAACACTGATTACAGTATTATATTATATCATAGTATTGGTTAAAAGTCAAGAACTTTTTTCAGCAAGTTTTTTAATACTGAAGCGTCTTACTACTTACACTTTAAGCCTAATATAAACTGTTTAGCTGAACGTGGAGAACGTCCATTTCTGCCCAATACGAACCTTTCGGCGAGCATATCCAATTCTTCGGTAGGCATATCTATATCGTT
Source organism: uncultured Oscillospiraceae bacterium (assembly GCA_934444765.1). Classification (GTDB taxonomy): domain Bacteria; phylum Bacillota; class Clostridia; order Oscillospirales; family Ruminococcaceae; genus UBA5884. The sequence continues at coordinate 58,429 of CAKSDC010000004.1, forward strand.
AGCCTTAGCAAGACTATGTACTATTTCGAGATAGTCTTTTTTGCTTGGTTGCATGAACTTAACCGATATACCAAAACGTTCCGATAGAGAAGTAAGTTCTTGTACGGTATCGTTAAAGTGAATATCGTCTCCTTCTCTGTCGGAGAAACTCTCTTTAACTAAGTGTCTTCTGTTGCTTGTAGCGTATATTACTACGTTGTTAGCACGTGAGGATACGTTACCCTCTAATATAGCCTTTAGTGTAGAAAAGTCGTTATCATCACTATTAAACGATAGGTCATCTATAAAGATTATAAACTTTAAAGGGTTTCTATTTAAGCTATCCATAATCTTTGGAATATCGTGAATGTTCTTCTTTTCTATTTGGATAATTCTTAGACCGTTTTCAGCGAACTTATTACATACCGCCTTAACTGTAGAAGACTTACCAGTACCCGCATCGCCATATAGTAGTACGTTAGAAGCTGGTTTACCGTCTATTAAGGCTTTGGTATTGTCTATTACTATCTGTCTTTCACGCTTGTAACCAGTAAGTTCTTCTAAGGTAGTGGTATCTGGATGCTTAATTGGAACTATTTCGCCATTTTGAACTATAAACATCTTATACTCTGCGAATATTCCGTAACCGTAAGAAGATATATTCTTAATTCTAAATAGATATTCGTCTACAAAGTTTAGAGAAGAAGTCTTCCAATTAGGCAGATACTTGCTATAGTCTATATGAGTTTTAATCTCTTCAGACTGTATTCTTGATACTGTATTTAAAGTTTCTAATTCGTGTAGTACGCATTCGTCTAATAGTAGACCGTTGCCTTCATCATAGTTACTGCATTTGCTCTTAACGTACACGTTTTCGTCCTCGAATATCTTTTTAAGCATATACGAAGTAAAGTTTACGTTGTACTTATACAGTTCAGATACAAAGTCGGCATACTTTTCTAACTGTAGTACAGTATCGGAAGTATTTTCTATAGCCTCTAATAGTGCGATAAACTTTTTAACTACAGCGTCGTCTAAAAGATTTCTAAATACCACCAACGACTTTAAGTCGTAACTGTACTTAGCGGATTTGATAAAACTTTCCATAATATAAACACCTCTAAAAATATATAGTTAATATTCGGCATCTACACCGAATGATTTACATAGTTTAGGTAGTCCCTCTTTGTAGCCAGCCACTACAGGATTTATTTTCCAATTACCCTTGTACCTATACACTTCCGCAACTATAACGGTAGATAGTGTATTCAAGTCGGTCAACGGAATAGTATATATAGGTTTACCATTGCTTAAAAATTCCACTTTAGGATTTTCAACCTTAGAAAAGTCTTTGTTACGGTCGTATTGACTGCCACCTAAGTATATAGAGTAACATATAGATATTCTCTGTACCTGTGGCGATATATCGTTTAAGTTGAAGTATACCGAATTATCATTCTTCAACTCGACGATGCTATCTTTAGCACGTCTGTTACTAAAGAATACTACGTCTTCATCAAAGCGTGTGTGATTAGTAGCGTCGGTTAAGAATATATAAGGGTCTATATCCATAGGTTTGATAAGTTTAGAATAACTCAACTTTACTGTAATAGAACTGTCTAATATAGTAACACGTTGACCACGTACTAATACTCTATTACTGATAGTATCATCGGTAATAGTAGCTTTAGAAGTAGTATCTGCTTTAATGGAAGGTGCTACACTATTCACAGGTGTAACACTTGGCATAGCCTCTATAGTATCTAAAGATACCACCGTGTTAGTATCCCCTTTGGAAATACTATTATAGTCATAGAGTTCTAAAGACTGCACTTTTTGAGCAGTACTTAAAGACTTACCGTCTACGTATACACGTCTAATATACTTAGACTTAAACAGTATATCTCCATATACCATAGAACCGTCCCTTAAAGGATTTACTGTAATAGTTATCTCGTTAGCACCTACACCGATAGCAGAAGGTCTTATGGTGATAGCATTACAGTTAGATATCACCTCAGTAGGTTCAAACACGTACACACTTACAGTATAAGAGTTTTCACACTCCGACTTAAACGTTCCTAAGTGTAGAGTTCTTGGAATGTAAGTCTTTTTGCAACCTGCCACTCCACCGAATACTTCCACGTCTTGAATAACAGTATCATCTTGAACCTGTAATACGGCATAGTCGTCCTCGTAGCCCGATATACCAGTAAGTTCCAAACGTAAGTTTTTAAGTACTACACCTTTAGACTTAACTCTAACTACTGGTAGAGTATCATTCCAAAGAGTAGTATTGTTTCCTACTATAGTACAAGGACGGTCTACTATCACGTGTTCCTTGTACTCGCCCGATGGCAGTAGTATAGTATCTATATTAGAAGATAACTGATTTTTTAAAACGTCTTGCACGAATACACCACCTAACATTACGTTAGGGAATGATATAGTTCTATCATTCCCTTAACACTTATAGTCTAACGTACTAAATAGTTACTAAATACTATACGCTTACGCCGTAATCCTTACATAGAGAGTATAGACCGCCTTGATAACCAGAAGCTACAGCGTTGAACTTCCAATCGTTACCATGACGATATATTTCGCATACTACTATAGCAGTTTCGATAGAAAAGTCTTCCATTAAGTCGAAACGGAGAACTTCCTCGCCTACCATGTCATCGTCGGACTTCATTTTAGCTACTCTAACGTATGCATTAGATACCTGTCCAAAGTTTTGTTTTCTTTCTTCAGCCTCGAAGATAGTAACAGTAACGGCTATCTTTTGGATATCGCTTGGAACTTTAGAAAAGTCTATAAGAATAACTTCGTCGTCGCCTTCGCCCTCACCTGTACGGTTATCACCTGTATGAGTTACTGCTTCGTTACGGCTTACTAAGTTATTATAGAATATAAAGTCCTCATCACGATTTACCTTACCATTTTCGCCAAGTAAGAATACCGATGCGTCTAAGTCGAAATCGTAACCGCCGTCGTACTTGTTAGTATCCCAACCTAAACCTATTACTGCCTTAACTAAACTTTTGTCTAAGCTAACTCTTTGACCTTTTGAAAGACTTACTGCCATTTTTTTTACCTCCTAATATAGAAATATTATTAACTATCACCTATAGTTATCTATAGATGTTTGCAACTTCTGAGATAGTGCCAGTGTTTAGACCATTGCCTATAGCACTAAATTTCCATTCGTCATTATGACGATATAGTTCACCGAATATCATAGCGGTTTTATCGCTATAGTTGACATCGTTAGATATACTATAACGACATAGTTCCTTATTAGTAGAACTATCTACTATTCTAATAAAAGCGTTATCTACCATACCAAAGTTTTGGTTACGTTCTTTAGCCTTGTATATGTTCACCATAAAGACTAACTTTTGATATTCAGTTGGTAGACTTTTTAAGTTGACGGTTATCCGTTCGTCGTCACCTTTGCCTTCACCCGTTAGATTATCTCCCCTGTGTACCACCGCACCACTGAAGTGGGTCTTATTACCAAAGTATACTACATCTTTTTTAATGTCAGTAAGTTTATCACCTTGATGTAGCAAGAGTACTGATGCGTCCAAATCGAAATCTTCAGGTTTTTTGGAAAATAGAGAGAACATCTTTTTTGCAGGTTTTTGAACCTTGTCCCAACCTAAGCCAACCAATACGTTGGTTAGACCAGAACTTTCTTTAGTCAACGATATCTTTTGACCTTTTTGAAGATTTATCATAATACTATATTCCTTTCTAAGTAGATAGACTACATAAATCTTTTAGCCATGTTTACTATGCCACCATCGTTAGTAGCCTCACCAATAGCGTTGAACTTCCATTCACTGCCATGACGATATAGTTCACCGAATATCATACCAGTCTTACCATTATAGGTATCGTCGTCTGAAAGGTTGTATCTACATAGTTCCTTGTTAGTATCTGCATCGACTATTCTAATAAAAGCATTCTTAATCATACCAAAGTGTTGGTGTCTTTCATATGCCTGATATATAGTAACTACAAATACTATCTTTTGATACATACTTGGAACGTCTTGTAGGAACACTTTAACCTGTTCGTCGTCGCCGTCGCCTGCACCTGTTAAGTTGTCGCCTTGGTGAACTATACTACCCGTTTTATGTTGTAGATTATTATAGAACACTACGTCGCTACTATCTTTACACTTTCCATTGTCTGAAATTAGTATTGCTGATGCGTCGCAGTCGATATCTTGAGGTGCGCCGTTCAATAGTGAAGCAAAAAATCCGCCAGACTTTTTTTGTACCTCATCCCAACCAAGACCGACTATTACTCTTTTTAAAGAGGAATTACCTTTAGTTAGGTCTACTCTTTGACCTTTTTTTAAGTTTACTGCCATGTTAAAAACAACCTCCCGTATATAACGTTAAAAGCTAATACTGTTTAATTTTAGCCATCTAAAGCATTAAGTATATTTATAGTATACAATTTTTGTGGTATAAAGTCAAGATTAATCTGTTAATATTACAAAAAAAACTAATCCAAATGGGCATTTGAACCCAAAATGGTACTATACATCTATACGACCAAAAAACGACTTGACAAATTATCAATAGTTGAGCTATAATAAAACACAGCAGAATATTATAAACTACTACTATACGAGGAACGTTATGAACAGCACTATTAAAAAAAGTATCATAGATGACGCTATATCTTTAATGCAACAGTTTATTAACTATCAAGGCGACTACTTAATTACCCTATCCGATTTTAACGTTAAAGAACAGTTAAAGTGCATATTCGATGTGGGTATAGATATAGCCTCTATTAAAGATAGAATACCAGAACATGATATCAGCTTTAAAGATAATACTCCAACACAAAATAGTATACATAGATATTCTATGTTAAAAAAGTTGATGTCTAAAACAGACTTACACGGTAGTTGTTTTATTAGCAACTACGGGGATATTATCATCAAAGACGATAAAAACTTTTACTTATCACAAGATGACCAACACTATATCTTAGTACTAAACAACTTAGTATTAGAATATAGCATATCAGACCCATTAACATACTTTAACAATGTAATACATAGTAATCCTAAACCTATATACAAGTCTTTAAGTGATAGGTTTATAAGTCAGTTTGAAAGTTTAGTACCATGTATAATATTCTTAGATGAGTTTCCTAAAATGCCCATGTTGTTTAAAGGCAGAATTAAGTCCAATCCGAAAGTTATACAGTTATTTCAAACTTACCGAAGGTCATTATTCTGTATGCCAAAAAGCAAGCAAGTTATAGGTTATAACTGCTTTTGGGAACGTTTAGAGCATCTACAAGATACCAATAGTACACTTTAGGGCAGAAAATATACTCTGCCCATATAATAGTTTAGGAGGTCCTATATTTTGAATACAGTTAGTACAGGTTTAGACGCTATTAGTTCTGGACTGTTTCCGATATCGTTTAACGCACATATAATATTTACTATAATATCTGTGTTATTCTTTTTAATGCAGTTTGCCAGACAAAAACAAAAGTATCAACTATTAAGTGCTATAGCTATACCTATTCCACTGATACTATATATAAACTCATCGTCTATAGTGTTTAACATAATAGGCATAGTAGAGTTAGTATTGGTACTAATAATAGGTAGTATGTTATTCTTCAATAAAAAAGAAGACGATACTTCCGCTAATGCTAAGAAAGGGAAAGACTAATGGGACTTAATGCAGTAATCACCGATTGGTCTACCATGTCCATGACTGACGACGTATCTTATGATAGTATTAAGGCTCTGTTTGATGGTCTAACGGTATACAGTCTTACCCCTTATGATGAAGATACTATTATAGATAGAATAGGTTCAGCAGACGTTCTGTTATGTAACAAGACACCTATTACTAAGCGTGTAATAGAAAGTTGTAAAAACTTAAAGTATATAGGTCTATTTGCTACAGGATACAATAACGTAGATATTCCCACTTGCAAAGAAAAAAATATAGTCGTATGCAATGCAGGAGAATACTCCACTAACGCAGTAGCACAACTAACCTTTGCTATGATACTACATCACTATAGCAGAGTAGCTAAGTATGACAACTCTGTAAAGACTGGCGAATGGTTAAAGTCTTCAGTATTTTCTTACTTTCCATATGGTACTACTGAACTATACAACAAGACTATATCCATAATAGGTTATGGTAGCATAGGTAAAAGAGTATCCAAAATAGCTGAAACTTTCGGCATGAACGTATTAGTTCACACCCGAACCACTCCTAAAGACTGTCCTTACAGAGTAGTCTCTAAAGAAGAAGCCTTTAGCAGTGCAGACATAGTTACTCTACACTGTCCACTGACTGAACAGACCGCTAACTTAGTCTGTAAGGATACCCTATCTTTGATGAAAAAAGACGCTATTCTAATAAACACTTCAAGAGGCGGTACTGTAGACGAACTCGCATTAGCTACAGCCCTAAAGGAACACTCTATAGGTGGTGCATACCTTGACGTACTACGTACCGAACCTATGTCTAAAGATACTCCGTTAATGGAAGTACTATCATTACCGAATTTGGTGATAACTCCACACATAGCGTGGTCGCCGTTAGAAACACGTCAACGTCTACTAAACATAGTAGTAGATAACGTTAAAGGATTTTTAAACGGAAATATCATTAACAGAGTAGGCTAATACTACAATACACTTATATGAAAGGACTTTTTTAGATGTCAAAAATATCTGAAAAACAAAGAATAGTAATAAAGTTGGGAACTTCTACTTTGGCACACTCCACAGGTAGAATAAACCTTAGACGTATGAATAACTTAGTTAGAATAATCTCCGATATACACAATTCAGGCAAAGAGGTTATAATAGTATCTTCAGGTGCTATAGGTCTTGGAATGGGTAAACTTGGTCTAAAGGAACGCCCTACTGACACCCAAACTAAACAAGCCTGTGCAGCAGTCGGACAGTGCGAACTCATGTATATGTACGATAATCTATTCGATGAGTACGGAATTACAGTAGCTCAAATACTACTAACCAAAGCTACTATAGAAAATGAACGCAAAAAGAACGTAGAAAACACCTTTAAAAAACTCTTAGAGGCTAACGTTATTCCTATAGTAAACGAAAACGATACGGTGGCTATAGATGAGTTGGAATTGGAAATCGGAGAAAACGACTCACTATCCGCAATAGTAGCCAGTCTGGCTAAAGCAGACCTATTAATAATACTATCCGATATAGATGGACTATACAGTTCCGACCCTCACAAGTCGGACAATGCAAGACTTATTCCTGTAGTTACCGAAATCAGTTCTTACATAGAAAACATTGCAGGAGGTTCTGGTTCTAACTTAGGTACTGGCGGTATGACTACTAAAATCAATGCTGGTAAGATTGCTACTGAATCTGGTATAGATATGGTAATCATGAACGGTGCTAATCCTGAAAGACTATACGACCTATTTGAAGATAAGTCAGTAGGTACACTATTCTTAGCACCTACCCCACAAGAGCAACTATAGTACACAAAATATTAAAAAGATAAAGTCACGCCATATTCAGCGTGACTTTTTTATGCTTTAATATAATTATAAGAAATGTTCTAACTTAGTATGTATATATTATATCCCAAAATTAGTATAGAGTAAAGTATCTTTATAGACTAAATTATGGTATAATATTGACTTTATCCGTTTAAGATATATCTATTAAGTTAGCCTTATTAGACCTACTACCAATATCATTTAAGACGTTTTTATAATAGGTAAACATTATAACTTGATGTAGTTTAGAGTGTTCAAGTATAAAGTCAAGATACTTATTAGTACTTTCATCGCTATACTGTATTAGTAGACCGTCTAATACTATAGGTAGGTTCAAATTGGAGATAGTAGCACAGTCGCCTAACCTTAAAGATAGATAAGCCTGTTCCATAGTACCACTACTTAGATACTTCCAATCTTCTATAGAGTTATCCGATTGAGAAGCTACCTTTAAAGCCTTATCTATAGATAAACTTTCATGAGAACCGTCTGTTAGTTGATTGAATATCTTATGAGTGTTACTATTAAGAGTGTTAGTATACTCTTTCATCTCTTCAAAAGACTGTCTTAATACGTCTAAAGCTATACTTACACTATTACAGAACTTTTCTTGTCTAACGATATCTCTTTCCAAGTGGTTGATATGATGTTCTATATCAGTAACGGAGTTACTATTTCTAAACTTTAGCTTAATATCGGAGTTGATATAAGATAGGTCAGCATTCTGCATATTTAAGGAGAACTGACAGTCGTTAATCTCATTCTTTAGAGTGTTCAACTCTGCTACGCTCATAGGTTCAGGATTATCCCTACCACACATTTCTATGTAGTCGGCAGTAACGTCGGTAAGTCTTTCTTTGAGTTCGTCGTAAGACTGTCCTTCAGTTTGAGAGTTCAACTCTACAGTTTGAGTGTTAATCTGTAGTTCCAAATCGTCTATATGGTTCAGCTTGCCTTTATATTCGTTGATTGCGTTATTGACTTCGTTTAGATTAGTACAAGATTTAACGTTAGATAACCAGTTGATAATATCCTGTTGGGCGTTATTGAAACTCTGTTCAGCCTTTTCGATACCTTGTAAGACGTTGTTTAGGTCATCTTGTTTAGCGTCCACTTTAGCCTGTTCGGTAACGAATACTTTTTGTGTTTCGTCACGTTGATTAATCCAGTATTTAAGGTTATTGCTAAGAACTTTTTTCTGTTCTTCGTACTTGTCCACCTTAGAGATAGTCTGTTCTTCGGTTAGCTTTAGTAGATTAAGTTGTTTTTGAGCCTCACGTTGTTTTTTAACTAATATATGCTGTTCCCATTCTGTATTGTTTCTAACGTTGTTAAGATTTTCGATAGCTTTAGCCACGGCTACTTCATCGATATAGGTATTATTTTTGCTAATCTTTTTAGCCAAATTATCCTTTTGAGCCAACGTGGATAGTACCATAACTAAACCTATCGCAGGAATGATAGAAAGTATCTTATTGACAGTAAAAGCAAGTACTACGCCTATTATTATAATAAGCACGCTTAACATGATATACGTACTCAATGGAGTGACATTATTTTCATTAACCTTAGGAATACGAGCCTCAGTCAACTGTTGTTGAGCCAAATCCATGCGTTGCTTGTCTAAGTCCTGTTTAGCCTTTAACTGTTCGTCGGTAACTCTGAAGTTGATATCTGCTTCTTTAATCTTTTCTTTAAGGTCTTCTAACTCTTTTTTAGTCTCTTCTATGCTCTTGTCTAAGTTGTCAATGTGACCGTTAGTGAACTCTATCTGTTCCACGGCTTCGTTGTATAGCTGACGTTCTTCCACATGAGAAGTGTTTAACGTTTCGGTTAGTACGTCCAGTTCGTTTTTGATACGGGAGACTGCCGACTGTAGTTGATTTTTACGTTCGCCAATCTGTTGGATAATGTTCAGTTTTTTATCTGCCTTGTTGATAAAGTTTTTATCTACAGTAATACCGTTGATAGTCAACGCTTGTCTAAGAGAAGATACTTCTTCCTTTAAGTCGTTTATATTATCGAACTTCGCCACTAAGTTTTTAAGACTATTAACTTCGGACATCATTTCTTGAATGGTTAGAGTACGTTTAAGTTCATCGTAACGAGCCACTATTTCGTCTCTGTTTTCTTGTACGGCTTCGTAGTCTATTTGCATCTGTAGTTTTTGACTTTCTTCTGCTTTAGCGGAGTTCATATCTTCGTATAAAGAGTGTAGAGTAGCTCTGTTTTTATCCAAAATACCTATCTTACCACTTTTAGATAGATAGCACTCTTTAGCATCTGTAAGGCGTTGCTGAACGTTATTAAAAGAAGTTCCTTCATCACAAGTAGTAATTAGATTGGTAATCTTGCAGATTATTTCGTTATCGTCCATACCGTTAGTAATCTGATTGATGAATATACTTTTTTTGAACGTACTCTCACTGATACCTAACAGAGTCTTTCCGACTTTTTTATCGTCTTTAACGTCTATAGTGGTGTGGTTTGAAACGTCTTGTAGAGTTACTATATCTTCTGTGTTAGAGTCTTTAAATATACGAGTTAGTCTGTAATCTACACCGTTAAAAGAAAATTCTATAGAACCTCCCATTTGAGAGTTACTATCTGTTGGTCGATACTTTAACCTTTCGTTCACTATAGTGTTAGAACTATCAATCTGTTCAGCGGTTATATGTGGCGAACCGTAGAATAGCATTTTAATAAAGGCTATAATAGTATTTTTACCATTTTCCATATCGCCATATATAACGTTTAACCCGTCGTTTAAACGTAAGTGAAAATCTTTTAAGTTACCAAAAGCTATAATATCTATAGTATTAATTATCAATTATGTTCACCTCGCTATCGAAAGCGTTCAACCCGATGTATAGGGCATTACGAAGGCTTTCTTCTTCAAATCTGTCGCCACAACGTTCTATTCGGTTTAGCATATTCTTAACGAATAGTCCCCTTAAAGATACCTCTTTAGATAGTATATCAAAATTAACGTATGGCACAGACTGATTTTTAACGTTAGCATAGAATACTATCTCATTAAGTGCGTCTTGAATATATTGACAGTTAGGTCTATAGTTTTCAGCCGTAGTACCTTTTAATACTATTCTGTATAGATTTTCTTTATATGTAGAACCCAATTGATTTTCAAGGTAAGTAGTTATCATGCTAACCGCTTCTTTGTTGGAGTAGGCATTATCTATACTTACGTATAGTTCCATGAGTATCCTTTTAGACATAGGAATAAACTGTAGATTACAACTTCCCTTAGATACTGTGCCATAGTAGATACCCTTTTTGCCTTGCTCGTCAAAGTCGTGACCCTCTGGACAACCTGAATATGCATAGTATGTAGAACCAGCCTTTTTAACTTCAGTGGTTTTGTGCATGTGTCCTAAAGCCACATAGTCCATATTAGAACGGCTTAACTGCTCAACAGTAATAGGATTATAACGGCTAATTTGATTACCTTCTATAATATCTCCATGCATCACTAATATGTTAGTATACCTATCCTTAGGAACGTCTATCTTATCGAATACAGGCGTTTCGATATAGGTACTTGCAAAAGATATCCCCCAAAGTCTTAACTTCATATTAGGAAACTCTACATACTGTAACTCTTTACCGAATATGAATACGTTATCGCACCAATCATTATCACAGAATGGAGAGTCTGCACTTAGATAGTCATGATTACCAGCACATATAGCCACTATAGTTTCTGGAATATCAGCAAAACATCTCTTTGCAGAGTTAATAATAGATAGGTCTACACCATGATTTACAAATAGGTCTCCTGCCACTATTAACACATCTACAGACTTTTGTTTGCATAGTTGAGTTACGTTTTTAAAAGTGTTCATAATTTCGGCACGACGTTTTTTAGCGTCGTTATCCTTTAAAAATGATATTTCTGTACCCAAATGAATATCACTACAGTGTACAATGGTTATGCCATCGTCGGAGTTACACTTTTTATTTATTAAACGACTATTCTTATGGTAAGAAATATTGTTTATATCCATGTGAAAAATATTTCCTTTCTTTAAAATATTAGTTAGTTCGTACGAACTAACTTCTCCCCCAATTAAGTATATATTTAGTATACCATAGATTAGTATAAAAGTAAATGTACTAATTCAAAGATAAAAAACAAACTTTTTTGTGCAATTAGCACAATACAGACTATATATTTTTACTTTCTACACGTTGACTTATATAGAATATTATTATATAATAGGTATATAATAGTATTTTTTAGTCTATAATAATATATAGTAGAGGAGACAATTTTATGGCTAATTTTTCAAGAAGACTACCAGTGTACCTATTAATAGATACTTCTGGTTCAATGTACGGTGAACCTATCGAGGCGGTTAGACAGGGTATCAAAGCCTTATTAATGGAACTACGCACAGACCCTCAAGCATTAGAAACTGCTTATATTTCGGTTATAACCTTTAGTAGCGTGGCAGTTCAGCAATGCCCATTAACCGAATTGGTATCTTTTGAAGAACCACAAATAGAGGCTAACGGACTAACTTCTTTAGGTGCAGGCTTAGAACTACTTTCAGAGTGTATAGAAACCGAAGTGGTTAAAAATTCCCCAACCGTTAAGGGCGATTGGCGACCTTTAGTATTTATTCTAACTGACGGCGTTCCTACCGATACTTGGGAACCTTTTGCCGAAAAGTTAAAGTCTGAAAACCCTGCTAACATAATAGCTTGCGGAGCAGGTGCGGAAGCAAGTACCGAGGTTCTAAAAAAGATTACTAACAACGTAATAATGTTAAATAGTCTATCTGCTGGAGACCTATCGCAATTTTTTAAGTGGGTATCGGATTCTATAAAGTTATCTTCTAACTCTTTAGACGCTAAACCAGACCAACCTATAGACTTACCTACTCCACCTCCAGCATTCACTATAATTCCATAATCTAAAGGAGGAACTTTTTATGAACCAAGACTTTGATGAAATCAACAAGAGACTTCAAAAAGACGGTATAGACTTTATATCGGCACTTATTCGAGAGGGTGAAAAGACTGCTAACGCCTTTAAAGACGCTTTAAATGGAAGTAACAACGACAACACTTCCAATAAAGACAGCAAAAGCAGTAGTCAAAACTACGACTTTGAAAAGTTCAAAAAAGACCTCTCAGAGTTTAACGATATGAACATGAAGACTTTAAATCAGTTCGTAACAGATATAAAAAATGGTATCAACTATTCTACAAACTATACTAAACCTGTAGATACCACTTCTCAAGAAGTAACTACTACAGATACTAACGACAATACTACTCCTGAAGAAAGTTCCACTACAGAAGAAAACAGTTCATACGAATGCTCATTTCCACAAGGTGAAGGTTCTACTATATCTACCGAAGATATACTATCTGCCAGTAGTACTGAACCTGACAGTTCCAACTCTAACACTACAACCACAGAAGAAGATACTCCACCAAAATCTTCTACACCTGTAGACGATGACACATTCAACAAAATAGACCCTTTTTCTGCTCCCGTTGAAGACGATACTACAGATATCGATACTACTACCACTCCAAAAAGTGAACCTAAACCTACAGTATCCGATAGCGAAATCATAGAAAAGACTTCTAATATGTGGAAGTACCAAAAGATACTTAGCAGTGTAGCACCATATCAAGAAACTATTACTAAGAAAGGTTCTACTCCATACGCACAGATATTAGCCTCTACCGTAAGAGGTAAAAAGCACAAACACAATGGCACAAACTGTGACGACTATTTCGACTTCAACTTAGTAGGCAATAGTTGTATAGTAGCCATTTCAGACGGTGCAGGTTCTAAGCCATACTCTCGAATAGGTGCTAAAACTGTAACTGAAAGTTTTACCCGTACTATGAGTACTTCCTTAGAAGGACTACTTAAAGATAGTTCTTTTTTAGAGGGAATATCCTGTCCTATTAACGATATAAGGTTTAATAATGCGTGTAGCAAGTTAGCTTTAGAACTCCAAAATTCGATTAAGTCAGCATATAGCAACTTAGAGTGTGCATATAATAGCATCTCTAAAGACTTAGACTATCTTGCAGAGGTAGACCGTGACTTAACTATTAGCGACTTATCTTGTACATTAATAGGTTCTATAATCATACCTATAATAAACGATGACGGTTCTAAAGATACCTTTGTAGCAACTATTCAAATTGGTGACGGTTTGGCAATATCCATAAACCAAAATGCTGACTACGACCACTGCGTAAAAGTATTAGGTTCAGCAGATAAAGGAAACTTTGGTGGCGAAACTGAATTTATAACTTCTGCTAACGTCTTAGAACAGTACAGTCTAATTAAGCGTATAAAGATTATGAAAGGTACAGTATCTTCTATAATATTAGCTACTGACGGTGTAGCAGATGACTATTTTCCATATGAAACTAACGCAACTTCATTATATTACGACTTAAAACTTAACGGTATAGTTCCTGTATCCACAAGTAGTAACAATAGCTTTTTTAAGATAGTTCCACCTATAAAGGAACAGTCTACTATAGAGGAAACCTCTAAGACTGTATACGTTGCGTATTCTGAAGATATTAAAAAGTTCTTTAACGTAGACGACCAAACTCTTTGGAAGGATAGTACTTTTATCGAAAACGCAGTATCAGTATATAGTCAGTGCTATAATGAAGATAGGTCAGAAAACTTAAAAACATGGTTAGATAACTATACTAAACGTGGTTCTTTTGACGATAGAACTCTATTTATATATACTAATATAGATTAGGTTCTACTATTGGCAACGCTATAGATATAGAGGTTGCACAAAGACATCACTTATAATATGAATATTTTTTAGGCTTATAGCCATAGCAAGAACGACTTAACCATTAGTCGTTCCATTTTTGTACTCTATGTGAGGTGAACTATTTTAAATGAACAGTATAGATAGCGTTAAACTCTCTAACGGAAAACGGTTAGACTTTATAGTTTCAGCAGACCCTCCAAGAGGTTGCATGAAGTATACCTACTTTACCACGGATAAGTCTATGGTGGTACAGTTTTTCAACGATACCTCTTCTTTGGACTACGCTCAAGTAGAGGCTCGACTGGATAGAATACTACATAAGTATAACCCCACCATTTCGGAACAGTCTGGAGGAGCTATAGGCAACACTGAACAGACCGCTAAATACTTTAGAAATCGCTTCTGTTGGCCTATAGACATAGTACATCATAAAAAGTATGGTTTAGGAATAGTTTCGCCATGCTATCCTGATAACTTCTTCTTTGGTGAACACTCTGCAAGGGTTAGCGGTATGAACCTAAAAGGTAAAGACAAAAATAGCAAATGGTTTACTGGAAAGTCCCGAAAGTTTTTACGCCCTGAAGAGTTAGGCGACTTCCGTTCGATGCTACAGATATGTATACTCCTATCCCGAACTATTAGAAGACTACATCAAGCAGGTTTGGCACACTCCGACCTATCTTGCAAGAACGTACTAATAGACCCTAAAACTGCTACTTGTGTAGTAATAGACGTTGACGCTTTAGTAGTACCTAACGTATACCCTCCTGAAGTTATGGGTACAAGAGGATATATCGCCCCTGAAGTCTTAGCTACTGCTATATTAGAGCCTAAATACAGAAAATACCCTTCTATATATACCGACTTGCACTCTTTAGCAGTACTAATATATGAATATCTTCTATTAAGACACCCTCTATTAGACGGTCCAAAAGTATACGATTGTACTTCTGCTGAACGTGACGACTTTTTGGCGTTAGGCTTACAGGCTACTTTTATAGAAAATCCTACAGATACTTCTAATCGACCAAACGACCTAAACGTTACTATCTCTGACTTAGGTAAACCATTAGAAGAGTTATTTTTAAAGTCTTTTGTAGACGGGCTACACAAACCTAATCTACGTCCTACCGCTCTTGAATGGGAAAGAGGTCTATCTACTACTTGGGATATGTTACACTCCTGTGAAAATCCTAAGTGTGATAAAAAATACTTTATAGTAAAAGATGTACACAATCCAGTATGCCCATTCTGTAAACGTAGAGTATCTAAACCGATAGTCAAAGTAGATATTCTAATGGAAAGTCAAACTATTAAAGATAGTTGGGTATCTAAGGGTAACTTGATAGTAGAAGACGGTACTCCTATTATGAAGTGGCACCTTTTAAACAGAGTATTCCCCGATGAACGTGCAGACAGAACCGTTATGGCTTACGTTAGATATCGTGGTGGAAAGTACATATTAGTAAACAACGCTTGCAATGGAATGTATTCCGATAAGGGGAACTTAATTCCTACAGAACACGGCGTGATAGTCCAAAATGACACTTCCATTAGAATTATACATTCCGACACCAACACCAAGACTATACTACACTTTAATACATACCAATCCTAAATATTTAGTTACCATTTTAAGAAAAAATTTAATCTTATTTTAATTTAAATACAGTATACTCTAAAGTGTTAATACAAAACACACTTAAAAATCTTGGAAAGGAGTTAAATTTCGCTCAATATGGGCGAAACGGTGTTTAATATGAAGAATTTTGGACTTAATGACAAGCAAGTAGAAGAATCCAAGGCTAAATACGGCACCAACAGGTTAAGCGAAGTGGCTGGCGAAACCTTTATGGACAAGCTAAAAGGCAACTTTGACGACCCTATGATTAAAATACTATTAGTAGCTTTAGTAGTAAACGTAGTAATATTCATTTTAGGTGCAGTAGGTCTTATCGAACAGGCTGTTGAATGGTACGAACCTATAGGCATAGCCGTGGCTATAGCTTTAGCTACTCTTGTTTCCACGTTTTCGGAATACAGAAACGAAAACGCTTTTCAAAAGCTACAAGAGGAGGCTTCAAAAATAACCTGTAAAATCTATAGAAACGGTTCTATTCAAGAAGTTGCTATAGATGACATAGTAGTGGGAGACGCTATTATGCTACAAGCTGGTGATAAGGTTCCAGCAGACGGTATACTAATAGATGGTGACATCAAAGTAGACCAATCAGTACTTAACGGTGAGGCTAAAGAGGCTAAAAAAATAGCTATTCCTGACGGTTGGGTAGACCAAGAAGAGGCTATGGACTTTTTAAATCAGTACAAAGTATTTAGAGGTTCTGTAGTATGTTCTGGTAATGCAGTAATGCAAGTTACAGTAGTAGGCGATAAGTCGGTATACGGTCAAATCGCTAAGGAACTACAACAAAACGATGACAGAGAAAGTCCACTAAAAGTTAAGTTAGCCGGATTAGCTAACGGTATTAGTAAGTTTGGATATATCGGTGGTGGTGCTATAGCAGTAGCCTCTATAATACAGAGTATAGTATCTGCTGGTGGCTTTGCTGGTTACTTCTCCGATTGGGTAACAGTACTTACGAGTGTACTACACGCTATAATTCTTGCAGTAGTAATCATAGTAATGGCAGTTCCAGAAGGTTTGCCTCTTATGATAGCTTTAGTATCTGCTATGAACATGGGCAAGATGCTTAAAGATAACGTATTGGTAAGAAAAGTTACTGGTATAGAAACCGCAGGTTCTTTAAACATTCTATTCAGTGATAAGACTGGTACTATCACTAAAGGTCAATTAGAAGTAGTTACTTTTATAGACGGTTCTTTAAAAGAAACTTCTAAGGCAAGCGAAATAAAAGGTGAACTTGGTAAGATTACCGCTATTACTATTCAACACAATACCGACGCAGTAGTCACAAAAGACGGCAACAACGTTAAAGTCGTAGGCGGTAACGCTACCGAAAAGGCAGTACTCGGATTTGCCGTAGGCACTAATCCAGAAGTAAGTCTAACCAAAGTAGCCTCTATACCTTTTAACAGTACTAACAAGTACTCCGCTACACAAGTAAAGGGTGATTACAACTACACTCTAATTAAGGGCGCTCCAGAAAAGATACTTCAAAGATGTAAGTACTACTTCGACGAAAACGGCAACAAGGTAGAATTTTCTACCGCTAAACAGTTAGACGAAAAGATTAATCAGTTTGCTGAACGTGCTATTAGAATGTTAGCTTTAGCAGTATCAGAAGACGCTCTTGGTGAAGATGCACTTCCAGAAGGTAACAATTGGATATTAGTAGGCGTTCTTGGTATACGTGACGAAGTTAGACCAGAGTCCGTAACGGCTATCAAAAAGGTTAAAGAGGCTGGCATTCAAGTAGTCATGATTACTGGTGACCGTAAGGAAACCGCAGTGGCTATAGCCAAAGATGCTGGACTACTTACTTCCGATAAGGAAAAAGTATTCACTTCCGACGAACTACAAAAGATGTCCGACGACGAAATTAAAGCCGTACTTCCTGATATTAGAGTTATCGCAAGAGCTTTACCTACCGACAAGAGCCGTTTAGTTAGACTTGCTCAAGAAAAAGAATTAGTAGTAGGTATGACTGGTGACGGTGTAAACGACTCACCTGCACTTAAAAAGGCTGACGTAGGTTTCGCTATGGGTGGCGGTACTGAAGTAGCCAAAGAGGCTTCCGATATAGTAATCTTAGACGATAACTTCCAATCTATCGAAAAGGCTATACTATATGGTAGAACTATATTCAATAGCATTAGAAAGTTTATAATCTTCCAACTAACTATAAACGTATCAGCAGTATTAACTTCGTTCGTATGCCCATTAATAGGTATGGATAGCCCATTGACAGTAATTCAAATACTATGGGTAAACTTAGTAATGGATACCTTAGCAGCGTTAGCATTCGGTGGCGAACCTGCTATAGACAGATACATGAAAGAAAAACCAAAAAGTCGTTCCGAAGCTATAGTAAACAAGTATATGTGGAGTAGCATCGTTACTGGTGCAATATGGGTATTCATATTAGGTATTGCACTATTAACAGTAACTCCTCTACAGAAAGTATTCGTTGAAGGTGCAGACCTTGGAACTTCGTTCTTTAATATTCCTGACCTTAACAACGAAACCTATCTTGAACTTGGTACTGCATACTTTGCGTTCTTTATATTCTCATCAGTATTCAACGCATTCAATGCCCGTACTACTGAAAAGAACCTATTTGATAACATTAACGGTAACAAGCAGTTCTTAACCGTTATAGGATTAATAGTAGTAGTTCAAATACTTATGACTTACCTTGGCGGTGCAGTTATGAGATGTCACGGCTTAGACCCTATGGAATGGGTAGTAATACTAATTATGTCATTCTCGATAATTCCAGTAGACCTAATTAGAAAAGCTATAGTAGGCAACAGTGACAAGTAATAGTTTAAGACTTTTTCAAAACATCATTTTAAAATAATCCCTAAAAAGACGGCGTGGAGTATACACTTCATGCCGTCTTTACTAATCTTTCTATTTTGAGTTAAAGCAACTACCGTCTAAGTAACCGTATACGTCTTCTTCAGGGTGGAGTTGAAAATATCTATCCAATATGCGTTTAGCTTCGGTAGACATTTGCCTATCAATACTATATAGAGGACAATTTTCTGGGGTAGCATCTAATGGGATTTGGTCAAGTTCTTCTCTTGAATAAGGTTTATAGTTTCTTAATGTATTTATGAAATTTTCAATATCTTGTGGAGTAAGTTTTAAAGCCATATATTTCACCTCCTTTTAATTAATAATAATTCCAGTAGACCTAATTAGAAAAGCTATAGTAGGCAACAGTGACAAGTAATAGTTTAAGACTTTTTCAAAACATCATTTTAAAATAATCCCTAAAAAGACGGCGTGGAGTATACACTTCATGCCGTCTTTACTAATCTTTCTATTTTGAGTTAAAGCAACTACCGTCTAAGTAGCCGTATACGTCTTCTTCAGGGTGTTCTTTAAAATAACCATCTAATATGCGTTTAGCTCTTGCAGAGGCTATTCTACCTTCATTAAATTCATTCAAAGGTGCATCTAATGGGATTTGGTTAAGTTCTTCTCTTGAATAAGGTTCAAACTTTTTTATTCTATCAACAAATTTTTCAATATCTTGTGGAGTAAGTTTTAAAGCCATGTATTTCACCTCTTTTTAATTAATATATCACATAATGGATAGTTTTTCAATATATACTTTAAAATATACCTATTATCTTGTACGATAAAAATTATTTACTTTTTCACAGATTAGTGTTACAATATATTCATGGACACATAGACACCATACTTAGATACAAGAGTATTAATTAAAAGTATTTTAGTAACACATTGGATTGGATAATACTATTATAATTCCAAATTTTATCAAAAAAGGACTGTGTATGTATGTTTATAAAAGTAAATAGTATAGGTCTTTTTGGACTAAACGCTTATTCGGTAGAAGTTGAACTGGCTATTAACAGAGGTCAACCGTCGTTCGACCTTGTAGGACTTCCAGACGCTTCTATTAAAGAGAGTAGAGAGAGAATAAAGTCGGCTTTACGTTCTATAAATATAGCTTTTCCTGTAGCTAACGTTATAGTAAACCTTGCACCTGCTAATACTAAAAAAAGCGGTTCAGTACACGATTTAGCTATACTAATAGCCATGTTAAAAGGAATGTCTCACATAGATGCCAACTTAGACGACTGCGTATTTGTAGGAGAAGTATCTTTAAGCGGAAACATTAGAGCTATAAACGGTGTACTTCCTATGGTGCTATACGCTAAAGAACACGGGTACAAGTCTATATACGTTCCTAAAGATAATACTACCGAGGCTTCCGTAGTAGACGGTATAGACGTATACGGTGTGGAAAATATAGAACAGTTACTATATCACTTCAACGGTGGAAAGACTATCCCTAAAGAACCTATATATGAATATAACTCTAATACCGAAAACTATCTGTTAAACTTTTCGGACGTGCGTGGACAACAGTCCGTTAAGTACGCTTTAGAAGTGGCTGTATGTGGTGGTCATAACGTATTGCTAATAGGTTCACCTGGTAGCGGTAAGAGTATGTTGGCTAAGAGAATACCTTCGATACTACCAAAGATGTCTAAAAAAGAGAGTATAGAAACTACTAAGATACACTCCATAATGGGTAAGTTGGACAAGAACAATCCTATAGTAACCGAAAGACCGTTCAGGTCGCCACACCATACTATTTCCAGTTCGGGATTGGTTGGCGGAGGTACTATTCCACAACCTGGTGAAGTATCACTTGCACACAATGGAGTACTATTTCTTGATGAGTTAGCAGAGTTCGATAAGCATACCTTGGAACTTCTTAGACAACCTTTAGAAGATGAAAAAATCACCATATCCCGTGTAGCTGGTAGCGTGACGTATCCTTGCGAATTTATGCTAATAGGTGCTATGAACCCTTGTCCTTGTGGATACTTTAACCACCCTAAAAGAAAGTGTACTTGCAGTTCTAAAGCTATACACAACTACCTATCTAAAATATCAGGACCTCTATTAGATAGGTTCGATATTCACATAGAAGTAGCACCTGTAGAGTTTCAGGACTTAGTGTCTACTCAAAAGCAAGAGAGTTCTCAAACTATTAGAGAAAGAGTATTAAAGGTTAGAGAACTTCAAAGTATTAGGTTCAAAGGTACTGGTATTTCCTGTAATGCGAGAATATCCGCTGATAGACTTCAAGAACTATGCCCTATGTCTTACGATGCCCAAACGTTCCTAAAAAATATATTCGATAAGACGGGACTTTCTGCAAGAGCCTACAGCAAAATATTAAAGATTGCTCGCACTATTGCCGATATGGACGGTAGCGAAGTAATACAAAAATCCCATATTGCAAGGGCTACTCGCTTTAGAAGTTTAGACCAAAAGTATTGGCAAGTATAATAATTATATAGTAAAGTTTAAGATTGGAGAACACACTATGATTAAGTTAATAGCTACAGATATGGACGGTACTCTATTAGACGATAACAAGCAACTTCCTAAAGACTTTTTTAGACTATTAGACGTACTAAAGTCTAAAGGAATAGAGTTCGTAATAGCAAGCGGACGTTCTTATGTGGCGTTATATCACATATTCGGTGAACACGCTAAAGATATGAACTTTATCTGCGATAACGGTGCTTATGTAGTAGTTAAAGATAAAATAGTATCCGTTAGCATTATAGAACACTCCACCGTTATGGATATAGTCAAAGAGTGCAACAAGTTGGAATGTGTTAGTCCTGTTCTATGTGGTATGAAAGATATCTACTTCAGCAGTTCCGCAAAAGAACAGTACAAGCAGGAAATCAACAACTTCTACGTCAAGTTCACCGCCGTGGACGACTTACTATCCGTTCAAGACGATATATTCAAGATAGCCATATGCGACACTAAAAATCCACTCTATAATAGCTATCCTGTACTAAATAGAAAGTTCGGCGATAGCCTATCTGTAGTAGTTTCTGGCGTACGTTGGCAAGACGTTATGAATAAAGGTATAGACAAAGGCAACGCTTTAAAGACTATTCAAGAGAGTATTAACGCTACTAAGTCCGAAACTATGGCTTTTGGTGACTTCTACAACGACGTTCCACTTCTAAATATGGCAGAATATAGCTATGTAATGGCTAACGCTAACGACGATATGAAACAGTACGGCAAATACATCGCAGAACCTAACTACAAAAACGGAGTAGTTAAGGCTATCTGTTCCAGATTGGAGATTAGCCTATGATACAAAAGTTAAACAGAGTAGAAGACCAACGTTACACCTTCTTTGACTATCTAAAAAGGTTGGATAAGTTACTATTGCTATCGGTTTCGTTATGTGCTACTCTAAGCATAATATGTATATACTCTATATACAATGCACAGGTAGTAGAAATTTCAGAAAACCAATGGTATACTCAAACCGTTTCCGCTTTGATAGGCATAATATTAAGTTTTATAATAACGGCTATAGACTATAAAAAGATAGCCAATCTGTTTTGGTTGTACGTTCCCATATCGTTGGTACTGGTAGGCTTAACGTTCACTTCTTTAGGATATGGTCGTGGAGAAGCAGACGATATCGCTTGGATAGACTTAGGATTTATTAGTATTCAGCCAGCCGAAATATTAAAGATAGCGTTTTTACTATCTTTTTCCTTACACCTTTCAAAGGTTGGAGAAGATATCAACAGATTTTTAAACTTTATACTGTTGTGTATTCACGGGTTGATACCTATAGGAATAGTAGCACTTCAAGGCGACTACGGAACGGCTATAGTATTTGGTGTTATGTGTGCGTTTATGATGTTATTCGCTGGACTTTCGATAAGATATATAGCACCTATATTAGCGAGTATTCCTATAATACTATACTTGTTATGGACTTACGTATTAGGTAGCGTTCACAAAAACAGAATATTAGTACTGTTCAATCCAGGTTCAGACCCTTTGGGTATAGAGTATCAACAGAATTTAGGAAAAAAAGCTCTTGCTGAGGGTGGACTGTTCGGTAAAGGACTATTTCAACAGGAATACTCCACCGTACCAGAAATTCATAACGACTTTATATTTGCGTTCGTAGGTCAAGCGTTGGGATTTGTGGGTTGCGTAGTACTATTAATAGTGTTCACATTCATATGTATAAGAATACTCTGTGATAGGCTAAAGTGTAAAGATAGTTTAGGTAAAAATATATGCGTAGGTACTTTCGCTATGATATTTATTCACTGCTTTATGAATATAGGTATGGTTCTTGGAGTTATGCCCGTAATAGGTATTCCGCTACCGTTTATGAGTGCGGGTGGTACTGCTATGGTTAGTATGTTTGTAGCCATAGGTTTGGTATTAAGTACACAGTCGCACAATCAAAAACCAAAACGAATGTTCTACGAAGTTCAAGAATAATGCTTATATATTACGGTTGACAATGCCTAAATTTCAAGGTATAATATTATCTATACTAATTATGTTACTTATGTTGTAACGTCTAAAATTTGGAGGATTACCTTTTTATGAAACATGAACTATGTATAGTTTTAGACTTTGGTGGACAGTATAATCAGCTAATAGCAAGACGTGTCCGTGAATGTGGTGTATACTGCGAAGTCCATAGTTATAAAACTTCTATCGAAAAGTTAAAGTCTATGAACCCTAAAGCGTTTATCTTTACTGGTGGACCTAATAGTGTATATGACGAAAAGTCGCCACACATAAGCAAAGAGATATTCGAGTTAGGTATTCCAGTATTAGGCATATGCTATGGCTGTCAATTAATGGCATATACTTTAGGTGGTGAAGTATCTTCTGCCCCAGTTAGTGAGTATGGTAAGACCGATACTATATACGATACTAACTCTTTACTATTTAAAGGTCTATCTAATAGTAACGTATCTTGGATGAGCCATACTGACTATATTTCCAAACTACCACAAGGGTTCAAATCGGTAGCACATACCGAAAACTGTCCAGTAGGTGCTATGGAAAACGTCGAAAAAAGACTATACGGTATGCAATATCACCCAGAAGTAAACCACACTATAGACGGTTCTAAGATGTTACACAACTTTTTATATAACGTATGTCAGTTTAAGGGCGACTGGACTATGAGCGACTACGCTAAGACTGCTATTCAACAGATTAGAGAAAAAGTCGGTGACGGTAAAGTATTATTAGGTCTATCTGGTGGTGTAGATAGTTCTGTAGCTGCCGCATTACTTTCTAAGGCTATAGGCAATCAACTAACTTGCATCTTTGTAGACCACGGCTTTATGCGTAAAAATGAGGGCGACGAAGTAGAAGAGGCTTTTAAGGATTGGGATATCAACTTCGTTAGAGTAAACGCTAAAGAACAGTTTATGTCTAAAATGCGTGGCGTATCTGAACCAGAAGCTAAACGTAAAATTATAGGCGAAGAGTTTATTCGTGTATTTGAACAGGAAGCTAAAAAGATAGGCAAAGTAGACTTTTTAGTACAAGGTACTATCTACCCTGACGTTATAGAAAGTGGTCTTGGCGACGCTGCCGTAATCAAATCACATCACAACGTTGGCGGTCTACCTGACTATGTTGACTTCAAAGAGATTATCGAACCTTTAAGAATGCTATTCAAAGACGAAGTTAGACAACTTGGTACAGAATTGGGTCTATCTCCAGTATTAGTTTGGAGACAACCTTTCCCAGGCCCTGGTTTAGCTATTAGAATTATCGGTGAAATTACTGACGAAAAGTTGGAAATGCTACAAGATGCCGATTACATCTTCCGTGAAGAAGTTGCTAAGGCTGGTTTGGATAAGTCTATAAACCAATACTTTGCAGTACTAACTAATATGCGTTCAGTAGGTGTTATGGGTGACGGTAGAACTTACGACTATACTCTTGCACTACGTGGCGTTACTACTACAGACTTCATGACCGCTGACTTTGCTAAAATTCCTTACGAAGTGTTAGAGGTAGTATCTGCAAGAATAGTAAACGAAGTTAAAAATATCAACCGTGTAGTATACGACGTTACTACTAAACCACCAGCTACTATAGAATGGGAATAATAGTCGACTATTAGAGTATATAAGAACTCCCTCACTTAATAAGATGAGGGAGTTTCTATATATAGTCGATGATACTATTTTTTACTATTAAACTTGACGTTCTTCAATAGTAGTATCGAAACGGTTAATATTATAGGAAAGATACCACTTGCAAGCATACCTTTTTGCATATTGTCACCTGCACTTTGAGAGATGTTTCCCACTATAGCAGGACCTAAAGCACCTCCCAAGTCACCAGCCATGGCAAGTAGAGCAAACATTGCCGTTCCTCCTGTCGGAATTTTAGCGGAACATATACTTATAGAACCTGGCCACATAATTCCTACTGAAAATCCACACATTATACAACCTAATAATCCTACAAGTGGCAAACTGGAAGTAGATGCCATGATATAACATAGAAGACACAGACAACCTGAACCTATCATAAACTTCATAAGGTTTAGCTTTTTGCCATACTTTCCATAGAGCGTTCTGCTAATACCCATAGTAACGGCAAACATACATGGACCAGCAATATCTCCTAACGATTTAGAAAGTCCCAATGCGGACTCAGAAAAGGCAGAAGCCCATTGAGACATAGAAAGTTCCGAAGCTCCAGCACATACCATCAATACTATGGCTATCCAAAATAGAGGCACTTTTAATAGTTGAGATATATTCATACCTTCGCCCTCTTCTGTTGGGTGTTGTATAGGACATACTATAAAGTTATATACGTTGACAAACGGAACTATCGACCATATACAAGATAGCCACTTCCAATTCTCTATACCGAATATCGCAAAAAACAGTGTGGATAGTAATATCACTCCTACAGAACCCCAACAGTAGAACGAATGCAACAAACTCATAGCAGTTTCTTTGTGTTCAAAAGGACAGGCTTCTACTATAGGACTTACTAACACTTCAGTTAAACCGCTACCCACAGCGTATACTATAGTACTAACTATAATTCCAACGAATGGATTAGAGACCACGTTAGGAAGAAAAGCAAGACCTATTAATCCCAATGCCGAAATTAGTTGTGAACCTACTACACACCTTCGATAACCTATAACGTCAGCAAACTTAGCACATAAGATATCTACTATCAGTTGCGTTATAAAGAACACAGTAGGTATAAGTGCAATCTTACCCAAAGAGATATCATAACTATTATGAAAGGTAAGAAATAACAACGGTGCAAAGTTAGCGGTAATAGCTTGTGTAATAAAACCCATATAGCAAGCTATAAGAGTTCTATTATAGTTTGGTTTCATATTAATAATCACTCCAATAATATACCCTTATCTAAAAAAGTAAGGGAAACTTTAATAGTATCTTAAACTTATACCAAAAAGTGTGTAGCAAAATACTCTTTTAGTTGGTATATAGATACCTTTATTATTAACTCTGCAACTTTTAAACACAAAATTTTTTAAAACTCCTTGACTTTTATGGAAAGTTGTAGTATAATAATACAATGTATCATAATGAATATTTCTAATGTGGATAACACTCTTTAGTGATAGTTTCTTTAATGAGATTATAACATATTCACAAAAAAATGCAAGTATTTTTTATTAAGTCCGCACCGATATTTTCTTTTTACAGCTTAAATATTTAGTGCGGTAAATGTATTTTATGCCGTATGGCTCTAACTACAAAAGGAGGTAGTCCCGAACTTATGGTGAATGTTAAACCAATTAAACTCGGAAAGAATACCAGAATGAGTTTTGGTAAGATTACTGAAGCTCTTGAAATGCCTAATCTTATCGAGGTACAGAAAAATTCTTACAACTGGTTTAGAGAAGAAGGACTAAAAGAAGTCTTCCGTGATATGTCTGCTATTTCAGACTACAACGGTAACTTAGTTCTAAATTTTGTTAGCTATCGTATAGACGATAAGCCAAAATATTCTATTGCACAATGTAAGGAAAGAGATGCGACTTTTGCAGCACCTATGTATGTAACTGCTAAACTTTGGAACAAAGAAAAGAATGAGGCTAAATCCTCTGAAATATATATGGGTGACTTTCCATTAATGACCGAAAGTGGTACTTTTGTAATTAATGGTGCAGAACGTGTTATAGTATCGCAGTTAGTACGTTCCCCTGGTGTTTACTACGCTTGCGAAAAAGACAAGACTGGTAAAGACCTATTTAAGTCTACAGTAATACCTAACCGTGGTGCTTGGCTTGAATATGAAATGGACTCTAACGACGTAGTATACGTTCGTATAGATAAGAATAGAAAGATTGCTATTACCACCTTTATTAGAGCTTTAGGTGCTACTGGTTCAGACGAAGAAGTTCTTGAACTATTTGGTAACGATGAACGTTTACACCAAACTATACTTACTGGTAAGGACAGCTCTAAGGACAGAGAGACTGCACTATTAGACATATACAAAAAGTTACGTCCAGGCGAACCTCCTACCGTTGAAAGTTCCGAAACACATATTAACAACCTATTCTTTGATGCAAGAAGATACGACCTATGTCGTTTTGGTAGATACAAGTACAACAAAAAGTTGGGTATAGCTTCAAGACTTGAAGGTCATACACTATCAAGACCTATCATTAATACTCTTACTGGCGAACTATTAGCCGAAACTGGCGAAACTATTACTAAGGAAAGAGCCTTAGAAATAGAACAGGCTGGCGTATACGAGGCTTTTGTACAAGTAGAAACTAAGGAATACTATCAAAACGAAATTGGCGAATACAAAACTCGTATGATAGACAAGGAAGTTAAAATTATAGGTAACGGCATGGTAGACATTGCTGGTTACGTAGACTTCGACCCAGCAGAATACGGCATAAACGAAAAGGTTTCCTTTAAGGTATTAAAAGATATATTAGAAAGTTCTAACGGTGACTCCGAAGAACTTATAGATAACGTTAAAAGACGTATAGACGAACTTATTCCTAAACATATAATCCTTGATGATATATTCGCTTCTATCAGCTACTTTTTAAACCTATGCGACGGTGTAGGTACTATAGACGATATAGACCATCTTGGTAACAGACGTATCCGTTCTGTAGGTGAACTTCTACAAAACCAATTTAGAATAGGTTTTTCAAGAATGGAACGTAATATTCGTGAAAAGATGAACACACTCAGCCAAGACGCTGACTCTTTATCTGCTGCATCGGTAGTAAACATTAGACCTATTACCGCTGCCATTAAAGAATTTTTCGGTTCTTCTCCACTATCTCAATTTATGGACCAAACTAACCCATTAGCAGAACTTACTCATAAGAGAAGACTTTCCGCATTAGGTCCTGGTGGTCTTTCAAGAGATAGAGCGGGATTTGAAGTTAGAGACGTTCACTATAGCCACTATGGTAGAATGTGTCCTATCGAAACTCCTGAAGGTCCTAACATCGGTCTTATTTCCTACCTTGCTACTTTTGCAAGGATTAACGAATACGGCTTTATAGAAGCTCCTTACAGAAAAGTAGATAAGGAAACTGGCATAGTTACCAAAGAAGTAGTATACATGACTGCCGACGTTGAAGATAACTTTGTAGTAGCTCAGGCTAACGAACCTCTTGACGAAGACGGCAGATTTAAACGTCCAAGAGTAAACGTTCGTTACAGAGATAAGATTCTTGAATGCGACAGAGATAGCGTAGACTACATGGACGTATCCCCTAAAATGGTAGTATCTGTAGCTACTGCTATGATACCTTTCCTTGAAAACGACGACGCTAACCGTGCCTTAATGGGTTCTAACATGCAAAGACAAGCCGTTCCACTACTAAAGACCGAAAGTCCTATAGTAGGTACTGGTATGGAATACAAGGCAGCAGTAGACTCTGGCGTATGCGTAGTATCTAAGGATAAGGGTACTGTAGTAACTTTAGATGCCGACCACATAGTAATTAAAGATGATAACTTTATAGACCACTCTTACAAACTTACTAAGTTCAAACGTTCTAACCAAGGTACTTGTGTAAACCAAAGACCTATAGTAAACGTTGGTGACGAAGTAGAAGTAGGTCAAGTACTTGCAGACGGTCCTGCTACTTCCGACGGTGAAATCTCTCTTGGTAAAAATGCCTTAATCGGCTTTATGACTTGGGAAGGTTACAACTACGAAGACGCAGTACTCCTTAACGAACGTTTAGTACGTGACGATATGTATACTTCTATCCATATCGAAGAGTACGAAATAGAAGCAAGAGATACTAAACTTGGTCCAGAAGAGATTACAAGAGATATTCCTAACGTAGGTGACGACGCTATTAAGGACTTAGACGAAAACGGTATTATCAGAATAGGTGCAGAAGTTCACTCTGGTGATATATTAGTAGGTAAGGTTACTCCTAAGGGCGAAACTGAACTTACAGCAGAAGAAAGACTATTACGTGCTATATTCGGCGAAAAGGCAAGAGAAGTTAGAGATAACTCCCTTAAAGTTCCTCACGGCGAAAGCGGTGTAATAGTAGACGTTAAAGTATTCACTCGTAAAAACTGCGACGAACTCGCTCCTGGTGTTAATAAGTCCGTTAGATGTTATATCGCTCAAAAGAGAAAAATCTCTGTAGGTGACAAGATGGCAGGTCGTCACGGTAACAAGGGTGTCGTTTCAAGAATACTTCCTCCAGAAGATATGCCATTCCTTGCAGACGGTACTCCACTTGATATAGTATTAAACCCATTAGGCGTACCTTCACGTATGAACATCGGTCAGGTACTTGAAGTACATCTTGGTATGGCTTGTAAGGCTTTAGGCTGGAAGATTATGACTCCTGTATTCGACGGTGCACACGAAGACGATATCCGTGAATGCTTTAGAGAGGCTAACCAGAAGATACACGAAGTAGACAATCCTGATATGCTATTCAACGGCGTAGACTTTAACGAAGACGGTAAGTTTACTCTATATGACGGTCGTACTGGTGAACCTTTTGATAACAAGGTTACTGTAGGATATATGTACTACTTAAAACTTCACCACCTTGTAGACGATAAGATACACGCACGTTCTGTAGGTCCTTACTCTTTAGTTACTCAACAACCTTTAGGTGGTAAGGCTCAGTTTGGTGGTCAAAGATTTGGTGAAATGGAAGTTTGGGCTTTAGAGGCTTATGGCGCTGCATATACTCTACAAGAGATACTAACCGTTAAGTCCGACGATACTATCGGTCGTGTAAACACTTACGAGGCTATAGTTAAGGGACAAAACGTTCCAAAACCTGGTGTACCAGAATCGTTTAAGGTTCTTATTAAGGAACTTCAATCTCTTGCACTTGACGTTAGAGTTCTTGATAAGGATAACAACGAAATAGACCTTAAACAGAATATCGACGACGGTATTCCATCAAGAAGTGACTTTATTCCTTCTGGTCCAGAAGACAATGAAGACTATAAGGCTAATAGCTCTGAAGATGACGACAGCTTTAGTGAAGAAAATACAGACGCTATTAATGATATAAGCGACGAAGACGGCTATCTTGTAGGAAACGTTTCTGACATAGATAACAACGATGGTGAACTCCATTCAGTAGAGTAGTCACTTATTGAATATATATAAGCAACAAGCAAACAACGTTTAGTGTTGTATAGCTAATATACTCCCATAAGAACTTCTAATTGGGAGTATGTGGCTATATATGAAATTATAGGAGGATAATAGTTTGGAATTTAATGAATTTGAATCCATAAATATTGGTCTTGCTTCCCCTGAACAGATTAGAAAGTGGTCTTATGGTGTAGTTGAAAGACCTGAAACTATAAACTACAGAACTACTAAGCCTGAAAAAGATGGTCTTTTCTGTGAAAGAATATTTGGACCTACTAAAGACTGGGAATGTCACTGCGGTAAGTACAAAAAGATTCGTTTTAAAGGTACTGTCTGCGATAAGTGTGGCGTATTAGTTACCCGTGCTAAGGTTAGACGTGAAAGAATGGGTCACATTGAACTTGCTGCCCCTGTATCTCATATTTGGTACTTTAAAGGTACACCTTCAAGAATAGGTCAAGTACTTGAAATCTCTCAAAAAAGATTAGAGGAAATACTATACTTTACTAAGTATATAGTAGTAGACCCAGGTAGAACTTCCGAATTGGTAAAGAACCAAATATTAACCGAAACTGAATATAACAACTATATAGAAATGTACGGCGATGAGGCTTTTTATGCTGATATGGGTGCTGAAGCTATCCAAAAGCTACTAAACGACTTTGACCCTACAAGATATAATCACTATATACTACAAAATGTAGAATTAGTATCCTCTATTACTGGTCTATCCGCAGAAAAGATAGAAGACTTTTTAGCTGAAAGATACTCTGTAATAGTAGATAACGCTTCTTCCGACTTTGAAATAGGTCAAGTAGTTCACCGTAACGTAGTTAGAACTATTATTATGCGTTATAACTTAGAGGCTCAAGAACATAAGCTTCCTACTATTAGACTAACTTCTGGTTCGGACTATATAGTAGAACAGTTTAAAGAAAAGCTTATTGAATACGTAGCCGTTAAGTTTGATAGATTTGCTCAATTCTACGACCTTTCCGAAGAAGAGTTTAATCAATTTTTAGATAGAGAAGTATGCGTAGTTACTAACAAGGCAGACTCTAAATTTAATCACGGTCAAAAGGTAGCTACTTCCGACGTTGAACAGTACAACGTAGACGCTAAGGCTCATAACCAAACTTTAGTTGAATACTCTACAGGTGTAGAATATCTATACAAAATACTATCCGAAAACGTTAGCTCTACAGACTCTACTTTTGCTAAGTATATAGTAGAAAACTGGACTAACGATTTACTATGGGTATCTAACGAACTTAAAGACGAACTAAAAACTCTTCCTTCTGGTCAAAAAAAGATTAAACTTCTTAAGAGATTAGAAATTATAGAAGCCTTTAGACTTTCGGACAACGGCGTACACACTATCAACAAGCCTTCTTGGATGATATTAGACGCAGTACCTGTTATCCCTCCAGAACTTAGACCTATGGTTATGCTCGACGGCGGTAGATACGCTACTTCCGACTTAAACGACCTATACCGTAGAGTTATTAACAGAAATAACCGTCTAAGAAAGATGCTCCAATTAGACGCTCCTGACATAATAGTTAGAAACGAAAAGAGAATGCTCCAAGAAGCCGTTGACGCTCTAATAGACAATGGTAGACACGGTAAACCTGTTACTGGTCCTAACAACAGAGCGTTAAAGTCACTATCCGATATGCTAAAGGGTAAACAAGGTAGATTTAGACAGAACCTACTCGGTAAGCGTGTAGACTACTCTGGACGTTCCGTTATAGTCGTAGGTCCTGAACTAAAGATGTACCAATGCGGTCTTCCTAAGGAAATGGCTCTTGAACTATTCAAGCCTTTTGTACTAAAGAGATTAGTGGACAAAAAGACTTGTACTAACATAAAGAGTGCAAGAAAGAAAGTCGATAGAGCCTCTACCGAAGTTTGGGACGCTCTTGAAGACGTAATTAAAGACCATCCAGTATTACTAAACCGTGCTCCTACTCTACACAGACTTGGTATTCAAGCCTTTGAACCAGTATTAGTAGAAGGTAGAGCTTTAAAACTTCACCCATTAGTATGTACAGCTTATAATGCCGACTTCGACGGCGACCAAATGGCAGTACACCTTCCTCTATCTGTAGAGGCTCAATCGGAAGCAAGATTTTTAATGTTAGCTGCTAACAACCTATTAAAGCCTTCCGACGGTAAACCTGTAACAGTTCCTACACAGGATATGGTATTAGGTTCTTACTATCTAACTATGGACAAGGCTGGTGAACCTGGTGAAGGTAAGGTATTCCGTGACATAAACGAAGCTCTTATGGCTTATAACGAACACGCAGTATCTTTACACGCAGCTATTAAGGTAAGAGTTACTAAGGATATCGGTGGTAAAAAGGTTTCTAAGATTATAGACTGTACAGTAGGTAGACTAATATTCAACGAAAAGATACCTCAAAATCTTGGATACGTAGACAGAACCGACTCCGAAAAGCAGTTCGACCTTGAAATTGCATTCTTAGTTAAAAAGAAACAACTCGGTGACATCATCGAAAGGTGTATTAAAACACACGGTACTACAAGAACTTCTGAAGTACTTGACGATATTAAGGCTTTAGGCTATAAGTATTCCACTCGTGCAGCTATTACCGTTGCCGTATGTGATGCCGAAATTCCTAAAGAAAAGAAGGCTATCCTTGAACAGGCTGACAAGGACGTTGCAGTTATCAACAAGCAGTATGACTATGGTTATATCTCCTCCGCTGAAAAGTCTAAGAGATTTATTTCTATATGGAATAAGGCTACAGACGACGTTACTGAAGCCTTAAAAGACGGTCTTGACAGATACAACCCAATATTCATGATGGCTGACTCTGGTGCGAGAGGTAGTATTAACCAGATTAGACAACTTGCTGGTATGCGTGGACTTATCGCAAATACTTCTGGTGCTACTATCGAAATGCCTATTAGAGCTAACTACCGTGAAGGTCTAAACATATTGGAATACTTTATATCTTCTCGTGGTGCAAGAAAGGGCTTAGCCGATACAGCACTTAGAACTGCCGACTCTGGTTATCTAACTCGTAGATTAGTAGACGTTTCACAAGAAGTTATCATTAGAGAACATGACTGTGGTGCTACTAATGGTATCGAAGTATACGAAATTAGAAACGGCAAGGAACTAATAGAACCTTTCAAGGAACGTCTATTAGGTAGATATCTCGTTGACGACCTATACGATGCTAACGGTAACTTAATAATGTCTAAGAATACTCTTATGCACGAAGATGAGGCTCAAAAGGTTATCGACGCTGGCGTTGAAAAGGTTAAAATTCGTTCTGTACTACACTGTAAGGCTAAAAACGGCGTATGTGCTAAGTGTTATGGTGCTAACCTTGCTAACGGAAACATAGTATCTGTTGGTGAAGCTGTAGGTATTATAGCTGCACAGTCTATCGGTGAACCTGGTACACAACTTACTATGAGAACCTTCCATACTGGTGGTATCGCATCTGCTGAAGACATCACACAGGGTCTTCCTCGTGTAGAAGAACTATTTGAAGGTCGTAGACCTAAAAACGCTGCTATCATCTCTAAGATTGACGGTACAGTACACATTCAAGAAGTTAAGACTACTAACAACGTAATCATAACTGGTACTAACAGTGAAACTGGTGATACTTTTGAAGAAGTATATCCTATTCCATATAGCTACAAGATTAGAGTTCGTGAAGGTGACACTATTACTAAGGGTACTCGTATTACCGAAGGTAACTGTTTCCCTGCCGATATACTTAACATATTAGGTACTATGGCAGTACAGAACTACATCATAAACGAAGTACAAAAGGTATACCGTCTACAAGGTGTTGACATCAACGACAAGCACATCGAAGTTATAGTACGTCAGATGTTACGTAAGGTTAAGGTAGAAGAAAGTGGCAGTAGCTTCTTACTACCAGGTACTTTAGTAGAGATTAACGAAATAGAAAGAGTAAACCAAGAACTTCAAGAAAGAATAGCTAACGGCGAACAGGATATCAAGTTAGTAGAATACACTCAAGTATTACAAGGTATTACTAAGGCTGCTTCTACTTGCGAAAGTTTCCTATCTGCTGCGTCATTCCAAGAAACTACTAAGGCTCTTACAGACGCTGCTATTCGTGGTAAGACTGACCATCTTCTCGGTCTTAAAGAAAATGTTATCATTGGTAAACTTATACCTGCTGGTACTGGTATGGATATCTATAACAACGTACAAGTGGTTAAGAACGAAACCGTTAACGACAGTACTCAAAACAGTTACTTACACAGTAACCAATAATAATACTGTCTAAATATTAAATACTACCGAGCGTTAATGGTTTTATTAACGCTCGGTTTTTTTAAGGTTCATTTAAGAATAGTACACTATAATTATACTATAGTACATATTGGAGGTAACGACTATGAGAATATTAATAGTAGAAGACGAAGTAGCCTTAGCTGAGGCTTTAGTGCAAATTCTCGGAAAGAATAAATACATAGCAGACGCTTGCTATGACGGTATAAGCGGTTTAGATAACGCTATGTCTAACATATACGATATTATAATACTGGATATTATGCTACCTAAAATGAACGGTCTTGAAGTGCTTAAAAGTCTAAGAGATAACAAAATATATACTCCTGTAATACTTCTAACTGCTAAAGATGAAATATCCGATAAAGTTAAAGGTCTCGATTACGGTGCAGACGACTATATGACTAAACCGTTCGCTACTGACGAACTATTAGCAAGAATTAGGTCTGTATCCCGTAGAAAAGGTAACGTGATTTCGGAAAATACTCTGGTTCATGACGACGTATCTTTAAATCTATCTAACTATGAACTATCTTGTAACGGAAACTCTGTAACTTTAGGACTTAAAGAGTTCAGCATTATGGAACTATTTTTGAGCAATCAAAACATGGTAATTAGTAAGGAAAACTTAATAGAAAAAGTTTGGGGTTACGAATCCGACGCTGAATACAACAACGTAGAAGTGTATATATCGTTTTTAAGAAAAAAGTTAGCACATATTAACTCTAAAGTATCTATTAAGACGGTTCGTGGTGTGGGATACCGTTTGGAATAAGAATAACTATAGTTAATATTAGGGGGTCTTTAAAGTGATTAAAAAACTAAAGTACAGATTTATTATAATATATATGGTAATACTATCGTGCTTTTTGATAACTATACTAAGCGGTATATACTTTATAGTGTACCGTTCCGAAGTTACGCAGTCTAAACAGATTATGGAAATGGCTTTAAATAACAACATCAACCCTAACGATAAGCCTAATAGCAGTCCACCTAAAAAGATTTTGGACTTTGAAACTGCTAACTCTACCGTTACTACTGCTGGTGAATACTATTACGCTTCAAACGAATACGATATATCCCAAGATGAATACTATCAAGACGAACAGGAAGAAGACTATTTCGAAGACGATACTACAGAACCTTTCTATAATGAATACGACTATCAATTTAATGGCGTACTCGCTCCATATGGAGAGTTTGGCGACTACTTTAAAAATCACGACGACTACGACTACTACATCGACGACTATATGTTCGGTGATGACTACTACTATCATGACGATTTTCACCATGGGCATTACCGTGACGACGACGACTACTATCCTAACGACTTCCCTCCTCCATTCGACTATGATGACGACGACGACTTTCCACCTCCTTTTGATACTTCCATTACTAACACTACTATAACTACTACCGTTACTCAACCTACCGAAAGTATAACCTTACAGACTAACTCTCATGAGATAACACAGTCACAGACGCAAGCTCCCGTACTACCAGTAGATGAACCCGCTCAAGTAGTTACAGACGTTCCTAATGAAAATCAGGAAGTAGTAGATACACAACCTATCAATTCCGATACTACCAGTATCAGCAGTACAGATACTACTACCACTACTACAGGAGATACCTCTTCTACTACTGAAAGTTCCACTACTACTTTAGATACCACTTCTAACACTACAGAAAACTCCACTACTACCACTACAGCAGATACTTCTAAAGTAGCCACCGATACGGAAACTACCCCTAAAAAGCCAAAGGAAGAACCTAAGTCCAACATAACAGAGTACGAAGGAAATCTTGCAAGAAACACTATCTACATAAAGGCTAACAAAGACGGCGATATAGAAAAGATATCGTACCAATACTTTGAATCGGGTGACAATCTATCTTTAGAACAGTCTATAAGTCAGATAATTAAAGACGGTACTATGTCAGGAAAAACTGAAATAGATGGCGTTAAGTTCCGATATAGCGTATCCCCTAACGCCAACGGCTACGATATAGTATTCCTTGATAGAGCTATAGAACTTACTACTCTTAACAGACTATTAGTGATATTCGCTATAATAGGTGGATTTGGTCTAATAGTGTTATTTGGTGTGAGTTGGTTATTAGCCTCTTGGGCGATAACTCCTATCGCTGAGGCTTGGGAAAAACAGAGACAGTTTATCGCTGACGCTTCCCACGAACTAAAAACTCCTCTAACCGTAATAGCTACCAATACAGACGTAATTCTTGCCAATGAAGACGATACCGTTAGAAATCAATCTAAGTGGATATCTTACATCAAATCCGAAACTGCAAGAATGTCTAAACTGGTTCAAGATTTGCTATATATTGCTAAGTCTGACGTGAACGAAATTTCATTTATTATGAGTGAGTTCGACCTCAGCCGTACAGTATCAGGAATATGCTTAGTGTATGAAACTCTTGCTTTTGAAAAGGGAAAGATATTAGACAGTGACATAGGCGAAAATATAATGTACTCAGGCGATGAAGACAGAATTAAACAGTTAATAAACATTCTAATAGATAACGCTATAGTACACTCCAATGAAGGTGCTGAAATTATGGTTACACTCTCACACGATATAAAAGAAAAGGGCAGAATAAGGCTAACCGTAACCAACACTAAAGGAGAAGACATTCCTAAAGGTTGTGAAAATCGTATATTTGAACGCTTTTTCCGTGTGGACCAATCCAGAAATCATACTAACGGAAGTCATGGATTAGGATTAAACATAGCATACTCCATAGTAAACAATCACCACGGAACTATAGAAGTTACTTCCACTAACGACCATGTAGTTACTTTCATTGTAATACTATAATAGATAAAAATATCCTACCTAAACTAATAGGTAGGATATTTTAGTATATATCTTAATACTACTCATTATCATCTT
This sequence comes from uncultured Oscillospiraceae bacterium, assembly GCA_934444765.1. Lineage (GTDB taxonomy): Bacteria > Bacillota > Clostridia > Oscillospirales > Ruminococcaceae > UBA5884. The sequence goes on from CAKSDC010000004.1 coordinate 96,124, forward strand.
GTGATTGCTGAGCCTCTAACATTTTAACGGCTCTAATCATTATAGCACATTCAAGACGCTTTTTTTCCATTTCGCAAGATAGTTTGTGTGACTTATGAATATCTCCCATATACTCATAGTTGTTAGCGTTACAACCACCGCTACAGTAGAACTTCGCCCAACACTGTTTACAGTCTGGCTTGTTGTATACGTGGGCATCTGCGAACTCCTTCTTCATATCTAAGTTAAAAGTACCGTCGTCAAGATTACCCATTTTATACTCTTCTATACCTACAAACTGATGACATGGGTATATATCACCGTCAGGAGTAATAGCTACATATTCATTACCACAGCCACAGCCTCTTAGACGTTTAATAGCACAAGGACCTTGGTCTAAGTCTATCATAAAGTGGAAGAAGTTAAACTTTTTGCCGTCCTTATTGAACTCTAATAGTTTTTTAGTAAGTTTTTCATACTCAGTGAATACGTCTGCAAGGTCGCCTAAAGTTATAGCGTAGTCTTCTTTAGGGTCAGCTACTACAGGTTCTACGGATATTTGGTCGAAACCTGCATCATATAGTGCAAATACGTCGTTGGTAAAGTCAAGGTTGTACTTAGTAAAAGTACCACGTACATAGTATTCTTTATCGCCACGCTTTTCGACTAACTTTTTATACTTAGGTATAATGGTATCGTAACAACCTGAACCGTCTACACGAACTCTAACCTTATCGTTTATTTCTTTTCTACCGTCTATCGAAAGTACTACGTTGTGCATTTCCTTGTTAATAAAGTCTATTCTATCGTCATCGAGTAGTAGACCGTTAGTAGTAATGGTAAAGCGGAAGTGCTTGTTGTACTCTTTTTCTTTAGAACGTGCGTATTGAACTATCTGTTTAACTACGTTAAAGTTCATTAAAGGTTCGCCACCAAAGAAGTCCAATTCAAGGTTCTGTCTATCAGCAGACTTTTCTAATAAAAAGTCTATAGCCTTTTTACCAGTTTCAAAAGACATTAACTTTCTACCAGTGCCGAAGTCACCAGTAGCTGCAAAGCAGTACTTACATCTTAAGTTACAGTCATGAGAGATGTTTAAACACATAGCCTTAATAGGTGAAGCTACTGAATATTTAGCGAACTTTTCGTAGTCGTCTTCAGAAAATAGTATCTTATCTAAATATAGTTGATATATTTCATCATAGCAAGATATTACGTCTTCTTTTCCGTATATGTCGGATAGCTTTTCTATTACCATCTTAGGACATTCTTTAGTTAGTGGAGGTTCAATATTATCTAATACATCATAGGTAAGGTCGTCTACCACATGAACGCCACCACTGTTTACGTCTAAGACTATATTAAATCCGTTTAGTTTATACTTATGTATCATAGTTACACTCCAAAAAATATAATAAAAACACGGCAAAAAAAGGACAGCAATAATGGTCTGTCCTAATATATGCCGTAACCTTAATATGCAAAAGTACTAAAGATAGTACTATCTTTCACACTTTTGATTAGCTACTGTACAAGAAGTCTTACATGCAGATTGACATGATGCTTGACACTTACCACAACCACCAGTCTTAGCAGTTTCTTTTAAGTTAGCCTTATTGATAGTCTTAATATGCTTCATTTAACTCACCTCTCCACGCACTATTATTATAGATACTATTATACCACAGTATAAGATATATTTCAAGCGATTTTTTATTAAAAGTTTCCCATCGTAAAAAAAATAGCATTATTCACAACATAGTAAGGAGGTATATTATGTACTTTGTATATATGTTAATGTTTTGACTGTTTATATATTATGTATATTAGCAGACTTTATTCCGCCTATAGCACTGGTTATAATTAATACTGTTCCTTTTAGTAGTACGTTATAGTGCCAATATCCATTATATAATAGTCTGTTTAAGAGTAGTATTAGTATAAATAGTATAGTTCCACAGAGTATTCCAGAGAGTACTCCTTTTTTTTGACGCTTTATAGCTGAAACGTATCCTGAAGTATAACCACCTATTGCCAAACACACATTGCATAGTATACTAATATATTTAATAGGAATATCCACTAATAGTACTAACACGGCACATATGCACATACTACATAGTATAGCAAGTACTCCTACTATGCAAGATATCAATATATTATACCTATACACTTCCATAATAGAAGTATGTCTTTTTCTTTTGTGTGCCTTCAAAGAATATTCACTCCCAAACAAAAAGTATCTGTATAGTAATACTATTCAGATACTTTAAAAAATATTCTTTAACTAATCTTCTTTAGACTTATCGGCTTTCTTTTTGGTTTCCTTTTTTTCAGTAGCAACTGCTTCTACTTCTTCGTGTTGAGTTAAGTTTTCTTTAATAGCCCACTTTTTAACTCTAATCTTGTTTCTTTCGCCACCAGTTTCTATAACCACGGTATCTTCGGTCTGTCTAACTATTATGCCTACTATACCTCCAACGGTAACTACTTCGTCTCCAATTTGAAGTTGCTCTCTCATCTTTTGAGTTTTCTGTTCCTCTTTTCTTTGAGGACGCATAAGTACAAAGTAAAAGAACACTAATACTAATACCATAGGCAAAAACGTTGCCAACATAGCACCAGTAGTAGAACCATCTCCTGAAGACGTTGTGGACGTTAGGATTAAATTACTTAAAATTTCCATACTAATACTCCTTTCCATTACAGCTGTAAAAAGATAACTATACTATTATAGCATACTCCATAGACAAATACAAGCACTTTAAAAATTTTTAAAAATATTTTTTTACGCATTCGTGTACACAACTATGAAGATACTGTACACTATTTAAGCCTGTTTAGTATCTGCATCCACTAAGAATAATAACTTATCTTTAAAGTATTGTACTAAAGGTCCAGTACAGAACATCATTATAATAGTACCTAAACCTATAACGTTTCCAGAAGCAAAGTTAGATAATACGGCAGTAGTAACACCTACTATCACACAAAAGATATCGGTAATAACTCTTAACCACTTAAACTTTATCTTTCCATTGATAGCATCTTCTATTATGTAGGCTAACGCATCATAAGGGGATATTCCTAACGCAACGTCGGTATATAGTCCCACTCCGAAACAAGTTACTACTACACCTACTAATAACAGTACTACTCTTAAGACTATACTATCTACGTGTTCCATTCCTAAGTTAGCGAATATGTATGATACTAAGTCTGCTACATATCCTACACCTACCATGTTTCCTAAAGTACCTAAACCGATATACTTTCTACCTACGAACAGCATCAATATGAACAGTATTATATTAACCACTAACTGTAGATTTCCAAAAGATACTCCTAACAGTCCAGATATACCATAGTTCATACAAGAAAAAGGGTCTACACCGAAGTTAGATTGATGTAGCAATCCAACACCAACACCCACCGCTAATACGCCCAATATCATATATACGATATTCTTTACACTATAATTTTTCATACTCTTTAAACTCCTCTAATATACTAAAAAATTTCAAAAGATATTATAGTACATTTTGTGGCAAAAATCTATAGTCAACTTAAAAATCATGATAGTATACAATTTTACTGTAACTTTTAGCGTCATATATATATACTCCTATAGATTGGGTACTAAATGCTACACTACAAAATATTCCAATTTGCACGTACACAAACTGACAAAATATTTTCTACTAAGGTTATACAATAGATAGTATATTAAACACTACATAGCATAGGAGGTATAGTCTATATGACGGCAAAGTTTTATATTCGTGATAACGTTCTATATGCAATAGTCTCTGGAGAGTTAGACCACCATTCAATAAAGCCCATACGTGACGAAACCGACATTGAAATATTAAAGTATTCACCTAATGCACTAATAATAGACTTTAAAGAAGTAGCCTTTATGGATAGCTCTGGTATAGGCTACATAATGGGCAGATACAGACTTATTAAAAATATTACTATAGTAAACGCTAACGAAAGCATTAAAAAGATTATGTTTCTATCTGGTATTAATAAGATAGCTAACATAGTCTAATATTTAGAGGTGATATATCTTGAAAAATGAAATAAAGGTTAAGTTTTCGGCACTATCGGAAAATGAAGGGTTTGCACGTAGTGTAATATCCGCCTTTATAGTGCAACTGAACCCTACAGTTACCGAAATGGCAGATATTAGAACGGCAGTATCCGAAGCGGTTACTAACTGCATAGTCCACGGATACAAGTACTCTTGCGGATACGTGGACTTAGTGGCTAAAATAGTATCCCCTACCGAACTATACATACGCATATCAGATAAAGGTTGCGGTATACCTGATATCGAAAAGGCTATGCAACCTATGTATACTACCGATACCGAAGGTGAACGTGCAGGCTTAGGCTTTGCCGTTATGGAGGCTTTTATGGATACTCTAACCGTTAAAAGCAAGGTCGGAAGTGGTACTACTGTAACTATGCGTAAAAAGTTAGGAGTTATCTTACCAGAAGACGACTTCTAAGGAGGTGTAACTTTGAAAGTTTCGGCAGAAGAAAACCTTGGATTGGTTCACCTATGTGCCAATAGGTTTCGTAATAGGGGCATAGAGTACGAAGAACTATATTCGGCAGGTTGTATAGGTCTACTTAAAGCCATTAAGGTATTCGATGATACTCGTGGAGTAAAGTTTTCTACCTATGCAGTACCCGTAATACTCGGCGAAATCAAAAGACTATTCCGTGACGGTGGTACGGTAAGAGTTAGCCGAAGTATTAAAGAACTATATATGCGTGCTACCAAAGAACGTGAAAATTACATCAACACACACGGTAAAGAACCTACTATCCAAGAACTTGCTAACATACTACAAGTAGATGAGTATAGCGTATCTTTAGCGTTATCTTCTTCACTGCCACCAGTATCGCTAACCGATACCGACGAAGACGGTGGCGGACAACTTGACGTTCCTACAGAAGCTCCCGATACTCAAATAGGAAACTCTATAGCTATACATCAGCTACTAAACACTTTAGAAGAACGTGACCGAAACATGATAGTATTTAGATACTATGACAATCTAACACAGTCGCAAACCGCCGAAAAGTTAGGCATGACACAAGTACAAGTTTCCCGACGTGAAAAAAAGATACTCGCTAAAATGCGTGAAGAACTATCTTAATCGAAATACAGCCTATATTAGTATAGGCTGTATGTACATATATATCAATCTATAGTACTATGTGTAGTATACAGTACGCTATTCCTGAACACGCATAAGCGACTGCTATCTGTAGGCACACACAGAACAGAGTTTTTTTAAGACTTTTAGTTTCAGCCTTTATAGTTCCTATAGTAGCTATACATGGAACGTATAACAGTACGAACACCATAAAAGCGAAAGCGTTAGCGGAAGTAAATCCTGAAGCCGTTAGTAGAGCGTTCAACTGTGATATTCCATTAGTAGAGTTTATGTTGGATATTCCATATAGTACGCCACAACTGGATACTACTACTTCTTTTGCAGAAATTCCTGCTATCAAAGATACTACTAACTGCCATTGGTTTATACCTATAGGTGCAAATATAGGAGTAATAGCTTTTCCTACTATACTGACAAAACTATTAGATACGTCTTCTACTAAACCAGTAGTACCAAAGTTCATTAAAAACCATAGTATAACACTTGCTATGAATATAGTAGTACCTGCTTTAGTTAGATAGTCTTTAACTTTATCTCCAACGTATATACAAATAGTTCTTGCATTAGGAGTTTTATATTCAGGAAGTTCTATCAATAAAGGGTGCTTATTCTTATCCTTATCCACTTTAGAAAATACTATGGCTATAGTAATAGCGACTATCAAACCTATAAGATACATCGAATACGCTACTAACATTGCATACTTAGGGAAAAACATCTTAGAAAACAGTACATATACAGGTAGTCTTGCACTACACGATATAAAAGGCGTTACCATAATAGTTCTAAATCTATCTTTAGGATTTTCTAAGGCTCTTGAAGACATTATAGCAGGTACGCTACAACCAAATCCCAGTAGTAAAGGAATGAATGCCCTACCAGATAGTCCCATTTTAGACATCAAACCGTCCATATTATAGGCTACTCTCGACATATATCCACTATCTTCTAAGAATGCCAAACACAAGAATAACACGGCTATATTAGGCAGAAAAGTTAATATACCTCCCACACCTGCTATAATGCCATCTGATATTAAAGATATCAATATTTTGCTCGTTCCAAAGTACTCTAAAAAGTGTACTAAGTAGTTATTGATAGCGTCTATAAGTTTAGATAGTTGGTCTGCTAATAGGTCGCCAACCGAAAACGTTAAAAAGAATATACACGCTATTATCAATAAGAACATAGGTATTCCCCATATGCGATGTGTTAATAGACGGTCTATCTTATCGGTCTTTTCAGCCTTGGCACTCTTGTTTACTAATACTTCGCCGATAACTTCGTCTATAAAGTCGTACTTTTCGTTTATAATTTCCTTTTCGTAACTACGAGGTGCTATATCCTGATACTCTACATTAGGAAGTTCTTTTATAGTTTCCTCATCATGTTCAAGTAGCTTTATAGCATACCAACGAGGATTTTTTAAGTTAGGATAGGCTTGTAGCACTCTAAGTTTTAAAGCGTCCAACTTATCTTCTAAGTAGTCGCTATATACTACTATGTACTGTCTATGGCGTTCTACATCTTGAACGCTTTCAGGTTGCGAAAAGTGGTGACTATGTTCTGTAGCGTCAAGAGGCTTATCTTTGTGATGTGCTACGGCGTGCATTAGGATATCAAGACCAGTCTTTTTTCTTGCAGATACTGGAACGGTAGGAACGCCTAACATTTCAGGCAGTCTGTGAAGGTCTATTTCCATGCCACGTTCTTCTACTATATCCATCATGTTAAGAGCGAGTATTACAGGTTTACCGAGTTCTATTAACTGTAATGCTAAGTATAGGTTACGTTCCAAACAGGAAGCGTCTACTACGTCGACTATAACGTCCACTTCATCATCAAGGATATACTGTCTTGATAACTTTTCTTCCATAGTATAGGAAGTCAAGCTATATATACCTGGTAAGTCTACCAGTTTGTACTCATGCTGATGATACTTTAAAGCACCCTCTTTTTTTTCTACGGTAACCCCTGGCCAGTTGGCTACTTTAAGCTTTGCACCAGTATATGCGTTGAATAGAGTAGTCTTGCCACAGTTAGGATTACCTATAAACGCCACGTTAATGATATCATTATTAGTATTACTCACAGATACTCCCCCTACTTAGATAGACTTTCTACCGAAATGCCATTAGCTATATCTTTGCCCATAGCAAACCGAGTGCCTCTAATTCTAACCATTAAAGAACCGTTCTTTTTCTTGTTTATAATTTCTATATTAGAACCAAACGTTAAACCCAAAGCCTCTAACCTATATTCGGTCTCTCGATTTAACGAGATATCCATAACACAGTATTTAGAACCTATACTACCATCAGTTAATACCATAGAATTAATACCAATCCTTTCAAAATGCAGTGTTAGTATCTACCAACACTATATAATAGTTAGCCCAGACTAACATCTTTAATTATATCACACTAACACAGGGTTGTCAATTACACTTTTAACCATAGTATATATGCTATTCCAACTTGATTTTTTACACTCTATGTGATAAAATTATAAGATAGTTATACTACTAAATATTTTACAGAGGTGTTTTTATGGAACATAAGCAAGTATTAGACAAAAAAACCGCAGTATATACCGTACAAAAGGTAATTAGCGAAACTAAAAAAGCCGTAATAGGCAAGGACGACATAATTATTAAGATTATATTGGCTATACTCTCTAAAGGTCACGTACTATTAGAAGATATTCCTGGAGTAGGTAAGACTACCTTAGCTATGGCTTTTTCTAAAGCACTATCGTTAGAATGTAACAGAGTACAGTTTACTCCCGATGTACTACCTTCCGATATAGTAGGATTTACTATATTAAATAAGGCTACAGGAAAGTTTGAATACCGTTCGGGTGCTTGTAACTGTAACCTATTCTTAGCCGACGAAATTAACAGAACCTCCAGTAAGACACAGTCCGCACTACTTGAAGTCATGGAAGAAGGAAGAGTATCAGTAGACGGTGTCACTCGTGAACTTCCTAAACCTTTTTTCGTAATAGCTACTCAAAACCCTACTGGTTCAGCTGGTACACAGTTACTTCCAGAGTCGCAATTGGATAGATTTATGATTAAACTAAGCATGGGATATCCTGACCTAAAAAGCGAAGTAAACATACTAAAGTCTAAAAGCAATAAAAACCCTTTAGACGACGTTCAAAAAATAACCGAAGCAGAAGATATTCTACTACTACAGAACACTGTAGAAAGTATTCACGTAGACGATAAAGTATACGAGTATGTAGCTACTTTAAGCAAGTCTACCCGAAATCACGAAATGATTAAGTTGGGCGTAAGTCCAAGAGGTACTTTAGCTTTAATGAACATTTCTAAAGCAGTGGCACTACTAAAAGGCAGAAACTTTGTAATTCCTGAAGACGTAGCCTTTATATTCAAAGACGTGGTATCTCACAGATTGATACTAAGTCCACAAGCACGCATTAACAACGTGACTACTACTGAACTATGCAAAGATATTCTAAAGAGCGTGCCAGTACCAGAAATTAGCAAGGTGTAAGAACATGACCGTAAACAGAATAATATACTTAATAGTAACTATTATACTAATAGTATTCTTTATACTATATGTGGATAGATTAGCTTTAATACTACTACTGTTCGTGATATTCTTACCTATAATATCTTTGATTAATAGCGTATTAGCAAGCAAGTATGTTAATTTAAAGTTCAAATCCACTAAGAGTAGTATTTCCAAAGGTACACCTATCAATCTATCGGTAAACGTCAAGAATAACTCTTATATACCTATACCTAACATGGTAATATTTTTTGAGTACTCCAACAGCTTAGACGGAAAAGTTCATAAAATGAGTATTACAGTCCCTGCACCTGCTAAGTCGGATAATACTATATCTTTTGAGATTAATTCGGCATACTGTGGAATAGTTTCTGTTAAGATGTTCTACACTAAGATATACGATAATCTTAAACTATTCACTATTAAAAAAAGGTATCAACAAGAAAACTCTATACTTATAATGCCAGAGTTTCACGATATACCTATGATAGTAGAAAATGTTACTCAAGAAGTTTCGGAAAGTGATACTTTTTCTAAGTATAAGGCTGGCGACGACTGTTCCGAAGTGTTCGATATTAGAGAGTATCAAGACGGTGATAGACTTAATCGCATACATTGGAAGTTATCTTCTAAAGGAAATCAAACCTACGTTAAAGAATACAGTCTTCCTATATCCAATAGTGTGGTAATCATTCCAGAAGTAGTAAACAGTCCTAACAGCAAGTTAATCAGCGATATGGATACTATTACTGAACTACTACTATCCATATCCGAAAAGTTAAACTACAACGAAGTATCCCACCAAATAGCAATATACAGTAATAACAGTATACTCTGCGAAACCATAACTAACGATGAGGAAACTTATAACATAGTAGGAAATATGGTTCGTACAGGTATACAAGATATCCCTAAACCTTGTGCTTTTCACTACTTTCAAGCTAATAATGAGTATAATAGTTACTCTCATATAATATATATCACTAACGTATTAGACGTTGGTACACTATCTTGTTTAGAAGACTTTAGTTCTACTAAAAAGACCGTCTTATACGTATCCACGCAACCTATAGATAGCAAATATCTAAACTATGATGGCGTTCAAATAGTGCAAGTGGTCAACGGTAAGATATTAGAGAGTATCGGCGAATTTATAGTATAAGGTGGTGCAAATATATTGAATAAACTAAAAGTTATAAGCAACAAAAGACGAAAAGCCTCTAAAATGGAAACACAGTCTATAGAAAGCGGTTTGACCATAAAAAATAAGATTAAAGTATCTTGTAACCACTTGGACAATAGAGTTAATACTATAATATTAATAGTACTAACCCTATTAGGAGTATTTGGAACTATATCTTCATTTTTGAGTATGTTCGATATAGTAGTAATACACACATACGTAGTACTATTTATACTGATATTCTTTGGAATATTTACGACGGCTTCTATATTGCCCACTAAGTACACTACTTTGATACTAATTCCTGTGGCTTTGATACTGGGTTACACGTTCTACGACTACTACCATGAGTTTATTTTGGGATTTAAAGTAGTATCTAACTACATAGCCAAAGCAGTATACGAAACGGGTACGTGGTTTAAGTATTACGAAATTCCTAATAACGTGTACGAACCTACCTATTCTACTATATTTATAGTATTCTGTTCTGTACTTATAGTGTTTTTGATATGCTTTTTTACTCTAAAAAAGCTATCATGTATAGCAGGATTTATAGTAACTTTTCCTTTTATAGAATGTGGTATCTACTTTGGATTAGTACCTAACTACTTAGCGATATTCTCATTAATATGCTATTGGATAGCTCTACTTAGTATAGAACTTTCAGGATACAAAAATACTAAACGTTCAGTAGGATTTGTTAGAGTGGGAAACTCATTCTATGCAAAGTCGGATAATACTTTCAAGATATCCTCACATATAGGACTATCTTCTATAATCATGTGTATAGTATGTGCTTTGCTATCTATACTTATAGTATTAGGTTCTAACTATACACGTTCCAAAAGAGCAGACGCTATTAGAAATAGTGTAGTAACCGCTATAGAAGACTACTCTTTTGAAGACGCTCCTTACCTACTATCAAGACTGGGAAACGCACTCTTTCCTAACAACGGAACGTTCAATGGTATGTTGGGTCAAAAAGATACTATAACGTTTAAAGGTAAAGATAAACTTACCATAACTGCCGATACTACTTTAGAAGGTGACCTATACTTAAAAGGTTATGTAGGTTCGGAATATACTGGTCAAAGTTGGGATAAGCTATCTAATAGACTATATAATAATACGCTATTCCAAGGCTTTGAACAGAACGGTATATACCCTCAAGATATACCTTATATGGCTCTATACGATGCCTTACCTACTACTACTATAGATATAAAACCTAATAACAAACATCAGTCTATGGCGTTTATACCGTATCTGGCTAACACTCTTTCGGACTATCAACACGTAGACGATATCACCGTAAAGGTCAACGACAAAGGAGAATATTCTTTCGACGCACTAACTTGGGATAACTCTCAAGCTAAAGGAATATTTAATGGTGGATTTGAAACTTCAAATATATCTAACTACGATTACGATACTTACTATGCTTTTGCTCAAAAATATTACTTACAACTTCCAGATAATGAGGCTATGGACGATGTCAAGTCTATACTAAGTGAATGTCTTGAAGAAGCTGGTTACACTCCCGATGTGGAACAGAATAAATATATTCCATTTTCGGACTACTATGAACACCTTAAAATAGTTACTGACTATCTATGCAACCATTATGAGTATACCCTCTCCCCTGGTAAAACTCCTATAGGTACAGACTTTGTAGACTACTTTCTATCGGAAAACGATAGCGGTTACTGTAGTCACTTTGCGTCTGCCGGCGTGGTAATGCTAAGAATGTTAGGCATTCCTGCAAGATATGTAGAAGGTTATTACGTCCCTCAAAGCGAAATAACCCTAAACGATGACGGAACTACTTCCATAACCGTTAAAGATAACATGGCTCACGCTTGGGCAGAAGTGTATATATATAAGATAGGTTGGATACCTTGGGACTTTACCCCTGGTTACAACGGCAATCCTGATAAAAATGACGCTTCCGAAGTACAAGCCCCTGAAGATGAAAACTCTAACCAAGATACTCAAACTGAAACTTCCGAAGTTACTACTACCGCTCCAGTAGAACCTCAAGAAACCGAAATGACTACCGACGTTACTACTAACGTTCCAGAAAATCCTCCACAAGATACTCAACCACAAACTCCACCTCCTACGCACAAAGACTACTCTAATCTACTAAGAGTATTAAAAAACTTCTTGATAGTGGCTATAATAATAGCGTTGGTAATATACGGTATATTCTATCGTAGGAAGTATATATTACTACATCGCACCGAAAAGATTAACGGTGAAGACTACAAGGTCTCGATACTAACCTGTTATCACTACTGCATGGAACTATTTAAGTACGTTAAAATGCCTCGTAACAGATATACTCATCACACAGAATACGCTCAAAAAGTAGAAGACTCTTTAGACTACGCTAAAGGATTTTCTAAAGTTATGGATATAGTACTTAAAACAGAACTAAGTGACTTAGAAGTTCTACCAGAAGACCAAAAGCTCGTTAGTGAATACACTATTAAACTCGCAGAGAGTATATATAATATTCAAAATAGACCTAACCAATTGATTATGAAGTACATTCTATGTTTAATATAACATACAAAATATCGGAAGTGTAACTGCTACACTTCCGATACTATTATATATGCAAAAAAGAAGTCCCCTAATTTGGGGACTTCTTAATATTATGTCTTATCTGTATTAGTCTTTCTTTTTCTTGGATACTAACATCATAGATACTGCTATCATAATGCCAGCTACCGCAGTAGTTATACCACCGTCAGAAGTATTAGCACTACCCTTAGAAGTACTATTAGTAGTAGTCATCTTGGTGGAGTCTGTAGACTTAGTAGTATTAGTATTAGAAGTTATAGTCTCATTAGTAGTAGTTTCAGTAGTGGTATCTTCACTTGTAGTAGTAGTTGTTGTTGTAGTATCTTCACTTGTAGCAGTAGTAGTAGTTGTAGTGTCTTCACTGGTAACTGTAGTAGTAGTTGTAGTATCTTCACTTGTAGCAGTAGTAGTAGTCGTAGTGTCTTCACTGGTAACTGTAGTAGTAGTCGTAGTATCTTCACTGGTAACTGTAGTAGTAGTTGTAGTATCTTCACTTGTAGCAGTAGTAGTAGTCGTAGTATCTTCACTTGTAGCAGTAGTAGTAGTTGCTATTGTAGTGGTGGTCTCTGTTGGAACTGTAGTAGTAGTTGCTGTTGTAGTGGTGGTTTCTGTTGGAACTGTAGTAGTAGTTTCTGTAGTTGTGGTAGTCTCTGTTGGAACTGTAGTAGTAGTTTCTGTAGTTGTGGTGGTTTCTGTTGGAACTGTAGTAGTAGTTTCTGTAGTTGTGGTAGTCTCTGTTGGAACTGTAGTAGTAGTTGCTGTTGTAGTGGTAGTCTCTGTTGGAACTGTAGTAGTTGCTGTTGTAGTGGTAGTCTCTGTTGGAACTGTAGTAGTAGTTGCTGTTGTAGTGGTAGTCTCTGTTGGAACTGTAGTAGTTGCTGTTGTAGTGGTGGTCTCTGTTGGAACTGTAGTAGTAGTTGCTGTTGTAGTGGTAGTCTCTGTTGGAACTGTAGTAGTAGTCTGTTTAGTCGTAGTGGTCTCTGTTGGAACTGTAGTAGTAGTCTGTTTAGTCGTGGTAGTCTCTGTTGGAACTGTAGTAGTAGTCTGTTTAGTCGTGGTAGTCTCTGTTGGAACTGTAGTAGTAGTCTGTTTAGTCGTGGTGGTTTCGGTTGGAACTGTAGTAGTAGTCTGTTTAGTCGTGGTAGTCTCTGTTGGAACTGTAGTAATGGTAGTGCCTGTAGTAGTTTCAGTATCTTCGCCGAAGTCTGAACCTGTATTGATGTTTCCAGAAGATACGTTTCCGCTACCAGAACCACTATCTATAGTAGTTCCAGTTGGAACTGTGGTAGTAGTAGTTGTAGTAGTTGTAGTTTCGGTTGGAGTTGTTGTAGTAGTTCCTGTAGTAGTTGTAGTTTCGGTTGGAGTTGTTGTAGTAGTTCCTGTAGTAGTTGTAGTTTCGGTTGGAGTTGTTGTAG
>CAKSDC010000005.1 GCA_934444765.1 uncultured Oscillospiraceae bacterium
AGGAATGAAACATAAAAGTTTTGAAATTTATAATTTATTTAAAAATATTATAACTTTTTATAAGTTTTCAGTAACGGCTATTAGTATGTTAAGCATATACGATATTATAAATAAGACTAAACACAAACGACCACTTTCAAATCAAGAGATACACTATATAGTAGACGGTTATACTAATCAGACTATACCAGACTATCAAGTATCTGCATGGCTTATGGCAGTATGTATAAACGGTCTAACTGAAGAGGAAACGTTCAACTTAACTAAGTGTATGGAATACTCTGGAGAAACTCTAAACTGGGATATGATTAGTCGTCCAACTGCCGATAAACACAGTACAGGCGGTGTAGGGGATAAGACTACTTTAATAGTCGCTCCTATAGTAGCTACTTGTGGAGTGGCTATGCCTAAAATGTCAGGACGTGGTTTAGGTCATACGGGTGGCACTATAGATAAGTTAGAAAGTATTCCTAACTTTAATGTGAACCTTACACATCAAGAATACGTTCAATGTATCGAGAGTGTAGGGTGTGCGGTAGTATCACAGAGTGGCAATCTTACCCTTGCCGATAAAAAGTTATACGCTCTTAGAGACGTTACCGCTACGGTGGATAGTATTCCGTTAATATGTTCAAGCATTATGAGTAAAAAGTTAGCTATCAATTCCGATTGTATAGTGTTGGACGTAAAGTGCGGAAGTGGTGCTTTTATGAAGTCTTTAGAAGACGCTAAACGCTTAGCCGATTTAATGGTTAAAGTAGGTAGACTATCCAATAAGAAGTGCAAAGCCTTAATTACTAACATGAACGTTCCATTAGGTTACTATGTAGGTAATGCCTTAGAAGTCATAGAGGCTATAGAAGTCTTAAAAGGTAATAGTAAGGGTCAACTGTATACACTATCTATCGAGTTAGCCTCCGAGGTGTTAGCTAATACTCTAAATGTAGAACTTGATAAAGCGAGAGAGTTAGCCATAAACAGTATATCTTCTGGTGATGCGTTACAGAAGTTTGTCGAGATGGTAACTTTTCAGGGTGGCAATGCTGACGTAGTTTCCGACTATTCTATATTTGGAACGCCTAAGTATAGTTACGTGGTAAAGGCTAACGGTAGCGGATATATTCACACTATAGACTGTGAAGAAGTCGGAAGAGTATCGTTACTATTAGGTGCAGGTAGAAAGAAGAAGTCCGACAGTATAGACTATTTAGCAGGTATAAAGTTTAACTACCATGTGGGAGATATCGTATCTAAAGGTGATGCTTTAGCTACACTGTATTCTAATACGGTTACAGACTACTCCGAAATATCCAATAGACTGTTAAACGCTATAAGTATAGATAGTGTTCAACCTGTTCCTTGTGAAGTGGTATATAGCAGAGTATAGCTTGTCTATTGTGCATAATGCACAAAAAATATAAATATTTAAGAATATTTTAAACATACTTCTAAATATTGTATTGACAAATTCTAAAATATAGTATATAATAGTAATCGTAGTACAGTTACTACTATTAACTTAGAATGATTTTAGAAACATGATAGATGAATATAGTCTTGGTATAGTCGAAGTGCTTAGGGGACACTTCGACTATACTATTTTTTTGCATATGAATATATTTTAGTACTTAGTAAAAATAGCAGTTGATTTTTCTTGCTTAATATACTATAATATATCTATAGCAAGAATTTTTGGAGGTTATTAGTTGAAAGTTTATTATATAACTTTCGGATGTAAGGTAAACCTATGCGAAACCGAGGCTTTAAAGTCCGAATTTGCATCGGCAGGTTTTGAAGCTACTCAAGATGAAACTATAGCGGATATATATATAGTAAACTCTTGTACCGTTACAGCCGTAAGTGATAAGAAAGTTCGTCAAACACTTAACCGATTAAAGACAGAATATCCTAATAGTACGATAGTACTTACGGGGTGTTATCCTCAAGCCTTTAAAGAACAGGCAGAACGCATTTCTACTGTAGATGTGGTTACTGGTACTAAGGATAGAAAAAAGATAGTGGACTTAGTTAAGCAATACTTAGATACTAATAATAGAATGGTATCTATTAACGAATATACTAATTCCGATACTTTTGAAAGTATTCCTATGGGTACGTTCGATAATAAGACCAGAGGGTTTGTTAAAGTGCAAGACGGTTGCAATAGGTTCTGTACGTACTGTATAATACCTTACGCAAGAGGTAGAATACGTTCTAAGCCGTTGGCAGATGTAGAGGCTGAAGTTAAAAGTTTAGTCAGTTATGGACACAAAGAGATAGTATTAGTAGGTATAAACCTTATGTTCTATGGTGTGGAGTTCGGTAAACGTTTAGTAGACGTGGTAGAAGTCTGTTCTAAAGTAGAAGGCGTAGAACGTATTAGATTGGGTTCGCTTGAACCAGAAGTTATTACTAATGATGACTTAGTTAGACTATCTAAAGTTAAACAGTTTTGCCCACAGTTTCACCTATCGTTACAGAGTGGTTGTGATACAACTCTTAAAGATATGCACCGAGCATATACCACCAAGGAATATTATGATTTGGTATGCAACATTAGAGAGATATTTCCTGATAGTGCCATTACTACCGATATCATGGTGGGATTTCCTAAAGAAACCGACCAAGACTTTATACAGTCTATGGAGTACGTAAAAAAGATAGGCTTTGCTAAAGTACACGTATTTCCGTACTCTCGTAGAAGTGGAACTGTAGCAGATAAGTTTCCACAACAGGTTACAAAAGCCGTCAAACGTCAAAGGGCTACCAAAATGACCGAAACGGCTAAACTATGTCAAAGCGAATACTTAAAACGTCAAGTAGGTAGTGTATATCCCGTACTATTCGAAAGGGAAAACGACGATACGTACTATCATGGATACACGCCTAACTATATATTAGTTAAAGTTCCAAAGCAAGGAACTAACTTTGGTGATAGTCTACGCAACAGTATATTAAACGTCAAGTTGCTAAGTTATCAACAAGACTATTGCATAGGTCAAATAGTTATAAACTCTTAACGATAGTAGGTACTATCCATTTAGAGTGTATATATCTTAATATTACAACAGAAGGAGATTTTAATAGTATGTCTGTATTTAGAATTTATGTTGAGAAGAAACCATCTTTCGATGTGGAGGCTCAATCTACTTTAAGCGACGTAAAGACCGCCTTAAGATTAGAGGGTTTACAGAGTATTAGAATTATTAATCGATACGATGCAGATAGGCTCTCTAAAGAAGACTTTGAATTAGCTATTAATACCGTATTTTCTGAACCAGCCGTAGATACAGTATATTCCGAACTACCAGCACTTGCTGAAGATGAAAGAGTATTTGGAGTGGAATATCTTCCAGGGCAGTTCGACCAAAGAGCCGATAGCTGTGAACAGTGTATTCAAATACTAACTCAAGGTGAAAGATGCCGTGTTAGAAACGCAAGAGTATACATAGTTAAAGGCGATATTTCCAACGCTCAATTTGAAAGACTAAAAGAGTACTTAATCAACCCAGTAGAAAGTAGAGAGGCTTCTCTTAATACTGTAGATACTCTTGACAGTAACTATACTATTCCTACTACTGTAGAAACTCTTAACGGCTTTATAGACTACTCCGAAGAAGAACTATCACAGTTTATAGATAGACTTGGTTTAGCTATGGATTTAGACGATATTAAGTTCTGCCAAAGCTACTTTAAGGATACAGAACATCGTAACCCTACTATAACAGAAGTTAGAATGATAGATACTTACTGGTCTGACCACTGTAGACATACTACCTTTTTAACTAATATTAAGTCGGTGGATATCCCTACAGACTACATTAAGGCTACTTACGACCTATACATAAACGTTAGAGAAGAGTTGGGCAGAACTAACAAGCCTTTAACTCTAATGGATTTAGCTACTATAGGTGCAAGAAAGCTAAAGGCAGACGGTTTGATGCCTGATTTAGACGAAAGCGAAGAAATAAACGCTTGCTCGGTTAAGATTAAAGCAGACGTAGACGGTGAACTTCAAGATTGGATACTAATGTTCAAGAATGAAACTCATAACCACCCAACCGAAATAGAACCTTTTGGTGGTGCTGCTACTTGCTTAGGTGGTGCTATTCGTGACCCACTATCAGGACGTTCTTACGTATATCAAGCTATGAGAATTACCGGTTCTGCTAATCCTTTAGTACCTGTAGAAGATACTATTAAGGGTAAACTTCCACAAAGAAAGATTACCGTAGGTGCTGCTAATGGATATAGTTCTTATGGTAACCAAATAGGTTTAGCTACTGGTCACGTAACCGAAGTATATCACCCTGGATACGTTGCTAAGCGTCTTGAAATAGGTGCTGTAGTAGGTGCTGCTCCAGCAGAAAACATTCGTAGAGAATGCCCTCAACCTAACGACGTAGTAATACTATTAGGTGGCAAGACTGGTCGTGACGGTTGCGGTGGTGCTACAGGTTCTTCTAAGTCTCATACTTTAGAAAGTCTTGAACACTGTGGTGCAGAAGTTCAAAAGGGTAACGCTCCAGAAGAAAGAAAACTTCAAAGACTATTTAGAAATCCTGAAGTTACTAAGCTAATTAAGAGATGTAACGACTTCGGTGCAGGTGGTGTATCTGTAGCTATAGGTGAATTAGCTGACGGTCTTACTATCAGCCTTGATGCCGTACCTAAAAAGTATGACGGTCTTGACGGTACCGAAATAGCTATTTCAGAATCACAAGAAAGAATGGCTGTAGTAGTAGCTAAAGAAGACGTTAAAAAGTTCAAAGAAGAAGCACTAAAAGAAAACTTACTATCTACCGAAGTAGCAGTAGTTACTCAAGAACCACGTCTAAAAATGGTTTGGAACGATAACGTAATAGTAAATCTAAGCAGAGAATTTTTAAACTCTAACGGTGCTACTAAGTATACAGATATCGAAGTGGTAGAACCAGAAGAACTTCCTACTTCCACTTACAAGAACGATGCCGAAAGTTGGTCTGCTATGGTATCCAACTTGAACGTATGCTCACAAAAGGGATTAGTAGAAAAGTTTGACTCCACTATAGGTGCAGGTACGGTATTAATGCCATTTGGTGGTAAGTATCAATTAACACCTACACAAGGCATGGTAGCTAAGATACCAGTACTACAAGGCGAAACTACTACTTGCTCTGTAATGGGTTGGGGATATAATCCATACATTAGTGAAAAGAGCCAATACCATGGTTCTATGTTAGCAGTATTAGAGAGTATCGCTAAGGTAGTAGCCGTAGGTGGTACTTATGAAAAGTGTTGGCTAACTTTCCAAGAATACTTTGAAAGAACACAAAATACTCCAAGCAGATGGGGTAAACCATTAGCTTCACTATTAGGAGCTTTTAAGGCTCAGTTAGAAATGGGTTGTGGCTCTATAGGTGGTAAGGATAGCATGAGCGGAACTTTTGAAAATATAGACGTTCCACCTACTTTAGTATCTTTTGCCGTATCCACTGCTGATAGTAGAAAGGTATGCTCACCAGAGTTTAAGTCTGCTAACGATACTGTAATATATATCGCTCCTGAGTACGATAACGACAAGTTACCTAACTTTGATAGCGTTAAAAAGGTATTCAAGCAAGTAGAAGAACTAATTCAGAGTGGACGTGCTAAGGCAGTATGGACTATCACATCTAACGGTATCGCTGAAGGCGTATTCAAGATGTGTTTAGGTAACCATATAGGCTTTAAGTTTACAAAGTCTCTAACCGATAGCGAACTATTTAATCCTTGCTATGGTGCGTTCATAGTAGAACTAAATGGCAGTGCTAACGACGGTGAAGAAGTTCTTGGTGTTACTACTACAGAATACGCTATCGATTGCAACGGCGTAAAGCTAAACTGTAACGAACTTCAAACTTCTTGGGAAGCTAAACTTGAACCAGTATTCCCATGCAGAATTAAAACTTCTAACGATAAGGTAGAGGCTTACAGTTACAACGCTACTTCAAGATATACTCCAGCTATACACGTAGCTAAGCCAAGAGTAGTAATTCCAGTATTCCCTGGTACTAACTGCGAATACGATACTGCAAGAGCTTTTGAAAAGGCTGGTGCTATTCCTGAAATTATAGTAGTAAATAACTTAACGTCTTCTGGTATAGAGCAGTCTGTTAATAGATTTAGAGTAGCTATTAGAAACTCTCAAATTATTATGATACCTGGAGGCTTTTCTGGTGGTGACGAACCTGACGGTTCAGGTAAGTTTATTACTTCATTCTTTAGAAACCCAGAAATTAAAGAAGAAGTTCACGAACTACTTAAAAATCGTGACGGCTTAATGTTAGGTATCTGTAATGGTTTCCAAGCATTAGTTAAGTTAGGTTTAGTACCATTCGGTGAAATAGTAGATATGCAGAGTAACTCTCCTACTTTAACCTTTAACACTATAGCAAGACACCAATCCATGATGGTTAATACAAGAATAGCTTCCAATAAGTCACCATGGTTAGCATCTTGTAACGTTGGCGATATCCATACAGTACCAATATCACATGGTGAAGGTAGATTTGTCGCTCCTGCTGAACTAATTAAAAAGTTAGCTGAAAACGGTCAAATAGCTACTCAGTACGTAGATATGGAAGGTAATCCAACCTTAGATATTAGATACAACCCTAACACTTCTTACTGTGCTATCGAGGGTATAACTTCCCCTGACGGTAGAGTACTTGGTAAAATGGGACACAGTGAACGTAAGGGTTCTGACATCTGCAAGAATGTAGAAGGTATTAAAGACCAAAACATCTTTGAAAATGGCGTAAGATATTTTCTATAACTATTAAATAGTTTTAACAAATAATAGCAAGGATTCTCCCACCTCTATAGGTGAGTGAGATGAATTGCAAGTAGGAAAAATAACGGCAGTGGTGGGCGGAGAGAAATCGGTATCCCCCACTGACATGAGGCAAACTACAGTCAGTGTTCTGCTGGCTTGTCAGACTCTGTGAAATTACCGACTGTGGATTGAAACAATATATTAAAAAAGGGGTTTTTAAATATGCAGTTTAACGGTAAACAGACTAAACAGAACGCTTTAAATAGTATTAAAAGCGTAAATCCGTCACCGTACACAGTAAGTATGGTATTCTATATTATATTGGGATTTGTAGCGGGTATACAGAATATCAATCCCGAAAGTAAGTTACTAACTATGATAAGTGTACTACTAAGTTTAGTAATGTCCTTTTTTGCAGTAGGACTTCAATGGTATATGCTTGAAGTTTCAAGAAGTAATTCAGCTGACCCTACTACTATATTAGAAGTTCTTAGTAAAGCTGGTAGTGTAATAGTACTGTTGATATTAATAACTGTTAAAGTATTCTTATGGAGTTTACTATTCATAGTACCTGGTTTGATTAAAGCTATAGCATATTCACAGAGTATATACATACTACGTGACCACCCAGATTGGACACCATCTCAATGCATAGCAGAGAGTGAACGACTTATGCAAGGTCATAAGGCAGAATTTTTCTTATTTGAACTATCTTTTATCGGTTGGGCTATACTAACTACATTTGCTATGCAGTTAGTAGGAATAGTGTTTATCCAATTTTTACCAATCATAATAGTAACAGCTTTGATGTATTCAGTAGTTTCCTCACTATGTGCTTATATGTATGTATCTTATTCGCACTATTACAACCAACTATTAGTGGAACAGTATGATAAGAACATGAGTATGCCAGAATACAAGTATTAAACCTTAATGATATAGATAGTAACCCTTGCCTATAGGTAAGGGTTATTATATATTTTAGTTATGGACAAACTAAAGATACTATGATATAATATTCTTGTTAGTACGTAAAAGCGTCGTTTAGTATAGCGTGATATTAATATTATAAAACTATCACATAAAGTTCACATAGTTTGCATACGTATGGAGTAATATCTATACTATAGGCAGATGTATACTATCTAAATATTGACGTATAGTATCTAACATAATTTTAATTTAGAAAGTGTGGTCATTATAGTATGTACAAAATGTTAGTAGTCGATGATGAACAGAATATTAGAAGGGTAGTTCGTGAGTATGCCGAATTTGAAGGCTATTCAGTAGAAGAAGCTGAAAACGGTATGCAAGCGGTGGAAATATGTCGCAAAAAAGACTTCGATATTATTATTATGGACGTTATGATGCCAAGATTAGACGGTTATTCTGCTTGTAAAGAAATTAAAAAGAGTAAAAATATTCCTGTAATTATGCTATCGGCAAGGGGAGAAGAGTATGACAAACTATTCGGTTTTGAAATAGGTGTAGATGACTATGTAGTCAAACCTTTTTCTCCTAAAGAACTTATGGCAAGAGTTAAAGTAGTCATAAAGCGTAACAGTCGTGAGGAAGACGCTAACAATAAACTTGAAAGGTTAGTATTCGACGGTCTTGAAATAGATATCCCAGGTAGAGAAGTCTATGTGGACGGTAAAAAAATATCTATGACCCCTAAAGAGTATGACTTACTATTCTATTTAGCTAAGAATAATAACATAGCACTATCAAGAGATAAACTTCTTGAGGAAGTTTGGGGTTATGACTTCTTTGGTGACGATAGAACCGTAGATACTCACATTAAGATGTTGCGTGGTAGTCTTGGCGAAAAGTACAGAAAGTATATAGTTACTCTACGTGGAATGGGGTATAAGTTTGAAGCATCTGAACCAAGCGAAGAATAGTGTACTTAACGAACATATTAAACGCAGAAAAAAGAATAAGAGTTTGACGTTCTATGTGTGGGCGTTCTTTATAGTGTTCGTAATGTTTGTAATAGTGTTGATGTGGCTATTTCAGGTAATCTTTCTACAAAAGTTCTATATTACCATGAAGAAAACCGATATAAAAGAGGCTACCTATGAAATTATTCAAAACTATAACTCTTCGGATTACGATACTAAGTTAGACGAAATAGCTAAAGATAACGAACTGTGTATAAGAATAGTCAGTCGTTATGGCATGAGAGACCTATATTCTAATAACGACTATATGGGCGGTTCTTGTGTAATACATGGCTTTTCGGATATTAGTCAGTATGTATTAGCTATTCAGGAAAACGATGGATACTTTCTTAGTCAGGTATACTCTAAGGTTAGCAATACACAGACTATATTAATAGGATCTACACTATACGATACTGATGGCGATATCTACGGATACCTATTAGTGAATGCAAAGTTAGACCCTGTAGGTTCTACTGTGGATATTCTTAGAAGACAGTTGATAATAATAACTGGTATACTAATACTGGTTAGCTTTATACTGTCATACTTTATATCTAAAAAGATAGCTCAACCTATAGATAGAATTACTAATTCAGCCAAACGTTTGGCTAATGGTGAATACGATATAAAGTTCGAGGGTGGTAGCTATCTTGAATGTGATGAGTTAGCTAATACTCTAACGTACGCTTCTAAACAGATTTCTAAAGTGGACAAGCAACAACGTGACCTAATAGCTAACGTTTCACACGACCTTAGAACCCCTCTTACTATGATTAAAGCCTATGCGGAAATGATTAGAGACCTTTCAGGTAACAATCCTGTTAAACGTGAAGAACACCTTAACATCATTATAGAAGAGACTGATAGACTATCTCTATTAGTAAACGATATGTTAGACCTTTCTAAACTGGAGAACGGAAACACTTCCTTAACGGTGGTTAAGTTCGATATTATGACACGTCTTAGCGAAATTATAGAACGTTACAAGGGCGTATCTGAAAAGATGGGTTACCATATAACGTTCACTCCAGATACTGAGGCTTTTGTAGAATGCGATATAGTCAAAATAGAACAGGTTATATATAACCTAATCAATAACGCTGTGAACTACACTGGCGACGATAAGAACGTCTACGTTAGACAGTACAACGAAGACGGTTGGGTTAAGATTACCGTTACAGATACTGGTCAAGGTATTTCAGAAGAAGACTTACACTTAATATTCGATAAATACTATCGTGCTAAAATGCGTAGGGAAGTAATAGGTACAGGTTTAGGACTATCTATAGTTAAAGCCGTACTAAATAAGCATCAGTTCCCATATGGCGTACAGAGTACTTTAGGTAAAGGCACTACGTTCTGGTTCAAGATTAAGCGTTGCGAACCCCCTAAAGATATAGATAGTCAAAAATAATAGTAAGATATCCCACCATATATTAAATGGTGGGATATTTTTATATACTAAAAAGTTCCTATAGAAACTCTATAGGAACTTTAATTATAGTTATTGATTAAGTCTGTTAAGTAGAGGCTTTACTGAACTATGTTTCGATAGTAGGTATATTATGGTAGTCTCTAAACTGCCTATTACTAAGTATAGGGGAACTCTTAATAGTAGTATGGAAATATCATAGTGGTAGTACACATATAGTCCTATAGACTTTACTATCATAGAACCGATAACGTGAGCTGTCATTATAGATATTGTAAACTTTAACTTTTGGTCTGTAACTGTGGAACGTAAGGACTTATATACTAATCCGGAAATAAATCCTACAGCCATAGAACCTAAAGTTATAATAGGATTTATGGTGTATCCCATTATTAAACAACCTACAATATCGGCTAAGCCACCTACTAAAGCTCCTGCACCACACCCAAAGAATATACCTGCCATTAGTATGGGTAGGTTTTCAAAGCTAATCCTTATAGCCCCAAGGGTAAAGGATAACTGCTTACCAAATACTACGCTAAGTGCTATAAATAGCGATAGCATTACCATAGTTTGAGTATTATTAATACTCTTAGTGTTACTTGATAGCATAAAAAAATACCTCCTTAATGCTCACTCATATAGCGAGAAAAAAGAAGATAGTATTTAAATTTTTCTCAATATAGCTATACGAAGCGGAATGCAAAGAATGAACCGCAAGCCTATGGGCTTTTCGTTTACCTGACAACTTCCCGTTCAGATAACACTTAACGCTCAAACTTTTACTCTTCAAGATATTAACTATTATAGCATACTATAGTTTAAAAGTAAAGTCTTAATCTTGAAAAAATAAGAATATCAAGTTAAACCCATAGTTATGGTTTAACTTGCTATTCATAATATTTAGTACTTGCAATATTACAAAAAAGAATGTATAATATTATTAGTTAGCAAGTTTGGTATTAAAATTTTTTTGTAGTATGGCACATATTCCAAAGCCAGCTATAGATACTAAATACCATATAAAAAAGTAAGGCACACATATTTGACCGAGTACGTTTAATGGTAAGTGGGAGTAATCCCAAACGTTCCAGTGCATAACAAGATTTACTAATACTCCTACAGTAAATTCTAAAGTGGTTATTATAGTAGCACCTATAAGATACTTTATCCACCAGTTGAACTTACTATGAATATGCACTTCGTACATTAATAACAGACATACTCCGCCAGTAAGTACCATACTCCAATGGGTGTAGCCTCTTGTAGAAACTTCTATTAGGGCATAGCATAGCCCACCTATTAAGAATACTAATCCTTTTTGAGAGAGTGTATTTAAAGACATTGCCATTCGCTCGCTTTCTAAATAGTAGTAAGTAGTCATACTAATATTATCTAACTAATTAGGAAGTTTTATTCATATATAGGATAAAAAGTGTATGTATAGTACACTACCATAATAGATAACATATATCGAAAGGAACATTTTATGAGAAAAAGCTGTATCTTAATGCATATATCCAGTCTACCTTCTAAGTATGGCATAGGTAAAATGGGTAAGAATGCTTACGACTTTGTAGACTTTTTAGTTAAAAGTGGAGTTAAGTGTTGGCAGATACTTCCACTAACACCTACCAGTTATGGAGACTCTCCGTACTCTTCATTTTCAGCATACGCTGGCAATCCATACTTTATAGACTTTGATATTCTAAAGCATGAAGGTCTACTAAAAGATAGTGACTACGAAAATATAGTTTGGGAAGACGATGCCGAAACTATCAACTATACGTTGTTATATAGTCACTGTTATGACGTTCTAAAGATAGCATATAAAAACTATAAGCCAGAACTTTCTAAGCACTATAAAGAGTTCATAACTAATAATAGCTATTGGTTAGATGATTACGCACTGTTTATGGCTTTAAAGTTTAAGTATAATGGCAAGCCATGGTACGAATGGGATAGCAAGTACGCTTTAAGAAATAACCGTTCTATAGCCTCTATCAGTAAGACCTTAGAAGATGATATTAACTTCTTTAAGTTTATACAGTATAAGTTTTATAGTCAGTGGTTCAATCTTAAACAGTATGCTAACGATAGGGGTATAGAAATTATAGGTGATATTCCTATATATGTAGCCTATGATAGTTCAGACGTATGGTCTAAACCTAAACTATTCTGTCTAAATAAAGACGGCACTCCTATTGACGTTGCGGGTTGTCCTCCAGACTGTTTTTCACCTAAAGGACAACTTTGGGGTAATCCTCTATACGATTGGGAAGAACACAAAAAACATGACTATGATTGGTGGACTTCAAGAGTTAAATACGCTTCTACCATATACGATATAGTTAGAATAGACCACTTTAGAGGCTTTGAAAGTTATTACGCTATACCATACGGTTCTAAAGATGCCATAGTAGGTGAATGGCGTAAAGGTCCTAACTATGACCTATTTAAAACTTTAGGGGAAAAACTTGGTAAGTTGAACATCATAGCTGAAGACTTAGGCTTTATAACCCCTGAAGTACATAAACTATTAGAAGATTGTGGCTTCCCAGGTATGAAGGTTATTCAGTTTGGTTTTGATAGTCCACAAAATCAGTACTTACCACATAACTATACCAGTAGCAACTGTATAGCCTATACAGGCACTCACGATAACGATACTATTAAAGGTTGGGTATACTCTTTAGATAAAAAAACCCTTAAATTCTGTAAGAAGTATCTAAAGGTTAAGAAGAAGAAAAATCTACCTTGGGCTTTAATAGAACTAACTTGGTCTACCGTGTCTGAAATTGCCGTGGCACAGATACAAGACTTTTTAGATATCGACTCTTCAGGTAGAATGAATACCCCTTCTACTGTAGGCAAAAACTGGCAGTACAGAACACACCATTCCGACTTCTCTAACGTGTTGGCAGAAAAGATATACAGTCTAAACGCCCTATACAACCGTTTAGAACTTCCTGAAAAAACAGAAGAAGTGCAAAAAGAAGTACAGTCTGTAGAAAATCCTGTTGAAGACGATATCGTTAGTACTACTTAATATTTTGATATCCATGGTGCAGTACTACACTACACCTAAAGATATATTACTTTAGAACATTATGTAAGGAGGATTTTTTCCGATGAATAAGGAAATATTTAAGGAAAAGTTTACGTCTGCTTTGGCTAAAGACGTTAAAAACGCTACCCCACAAGAGATTCATAACGCTTTAAGTACAGTGGTTATGGATTATATCAAGTCCGATTGGAACGATAGTAGACAAAAGCATCTATCTAATAGAAGAGCTTGCTATCTCTCTATGGAATTTTTAGTGGGTAGAGCTATATATAATAACCTACTATGTTTAGGCATATACGACGAAGTAGAAGAAGTGTTCAACTCTATGGGAACTTCTCTATCTGTATTAGAAGATATCGAAGACCAAGCACTTGGTAATGGTGGTTTAGGTCGTTTAGCGGCTTGCTTTTTAGATAGTGCCTCCACTCTATCTTTACCTTTAGACGGCTATGGCATTAGATATAAGTACGGTCTATTTAAGCAGTCTATAGTAGACGGTTTTCAACGTGAAGAGGCTGACAACTGGACTAAGTATGGTGACCCTTGGTCTGTTAGAGTAGCAGACGATACTGTAACTATATCATACTCCGACCAAACAGTATACGCCGTACCTTACGATATGCCTATAGTTTCATATAAGGGCAAGAATGTAGGTACTTTAAGACTTTGGCAAGCTGAACCTGTCAATGAGTTCGACTTTAACACATTCAATAACCAAAACTATTTAGAGGCTTCTAAAGAAAAGGTATTGGCTGAAGATATTTCAAGAGTGCTATATCCTAACGACGATACCAGAGAAGGTAAAAAGTTAAGACTTAAACAAGAATACTTCTTTAGTAGTGCTTCATTACAAGATATAGTATCTAAGCATAAGGCTAAGTATGGTACAGTACAGAACTTAGCAGACTACATAACCGTTCAGTTAAACGATACTCACCCAGTAGTATCCATTCCTGAACTTATTAGAATATTAATCGATGATGAAGGTATGAACTTTGAGCAAGCCTTTGCTATAGCAGAAAAGGTATTTAACTATACTAACCATACTATCATGCAAGAGGCTCTTGAAAAGTGGGAATGCTCTTTAATGGAAGAACTACTACCTCGTATATATCAAATAGTCATTCAGCTAAACGAAAAGTTTGTATCCGATATGTACCTAAAGGGCATAGACGGTGCTACTATTGGTAGAATGAAGTTAATTCAAGGAAACTTAGTACACATGGCAAACATAGCTACATACTGTTCTACATACGTAAACGGTGTAGCAGAAATCCATACCGAAATACTAAAAGACCAAACTCTTGCAGATTGGTACAGAGTATATCCAGAACGTTTCCAAAATAAGACTAACGGTATCACTCAAAGAAGATGGTTAGCTTTATGTAACAGAGAACTATCCGAAATGTATACTAAAAAGTTAGGTTCTGAGAGTTGGGTTACTAACTTAGACGAACTTAAAAAGCTACTACCTTTAGTAGACGATAAGTCCACTATCGATGAGTTTATAGCTATAAAGGATATCAAAAAGCAACAGTTAGCAGACTACATATTAGCTAAGGATAACGTAAAGATATCCCCTGATACTATGTTCGATATTCAAATTAAAAGACTACATGAGTATAAGCGTCAACTATTAAATGCATTCTCTATACTATATATCTACTTTGGTATAAAAGACGGCACTATTAAAGATTTCACACCTACCACATATATATTCGGAGCTAAGTCAGCCCCAGGTTATAGACGTGCTAAGGGTATAATTAAGTATATCAACGAAATTGCTAAGTTAATAGATAGCGATGAAGAAGTTAATAAGCTAATAAAGGTAGTATTTATATCCAACTACAACGTATCCTATGCCGAAAAGTTAGTAGCAGGTGCAGACGTTTCCGAACAGATTTCTACAGCAGGCACAGAAGCAAGCGGTACTGGTAATATGAAGTTTATGCTAAACGGTGCAGTAACTTTAGGTACTCTTGACGGTGCTAATATAGAAATAGTTCAAGAGGCTGGCGAAGAAAACAACTATATCTTCGGTGCTAAGGTTGAAGAACTTAAAGAGATTATGCCTACTTATGATAGCAGAAAGCTATTCGCTGAAAATAAGAACGTTCAAAGAGTAGTATCTACTCTAATAGACGGTACATTCTCCGACGGTGGCACAGGCGTATTTAGAGAGTTATACTTCTCACTATTAGACGGTGCAAGTTGGCATTCACCAGATAACTACTATCTACTCGGCGACCTTGAAAGCTATGTTGAGGCAAAACTTAAAGTTAATGCCGACTACAAAGACAGAGTATCTTTTGCTAAAAAGTGCTATATTAACTCTTGTAATGCAGGAAAGTTCTCTTCCGATAGAACTATTAAGGACTATGCCGAAAATATCTGGAAGATTAAGACTGTATAGTATAGTACACTAAGTACGTATTTATGGCGGTTTAGTATTTTAATATCTTAAATAGGAAAAAAATATTGAATTTTTTATAAAAACCCCTTGAATTTTTGCTCACTTTGGTGTACAATATAAGTATAAATTAAAATTTAGGAGGATTTATCCCATGTCAGTTAAAGTTGCTATTAATGGTTTCGGCCGTATTGGTCGTTTAGCATTCAGACAAATGTTTGGTGCAGAAGGTTACGAAGTTGTTGCTATTAACGACTTAACTAAGCCTTCTATGCTTGCTCAACTTTTAAAGTACGATACAGCTCAAGGTGGTTACTGTGGTAAGATTGGTCAAAATCTACACACTGTTTCTGCTAACGATGAAGAAGGTACTATCACAGTTGACGGTAAGACTTTAAAGATTTACGCAGAAAAGGACGCTAAGGACCTACCTTGGGGTCAAATTGGTGTTGACGTAGTTCTTGAGTGTACTGGTTTCTACTGTTCTAAGGAAAAGAGCCAAGCTCACATCGATGCAGGTGCTAAGAAAGTTGTTATCTCTGCTCCAGCTGGTAAGGACCTAAAGACTATAGTATTCTCTGTAAACGAAAAGACTCTTACTGCTGATGATACTATTATCTCTGCTGCTTCTTGTACTACTAACTGTTTAGCTCCTATGGCTAAGGCTCTTAACGATTACGCTCCAATTCAAAGCGGTATCATGAGCACTATCCACGCTTACACTGGTGACCAAATGATTCTTGATGGTCCACACAGAAAGGGCGACCTAAGAAGAGCAAGAGCTGGTGCTGCAAACATCGTTCCAAACTCTACTGGTGCTGCTAAGGCTATCGGTCTTGTAATTCCTGAATTAAATGGTAAGTTAATCGGTTCTGCACAAAGAGTACCTGTTCCAACTGGTTCTACTACTATCCTAACTGCTGTAGTTAAGGGTGCTGACGTAACTGTTGACGGTATCAACGCTGCTATGAAGGCTGCTTCTTCTGAATCCTTTGGTTACAACGAAGATGCTATCGTTTCTTCTGACGTTATCGGTATGAAGTACGGTTCTTTATTCGACGCTACTCAAACTATGGTTTCTAAGATTGCTGACGACCTATACGAAGTTCAAGTAGTATCTTGGTACGACAACGAAAACTCTTACACAAGCCAAATGGTTAGAACTATTAAGTACTTCGCTGAACTTGCTTAATTAGTCTACAGTTTAACTTTAATATATAAGAGGCGATATCTATAAGGTATCGCCTTTTTGCTGTACGTTTAACGGTTTTTCACACTTGACGACTATACCAAAATAGTATATAATATAAGTATATACGTTTGTTCGAGAGACTTATTATAAAAGGAATGGTGTTAGTTATGAAGTTTAACGCTAATATGAAACAGCCTACCGAAACTAAGGTAGTTAATAATGTATTAAAGTATTTAGAACCTACCGACGAAGTAAACGGTTTTTACGTCCGTCCTGGGTTTTATCTACAGAATGGGGCTACTGCTATCCCTGGGGGGGTAAACTTTACAGTACACTCTCACGGAGCAACTTCTATAGACTTAGTCCTATTTAGAAGGAACGCTACAGAACCTTTTGCGGTAGTTCCATTTCCCGAAGACTACAGAATAGGTAACGTATACTCTATGATAGTATACGATTTAGTAATTTCGGAATTTGAGTACGCTTTTAGAGTAGATGGACCATATCAACCGGAAAGAGGATTGATATTCGATAAGACTAAGTATCTATTAGACCCTTACGCTAAAGCCGTAGTAGGTCAGAGTGTATGGGGATATAAGCCACCTAATGGTTATCAGTACCGTGCAAGAGTAGTTACTAACGACTTCGATTGGGGCAAAGAAACCCATAAACCTATAGACATGAAAGACTTGATAATATATGAACTTCACGTTAGAGGATTTACCAAACACGAATCCTCTGGAGTAAAAAACAAGGGTACTTTTGCAGGTATAATAGAAAAGATACCATATCTTAAAAAGTTAGGTATCAACGCTATAGAACTTATGCCAGTATTTGAATTTGATGAAATGCGTGACCTACGTCTACACGACGGCAACTATCTATTCGACTATTGGGGATATAATACTGTAAGTTTCTTTTCACCTAATACAGCCTATACAGCCAGTTTTGAACCTAATGCCGAAGGAGATGAACTAAAAACTTTAATTAAAACTCTTAACGAAAATGGTATAGAGGTCATCTTAGACGTAGTATTCAACCATACTGCTGAGGGTAATCAAGACGGTTCATTCTTCTGTTTTAAGGGCTTTGATAATAACATCTACTATATGCTTACTCCTAATGCAGAATACTATAACTTCAGTGGTTGCGGAAATACTCTAAACTGTAATCACCCTATAGTTCAGCAGATGATATTAGAGTGTCTTAGATACTGGGTAACTGAATATAGAGTAGACGGCTTTAGGTTTGACTTAGCCTCTATACTGGGTAGAAATGAAGACGGTTCCCCTATGAGTAAGCCTCCACTACTACAGAGTTTAGCGTTCGACCCTATTCTTGGTGGCGTAAAGCTGATAGCCGAGGCTTGGGATGCTGGTGGACTATATCAAGTAGGTAGTTTTCCATCTTGGAACAGGTGGGCAGAGTGGAACGGCAAGTATCGTGACGATATGAGATGTTTCCTAAAGGGAGATGCTGGCATGGCTAATGCAGCGGTAAACAGAATTATGGGTTCTAAAGACCTATACCCAGAGGAACACCGTGGAGAATGTGCTTCGGTAAACTTTATAAACTGTCACGACGGCTTTACTCTATACGACCTATACTCATATAATCAAAAGCACAACTTAGCCAACGGTTGGGATAATACCGACGGTGACAACAATAACAACTCTTGGAACTGTGGTGCAGAAGGCCATTCTAACAACCCTGCTATAGTTAAACTTCGTAAGAAGATGAGAAAGAACGCTTTTGCTACTCTAATGTGTAGTAGAGGTTGTGCAATGTTCCTTGCAGGTGACGAAATATGTAACACTCAGTTCGGTAATAATAACCCATACTGTCAAGATAACGAAATTTCTTGGTTAAACTGGGAAGTTACTCAGGAAAAACAGGAAATGTTCAACTTCTGTAGTTATATGATTAACTTTAGAAAGAAGTATCCAGTGTTAAGAGGAAAGACTAAACAGGCACACTGTGGATTTCCTGATATGAGCAAACATAGTTCTGTAGCATGGTACGATTCTTATAATAACGATACTCGTACTATAGGAGTTATGTTCGCAGGTAGAAATGAAGAAGATACTCGAGACGATATAATATACGTTGCTATAAATACCTATTGGGAGAAGCAATACTTTCAACTACCTACACTACCAGCCGACCTAAAGTGGCATATAGCAGTGAATACAGCTATGGACGACAAGTTCGACTGCATCGAAAACGTTAAAGATATGATGATAGTTCAAAGCGATTTAGAGTTAGAGGCTCGTTCCGTAATAATACTAATAGCAGATAAAGAACAACACTAATATCTATTGATATATATCTAAATAGTCCCTTGCTCATGTTGGCAAGGGATTATTGTCATTACATATACTATAAGAATACTTCTATAGCGGAACGGTTTAAGCCTTTTACTCGGTGCAGTTGTGACTGTTCGGAGTTAAGATAGAACGTTATATCGTAGGTATCGCTAAAACTTTGAAAGATAGTCTGTGTGATACATACTTTAGTAATATTGCTCTCAGCGACTAATATAGTATGAAAAGTGAACCTTTTAGCGTATCTTATACATAGCAAGTCTTCCTTTAGAGAAAATCCTGAAGTAAATAGAGCCATTATTCTAACTATTAAGTACCATATAGACGGAATTTCACTCATAATGGCTATATACTTAATAAGGTCTGTAAGAGTAGGAAAGTAGTATATAGATATATAATAAGCTAAAGCTATTCCACCACACAGAAAAACAGCAGGATATATATACCTCCAAAAAGTAGTTATTTTAGGCTTGTATTGACTATTATTCACTTTTACGTTAGGCATTATAGCCGAAATAGTCTGTTGACAGTGTTTTTTGCTCATAATGGGAATAAACACGGGTATTTCTTTGTGTGTAGAACCGTATCCTGAACAGTTTACGTTTATAGAAACGTATCTAAATAGTTTAGTGATAAAGCTCTGACATAGGTCTACATAGTTTACCATGTTAGGAACTATCTTATAAAAGCGTTCGGTTAGTACACCTGTACGAATGTATACCGCATCGGGTTTGCGTTTAAGTTTAAAGTTAGTATATCTTATAACGTTCGTAATAAAGGATATCAACCAACTAACGGCTATTATCAAGGATAGACTTACGAATATAGGCGATACGTTAAGCATCAGCATTTGAGATACGTTTTCGGTAACCATATTAAATTCATCTAATACCGAACGTTGAAAAAACTGCTCCAATATACTACCAGTCTTAAATAAGAACACAAATATATATATAGCCCCTGATAGCGTACTTGAAAATATAAACGAAAAAAAGAAAGTACTCCAAAACTTAGGCTTATAGTAGAACGTAATGTTGGTATTTCCATTTTCATCTAAAGTATCCGTATCGTCACTGTTCAAACTTCGTCTGATATAGTGTAAGTCGCAATAGTTTACTAATATGCTTAAATCGTTATCTAAAGTACCAGCACAGGTATTAATTATTAACTTAGTAGCTTTAAAAGGTTTTAGAAAAAAGGAATGTTCTTCTGTAATAGAGGATATCTTTTGTATAGGAATAGTCTTACTGGTTTTGATAAATACTCCATTTTTTAACATTATAGCATCTTCTTTGACTATATAGTAAGAGAAGAACCATCTAATATAGCCAGTGAATATTATTAGTACTACAGTAAGAATATCAAACCAAGCACCTTTTAGCCAGTCCAGAAACGCTTGAGCGTCGCCTAACTTTATAGATAGTAAGCCTCTAATTAGAGGGAATATCAGCAACCATACGTTTTTAGCAGAGTATGAAAGTATCTTTAAAAGATGTTGTCTTCTCATGTTAAAAATCCTTTCTAAAAGTTAGTACTAATTCGTTTGACTATATTTTCATAGAGTTCTTTGCAGTCGTCTTTTTTTAGGAATATTAGTATTAAGTTTCCACCGAACGCACTTAGTATCAAAAAGTTGAAGCCTATATACTTAAACAGTGGAATATTTATAGCAGTAATATACTGAATAGAAGATATCTTCATAGTCTGATTGCTCTTAATAAAAAATCCGCTATGTTTGGATACGGTCTTTGCTGATATGGTAACGAAAGCATTAGTAAAGTATAACGGTACGTATATAGAAGCAAAAAATACTCCTATTACAGTAATAACTCCCATAGATATATACATAATAGTAGAGTATTTTTTTAAGTATATATATATTATGGTATCTAAAGCCACGGTTAGTAGTATTATTATAATTCTAATGAATATCATGCAACGCTTGTCTAACAGATACTTTTTCAAATACGTAACACCTCCAAATAGTTAGCATATTCCCCCATTTACTGCGATATCCTGTGCGGTAATGTAGTTAGCCTTTTCGGAAGCCAAAAAGCTGACTAAGTTAGCCACATCTTCAGGAAGACCTATTCTATATAGTGGAACTTCTTCTTTTAGTGCTTGTAAGTCTTCGCTTGTAAGATGAGCATTCATAGGAGTATCTATAACCCCAGGGGATACACAGTTTACTCTAATATTAGATAGTCCAACTTCTTTGGCTAAAGCCTTAGTAAAGCCTATAATAGCAGACTTAGTGGCAGAGTAATGCACTTCACAAGAACCGCCAACTTCACCCCACATAGACGATATATTTATAATGTTTCCAAACTTTTTAGATATCATGTAAGGTAGCACTTCTGCTGAACAGTTTAGCACACTTAATAGATTTATATTCAGTATCTTTTCAACGTCGGATTGTGGTATGGTGTGAAATAGTCCTACTATAGAAATTCCTGCATTGTTTACTAATAAGTCTATTTTTCCAAACTGTTGAATAGTATATTCTATCATCGATTTTACTTCATCACGTTTAGAAGTATCTGCTTGGTAACTAATACCACCTATGCTTTTAGCTAAAGTTTCGGCTTTATCCTTGTTATTGTGGTAGTGTACTACTACGGTGTAGCCATCTAAAGCAAGTTGTTTGCATATAGCTTGACCTATTCCACCTGAACCACCAGTAACTAATGCTATCATCATAAAAATTCACCTCATATAGATTATAGCACAAAGTAAAAGTAATTGCCATAGAATATTAATATTTTGTGCAATATGATGAAATATTTTAAATTGGTTAAAATCAACTTGAAATATTCATATTACTATGATAATATTACTTTTATAGAAAAAAGTTTGTACTATTGCCGATATAGTACACTCTTAAGAACGAATTTAAGGTGATTATATGGAAGATTTAAAACTTAAAAGAAAGTTTGGGTTAAAAGAGTGTATATTAACCGTTAAGGATACCTTAACTAAAAAGTTCCCTAAGTTAGAGGTTTTATTTGATAATATACACCGTTTAAACGTGCGAAGGGATTTAAACTCTGAAACTTACAAGGCTACTAACATACTATTAACTATAATGTTCCCGATATTCATAGTATTTATGGCGGAAATTAATCAGTGTAAGTATCCAAGTAAGTTTGTAATGTTCTTAGTGGAAAAACCTACTGTAGTACTGTATGACGTTTTGATATCGTCAATAATATTCTACTCATTGTATCTGCTATTTAGAAAGGGATTTTGGGCGGTACTGGTACAGAGTATAGTGTACTTCTCATTGAGTATAGCGGAACTATTTAAGTATGGCACTAACGGAAACCATTTAATACTAACCGATATGAAGCTATTCCGAAGTATTAAAAGTTTAACTTCGTTTGCGTATATCAAGATAACCTATATGTTGGTTATATATACCGTTATAGTGTTAGCATACGTTGTGGCGTGTTTTTGGTTCAATCCTAAGTTGAAAAATTCGTTTAAAAAAAGAATAGTACCTGCTATAGGAACTATCACTGCAAGCGTTATGATAATATGTGTACCTACCGTTTCTAACGTAGTATATGCCGTGTTCGATGTGGATACTACTAAGTCCGACAACGCTTTTCTACTAAACGAAAAGTTTGAAAACAATAGCTTTTTAGCGTTCTTCTTGCAGACTTTCACAGAGAACATATCTAATCAACTAACTGAACCAGAAGACTATACCGAAGATACTGTAGATGAAATTCTTGACAGTACTTCCGAACAGCAAGAGGCTACTATCGGCGATAGCGATACTGTTCAACCTAACGTTATACAGATAATGTCAGAATCTTGTGCAGACTTTAGAGTGTTCGATGAACTTAATCTTAACACTACTGCATACGATAAGTTCGACCAAATAGCAAGCGAAGGCTATAGCGGTAAGGCTATAGTTCCTACATATGCAAGTTTTACCGTTAGAACAGAGTTTGAACTACTATTCGGATTACCAGTTAAGTCTTTAAACGACCCTAATATGCCTCAAAGAGTGCTATTAACTCGTGAGCAACCTACTATAGTACAGTACTACAAGCAAATGGGATACAGTACCGCTTACGTACATCCATTTTTAAGTTCGTTCTATAGCAGACAGAGAATATACTCTCAGTTTGGTTTTGATACTATGATATTCCAAGACGATTTTA
Organism: uncultured Oscillospiraceae bacterium; assembly: GCA_934444765.1. Taxonomy (GTDB): domain Bacteria; phylum Bacillota; class Clostridia; order Oscillospirales; family Ruminococcaceae; genus UBA5884. The sequence continues at coordinate 23,340 of CAKSDC010000005.1, forward strand.
CAGTTCCTGTAGACTATCTTGGTAGTTATATCACAGATGATACGGTGTTCCGTCAAATAGAAACTTTAATAGATACTACTTCCGACCCTCTATTTGTACATACTACCACTATGCAAAATCACCAGCCATACACCAACGGTGAAGACCCTAACGACGAACTTAACAACTACTTAAATAATATTCAAATAACTGGCGATAGTTTAGCACAGTTTATAGACTATCTTAAGGATATAGACGAACCTACTATAGTAATGTTCATAGGTGACCATTTTCCATCTATGCGAAAAGACAACAACGTATACGATATGTTAGGTGTAAATAGTGAAAACTGTTCTATAGTATATGAACAGAACTATATAATATGGGCTAACTACGACTTAGACTATTCTTCTATTCCAGAAGAAAAGTTCTCTACATTCTATATGCCTTATGTACTATTAAACTTAATAGACGCTCCTAAAGATAGCTTTATTCAATCCATGCTTGATAAGATGGATACTCTACCTATCTACTCAACCAGTTATAATCCTAATATGCCTAACGATGAAGACTTAGACATACTAACTTATGATAGAATACTTGGTGAAGACGTTTCAGGTCAGGACTTATTGGATAGCGTATTAGCTAACCGTCCAGTTACCGAAACTTCGGAACTTGTAGAATAATATTACAGTAAAGGAAGTGTTATATTTGAACTTGGAATTAGGTACTAAAGCTACTTATTCTACTATAGTAGATAGCAATAATACTGCAAAGGCTATGGGAAGTGGTTCTTTGGAAGTGTTTGCTACTCCTTCTATGGTTGCCATTATGGAAAAGGCTTCTACTATAGCATTAGAACCATACTTAGAAAGCGGTTCTACTACCGTTGGTACTAATATGAACGTGGCACATACTTCTGCTACACCAGTAGGAATGAAAGTTACTGCTGAGGCTACAGTTACCAACGTAAACGGAAGAGAGATTACCTTTGACGTTAAAGCATTCGATGAGGTTGGTTTAATCGGTGAGGGTACTCATAAAAGATTTATAGTGTATGCCGAAAAGTTTCAATCTAAGGCTAACGCTAAACTAAAGTAAGTATAATATTTTTGGTCATCGGAGGACTATTTTTAGTTGGATAAGATGTCAAGTATACTATGATATACTTGGTAACTTATCCAACTTTTTTTGGAGATATAAAATTATGAAAGTTCAAATTTCAGACCATTTTACGTATGGTCGACTGTTTAAGTTTGTAATATCGTCTGTAGTTATGATGATATTCACGTCTATCTATAGCGTAGTAGATGGACTATTTGTGGCTAATATAGTAGGAAGTAACGCACTATCTTCTATAAATATAGTAATGCCACTAATTATGATAGTAGGTGCTTTTGGATTTATGCTTGGCACGGGTGGTGGTGCAGAAATTTCTAAAACTATAGGTCAAGGCGACCTTAAAAAGGCTAACGAATACTTTACTATGCTAATAGTTACCATTATAAGTGTAGGTGTGGTACTTTCGATACTGTGTATAGTATTCATGAAACCTATATGTTACTTTTTAGGTGCAAGCGAACTATTAATAGACGACTGTGTTAAGTATGGCAAGATACTAATCTTTGGAAGTACTCTGTTTATGTTACAGACTTCCTTTCAAACGTTCTATATTATTGCCGAAAAGCCACATATAGCGTTAGCGTTGACTACAGCTTCTGGAATAGTAAACATAGTATTAGACTATGTATTCGTATACGTTATGAACTTAGGAATTTCCGGAGCTGGTTTAGCTACAGTCTGTGGATATGTGGTAGGTTCAGTAATACCATTAATATACTTTATGACTTCTAAGAGTAGCAAGTTGCACTTTACCACTTTAAAGATGTATCCTAAAGTACTATTGCATAGTGTAGTAAACGGTTCTTCTGAGATGCTAACTAATATATCATCTTCTATAGTAACCTTTTTATACAACAAGCAGATGATGAACCTTATAGGTGAAGACGGAGTAGCCTCTATAACGGTAATAATGTATATAAACTTTATATTTATAGCCATATACTTGGGATTTTCTATGGGTGTAGCTCCTATAGTGGGATATAACTATGGTGCTAATAATCAAGAAGAGTTACAGAACATATTCAAAAAGGGTATTAGAGTTATAGGTGGTATGGCTATAGTTATGACGATATTTTCTCAAATAGTAGCCGTTCCTTTAGTATCGTTATTTTTGGGAAAAGATAATCCATTATCAAGCATGACGGTACAAGGTTTTAGAATATACTCACTATCGTTTTTGATATGCGGAGTTAATATATTTGGTTCTTCATTCTTTACGGCACTATGTAACGGCTTGATATCTGCGGTGATATCTACGTTGCGTTCGTTAGTATTTCAATCTTGCATGATATTAATACTACCTGTGCTATTTGAGATTAACGGTATATGGAGTTCAGTAGTAGTAGCCGAGGCACTAACGTTAATAGTAACTATATTTTGCTTAGTACGTAATAAAAATAGGTATCACTATTTTTGATAAAAAACTCTTGAAATGCTTATCATAACATGATATAATATACTTATTGGTGCTTTGTTAGACTAAAGCATTAACAATACTATTTTAAATACAAAGTGAGGAATTTTAAAAATGCCTGCAAATATTGTTATAGGAACTCAATGGGGCGACGAAGGTAAAGGTAAGATTATTGACATCTTAGCTTCTCGTGCTGAAGTAGTAGTGCGTTCACAAGGTGGTAATAATGCTGGACATACTGTAGTTAGTAACGGTCAAACTTACAAGCTACACTTAATTCCATCTGGTATACTATATCCAAACACTCTATGTTTAATAGGTGCTGGCGTAGTATTAGACCCTAAGGACTTTATTGGAGAGTTAAACTCTTTACACGCAAAGGGTATCTCTACCGATAACCTAAAGGTAGACCCAAGAGCTCACGTAGTAATGCCATGGCACATAGCATTAGACGGTCTTTCTGAAAAGTTTAGAGGCAATATGGACATTGGTACTACTAAAAGGGGTATAGGTCCTACTTACATGGATAAGTACGAAAGATGCGGTATTAGAGTATACGACCTAATACACCCAGAACTATTAAAAGAAAAGGCTCTTGCTACTGGCAAGTTAAAGAATAAAATTATTACCGAAGTATATGGCGGTGAAGCGTTCGACTTAGACAAGGTTATCGCTGAATATATCGAATATGGTAAGACTATCGCTCCTTATGTAGACGACGTATCCGTACTAACCTACGACGCTAACAAGGAAAACAAGACTATAATGTTCGAGGGTGCACAGGCTACTCTATTAGATATAGACTTTGGTACATATCCTTACGTAACGTCTTCACACCCACTATCTGCTGGTGTATGTGTAGGTACTGGTGTAGGTCCTAAAATGATTACTAACATAATAGGCGTAGCTAAGGCTTATACTACCAGAGTAGGTAAAGGTCCTTTCCCTACAGAACTAAACGACGAAGTAGGCGAAACTATTAGAAACAAGGGCGGAGAGTTCGGAACTACTACTGGTAGACCTCGTAGAACTGGTTGGTTCGATGCCGTAATAGTTAGACACTCTGTAAGAGTAAACGGTTTAGACGGTTTAGCTATCAACAAGTTAGACACTCTTAGTGGTTTAGGCGAACTTAAAATATGCGTAGGCTACAAAAAGCCTGACGGTTCTGTTATTAAAAACTTCCCACCTACTTTAGAAGGTCTTGAAGACTGTGAACCAGTATACGAAGTAGCTAAGGGCTTTAACGAAGATATTTCTAAGTGCAAGACTTTTGAAGAACTTCCTGTAGCTTGTCAAGACTACATTAAGAGATTAGAAGAACTCTGTGAGTGTAAAGTAGTTATGGTAGGCGTAGGTCCTGATAGAACTCAGATTATCGAAAGATAGTACTATAAAGGTTAATTATACTATTACACTTAATATTACGGAACGTTATCTGGCGTTCCGTAAACATATATATACTAAACGCTGAGGTGATATTTTATGAGTGAAAAAAATACTTTGGATGGCATATCCGCTCCAATCTTAGAAGAGACTACTTATGATGAAAGTAAGTTTAAAAAGAAAAAGTCTTTAGACGACGTTAAAGCTATAGTATTAGAAGATACCGACGCTCCTACAGTTAGTAACACTACCAAGCGTGGTCTTTCCGATATTAAAGCCTCTGTATTAGAAGATACTTTTGTAACTCCTCAACAGAACGTTAAACACTCGTTAGACGACGTAGTAGCTCCGACTTTAGACGCTCCTACTCCACCACCAATGAATACTCCTAAACCTACACAGAGTACCGTTACTAATGCTAAACCTGATAGAAGTCTTAACCAAGTATCTGCACCAGTACTTTCAGAAGAGCCTGCCGAACAGCATAAACCTTATGTATCTAAGTACGCTAACGCAGATATCGAAAAGGCTAAACAAGAGGGTATGAAACAGGCTCGAAAAGATGCCGTTACTACTAAAGAACTCACCGAAGAAGAAAAGAAGAAAAAACGTGAAGCCTATAAACAGCTTATGTATCAACGTGAACTTGATATGGTCAAAAAGGGCGGTACTATGGTAATAGTATTAGTGCTATTAGGTATAGTAGCTACTGTAGGATTTACTCTATTAGTAGTTATGCCAACCTTTAAAGAGAGTGGTTCGGGATTAGTAGATACTATTAAAAAGTTTATATGGTATTATGACGTTCTATTAGCTATAGGTTCTTTTATTATAATACCTAAGATAGAAGGCTTTAAGACTGTAGGTTCAGTAGTGTTTGGTTTAAATACTATAGTAACGCTATCGTTAGGAACGTTTTTGCTATCTCAGATGGAGGGTATAGGCATTAACATAGCGTTCTATTTGATGTCTTTAATATGTAGTGGATTTATAGCGTTTCAACTGTCTTCTAATGAGAACGTTGGAAAGTATTATTCTGGACCTAAAAGTTATTAAACATATCACAATATGGAACGTATCGACTAACGTTCCATATTTTTTTTTAATAGTATTCACTTTTTAGTTGAAGTATGCTATAATTAGTATAGCATTATATTAGTATATTATAAAGGAAGTGAAATTACAGTATATGAGTAAAGTATCTACTATCGTTGAGGCTTTAATATGTGTAGCAGTATTAGGTGGTGCGTGTTTCGGTGGAGTTAAAATACTCGATAGTAAGAGTAGTATTTCGGAAGATAGCGTAGTTATAGATAATAGTTCTAACGTTCAGGAAGGGGCGGAAACTACTATAACAGAAGAGAGTGGAATAAAGTATCGAAACGTTCAGGTTAATAACTCTGTAGACTTGTACTCTGGAAACTTAGTATCTATTACCGTAGATACCTACGCCGACTATGACTATAACAGTTTGGAACTTAGCAACATAGAACAGAATAAGACCGCAGGATATTCAGTAAGCAATTCGGAAGATACTATTAGCAGTAACGCATTGGAAAGTTTGAATACTATGATAACCGATTACGTCACAGATACGGGCAATACTACTGCTATAGTAAGTATGGCATACGTTCCTATGGAAAGTTTAGACGATATACTAAACTGTGACCACCTTAGTGGACTATCTTTCGACTTGGGTTCTTATGACGGTTCTACCGTTACTGATTATGACGGTACAGGCGACTTTCAATGGATTTCTGACCGTGCCGATAAGTACGGCTTTATACAACGTTATCCGTCCGATAAGGTTCAGTATACGGGTATAGATGAACCTCGCCACTTTAGATATGTTGGCTTGCCACACTCCCAGTTTATGAAGGAAAATAGTCTATGTTTAGAAGAGTATATAGCCACTGTTAAGCTATACTCCTATGATAATCCATTAAGCATTACTACGTTTAACGGTCGTACTTATGATGTATACTACGTTTCTGTAACCGACGACGACGTTACTAACGTACCAGTATTGATAGACAAAGAGTATAATATCTCGGGCGATAACAAGGAAGGCTATATAGTAGCCGTTAAGGTTTCGGGGTAGAATTTTAGACGTAACTTAGTATATTAGGTTACGTCTTATGTGTACTTATAAAACTTAGAAAGGAAGTATATTAACTATGTATGAATTTTCTTTAAGAACCGAAAGACAAAACTTTTACAACATAACCGCCAATGTGGAAAGAGTAGTAGCCGAAAGCGGTGTATCCGATGGACTATGTACTATATTCTGTCCACATACTACGGCAGGTATTACTATCAACGAAAATGCTGACCCTAACGTAGTAAAAGACCTGATATTCGCTTTAGATAAAACTTTTCCGGATAGACCAGAGTTCAGGCACGCAGAAGGTAATTCATCGGCACACTTAAAGGCTTCTGCTATGGGTAGCAGTGCTACCGTAGTTATCGAAAAAGGTAAACTTATATTGGGAACGTGGCAAGGTATATACTTCTGCGAATTTGACGGTCCAAGAATTAGAAAGTACTACGTTAAAATATTAGGCATATAACAGTAAAGGAAGTATCTTATTATGAACGAAAGCATTAAAAAACTTCAAAGCATGATAGACCAAAGCAACAATATAGTATTCTTTGGTGGTGCGGGAGTATCTACCGAAAGTGGTATTCCTGACTTTAGAAGTGTAGACGGTCTATACAATCAAAAGTATAAGTATCCACCAGAAACTATATTAAGTCATACATTCTACATGAATAATAAGTCAGAATTTTTTGAGTTCTACCGTGATAAGATGATTTGCTTGACTGCTAAACCTAACAAGGCACACTTAAAGTTAGCAGAGTTAGAAAAGGCTAATAAACTATCGGCTATAGTTACTCAAAATATAGACGGCTTACACTATTCAGCAGGTAGCAAGGTAGTATACGAATTACATGGTTCTGTACATAGAAACTATTGTGAAAGGTGTAGAAAGTTCTATCCGTTAGAGGCTATAGTTAATAGTACAGGAGTTCCAAAGTGTTCTTGTGGTGGAGATATAAAACCTGATGTAGTACTATACGAAGAGGGTTTGAACTCTCAAACGGTTCAAGGTGCTATATCTTCTATCTCTAATGCGGATATGCTAATAATAGGTGGAACGTCTTTAACCGTATATCCAGCAAGTTCTTTTATAGACTACTTTAACGGCAAGTATTTAGTGCTAATAAATTTAAGTCAAACTTCAGCGGATAGATTGGCAGACTTAGTAATACACGCTAAAGTAGGAGAGGTACTCTCACAGATACACGTCTAAAATAGTCTAAAAAACTTGTGGTTTGGCTTGACAATTATTAGTGGTAGAGTGTATAATTATTTAGTACAGCAATATAATAATACAATAGAATGGTGGTTATTTTTAATGGATTTAAGCTCGCTTAGAAGTGAAATAGATAGTATAGACGAACAGATTTTGGAACTATTTAAAAGACGTATGAACATCAACATAGACGTGGCTAACTACAAAATGGCTAACAATATGCCTATATTCCAACAGGATAGAGAAAAGCAAGTGTTAGAAAAGGCTAAGGCACGTTCCCCTAAGATGTTACAGAATGGTTCTGAAGCGTTATTCATGCAGATTATGGATATCGGTAAAAGCGTTCAACAACAGACTATCTATAAAGATGCAACTTTTATGGAGTATGAACCTCTTAATATAGATAGTAATAGTTCGGTAGCCTGTTTTGGTATACAAGGTTCTAATACCGAACACGCTATTAAAAAGATATTTACTAATGGTTGTGATATTAAGTATAAGTCCACTTTTGAAGAAGTATGTTTAGCCGTTCAAAATGGTGATACTGAATTTGGAGTAATACCTATACAAAATTCAACGTCAGGTTCTATTACTGCAACTTATGACCTATTAAAAAAGTATGATTTGTACATTAACAGTACTACAGACGTATCACTATCACACTGTTTAGCCGTTAAAAAGGGTACTAAACTACAAGACGTTAAGGATATATATTCACACCCACAGTGTTTAGAACAGTGTTCTAACTTTATCGAAAAGTATGGCTTTAACTTCCATGACCATGGAAATACTTCACTATCGGCTAAGTATGTAGTGGATAGTAGCGAAAATATTGGTGTAATATGTTCGGAATACTGTGCTGAACTATACGGTCTTGAACCTATAGCTAAAGATATTTCCGACGTATTACCAAACTATACACGCTTTATATGTGTATCTAATAAGTTTAAAAAGTCCGAAAGAGCAGACGTAATATCTATAATAGTTACTATATCCCATGTAGAAGGTAGTCTGTATAGATTTTTGAGCAAATTCTTTGTATGTGGTTTAAACTTATTAAAGATAGAGAGTAGACCTCTACATGACGGTAGCTTTTCAGTAGCATTCTACATAGACTTTGAAGGTAGTATCGACGACGTTAGAGTATCTTCTCTATTAACTTCACTAAGGGACGAAATGGAATACTTTAAGTTTTTAGGTAACTATAGTAATCTAAACTGTATATACTAATTGAAAGGAATATATCAATATGAAAAAGTTAATAATAGGCATATCCGCACTGTTAATGGTATCTTGTATAAGTAGTCAAATGGCTTTTGCCGTTAATACCGACGATTTAGATACCGATATAGCCGTAGAACCAGAAGTTACCGATGGTTTAGAAACTATAGACGGTGACAGTACCAACGATACATATACTATCACTTACGATAAGCAAGGATATACTGGTGGTAGTATCAGCGATGAGCATCTAAAGGCTGGCGAAACTACTACTATCTCTAAGTATCGTTGTGTTAGAGAGGGTTATTCTCAAGCAGGTTGGACAGACGGTGAAAAAGACTATCTATTCGGTGAAGAGTACACTATGCCAAATCACGACGTAACGTTTACTCCAGTTTGGAAAGGCATCTATTCCGTAACTTATGACCTATCGCAGTATCCTGAAGAGAGTGAGGGTCACGAAAACGAGGCTATTCAACCTGATACTTGCGAAGACGATACCTTTTATCTATCCAATGCTACTTTAGTAGTAGAAGGTTATATGCATTACGGTTGGTCGGACGGCGAAAACGTATATAAGCGTAACGAACTATATACTATGCCTGCTCATGACGTAATATTTACTCCATACTTCTGTAAGTACTATATGCTATACTATGTAGCAGGTGACGTAACAGGTCTTACTGGTAATACTTCGGTTCAGTTTGAAAGATACGAAACTAATACTTTCGACTTAGCTACAAATGATAGATTTTCACGTAAGGGTTATAATCTAACTGGTTGGTTAGATACCGAAACTGGTGAAACTTACAAGTGTGTTGGTCAGTATACTATGCCATCTCGTGACGTTACCATGCAAGCAGTTTGGACTGCTAAAGATATCACTATAACTTACAGTTCCGATAGTTCTACCGAAACTATCAAAGACGTAGTACCTTATGAGAGTGAGTATACTTTCCCAGAGTGTACCTTTACTAAGTCAGGATATAAGTTTGTAGGTTGGTTAGCTAAGGATGTAGTATATCAAGCAGGTCAAACCATAAATATGGACTTAACTACCTATAAACTATCAGTAAGTGCCGTATGGGAAAAAGATAACAGTTCTACTACTGAACCTACTACCGAAACCACTATTGATACTACCACCGAAACTACTATTATTACGGAAGATACTACTCAAACTACCGTTACTTCAGAAACTATTGAACCTACCGTTACTACATCGACTACATCACCAGTACATGATACAGTTCTTGGAGATGCAAACGAAGACGGAAAGGTTACTACTGCCGACTTACTAATACTTAAAAAGTATCTTGTAGGTGCTGTTGAACTATCTTCACAACAGGCTTACTTAAACGCAGATGCCAATAGTGACGGAAAAGTTACTACTGCCGATTTATTAATACTGAAAAAGTATCTATTGGGTATACTAAATAGCATTTAGTCAACTTGCACAAAATATCACCCGTATTTTTGTAATAAGTTACAGTTGACAAACTACCTTAGTTTAAGTATAATAAGTTTATAGTTTGATATTTATAAACCTATGAACAGGAATAGTAAGTTAGACTTCTGTATTTATAGAGAGTTGGTGTTAGGTGCAAACCAATAGCAGTATCTTTCCGAATGGACCTGTGAGGGCAGTCCGAAAGCGTATATATACGTTAGTAGTAACTGACGGTAGCTCTATCCGTTATCAACAGAGTATACATGGTTGTGTATAGAATGAGTGGTCATATACGTATATTAGTATGTGGCAATTTGGGTGGTATCGCAGAAGTTTATCAGCTTTTGTCCCATAGTTTGGGACAAAGGCTTTTTTGTTTATATAAGTTCTATTAGAAAGGATTTTTTATATGATAAGACCAGACTTTAGTGTAGTGGATAGACTATCCAAAGACTACACAATAATTCCTATTTGCAGAGAAATATATGCAGACGTAGTAACGCCTATTACTCTACTAAGAAAGATAGCTAATCAATACAATAGATACTTTTTGTTGGAAAGTGTTGAACAGGGTACTATGTGGGGTAGATATAGCTTTTTGGGATTTAATCCAATAGTTAGATTGACTTGTAAAAATCATGTGGTAACTATAGAAGAAAATGGCGTTAAAACTATTAGCAAACTCTCTGCTTATGATACTATTAGAGAAGTTATGTCTAAGTATAAAGCTCCTAAACTTAAAGATATGCCTACGTTTACTGGTGGTTTAGTTGGATACTTTTCTTATAATATGATTAGCTATGCAGAACCCGTTCTTAAACTAAAAGAAAGCGAATTTAACGACTACGATTTGATGCTATTCGATAAGGTTATAGCTTATGACCACCTTAAACAGAAGATTTGCATAGTAGCTAATATGAGTACTGATAATGTAGACGACAACTACGAAAAGGCTCTTGCCGATATTAGAGAACTTGAACATCTTATTATGGAAATGCCTACTGGTAACTTCCCAGTTACTACTAAACCAAAGTTCACTTGTAACGTTACTAAAGAGGAGTATTGCAAGTTAGTAGAAAAGACTAAAGACTATATCGTTGACGGCGATATCTTCCAAGCAGTAATTTCAAGACGCTTTGAGTGTGAATATAAAGATAGTCTAATAAACGCCTATAGAGTATTAAGAACTACTAATCCATCTCCATACATGGTATTTATGAAGACCGATGACGTTGAATTGATGTCTACTTCTCCTGAAACTTTAGTTAAAATGAAAGACGGTACAGTGTCTACATTCCCAATAGCAGGTAGCCGTCCAAGAGGCATTAACTATGAAGAAGATATCAAACTTGAAAAAGACTTAATGTCCGACGAAAAGGAACTATCTGAACACAATATGTTAGTAGACTTAGGTAGAAACGATATCGGAAAGATATCTCAAATAGGTACTGTTAAAGTTACTCAATATATGCAAGTGCTAAGATACTCTAAGATAATGCATATATGTTCCGAAGTAGTAGGTAAGCTAAGACCTGAATATGATAACTGTCACTGTGTAGAATCGATACTACCAGCGGGAACGCTTTCAGGCGCTCCTAAGATTAGAGCCTGTCAAATTATAGAGGAAATGGAAACCGTTCCAAGAGGTATATACGGTGGTGCTTTAGGATATATCGACTTTACGGGTAATTTAGATACTTGTATAGCTATTAGAATGGCAGTCAAAAAAGACGATAGAGTATACGTTCAAGCTGGTGGCGGTATAGTAGCAGATAGTGTTCCTGAAAATGAATATCTTGAAAGCGAAAACAAAGCTAAGGCTTGCATAAACGCTATATTAGATGCTATGGAGGTGAACGACTAATGATTTTAATGATAGATAACTATGATAGTTTTACCTATAATCTATATCAGTTGACTGGTAGCATTAATCCAGATATTAAAGTGGTTCGTAACGACGCTATTACTATAGAAGATATTAGAAAGTTAAACCCTACACATATAATAATTTCCCCAGGTCCTGGATATCCTAAAGACGCTGGTATTAGCGAACTTGTAGCGAAAGAGTTAAGAGCAGAATATCCTATATTAGGTATCTGTTTGGGACATCAAGGTATATGTGAAGTGAATGGTGCTAATATCTGTCATGCGATAAAGCTGATACACGGTAAAAAAACTCCTGTTAAGTTAGACCTATCTTGTAAGCTATTTGAAGGACTTCCTGAAGTGGTAGAAGTTGCAAGATATCACTCTTTAATAGCAGAAAAACAGTCTCTACCAGATACTTTAAAGGTAGTATCCGAAGATATGCAAGGCGAAATTATGGGTGTACAGGTTAAAGGATATCAAGTATACGGCTTGCAGTTCCACCCAGAGAGTGTATTAACTTCTTGTGGAGATACTATATTAAGAAACTTTTTAAACATTAAACTATAAATACTATATAATATAAAGGTGTAACTATGAATTTAAAACGTATAATGTAATGAAGTAGTTATTGACTATATAGACTTATTACTATTAAGAAAGTATCTATTCAACAAATAATAGCAAGGATTCTCCCACCTCTATAGGTGAGTGAGATGAATTGCAAGTAGGAAAAATAACGGCAGTGGTGGGCGGAGAGAAATCGGTATCCCCCACTGACATGAGGCAAACTACAGTCAGTGTTCTGCTGGCTTGTCAGACTCTGTGAAATTACCGACTGTGGATTGAAACAATAGATACTCATAAGGCAAACTATTTAAACGCTAACGTCAACGGCGATAGTACTATAGACGTTATGGATATAATTACTCTAAAAGGTTTGATACTATAATTAAAAGTTTTGAAAGGATGCATATACTATGATTAAAGATGCTATTAAGTTAGTAGTAGAAGGTAAAAACCTATCCTACGAAATGGCTGAAGAAGTTATGAACGAAATTATGAGTGGTAAAGCCTCTCAAATAGAAATGGCAAGCTATCTAACCGCTCTAAGAATGAAAGGCGAAACTATAGAAGAAATCACTGCTTGTGCTAACGGTATGAGAAAAGCTGGTGTACATCTTAACCATGATTTCGACGTGTTGGAAATAGTAGGTACTGGTGGAGATGAGGCTTTTACTTTTAACATTTCTACAGTTTCAGGATTTGTAATCTCTGCTTGTGGCGTGCCAGTAGCTAAACATGGTAACAGAAGCGTTTCCAGTAAGTGTGGTGCTGCTGACTGTTTAGAAAGTCTTGGTATCAAGTTAGATATTCCAGTAGAGCAGAGCGAAAAGATATTGAAACAGATAGGTATGTGCTTTATGTTCGCACAGAAGTATCATAGTTCTATGAAGTATGTAGCTCCAGTTAGAAAAGACTTAGGTATTAGAACGGTGTTCAACATTTTAGGACCACTATCCAATCCAGCAGGTGCTACTATGCAGTTAATGGGTGTATATAGCAAAGACTTAGTTAGACCTATGGCAGAAGTACTCTACAAGTTAGGAGTAAACAAAGGTATGGTAGTATACGGTAACGACGGATTAGACGAAATTACTATGACTACTACTACTTCCGCTTGCAGTATCGATAACGGTACTTTTAAAGAGTTTGAAATCAATCCAGAAGACTATGGCTTTACCCTATGTAAACCTGAAGACTTAGTAGGTGGTTCTCCTGAAATTAATAAGCAGATAGCGTTAGACATTCTTAGTGGTAAGGAAAAGGGTGCTAAACGTGATGTGGTACTATTAAATTCAGCCGTATGTTTACACATAGCAGGTAAGGGTACTATTTCCGAATGCTTAGAATTAGCTAAACGACACCTTGAAAACGGCGACGCTATGAAACAGCTTGAACAGTTTGTTAAACTATCTAATGAGGAATAGTCATGGCAGAAAATATATTAAATACTTTAGCAGAATGCACCCGTAAACGTGTAGAGGCTTGCAAACGTGTAGTATCTGCCGATGAGATGAAAGCTAAAGCCTTATCACTACCTAAAAGCAACTTTGAGTTTGAAAAGGCTCTTAATAAGCCTAACGATATAGCGTTCATATGTGAGATAAAAAAGGCTTCACCGTCTAAAGGTATAATTGCAGAAGACTTTCCATACCTACAGATAGCTAAAGAGTATCAATCAGCTGGAGCCGACTGTATATCCGTACTAACTGAACCAGAGTATTTTAAAGGTAGTACAGACTATCTAAAAGAAATCGCTAAGGTAGTAGATACTCCTATTATCAGAAAAGACTTTACTATAGATGAGTATATGATATATGAGGCTCATGTGATAGGAGCGAAAGCAGTACTGTTAATCTGTTCTTTATTGGATACTAACACTATTAAACAGTACATTAAAGTGTGCGATACTTTAGGTTTAACCGCTTTGGTAGAGGCTCACGACGAAACGGAAATTCATTCTGCACTTGAAAGCGGTGCAAGAGTTATCGGCGTAAACAATCGAAACCTAAAGAATTTCAACGTCAACATAGAAAATTCTACCAGTCTAAGAAGTCTAATCCCTAAAGATGTGCTATTCGTTGCCGAAAGTGGAATTAAAACTCCTGAAGATATAGCTACTCTTAAAAAGTCCAATACTAATGCAGTGCTAATAGGCGAAACTCTTATGCGTTCTGACGATAAGGCACAGTGTTTAAACCACTTGAAAGGACTATGTTAATATGACTAAGGTTAAGATATGCGGACTATCTCGAATAGAAGACATAGAGTATTGCAACGAACTACTGCCAGACTATATCGGTTTTATATTAGGATTTCCTAAAAGTAAAAGGAACGTCTCTTTTGAACAGGCTAAACTATTAAAGTCTAAGTTGAATAGTAGTATTAAGTCTGTTGGAGTGTTCGTAAATGCTGATATAGACTATATATGTAGTCTGTGCGACGCTAACGTTATAGACTATGTTCAACTACACGGCAATGAAGACGACGACTATATTTCAAAGTTAAAGTCTAAAGTGGATAAGCCTATAATAAAGGCTGTTAGAGTACAGTCTAAAGAAGATATCCTATCAGCTGAAACTTTAAACTGTGACTATCTTCTATTGGATACCTACGTTAAAGACGCTATCGGTGGAAGTGGTATAGCTTTTGATTGGTCTATAATACCTAACATTAGCAAACCTTACTTCTTAGCTGGTGGTTTGAACGCTAACAACGTATCTAAAGCTATTGCAATGTGCAATCCATATGCCGTGGACGTTAGCAGTAGCGTGGAAGACGGTGCGTATAAGTCTAAACAGAAGATAGCCGAGTTTATCTCTGCCGTTAAAATATAATACAAGAAAGGATTTTATTATTATGTCAAAAGGAAGATTTGGTATTCATGGTGGACAGTACGTTCCAGAAACACTAATGAATGCAATAATAGAGCTTGAAGACGCTTACAACCATTACAAAGATGACCCTGAGTTCAACGCTGAACTTACTGACCTTTTAAACAACTATGCAGGTAGACCATCTTTACTATACTATGCCGAAAATATGACTAAAGACCTCGGCGGTGCTAAGATATACTTAAAACGTGAAGACTTAAACCATACGGGTTCTCATAAGTTGAATAACGTATTAGGTCAAGCCCTATTAGCTAAAAAAATGGGCAAAACCAGACTTATTGCCGAAACTGGTGCAGGTCAACACGGTGTAGCTACAGCTACTGCGGCTGCTCTATTAGGTATGGAATGTGAAATCTTTATGGGTAAAGAAGATACCGAACGTCAAGCACTTAACGTATACAGAATGAAACTATTAGGTGCTAAAGTAAACGCTATCGAAACTGGTACTAAAACTCTTAAAGATGCCGTAAACGCTGCAATGCGTGAATGGACTAACAGAATATCCGATACTCACTATTTAATAGGTTCTACCATGGGACCACACCCATTTCCAACTATAGTTAGAGACTTCCAAAGCATAATAGGTAAGGAAATTAAACAACAGATGCTCGAAAAAGAAGGCAGACTTCCTGACGTAGTTATGGCTTGTGTAGGTGGCGGTTCTAACGCTATGGGTGCTTTTTATACCTTCATTCCTGATAAGGAAGTTAAGTTGATAGGTTGCGAAGCTGGTGGTCGTGGTATAGATACCAAAGAAACCGCTGCTACTGTAAATACTGGTAGATTAGGTATATTCCACGGTATGAAGTCTTACTTCTGTCAAGATGAACACGGTCAAATCGCACCAGTATACTCTATATCTGCTGGTTTAGACTACCCAGGAGTAGGTCCTGAACACGCATACTTACACGATAGCGGTCGTGCTGAATATGTAGCCATTACTGATGATGAAGCCGTAAATGCTTTTGAATATCTATCCAAAAAGGAAGGCATTATACCAGCTATAGAGAGTTCTCATGCAGTAGCATACGCTATTAAATTAGCTCCTACTATGGATAAGGATAAGATTATAGTAGTAAACCTTTCTGGTCGTGGCGATAAGGACGTATCAGCAATAGCAAGATATAAGGGGGAAAATCTTTATGACTAATATGGATAATGTTTTTGGACACGGTAAGGCTTTTATTCCATTCGTAACTGCTGGCGATTTCGGTTTAGATACTACCGAAAAGTTACTATTCGCTATAGCTGAAAGCGGTGCTGACTTAATAGAAATAGGTATTCCATTCTCTGACCCTACCGCAGAAGGTGTAGTAATTCAAGAGGCAAGCGAAAGAGCTTTAAAACTTGGTACTACTCCAGCTAAGATTATAGATATGGTTAAACACGCTCGTGCTAACGGTTTAAACGTTCCTTTAGCCTTTATGACCTATGCTAATCTTGTATTCAACTTTGGTATAGAGGCTTTTGCTAAAGAGTGTGTAGCTTGTGGAGTTAGTGCAGTAATCATTCCAGAAATTCCTTATGAGGAAAAACACGAAATGTCCGATATCTTCTCTAAGTATGGCGTAAACTTTATATCCTTAATCGCTCCTACTTCTCATGAAAGAATATCCATGATAGCTTCCGAGGCTGAAGGCTTTATATACTGTGTATCTTCTATGGGTGTTACTGGCATGAGAAAGACCATCAATACCAACGTAGACGAAATGGTACAGTGTGTTAAAAAAGTCAAGGATATCCCTTGTGCTATCGGTTTTGGAATATCTACTCCAGAACAGGCTAAGGAAATGTCTAAGTATGCCGACGGCGTAATAGTAGGTAGTGCTATAGTAAACATAGTAGCACAACACGGCAAAGATAGTATTCCTTACGTTAAAGAGTTCGTTAAGGCTATGAAAGAAGCTATATCTTAATACGTTGAACTATTAAGTATTAGACTATTAATAATTCAAAATCCCCTATCCATTACAGATAGGGGACTATTTTTTTAGTATTAAAGTCTTTGTGAATATTAATTACTGCTTTGAGTTGGTAAGTATGGTACTAAAGAACCTGCAAACTGTGGCATAGGCATAGTCTGTAACCAAACGTGTCCTGGACCAGTAATCTTAGTGTTAAATAGTCCTTCGCCACCGAATAGAGCGTTACCTACACCCTTAATCATTTCCACGTCTATTTTTACCGTAGAGTCCATAGCACATAGATAGCCAGTATCTACAAGCATAGTTTCACCTGGATTTAGGTCATACTCTACTATAGAACCGTCTACTTCTAAGAATAACATACCGTTTCCAGAAAATCTTTGCATGATAAAGCCTTCGCCACCGAATAGTCCACCAGAAAGTTTCTTTTGGAAGAATATTTCCATTTTAACGTACTTTTCACTGGCTAAAAAGGCTGTCTTTTGGGCTACTATATCTCTGCTTGCGTCTATAGGAATAGCTAATATCTGTCCTGGAACGCTTGAACCGAATGCTATCTCTCCCGGACCACCTTGAGCAGTATATTCATTTTGGAATATAGACTCACCAGTAACTATTCTACCGAATAGTTTTCCTAAACTTCCGTTACCTGCATTAGTTACCATGTTCATGTTAGAAGTCATCCAAGTCATAGCACCTTTTTGACATATTACAGTTTCGCCAGCGTCTAAACCGCATATTACTACAGGAAAAGGAGTACCTTTAATTTCGTATTGCATATTATACCGTCCTTTCAGATTGAAATATTATATACCAGAATTATATACTATAATAATACCATATATTGCACAATAAGTCAATAAGATTGTTAAAAAATAGTGGGCAATATGTTATTGCCCACCATTGATATGTTATTACCAAATAATATCTTCTTCATCTTCATCAAAGTCGTTTAAATCCCAACTGCCGTTGTAGTAAGCGTCGTCTTCGGCATCGGAATTATAGAACATTTCGCCATTAGCACCTATAAAGTAGGCACTATCGTTGTTATTATTACTCTTGCCACTTGCATAGTGGTTTGACTTAGTAGCTATGGCTTGCGACTTAGTAGTATCGTTAGCTATAGTTTGGTTGTTATCTTCTTGTGGAGTAGTGGTGTATACTATTGCATTGGCGGTGTTTAAAGCCATGCTGTTTAACGCACTGCCACCATCACAGGACATAACGCTTGCTATAAGCATAGCACCAGTGCTTACTATTACTGGTAAAGATAGTGTCTTTTTGTTTGTCTCGGAATTGTTAGTATTGTGAATATGTTCGGGATTAATATTACTCATATAAAAAGTACCTCCAGATAGAATATGTTTAGTATAGAGTTATAAGCATACATCATACTTATAATACCATACATGGCTAAATATGTCAATAGTCTAAACTAATCTAAACTGTCGAATTTATAGGGTAGTAGTTCTGATAGGGTTAAAACCTTAATATCTTTACCATTAAATAGCACTATTTGGAACTGTGGTGTACAAAATTCCGCCATTACTTGAAGGCACGCACCACAAGGATAACAGTATTCTAAGATTGCATCGTTATAACCACCTACTACGCATATACTGTTAAAGTCTTTGTATCCATTAGATATTGCTTTAAAGAATGCCACACGTTCAGCACACATAGTCATGGGATATGAAGAGTTTTCGATATTACAACCAGTAAATATAGTTCCGTCGTTGGTTAATAGACTTGCTCCCACCTTAAACTTAGAGTATGGAACATAAGCATACTCTCTTATGGCTAAGGCTTTATGTAATAGTTCTATGTGTGACATATATACGCACTCCTTTTTTTAGTATACTATAGATGTTATATTATCTATTATACATATGGTAACATACTAAGATTAACGTTGTGTTAAAACTCTGTGATACGTTGAAAAAATTTTTTTAGAGGCTATAGTTCGCTAAGATTGTTACTAAGATTTTTTAATGCTAACAGTACATTTTTAGAGTTTTTTTCGTAGGTACTTAATATATACTTCATTTGGATTATTTCATAGTGGTCATGAACTCTTTTTCTATAGTTAATGGATATTTCACGGCGATTATCGTTTAATAGTCTTCTTAGATTTTCTATATCTGTAAATTCCATTATTTTATGGGTATCCTTTTCGTGAATAAACTTTTCAACATAAGACTTCATAGTGTTGGTGTAGTTGTTAATTATCTTTAGGTTTAAGATATCTTTTACTACCATATCGGAACGTAGAGTTTCCATAGTATTAGCGTCTATATCTATAAGATATAGTGCGAAGTATTCGCTACCTAAAGCGTTTACTATATTAGACTTTTGATAGTCGTCTGATACGTCAGTCTGTAATATTACAGCCATGTTATCTTCAAAATATTTATTGTTTACTATTATAATGTTAGATACCCTTTGTACTGCTTCACTATTTTGTAGTCTGTAAGTTTCTTCTATACGGTGTGCATTAGAACTTTTTAATTTTCTAATATTTTCCAACGAAAATTGGTTGCAAAATCTTTCACGGTCGTTAGGGTGATATATTTTAACCATTTTTTTTACTACGCTTTCAAAGTCTATAGGTTCACTGTTGGTTAATACTTTTCCTTCACCGTTTGGCATAGTAATCTTAAATGCCAATAGTTCTCCAGTGTCTAAGTTTAGCCTATGTACACCAAAGAATATATTCTGTAATGAGTTAAAAAAATCTCTGTTTAGTTTGAATATTCGTTCACGGTTTATCTGTTCTGTCTTTTCTTTAGTGATATCTTTAAAAGTTCCGAATATTACTTCTGGTCTGTTTTCTTCGTCCATTTCCACTACGATTAAAGAGATTTGATACCATACTTTAGGATTTTCTTTAGTTCTAAACTCCAAGCGATTGAACGGAACGCCAAGTTTCATATCACTGATTAGTTTGTGATACTTTTCTAAGTCTTCGTAGTATACATTTTTAGCAAAGAATAGGTCAGGTAGATTAGTCATTTCCTTTTCACATAGAAATTTTTTTCGTGTTCTATCAGGGAATATTATACGATGTTCTTTTGGATAGTATACTAAAGAGTACATATTAGTTCTATCGAAAGCCTTATTAAGTAGTTCACCGAATGGAATGCTATTATCGTCTAACTTTTTAGATAGTCTTTTTAGAGTGTTTTTTTCCAACTTTAGTAGATAGTCTTTATTTTCTGAACCTCCAGAATATCCAGCTAACGAACCGTTGGAGTTTATCACTCTATGAGACGGTACTACTATTAATATCGGATTTTTAGCGGTAGCCATACCCACCGCTCTAATAGAAGACGGTTTATTTATATCGTCTGCTATATCGCTATAGTGGATAGTTTCGGCGTATGGCGTTTTTAGTATAGAGTTCCAAACTTGCATTTGAAACTTAGTACCTTCTAATAGTATTGGAATATCGAATACTTGTCGAGTACCTGAAAAGTATTCTTCTAATTGGGATATTACACGATGGTTAAACTCATCATGTTGATAGTATTCATAGTCACAAGTGTGATTTCCGTAACGTATATCGGTAAGACTTTTTCCGTCGTTAGCTATAGTAAAAGTTCCTATTGGACTTTGATATATAGAACATATTTTTTTCAAGTGTAGTTCTCCTTTGCGATATGATATATAAATTCGTAGAACGCCCGATTTGGACGTTCTACACTTAAATATTAACTATTTGACTTGTAGTCTAAAATCTCTTTTACGTTGCTTAGTAGATAGTTGGTAGTCTGTAATGCTCTGTTACGGACTATACAACCTCGATACTTTCCATCGGATAGTACATAGTAGTAGTCGTTGCTTTCATCAGTAGGAACTAACTCTATAGTATACTGTTTAGGTTCATAGTTACGAGTGTAAGTTATCTTTATAATGGAACTACCTGTAGGTTGTTGGTCTACGTCTACGTGATATAGTGGTATTTGAATAGTACTGTTGATTAAACTTTGTACCATTTCAAAATATGTGCGTTCTTTAGTAGTTTCGGCGGTGGTAGTGTCTGTAGTATCGCTTTGAGTAGTTTCCGTTTCTGTAGAAGTCTTTTCTTCTTTTATAGGTTTTCCATTTTCGCTATAGGTGAAACTTCTGTTAGACTTATCATAGTCTATATCGTAGGAGATTTTTTGTCCCTCGTACTCTATAGTTACGTTGGTTAAGTTTTCCTTGCTTTCATTGTATACTTGATTTACCAGTACTGCTTCCGCACCACTATTTAGTATAGAAAATTCTCCAAGGTTGAACGTACATATAGCACCAGTACTGGAAAGTCTGCCATATACTAAACTACTTTCAGTATCTTCTACAGCCTTGCCTAAAGTAAGTGTTACGTCTTCGTCGTCGTCAGCGATTTCTATAGTATAGTAAGGACTGTCTAAGCCATACTGTTTAAGGTCAGCATCGGTAGGATTTTCGTTTACAAAGTCCACTATATTGGTACGAATTAACACGTCGCATAGTGCAGATATACTGGATAGGTTAGTTTCTACACCTTCTATAGTAGGATAGGTAAGTTCCCAAACGCCTGCACTGTCTTTTTTGCAGTCGAATATTAACTTATCGCCCTCTTTATAGGATAGCTTATTAACTACCGATACGTAACTATGTATTATAGCTCTATCTTTTAGGTCGTCTAAGGTTAAGTTGAATACTTCGCCGTCACTGGAAGAGATAGTATATACTGTGTTATCGTCTGGGGACTTGATATAGTAGCTTTCACCAGTAGGGGAAGCACTTCCTACTTGTATAGCATAAGTTTCTATACCGTCGGTACAGGATATAGTTAAAGGACTATCTAAACCATATATGCTAAGGTCAGAAGCGTCTTTTTCTACAAGTTTAGTAGTCTGTAGATTGGATAGCGTAGTAAGTGCGTAGGTTATAGTAGCGTCGTTAGGTTGAATGCTTTCATCTTTAGAAGTCCAAATAGTAGCGTCTTCGGAAGTAAAGTCGTAAGTAGAGCCGTCGCTAAAGGTAAAGGATACACTACTAATAGAAGTTTCTTCAAACTTATCGTAACTGCCAACACCAGAAGATATCAACTCTTCCTCAGCTTTTTTGTCGGTCATCTTAGAAACTCCAAAGTAAGCACCTATAGATATTCCAATAACGGCTACTAATATTATAGCAATTTTCCATTGTTTCATAACTAAGCGTTTCTCCTTCTTAACCATATAACTATACCAGTAGCTATTATTAGTACAGGGAATGCTATCATAACTGCTAATATAGTGTAGGCTGTCTTGTTATTGTCTATAGTCATATAGTCGTATTCGTAGGAACGGTTAGGAATACCCATATCTTGAGAACTTGAGTACATCCAACTTAAACCACCTAATAGTACCGATACTGTGGTAGAAGTATATTCTTGCTCGAATACTTCGTCTGTTATAAATTCTGAATTACCAAATACTAACAGTTTAGCGTCGTTTCTACCAGAGTCTTCACAGTATGCAGATAGTATTAAGTTTTCGTTTTCTATAGTGGTGTAGTCTTCTATACCAAAAGGTTCACCTACTGCCGTAGTGGTAGTGTATATTAAAGGTTGAGCCTCTAAGTCTTCGTTACTGGATTGAGCGTAGAAACTTCTTGAGGCTGGCATTACTACATAGCGTCCCTCATCTACAAATTCTTGCGCTTCGGTGTTCCAATCGGTAGGATTTAAATAACAAGCTATAGTGTAAGGGTCGTCTTGATAGCACATATCCTCATCGTTTTCTTTAACCTTGTCATAGTCTAAGAATATACCAAATGAACCTGTTATTTCTTGAAGATTTTCATAGGTTACTGAAGTGTCATCGTTAGGGGACATCATAAACACTATGTTTCCACCATTTTCAAGGTACTTACTAATCTTAGTAGTTTCAGCAGTGGTGAAGTCGCTCGTAGGAGAAGCTACTATTATAATCTTGCAGTTATCCGGAATGTCACTATTGGTCAAGTTTAAGTCGGTAACTACTTCGTAGTTGTAACTTTGGAGCATATCTCTAAAGTTGTTGAAGTTATCTTCTACAGATAGTTCCCCGTGACCTCTTAAAAAGCATATACTTGGTTGAAAACCGTCTTTAACGTATTGGATAGCACTGGTTATGTAGTTTTCGCCCACGAAGTAGTAAGCGGTAGTATCTGTACTTTCAGTATATTCACTAAGGAACATAGAGTTAGCGGATATCTGCTTATAGTTGTTTTTACCTTGAACTATTATGTCACCCACGTTTACGGTAGTGTCAGAAAACTGACTGTATATTTCTGGGTGGTCGTCAGGATATCCAGTGATTAGATTTATGTTAGGATTTTCTCCATACTTTTCTAATACGTTTTTGAGTATACGACCGTCGTAATCGTCACCTACTACTAAGTCGTCTAATTCAAAGGCGAAGTAGATGTTAATAGTTTCATCAAGACCGTTTAAAACGTTTAAAGTAGTCGCCGATAGGTCAGCGGTATAGATATTGTTAGGGGTCATATCCCAATCTACGTCTATTTTAGAGACGATTAAGTTAATAGGTATCATAACTACGCCTATTAATACTGCTACGATTATAGCAAGCCACCTGTTGGAGGTGTACTTATGGGAAGTTTTTTCTTTATTCTTCATTAGATTAGCCCCTCCTTACTTACGGTATCTACGAGTTTCTACAGATAGCATAGTCCAAGCGAGCAGTACTACTATTAGCGATATGTAAAATACTACGTCGGATAGGCTTAATACACCCTGTGAAAAACCATAAAATCTTTCTTGTGGAGATAGCCAGTTTAAGAACCTATAGATTATGTTCATTTTGGAGTATAAAAAGGTACTATCTTTAATATTGTCCACTAATAGTAAGAGAGCCATAATAACTTCGCTTACTACCAATGCGATAATCTGATTTTCGGTAAACGATGATATTAACATACCTATACATATACACACTAAACCCCACATGAAAAAGCCGACGTATCCACATATTAGGCTTGACCACTTAACCTCGCCAAATATTAACGTAATAATAGGGTAGATAAACGTTGCTACCATCATAGTAAAGTATACTAATACTAAAGCTAAAAACTTACCCATAACTATCTTGAACACGTTTAAAGGTGTGGACATTAATAGTACTTCGGTATTGTTTTTGCGTTCTTCAGCGAACGTCTTCATAGTTAGTGCAGGTATTAAAAAGATAAAAAAGTAAAAGTAGTTGTAGAATATAGTCGCAAACGAAAAACTGAACTTTACAGTCTGTATAGTGGTAATCCAGTTAATAAACGTAAACGAAAATATAAATAAGAATACTCCAATTATGGTATACGCAAATGGAGAGTAGAAGTACGACTGTACTTCTTTTTTAAACATGGAATACATAAGATTAAAAATCCTTTCTGTTATTATATAACGTATATTAAGGTTCAACGCACTTGAACACTTTAAGTACTAAGTTATTATTTAGAAGTAAGGTCCATAAATACTTCTTCAAGGCTCTTTTTGATAGTATTAATTTCTAATATAGAACAGTCTGCCGATGTCAACTTAGAGACTATAGTCTTTCTAACCTTATCGTCGTTAATGTATACTCTGTAAGAGTAGGTATTTTCTTCATCTTCTACAGGTTGAACGTTATCTACCGAAGTAACACCGTCTATCTTGTTGAGTATAGAAATTACGGTATCTTTACTACCTTCTACTTGTAAGTTGATTACTATTTCGTCGGTATTAGTTTCAAGATTTTCGGCAGTATCTTGAGCTTTAATCTTACCGTCGTTAATGATTAATACTCTATCACATACGGCATTTACTTCCGATAGGATATGTGAACTGAATATTATAGTGTGTTCTTTGCCAAGACGTTTAATAAGGTCTCTAACCTCTTTGGTTTGGTTAGGGTCTAAACCTACGGTAGGTTCATCAAGGATTAATATTTTAGGTTCGCCCAATAGTGCCTGAGCAAAACCTACTCTTTGGCGATAACCTTTAGATAAGTTTTTAATAACTCTGCCTTGCATATCGGTAATCTTTAGACGTGACATAGCCTTATCTATTTGATGTTGTCTATCCTCTTTTTTTATACCTTTAATTCCCGCTACAAACTTTAAGTACTCTATAACCTTCATATCTGTGTACAGCGGAGGAAGTTCGGGAAGATATCCTATCTGTTTTTTAGCTTCTTTAGGATTTTCCGAAATATCTATACCGTTAATTTTTATAGTACCAGAAGTCATAGGAAGATAACCTACTATCATGTTCATAGTAGTAGACTTTCCCGCACCGTTAGGACCAAGAAATCCCAAGACTTCGTTTTCGTTTACGGTAAAGCTGATACCCTTAACAGCGTGAATGTTACCGTAATCTTTTACTAAGTTTTCTACTTCTATCATGCGAATAAACGCCCCTTTCTAACTGTAGTATATAATAAATAGAAACATAGGATATTAAAAAACACTATCCACTATATTATTACAAACATTTGTGAACACCATATGAACAAAACTAAAAATATAGCAAATATTTTAGTTAAAGTGGTGCATTGTAACGAATATAGTACTCTATCTTAAAATATTAATTAGTATGTGTGAAAACTGTGTGAGTATATTCTATAGTTTTGTTGAAAATTATAGCTACTTAAACCTTTAAGAAAATCGTTTTCACCTAATAATTGGTTCGTTTTTTGTGCAATATTCACAAAAGAATTGGGCAAAGATTGTATACTTGTAGTAATTGACAAATATCTAAATGTGGGGTAAAATTAGACTGTACAAAAAATATGCTCGTTCGTTGTGTGTTTTTTTTGTGAAAAAGGTGCTACCGACTGCGTACACTAATACTTATAGTTTGGTTAGCGAAGGTGTAGCCCCATTCATAATAATACTTTTTATTTCGAGAGGAGAAATTAGTTATGGTTTTAACTAAAAAGACTAAAAATGTTCTTGCTTTTGCTCTTAGTCTATCTGTAGTAGCTACTTGTATGGCTCCATTAAGTGCTGCTGCTTATAAAGAGGGCGATTCCAGTACATTACATGAAAAAGACGTTGAAAAGTACGGCGATAGTACTTATGCTAACAGATTTATGTCTCTATACGCTGACGTAATGGAAAACGGTGTAGAGAACGGATATTTAAGCCAACAAGGTAGTAACAAGATTCCTTACCACTGTGTAGAAACTCTTAACGTAGAAGCTCCTGACTACGGTCATGAAACTACTTCTGAAGCTATGTCATACTTAGTATGGATAGCAGCTATGAGAGATAACCTTGTAAACAACGGTATTGCTAAGAGCGAAGACGGTTTTGAAGCTATTCCAAGTTCTTCAAGCGAATTAGCTACTGCTTGGAAAGACATGGAAGTTATGATACCTACAGAACAGTCTGGTTTCTGGCAAAATGCTTCCTCTGGTTCTTTAAGTGCTACATATAGTGATGAATTAGATACTCCAGAAGAATATCCTATAGATATGCTACAGGGTAACACTGGTACTAACCCTATTCAAAAGTTCTTTACTCAAGCATATAGCTCTGATAAGGGTCTATACTTAATGCACTGGTTAGCAGACGTAAATGACTGGTATGGTTTTGGTGGTGCTACTCCTGGTACTGAAAGTGGTAAGTTTACATTTATCAATACTTTCCAACGTGGTGCACAAGAGTCTTGTTGGGAAACAGTTCCATTCCCATGTATCGAAGAATTAAAGTATGGTGAAGTTGGTACAAGAGGTATTAAGGGTATATTCAATACCGACGCTCAAGTTGCTAAGCAATGGGCTTACACTAACGCACCTGACGCAGAAGACCGTGCTATCCAAGGTGTTCACGACGCTATTAGATGGGGCGTTGCTGATAACAGCGTAGTAGAACTTGCTGGTAAGATGGGTGACGAACTAAGAAACAACATGTTCGACAAGTACTACAAGGCTATTGGCGAAAAGACTCAAAAGTGGGACGGTTCTGAATCTGTATACGATTCTGCTCCTTCTTCTGGTTACACTTCCGCTCACTACCTAATGAACTGGTACACTTCTTGGGGCGGTGCTTTAGACGGTTCTTGGTCATGGCAGATTGGTTGTTCACATAACCATGAATTCTATCAAAACCCATTAGCAGCTTACGCACTATTAAACGATAGCGAACTTAACAGTGCTATGAAGGCTACTAATGCTACTACCGACTATCAAACTTCTCTTGCAAGACAACTTGAATTCTACCTATGGTTACAGTCTAACGATGGTCCTATCGCTGGTGGTGCTACTAACTCACTATACGGTCGTTATGAAGACTACTCTAAGGCTTATACTCTTGAAAGTGACCCAAGTGCTTTAGTTACTTCTCAATTCTATGGTATGATATACTTAGAACACCCAGTATACGCTGACCCAGGTTCTAACCACTGGATTGGTAACCAAGTTTGGGCTTTACAACGTATTGCTGAACTATACTATGATACTGCTGTAGGTACTGATAACACTGGCGTAACACTTTCTAACGGTATGACTGTTAAGGAAGCTTGTGCTAAGATTATGGACAAGTGGGCTAAGTGGTCTATAGATAACATCAAGTTTGATGAAGAAGCTGCTGAACTTCTTGAAATAGACGATACTACTACTTGGGCTATCCCTGGTTCTCTTGACTGGTCTGGTCAACCTGATACTTGGACTGGTACTCCTACTGATAACACTGGCTTAACTTGTAGCATTACTGCTTGGAGCCGTGAAGTTGGTTCTTCTGCTTCTTGGGCTGACGGTCTTATCTACTATGCTGCTGCTTGTGGTGTAGACACTAACACTTCTAAGACTGCTGACGAATTAATAGCTTCAAGTGACCTTGGCGAACAAGCTCTTGGTGTTGCTAAGAAGATATTAGACTATCAATGGGAAGACTGCCGTGATGAAATCGGTCTTACTGTAGTAGATGTAAACTCTAACCTAACAAGATTCTTTGAACAGACTGTTTGGATTCCTAACAACTACAACGGTACAATGCCTAACGGCGATACTTTAGCTAATGGTGCTACTTTCCATTCTATCCGTACTATGTACGATACTGACCCAGACTACGAAAGACTAAAGGCTGACTACGACGCTGACGGTGCTACTACTGATACTATATTCTACTATCACAGATTCTGGCACGAAGGTGACGCTCTTATCGCTAACGGTGTAATGGCTACTCTATTCCCTAACATGACTCCTGATAATAGCGACACTCCTGATACTCCTGATAAGGATTTAGAATTAAAGGATAAGACTGTTGAAGTAGCTGTTGGCGACACTAAGACTATTGGTGTCAGTACTGGTACTGTTACTTCTTGGGTTTCTGCTGATGATAGTATAGCTACAGTAGACGAAAATGGCGTAGTTACTGGTGTTAAAGCTGGTGAAACTACTATTACTGCTACTGATGCTAACGGTAACACTGCAGAAGTTAAGGTAACAGTTACTGAAACTACTACAGAAACTTCTGAAACTTCTACTTCCGATGATACTACAACTTCTTCTGAAGACCCTGGCGATGCTGTTTGGGGCGACTGCAACGTAGACGATAAGGTTTCTACTGCTGACTTAGTAGCTATGAAGAAGCATCTATTAGGTATTACTGAACTTACTGACGAAGGTAAGTACAGAGGCGACGTAAACCACGATGGTAACACTGGCTCTGAACGTACTGGTAAGATTTCTACTGCTGACTTATTAAAGTTAAAGAAGTACTTCTTAGGTATGATTACTGCTGACGATTTAGCTCATGCTTAATAGAACATTCTATTAAAAGTTATTTATTAACATATAGGACGACTTGTAACTATTGCAAGTCGTCTTTTTTTGTAACAGTCTTTTACAGTTTATATAACTTTTCCGTCTAAATTCATAGATATATGAACTATATTTTGGATTTTTGTATTTTATTCTAATAAATTCATAGAATTTTAATATTTGTATGATATAATATCTTTCATAGATAGGTACCACTATCTTGTAATGGTCGGCTCTACCGACTGTGTATTGAAACAAAATTTAGTCTGGAAAAAGATACTACAGACGTGAAAAGGAAAGAGTATATTATGGAACAAAATAATTACGACGTTATTATAGTTGGTACTGGTGCAGGCGGTCTATATTCTGCTATAAACCTATCACCACAACTTAAAGTGTTATTAATCTCTAAGAGAGAACTTACACTATGTAATTCCGCATTAGCACAAGGTGGTATTGCGGGCGTGTATAAGTCTCCTAATGATGATGTTAGTCTACACCAAAACGACACTCTTATAGCAGGTGGTTTTAAAAATAATATAGATACTGTACACATTCTTGTAACTGAGGCTTGCAAGGATATAGATAACATTATAAACTTAGGTGTTGACTTCGATAAAAATCCAGATGGTACTTTGCATAGAACTCTTGAAGGTGGTCACTCTAAACATAGAATATTCCACCATAAGGACGCTACAGGCTTTGAGTTAGTAAAAAAACTCTTAGCTAAGGTTCAAACCATGCCTAACGTAACTATTATGGATAACGCTTTGTTATGCGACCTAAAAAAGACTTCCACAGGTTTTTCTGCTGATATTCTTAAAGATGATGTACATACTACGTACAATTCCCACTATGTGGTACTGGCTACTGGCGGTATAGGTAGAGTATACGAATATACTACTAACTCTGCTATAGCTACAGGTAACGGCATCATGATGGCTTATGAACTCGGTGCTGAAATTAAAAACTTAAACTATATACAGTTCCACCCTACCGCATTCAATAATAAGCACACCAGAGAGTGTTTTTTAATTTCGGAATCTGTTAGGGGTGAGGGTGCATACCTTTTAAACTGCAACGGTGAACGCTTTATGCACAACTATGACGAACGTTTAGAACTTGCACCAAGAGACGTAGTTTCCCATGCTATCATGTTAGAAAGCAAAAAGACTAACTCTCAAGACTTCTACTTAGATATATCCCATAAAGACCCTGAATTTTTAAAAAATCGTTTTCCTATGATATATAAAAATCTATTAGAACAGGGTTACGACCTTACTAAGGATAGAATACCTATATTCCCATGTCAGCACTACTTAATGGGTGGTATCAACGTAGATAGTTATGCAAGAACTTCTATAAATGGTCTATACGCCGTAGGTGAATGTTCTCATACTGGTGTACACGGTAACAACCGTTTAGCAAGTAACTCTCTATTAGAGGCTTTGGTATTTTCAAGACGTGGTGCGAGCGATATCAACCAAAAAGTCGCTGAAGCTCCTAAAGACTTTGAACAGTATAACTTTACTCAGCCTACCGATGCAGAACCTATTCCACACGGTATTAGAACCGAAGTTAGACACATTATGCAACAGAGTTACTTTGTAATCCCTGATAAAAAGTCAGCCGTAGAAGGCTTTGAACGTGTTAAGGAACTAAAGAAACTCTTAACAGACGGTAACTACATAATTAATGATGACTATGTAGAAGCTAAGTCCTTAGTGACTATAGCATATTTAATTCTTAAAGAAGTAATATAAAAGGAGTACTATTAACATGATATTGACTAAGATGTATATAGACAGTTTAATCAATACTGCTATAACGGAAGATATTAACTATGTAGACGTTACTACAGACTATTTAATCCCAAAAGGACACCAAAGCAGTGCTTACTATATCGCTAAAGATGACGGTATACTATGCGGTATAGATATTGCTAAACGTGTATTCGAGTTAGTCGGTGGCGATGTGAAATTTCAAACTTTAATAGAAGACGGTTCAGAAGTTCACAAGGGCGACATTATAGCTAAAATGAACGGTAGTACTGCTACTCTACTAAAGGGCGAACGTACCGCTTTAAACATTCTACAACATATGTCAGGAATAGCTACTGCTACTCACACTTGTGTTGAATTGGTAAAAGGTACTAACGCTCAAATTACCGATACCAGAAAGACTCTTCCAGGTTTAAGACCTATTCAAAAGTATGCCGTTACCGTTGGTGGAGGTAAAAATCATAGATACAACCTTTCCGATGGTGCTATGCTTAAAGATAATCACATAGACGCTTACGGTGGTATTACTCCAGCAGTTAAGGCTCTACGTGAAAAGATAGGCCATATGGTTAAGATAGAAGTAGAAGTTCGTAACATGGAAGAACTTAAAGAAGCCCTTTCAGCTGGTGCAGACGTTATCATGTTAGATAATATGTCCTGTGCTGAAATGTCTGAATGTGTTAAGTATGTAGACGGAAAAGCTAAGTTGGAAGCTTCTGGTAACGTTACTACCGAAAATATTCGTGCAGTAGCCGAAACTGGTGTGGATATCATATCTTTAGGAGCTTTAACACATTCGGTTAAGTGCTTTGATATCTCTATGCGTATTAACGCCGTTAAATAAGTCCCTTATAATATTATATATATATAAACTTAAAAAGAGGTGAACTTTTATGGAGGAAAATATTAAACTTTGGAATAATGATGGTATTACTGACAACTCTATTAGACTAATATGCACTACCAGTCCTACCGCTAAAAGTACCTTCTTCTACGTTCAAGAAGTTGGTTACATGAAACTTACTAAGCAGTATCACACTAATAGAGAAAATTTGGATTCGTTACTATTTGTATTAGTGCTAAACGGTAAAGGCACTCTAAAGTACAAAGAACGTCAGTTTAACGTATCGGCTGGTTGTTGCTTCTTTATAGACTGTTTAAATCCACACATATACGAAAGTGACCCTAACGACCCGTGGGAACTTCTTTGGGTACACTTTAACGGTCCTACTGCAAGAGGCTACTATAACTACTTTGAAGAAACCTATATTAACGTGATAAAACCAAGCAACATATATCCTTTTGAAGATATTCTTAGACGTATTATAGACGTTAATCAAAAAGCAGACGCTTATACCGAAATTAAGACTTCTCAACTAATTACCGACTTATTAACTCTTACTCTTACTTTTAAAAGGGCTGATGTAGACTATACTATTAAAGCCTCTAAAAGTCTAAGCGAAGTTAAGCAGTACTTAGACCAAAACTTTACTAATGAAATCTATCTTGAAAACCTTTGCGATACTTTTTGTATGAGCAAGTTCTACTTAACTAAAGAGTTTAAAAAGGCATACGGAGTTACTATTTCTAAGTATATAATCTCTCGTAGAATTAACTATGCTAAACGTCTGCTACGCTTTACTGAAAAGCCTATAGACGAAATCTCCGAAATATGCGGTTTTTACGATACCAGTTACTTTAACAAACAGTTTAAAGCCTCCGAAGATATTACTCCGTTTAAGTACAGAAAGACTTGGCGTGAACGATAGTTATAATGTACCTATAACGTTAAAATGCTATCTTAACTTAGTTAAGATAGCATCTTTTTTATCCGTCGTGTTGACTATAGTTATGTATCAAACTGTTCACAAGAGACTATACAGCCACGCTTACAAGCCTTAACGCACTCTCCACAACTGGTGCAGACGTTGTAATCTATAACGGCTCTAAAGTTTTCCACTTTGATAGCACCGTTAGGACACTTCTTTTCGCACATCTTACAACCTATGCAACCGTTCTTACAAGAAGATACTGTAACCTTACCGTTATCTTGTGAAGAACATAGTACGTCTACGTGGTTAGAAATCTTCTTAATGGATATTAGACCGTTAGGGCAAGTGTTTACACACTGTCCACAAGCTACACACTTAGACTTATCTACTTTGGCTACACCGTTCACTATCGAAATAGCACCGTATTGGCATACAGATATACAGTCACCTAAACCAAGACAGCCATACGCACAAGAACCGTTACCACCATAGAACCTTTTAGCAGATACACACTTTTCTATACCTACGTACTCAAACTTTTGTGGTGACGCTTCGCAAGTACCGTTACAGTGTACTACTGCACATTCTGGAACGGTAGCTAAAGCCATAGTTCCCATAATGGCACTAATGGTATTAGCAGTAGCTACTCCACCAGGTTTACATAGGTTTGTAGGAGCGTTTTTAGTAACTATAGCGTTAGCGTAGTCGCTACAACCTGCATAACCACAAGCTCCGCAGTTTGCCTGAGGTAGAGATTCGCTAATCTGTTCTATACGTTCGTCGGTCTTAACTTCAAATACTTTGGAGATTACTGTTAATAGTACTCCTGTTAGTATTCCCAATATAGCAAATAGCAGTATTGGAAATATATGTGTAGTAAAAGACATACTTAAAAATCAAATCCTTTCAATAAAATTTATTTATTAGATTTTTTCATTACTTTTTGAAATCTAAAAAAATCTTCTTCAAATTCACGTTGATTAATATTATCATAAGGCATGGTATCGTCTAAGTGATATTTGTTAAAATATTCTACTATATGAAATCCGCATTTATTGACATAAAAGTTAATATTTCTTTTTTCAAAGTAAGGGGTTACTAATTCCCAAACTTCTGTTTCAGGATATTTTTCTTCAATAGCTTTCCAAACTTTTTGACCTATTCCTTTGCTATGATACTTTGGATATATAAATAGTATCTCAACATCATTATGATGTGTATTATTATCTATATTTAAAACTACTCCACCAACTTTTAATCCATTCGCATATATATAGTATGAACTACATTTGGGATTATATAAAGATTGATTTATATCCTCATCAGGAATAACTTCACAAGCGTTAGAAAAAGTATCTTTAAATTCTTGCATAACGGCAAGTGCAAAGGCTTCTTGAACGTCTTTTTTAAAGTTGTCATAATCATTTTTGTCTAAAGTTTCAAAGTATATATTCATTTTTATTACTCCTTTTGACTTTTATAATTGCAACTACTTTTTTAGTATTTTGATAATGTGTAGAGATACTATTCATGTTTGCATCTTTTCTACTTAAAGATTACATTCCGCTAAAAGCCATAAAACTTAAAGATACTATAGCACCTGCTACCAGTGTTGCAGGAACTCCCTTAAAAGTTTCTGGAATATCTGCTACTTCTAACTTAGAACGTACTCCAGAAAAGATTATTAATACTAATGTAAAGCCTACACCTACAGATATAGCATTAACTATAGACTGTACATAAGTATAGCCACTGTCTATGTTATCTAAAGTAACACCTAATACCGCACAGTTGGTAGTTATCAAAGGAAGGTATACACCCAACAGTTTATATAGCGATGGCATTACTTTTTTAAGGATAATCTCTACTAACTGTACAAACAAAGCTATTATTAGTATGAAGGTCATAGTTCTAAGATATGTTAAGTCATTAGGTGCTAATAGGTATGTATATATAGGATACGTTATTATAGTAGCACAAGCCATAACAAATATTACGGCTATACCCATTCCGACAGAACTATCTAACTTTTTAGATACGCCTAAAAACGGACATATACCCATGAACTTAGACAGTACGTAGTTATCTGTGAGTATGCCAGATAACATTATAGCAAAAAATACTTTCATTATTCAGTACAACCTCCGTTTCCTTTACAAGAGCTTGCATTAGGACAACCATGGCAACCCATCTCTTGAGGTGGCTTTTTATGGGATAGCTTATTTATTAAAGCTATTATCATACCTAATACAAAAAATCCGCCAGCTGGCATAATGAATATAGTCATGGATTGTGGTATGTGTAGACTTAATCCGAATATACTACCTGAACCGAGTAGTTCTCTAACGCAACCCATAGCGGTTAAAGATAGTGTAAAACCTAAACCCATTCCAAGACCGTCACATATAGAAGGTATAACCTTATTCTTGCAAGCGAACATTTCAGCACGACCTAATATTATACAGTTTACTACTATTAAAGATAGAAAGTTTCCTAAAGCAGTATATAGTGTAGGAATATATCCATGCATGAGCATTTCTATAATGGTTACAAATCCTGCTATTATTACTATGTATGCTGGTAGCTTTACTTGTTTAGGAATAACGTTCTTTAATAACGATATTACACAGTTAGAACCTACCAATACAAACGTAGTAGCCAAACCCATACCTAATCCGTTTACTGCTTCGGTAGTAACTGCCAAAGTAGGACACATTCCAAGTAACGATACAAGGTTAGGATTTTCTTTTATAATACCTTTGGTAAATTCATACCAATTAGAGTGTCGTTCTTCATTAGCCATTTAATATTTCCTCCTTGTGTTGATTATAAGTGTTTATAGCGGTATCTATAGCACTTTTCATACCCTTAGATGAGAATGTAGCACCTGTAATCTTATTAAAAGTGTAAGTATCATCTTTAGCACCTATAAATTGCGATATAAAGCTACTATCTTGAACCTTAGTACCTAAGCCTTTAGTTTCGCTAATGGATACTATAGATACTCCCGATATTGCACCGTCTTGGTCTATACCTACTAATAGGTGTAGACCACCTTTAGAGTAACCGTCTACAGTAAGTTCAAAAGCTACTTGACTTTTATCGTCTACGTATATTCCATTGATAGTATCATCTTCAGAAGTATATGCCGACTGTTTAGGATTAGTACCTTCGCCTAATACACTTACTAAACTTTCGTTTAGAGCCTCTTGTTGAGCCTCTACTATCTTTTGAGCAGTCATAGAGTTAGCTAATACTAATAGAGTACTTACTACTACACATATTATAGTTAGTACTAAAGTAGGTTTTATCTGTTGCATTACTTAGCCTCCTTTTGTTCTTTAGGATACTTAGCACCTAAAGGCTTTAACATAGTAAGACGGTCTATGTATGGAGTTAGTACGTTCATAAGTAGTATCGAAAAAGATACACCCTCAGGATATCCGCCAAAGTTTCTAACTACGAACGTTATAATTCCGCAACCTATTCCAAAGATAATCTTACCCTTTTCGGTAATAGGAGTAGTAGTGTAATCGGTAGCCATAAAGAATGCACCTAAGAATAGTCCGCCAGATAGTATTTGATATAGCACGTCTCCACCACTAATTAAAGTTAATAATGCTACAGTACCTATAAACGATACTGGCGCAGAAGGTGAAACTATCTTAGTAACTATTAAGAATATTCCGCCTATTAATAGTGCAAGTGCGGAAGTTTCACCAATACAGCCTCCTACGTTACCTAAAAATAGGTCTATATAAGAAGCGTCACCACTTACTAATGGAGTAGCTCCTGTTACTATTTCGGCACTATTTTGATAGTACTTAGGTATTGCCCAAGTGGTCATATCGGTAGTAAAAGACATCATTAATACTATTCTTGCCACTATAGCAGGATTAGCGAAGTTCTGTCCGATACCTCCAAAAAGCTGTTTAACTACGGCTATAGCTACTATACAACCTATAATAGCTTGCCATATTGGAAGTGTTACTGGTAAGTTTAAAGCTAATAGTATTCCCGTTACACAAGCCGATAGGTCGGAAATAGTATTGGAACGCTTCATAAGTTTACGGCATACGTATTCGGTTAGTACACTAAACGCTACACATACTACTATTAATATTAAGGCTCTTAAACCAAAGTATATGCAACTTGCAATCACTGATGGCAATAACGATAATATTACACATAACATTACTTTTTGAGTAGTAATGTTATCTCTGGTATGTGGTGATGATGTTACTATTAATCTATTCAAAGTATTATCAATCCTTTCGATAATGGTTATAATGGCTAATATGCTACTGCTTGCTACTTTTTAGGTGCAGGCTTAGGAAGTAACATTTTAGCTAATTGATTAGTTTCTGCTAAAGGTCTTTTAGCAGGGCATACGTAAGTACAACAACCACAGTTCATGCATAGATTTACTTTTAGCTTCTGTAATAGTGGAATGTTTTTAGTCTTGTATGCAGTTTCTAATTCGGTAGGCATTAAGTCTAAAGGACAAGCTCTTAAACACCTACCGCACTTTATACAGTCTGTAGTTACAGGAGTAACGTAGTCGTTAAGTCCCAATATAGCGTTGTTAGTTTTAGTAATAGGAGTATCTATTGAGTATGCACACATACCCATCATAGGGCCACCTAATATTAACTTGTTGATGCTATCCACGTCTGCTTTGGCATAGTTTAGAACGTCTATTATAGGAGTTCCTATTGGAACGGTAACGTTACAAGGTTTACCTATAGCCGAACCGTCTACGGTAACGTTTCTACTTATTAGAGGAATACCAGTCTGAAAGTAAGAGTATAAAAACGCTATAGAAGATACGTTCATAACTATTACGCTTTGGTCAGAAGGAAGTTCACCTTCGGCTACTATTCTTCCAGTAGTAGAGTATATTAATACCTTTTCAGCACCCTGTGGGTATGTAGACGGTACTTGACATACTGATATTTCTTCATAGTCGGCAGTAAGTTCTTTTAGTAGCTGAATAGCTTTAGGTTTGTTACTTTCGATACCTATAACAGACTTTTCTATTCCACATACTTTAATTATCATCTTAATGCCTTCTACTATGGACTTAGCATCTTCTAACATAAGTCTGTCGTCTACTGTTATGTATGGTTCACACTCTGCACCGTTTACCACTAAGGTATCTATTGAAGTCTTAGGGTTTAGCTTGATGTGTGTAGGAAATCCTGCACCACCTAAACCTACTGCACCGCTTTCTCTAACTGCTTTGATAAAGTTAGACTTGTCGGTTAGTTCGATAGGTTTAATGTTGCTATCTAAGGTTTGGTTTCCGTCGGGTTCAATCTCTACAGCCTTGCAGGTTCTACCATTAGCAAGAGTGTAGTCTGTAATAGCCTTTACTTTTCCTGATACACTTGAATGTATAGGTGCAGACATAAAAGCCTCGGTATCGCCAATCTTAGTACCAACGAATACCTCCTCGCCAACCTTTACCAAAGGAGTACAAGGTGCTCCCATGTGCATGGACATAGGAATTTTAACCTTATTAGGTAGTGGTAGCTTTTCGCATGGACTGTTTTCCGTGTTCTTAAAGTGTTTAAGATGTACGGAGTGTAATCTTTTCAACTTATAACGCCCTCCTGTTATATATTATATAGTATATATTCTAACATATCCTTAATTAATATTAAGTATGTATGTTATTCTAAAGTTTTTTCTTAACGTTAGAGACTACCATACCCATTACTAAACCGCTAATACTTCCGCATAGCACCATAATAGGCAAGTAGAATACCGCAATATTAGGCGATTGCAGTATCACAATAGCTGATATTAACTGTCCAACGTTATTGAATATTCCACCAAATACGCTAATACTACTATACGATAGTTTAGTCTTTTTATATAGTAGTAGCATTATAGCTAAAGATAGCAGTCCACCACATAATGAGTTGCACATGGCAGTAAAGCCTCTAAAACCTGAAAATAGTCCCTTTAGTATGGTTAATATTAAGGGGACTTTATAACTATTGGTGAATATTGTATACATTATGGGAACACTTGCAAATCCAACCTTTATTCCTAAAGGTATACTAATGGGTAGATATACCGTTATAGCGTTATCCATAGTGGATAGTGCTATGGTTAATGCAGAAAGTATTCCCATATAGGTTATATTTTTGGTAGTATACTTCATTATGGATTATCCTTAATTTGAATAGTCGTCTTTTTAGGTAGACACACTGCCATATCGCCGACTTTGGAAATATATCCAGTATGTACACATACTTGATTTTTACAGTCGTTAGTTGCAAACCTAACTCTGTTACTGTTTACTTCAAACGTGATGCCTTGTACACCGTCTATAGAAAATACTTCGTCTTTGGCAGAAGATAGTTCTATTACTTTAACGGTCGTACCGTCTACAGATATCACAGCGTATGTACTATCTTTATTGCTATAGCTTTTTATAGATACTATTAGTATACACACTATACATATTAAGATAGTAGTTAGTATACTACTCTTAGAAGTTTTAGTTCTATAGTCTTTCAAAGCAACACCTCATCGATAGTTATTTATTATATAAGGTATAGTCATCATCTGTGATGTTTACCGTGAACCCTTTGGAAGTATACACATGGTTGTTACGGTCTACGGCTATTACTATGTAGTCTTTAGTGGAGTTTAAGTAAGCCTCTAAGTTGGCAGTGCCGTTAAGATATATCTTAGTAGATAGATAGTCAGTTAGTATGCCACTATCTTTTGAGTATACCGTAACGGAAGTTAAGTCTGTAGTAGTAGGGTAGCCAGTAGAAAGGTCTAATATGTGTTGATAGTCTATGCCGTCTATCTGTACGTAGCGTTCGTAACCACCAGAAGTGGAAATATATGCCGTTCCACTCACACTGAACGTACAGAATACCTCTTCTGGACTGTTCGGTGAACGTACACTAATAGTGGTATCTTTTACATTATACATTAGTGTAGAAGAACCCATAGAGTATGTAGCAGTGACTTTTGAAACACTATCTAAATAGTTTTTAACTACGTCTAAAGTGTAGCCTTTGGCTACAGAACCTAAATCTAATATAGTATCGTTTAGTAGTGTTATGGTGTTTCCGTTAATAGATACGTTTTCCGTTCCGATAGTACTTAATGCTTTAGATATCTCCTCTGAAGTAGGCTTTTTAGGAGTATCTCCTGTTATGTTCCATAAGTGAGTTAAAGCCCCTGAAGTGATATCTACTCCATTGCCGTACTGGTTACTTAAACGTATAGAACTTTGTATCACATTGGATAGTTCGTTGGAACACTCTAAAGAACGCTTACTATTTAACGTATATAGTTCTCCACCTGTAGAGTAGCCATTGAAGGTAGTATTTAAACTATTAGTTATATCTTTAAGTTGTGATATACTATCTATATTAGAACTTTCTACAGTTACTACGGTATCCATAGCATAGAATATATCACTATACGTTTTATTATAGCTTAACTTTCTGCTTATTAAGACTATACATATTAATATAGTAACACCTATTATAGCATACTGTATTTTAGATAGTCTTTTAGTGTTCATAGTATATATACCTCG
Organism: uncultured Oscillospiraceae bacterium; assembly: GCA_934444765.1. Taxonomy (GTDB): domain Bacteria; phylum Bacillota; class Clostridia; order Oscillospirales; family Ruminococcaceae; genus UBA5884. The sequence continues at coordinate 63,357 of CAKSDC010000005.1, forward strand.
TTACGCTATGTATAAGCCATACATAGTATTTATTTTTACCTTAAAAAGTGATAGAATAGTATATCAAGGCTTAACTATTATAAGCGATACCTAATCTATTATATAATAGTTTTAGTGGTTTGTAAATAGATTATGTGTAATTCTTTAATATATGAAAGGAGTTTTTATTATGAGAGGCTATAGAATTAGTCTAATCCGCCACGGATTGACAGAGGCTAATAACACTGGTATGTACATAGGCTGTAATACCGACTTGCCATTATCTCCTGAGGGTAAAGAGGCTATACTCTCTAAAATGGATGAGTTTGAATATCCTAAAGTCGAAAGAGTATATACCAGTCCTCTATTAAGATGCACCCAAACTTGCGATATACTATTCCCAGATAGACAGGTTGTAGTTATGGACGAACTTAAAGAACTCAACTTAGGCGACTTCGACGGCAAAACTGTAGACGAACTTATAGACCGTAAAGACTACAAAGACTGGCTAAAGGGTGGTATAAACAACTCTGCACCTAATGGCGAAACTATTCAAGAGTTAGTAGTGCGTTCTTATAACGCCCTTACTAAGATTATAGTTAATATGATGGACGAAGAGTTTTCCCACTGTGCTATAGTTACACACTCTGGAATTATTACTAATATGCTAACCTGTTTTGGTATGCCTAAACTTAATCCTAATGAAATTAACATCGGTGCCGGTGAGGGTGCTGAAATATTAGTCACTGCCGATATGTGGCAAAGGTCTCAGGCTTTTGAAATCTTAGGTAAAGTGCCTTATCTTCAAGATGAAGACGACTTCAACCGCTTTGAAAATGATGAGTACTATGGATAGTAACGTACTATCTTATACCTATACTGGTAGTGACGATATACTATTAAAAGACTATCTAAAAAGTGTTGGAGTTTCTAAAAACTTATTGACTAAGTTAAAACGTCAACGTTTAGGCATTACCAGAAACGGTATACTAATACGTTCGATAGATACTGTTCATACAGGAGATACTATAGTACTATCTTTACAAGATACTTCTTTTTTAGAACCTAATCCTAACCTATACGTTCCTATAGCGTATCAAGATGACGACGTTGTGGTGTTCGATAAACCTTATAATATGCCTATACACCCTTCGATAAAACATCAAGGTGATACGTTGGGTAACTACTACTCCTATCTATATCCTAATACTACTTTTAGGGCGGTAATTAGATTGGATAGGAATACTTCAGGGTTGTGCTTGGTAGCTAAAAATCAACATAGTGCAAGCGTGTTACAAAAGAACGTCAAAAAGGTGTACTATGCAATAGTACTCGGATTAGTAGACGATATAGGCACTATAGACGCTCCTATTAAAAGAGAAGAACAGTCTATTATTAAAAGAACCGTTTCGGAAGACGGACAACCTTCTGTTACTCACTATAGAAGACTTGCTTATAATGGCAAGTACTCTTTAGTGGAAGTTACTCTTGAAACGGGTAGAACGCATCAAATAAGAGTACACTTTTCATACATAGGTCACGCACTTGCAGGTGATGACCTTTACGGTGGTACTACCGAAGATATCAATAGACAGGCTCTACACTGTGGCAAGTTGACGTTCAACAGTGTACAGAATGGCTCTGTTATAGAAGTTAATTCTAAACTACCTAAGGATATGCTATCCTTAATAGAATAATTGGAGGTTTTAACTATGGAAAAAATAGCAAGTTTTACAGTAGACCATACTAAGTTCGGTGTGGGTATGTATATCTCTCGTATCGATGACGATATAGTTACTTACGACGTTAGAATGGTTAAACCTAATGGCGGAGTATATCTATCTTCACCATCTATGCATACTATAGAACATATATTTGCTACCTATACCAGAAACTCTAAGTATGGTAAAAACGTAATCTATGTAGGTCCTATGGGATGTCGTACTGGTTTCTACCTATTAGTTAGAGGTATATCTCATCAAGAGGCTATAGACTTAGTTACCGATAGCATGAAGTATATTTCTACTTTTGAAGGTGAAATTCCTGGTAATTCTGAAGTGGAATGTGGTAACTACAAAGAACACGACTTAGAAAGTGCTAAAAAAGACGTACTTCCTATACTAAACGTTCTAAAAGGCTATACTGTAGAAATGTTGAACTACTCCTATCACTATGATAAGTAGTATAACTATAGAGAGGCGATTAATACTATCGTCCCTCTATTTTTTTGCTATTCGTGATATTGACCAATTCTTTGTAAGTACTTTTAGGAAATAGTGATACTCTACAAACTTATAGCTATCGACAAACTTCCCCTAAGTATGCAGTTCTATTAGTATATACTATATACAGAGGTTTAAATATAATAACGTCTGAAAGGCGTGAGCGTCCATGTATAGTAAAGGTTCTGTGAGGAATAGAAGGTCGAATATAGACCAACATAGTATTAAACGTATAAGTATAGATATTAGTAAAATTTCAAAAGAAACGGTGTATAACTCTGCAATACACTACTGTATACCATTACTATCGGCAGGATTTTTAATAGCTTCGGTTAGATATACCGCCTCGTTACAGTATGGACTACAAGAAAGCGTATCTAACGACGGAACGGTATGCGTCACAGAAGCTAAAACTGATGAACTGGAAAAACCTGTCACTTACGATAGCTTAGACCATACTATTACTATGCCAGAGTTTTCTTTTAGCTCTATAGAAGATAGTAGTACTTTTAATAACATTCTTGAAAGAATTCAAGCCGATAGTAGCAAACCTACCGCTATCGTTGAAGATACTAATAATAGTGCTATGTGCAATGGATATGGGATATTCTTAGGTGATGAGTTTATAGGTTCAGTAGTGGATAAGTCTACTATAGAAGAGGCTTTGGATAGTATGTTACAAAAGTATCTATCTATGGAAGGGGTTACGGAGGCTCACTTTAAACAGTCTATAACCTATACACAAGGACTATATCTTAAAGAATATATGGTAGAACCTGATACTATTATAGATACTCTTAAAGGTAACGCTAAAGAAGAAGTATACTACACTATTGAAGATGGTGATAACTATACTTTAATATCTGAATACGCTAATCTATCGTTAGATAAGTTACTATCTTTAAACCCTAATATTACTAATCCTGATATGTGCATATCTGGTGAAAGAGTGTTGGTTCAAGAGGCTATACCTTACCTTCAAGTAGAGTATACTAAAACTACCATGGATAAAAAAGAAGTGCCTTTTGATACTCTTACTCAAGAACTGAATACTATCCCTAAAGGTCAAAAAGAAGTGTTGGTAGACGGTCAAGTTGGTATAGTGGCTAACATAACCTATACTACCTACTTAGGAGACCAACAAATATCCACTAAAACCGTTGAAGATAAAGTCATTAAGTTACCAGTATCCCAAATAGTGGCTATTGGTACTGCTGAAACTTGCAAAGATACTACTAATAGTACTATCTACAACGACGCTAAAAAAGTATAGGAATAACTTTTAAAAATATATGGATAGTATAGAGGCTATACCAAAAAGAGTATAGTCTCTATTTTTGTACTATACAGTGAATATTTTCCTATTAAGTAGGCTATACTATTAGTTGTAGTGGCAGTCTTAACGATTAAAACTTAGGTTTGCATGGGTAAATATTCGGCGTTCACAAAAAATTTACAATTAAATAATTGACTTTTGTCGTATGCTGTGCTATACTGATAGGGCAGTCGGAAAAGACTACACTTGATATGCGAGGAAATGAAAGGTTGCTAACGGTATGTTAGGTAATTTTCATGGAGTATGTCCGATTTTAAACTGGGCGTCTGTAATATTGAACACAGTATGTGCTTTAAAAAATATGTACTAAGTTAATGTATGCGTTGCTTAAGTATTCGTACGTCAATTTAGTATGCACTTTTTATGTGTTTTAATCGATACGTATGCCCGAAAAAAGTAACAGTTTTCGGGTTTTTTTGTATCTAAAAATATAATTAAGATATATACAGAAATCTTGCCCCCACAACATTAACCCAAGGAGGCGAAACTAAGATGGCAAATAGCGAAAAAATCAGAATTAAGATTAAGGGATATGAACATTCAGTAGTTGACCTTGCAGCTGCTAAGATAGTAGAAGCTGCTAAGAGAAGCGGTGCTCGAGTTTCAGGTCCTATTCCACTACCTACTGATAAGGAAGTAGTTACTATTCTTCGTGCAGTTCACAAGTATAAGGACAGCAGAGAACAGTTTGAGTTAAGAACTCATAAGAGATTAATTGATATCATTAGACCAACAGACAAGACTCTTGAAACTATTCAAAATCTTGAAATTCCTGCTGGTGTTGACATTGCTATGGAGGCTTAATTAAGTCACTTAAGCAAAGCACCTATTAGGTCAAGTTGATAGCTTAATCAACCAATAACTTTAAGGAAGGAATTAATACTATGCAAAAGTGTATCATCGGTAAAAAGATTGGTATGACCCAAATCTTTGATGAAGTGGGAAACGTAATCCCAGTAACAGTCGTTGAAGCTGGTCCATGTGTAGTAGTACAGAAGAAGACTACTGACATAGACGGATACGAAGCAGTACAGATAGGTTTTGGCGACGCTAAGTTAAAAAACGTAAACAAGCCAATGCAAGGTCACTTTAATAAGGCAGACGTTGCTTGCAAGAAGGTACTAAAGGAATTTAGATTAGCTGACTGTTCTACTTTAGAAGTAGGTTCAATAGTTAAGGCTGATACTTTTTCAGTAGGCGACATTATAGATGTTAGCGGTACAAGTAAAGGTAAGGGCTTCCAAGGTACTGTTAAAAAGAATAACAACTCAAGATTAAAGGAAACTCACGGTAGTGGTCCTGTACACAGACACGCTGGTTCTATGGGCGCTTGTTCTTCTCCTTCAAGAATATTTAAGGGTAAGAAGTTACCAGGTCACATGGGTGCTGAAAAGGTTACTGTACAAAACCTTGAGATAGTAAAGATTGATGTAGATAACAACTTAATCGCTATTAAGGGTGCTGTTCCAGGTGCTAAGGGCGGTATCGTATATATTAGCGATAGTGTTAAAAAGGCGTAAGGAAGGAGGAAGCATAAATGTCAAAAGTTCCAGTATATAATATGTCAGGTGCTGAAGTAGCACAGACAGAACTTTCCGATGCAATCTTCGGAATTACTCCAAATGAGGCTGTTATGCACACAATGGTTGTAAACTACTTGGCTAACCAAAGACAAGGTACACAGTCCACTCTTACAAGAACAGAAGTAAGAGGCGGTGGCAGAAAGCCTTGGAGACAAAAGGGTACAGGTCACGCAAGACAAGGTTCTATCCGTGCTCCACAATGGGTACATGGTGGTGTTGCTCTTGGTCCTAAGCCACGTACTTACAGATTTTCTGTAAACAAGAAGGTTAAAAGACTTGCTATGAAGTCCGCTCTATCTACTAAGCTATTAGACCAAAACTTAATAGTTCTTGATGCTATAAAGATGGACGAATACAAGACTAAGACTATAGTTGAAATGTTAAAGGCATTAAACGTTGAAGGCAAAAAGACTTTAATAGTTATGCCTACAGTAGATAACAAGGTAATTAAGAGTGCTAACAATATTGAGGGTGTAAAGACTACTCTTGTAAATACTCTTAATGTATACGACATTCTTAACTACGATAAGTTTGTAGTAGTTAAAGATGCTGTTGCAAAGATTGAGGAGGTGTACGCATAATGAAAGCACCACAAGATATTATCTTAAAGCCTATCATTACTGAAAAGAGTATGGACGGTCTACAAGACGGTAAGTACACCTTTAAAGTAGCTAAAGATGCTAACAAGATAGAAATTGCCGATGCAGTAGAAAAGTTATTTGACGTACAAGTAGCTAAGGTTTGCACTATTAACTGTGATGGCAGAACTAAGAGAGTAGGCAGATACGTTGGCAAGACTTCTTCTTGGAAAAAGGCTATAGTTACTTTAAGCAAAGATTCAAAGACTATTGAATTCTTTGATGGTATGTTCTAATATTTAGAACGTACCACCTTATACGGTATGGGAGTAATGCTCCCGCAAATTTGCATTTATTTTGAGGAGTGAAAAACACAAATGGCAATTAAGTCCTATAAGCCAACGACTGCATCTCGTCGTCAGATGACTTGTACTGACTATTCTGGTCTATCTAAGGTAGCACCAGAAAAGAGCCTACTTGAACCTCTAAAGAAAAATTCAGGTAGAAACAGTTATGGCAGAATTACAGTTCGTCACAGAGGTGGCGGAAATAGAAGAAAGTACCGTGTTATTGACTTTAAGAGAGATAAAGACGGTATGAACGCTCAGGTATTAACCCTTGAGTACGACCCAAACCGTTCAGCTCATATTGCTTTAGTACAGTATGAAGACGGTGAAAAGAGATACATTATCGCTCCTAACGGCTTAAACGTTGGAGATACTATTAGAAGTGGTGAAGACGCTGACATTAAGGTTGGTAACGCACTTCCTATGAACAAGATACCACAAGGTACACTAATTCATGCTATTGAAATGTACCCAGGTAAGGGCGCACAGTTAGTTCGTTCCGCAGGTAACGTAGCTCAATTAATGGCTGTAGAAAATGGCTATGCTTTAGTAAGATTACCTTCCGGCGAAATGAGAAAGCTTCCTGAAACTTGTAAGGCTACTGTAGGTCAAGTAAGTAATATCGACCACGAAAACGTAAACTACGGTAAAGCTGGTAGAGTACGTCATATGGGTTGGAGACCAACAGTTCGTGGTTCTGTAATGAACCCTTGTGACCACCCACACGGTGGTGGTGAAGGTAAGTCACCAGTAGGTCGTCCAGGTCCTGTTACTCCTTGGGGTAAGCCAGCACTTGGTTATAAGACTCGTAAGAAGCACAAGGCATCTGATAAGATGATATTTAAGCGTAGAAACGGTAAGTAATCTTGAAAGGAGGAGCTAATAATGAGTAGAAGTATCAAAAAAGGCCCTTACGTTCAAGAGGTGCTTTACAAGAGAGTAGAAAAGATGAACGAAACAGGCGAGAAGAAGACTTTAAAGACTTGGAGCCGTTCTTCAACGATATTCCCTGAATTCGTTGGTCATACATTTGCAGTTCATGATGGACGTAAACACGTGCCAGTATACGTTACAGAAGATATGGTAGGTCACAAGTTAGGTGAGTTTGCACCTACAAGAACCTACAAGGGTCACGCAGGCTCTAAAACTTCTAATAACGGCAAAAAGTAGTGGAAGGAGGCAATAAATCACATGGAAGCAAAAGCAATGTTAAAGAGTGTTAGGATTGCACCAAGAAAGGTACAGATAGTACTTGACCTCATTAGAGGTAAAAATGTTGACGTAGCTATGGCTACTCTACAACATACACCAAAGGCTGCTTGTGAAGATTTGCAAAAACTTCTAAAGTCCGCTATTGCAAACGCAGAAAATAATTTCGGTCTTGATAAAGATAAGCTTTACGTTTCTGAATGTTTCGTTTGCCCTGGTCCTATCATGAAAAGAATTATGCCAAGAGCACAGGGTAGAGCTTACAGAATATTAAAGAGAACTTCTCACGTTACTTTAGTAGTAAAAGAGAGAGAAGTAGCCGAAGTTGAATAATTCCAAGGAGGTTAGTTAAGAATGGGTCAAAAGGTAAACCCACACGGTCTTCGTGTTGGCGTAATTAAAGATTGGGACTCTCATTGGTATGCTAACAAGGCAACTTATGGCGATACACTCGTAGAAGACTACAAGGTTCGTGAGTTCCTTAAGAAGAACCTATATGCAGCTGGCGTTCCAAAGATTGAAATTGAACGTTTTGCTGACAAGGTAAGAATACACATATACTGCGCTAAGCCAGGTATTGCTATTGGTCAAGGCGGTAAGAAGATTGAAGAACTTCGTACTGCAGTTGAAAAGATGGTAAATGGCAAGAACGTATATATTAATATAGTTGAAGTAAAGCAACCAGATATGAACGCTCAACTTGTTGCAGAAAAGATTGCAACAGACCTTGAGAACAGAATATCTTTTAGACGTGCTATGAAGCAATCTATTAATAAGACTATGCACTTAGGTGCTAACGGTATTAAGACAAGAGTTTCTGGTCGTTTAGGTGGTGCCGAAATAGCAAGAGCAGAAAGCTACCACGAAGGTACTATTCCTCTACAGACTATTAGAGCAGATATTGACTACGGTTTTGCTGAAGCTGATACTACTTACGGTAAGTTAGGTGTTAAGGTTTGGATATACAAGGGTGAAGTACTAAAGGGTACAGCTAAGCCAGTTGAAGAAGAAAAGCCAAACAGACGCCGTGATAACAGACGCCGTGAAAATAGAAACAACAGACAAAGAAGAGAAGGAGGAAACCAATAATGTTACTTCCTAAGAGAGTTAAATATCGTAGAGTTCATAGAGGTCGTTTAACTGGTAAGGCTTACAGAGGAAACAAGGTTTCTAACGGTGAGTATGGTTTACAAACTCTTGAACCAGCTTGGATAACTTCTAACCAAATTGAGTCTGCCCGTATTGCTATGACAAGATACATTAAAAGAGGCGGTCAAGTTTGGATTAAGATATTCCCAGACAAGCCAGTATCTAAGAAGCCAGCAGGCACAAGAATGGGTTCTGGTAAAGGTGCTCCTGAATATTGGGTAGCAGTAGTTAAACCAGGTAGAGTAATGTTTGAAATAGCTGGTGTTAGCGAAGAAGTAGCAAGAGAAGCTATGCGTCTTGCTTCTTACAAACTTCCTGTTAAGTGTAAATTTGTTAAGAAAGAGGAGGGCGAAGACTAATGAAGGCTAAAGAAGTTAGAGAAATGACTGTTGAAGAACTCAACAAGAAACTTGAAGACCTTAAGGTAGAGCTATTTAATCTTCGTTTCCAACTTGCAGTTAATCAGCTTGAAAATACAGCTCGTGTTGGCGAAGTTAAAAAGGACATTGCCAGAATTAAGACTGTACTTGCGAGCAAGTAGTCGGAAGGGAGATTAACATGTCAGAAAGAAACCTTAGAAAAACCAGAGTAGGTAAGGTAGTTAGCGATAAGATGGATAAGACTGTTGTAGTTGCTATCGTTGACAACGTTAAACACCCACTCTATAACAAAATCATCAAGCGTACCGTTAAGTTAAAGGCACATGATGAAAAGAATGAATGCAAAATCGGTGATAGAGTAGAAGTTACTGAAACTCGTCCACTATCTAAGGATAAGAGATGGAGAGTTAGCAACATCATCGAAAGAGCTAAGTAGTATATACTATACGTTAGTATATTTAATAAGTATATTAGTTTTGTCAGAGCAGAAAGAGAAGTTTCTTCTGCTTTCTGGCAATTGTGAATTCTGAAAGGAGGAGAACGACTGTGATACAGATGCAAACTCTACTTAAGGTTGCAGACAACACAGGTGCTAAGGAACTAATGTGTATTAGAGTATTAGGCGGTACCAGAAGAAGATACGCTAATATTGGCGATGTAGTTGTAGCTTCCGTTAAGAAAGCAACACCAGGAGGCGTTGTAAAAAAGGGCGACGTAGTAAAGGCAGTTATTGTTCGTTCAGCTAAAGGTTTAAGAAGAGAAGATGGCACTTACATCAGATTTGATGAAAATGCAGCCGTAATAGTTAGAGAAGATAAAAACCCAAGAGGAACTCGTATTTTTGGACCAGTTGCAAGAGAACTTCGTGATAAAGAGTTTACGAAGATATTAAGTCTTGCACCAGAAGTACTTTAATTGGAGGTGTCAAGGTAATGGCTAAAGTTCATGTAAAAACAGGTGATACCGTAGTTCTCTTGACAGGTAAAAAAGAGTACAAGTATGACGGTAAGGAAAGAAAGACTGGCAAGGTAGTAGAAGTTTCCCCTAAGGAAGGCAAGGTAATAGTAGAAGGTTTTAACTACGTTACTAAACATATCAAGCCAAATAGAATGGGTCAACAAGGTGGTATAGTTAAGGCTGAAGCCCCTATATACGCTTGTAAAGTACAGTTAGTATGCCCAAAGTGTAAACAACCTACAAGAGTAGGCCACGAAAAAGACGGTAAGAACGTTTTAAGAATCTGCAAAAAGTGCGGAGAAAAATTCTAATAGGAGGAGAAACTACAATGGCAAGATTAAAAGAACACTACAATACTGTCGTAGCTCCTGCTATGATGAAAAAGTTTGGTTACAAGAGTGTAATGCAAATACCTAAGTTAGATAAGGTAGTTATTAACGTAGGTGCTGGTGAAGCTAAGGAAAATTCTAAGGTAATAGACGCTATTATGAACGACTTAGCTACTATTACTGGTCAAAAGCCTGTAGTATGTAAGGCTAAAAAGTCTGTAGCTAACTTTAAAATCCGTGAAGGTATGCCTATAGGCGTTAAGGTTACTCTTAGAAGTGAAAATATGTACGAATTTGTAGACAAGCTATTTAACGTAGCTTTCCCAAGAGTACGTGACTTTAGAGGCATTAACGGTAACTCTTTTGATGGTAAGGGTAACTACTCTACTGGTATTAAAGAACAGTTAATATTCCCAGAGATTGAGTACGATAAGATAGATAAGGTTAGAGGTATGGACATTAACTTTATCACTACTGCAGAAACTGACGAAGAAGCTAAGGAACTCCTTACACTTCTTGGTGCACCATTTGCAAAGTAATTTAAGGGAGGTTATATAGTATGGCTAAAAAGGCAATGGTTTTAAAACAACAAAAGACTCCCAAGTATTCCACAAGAGCTTACAATAGATGTAAAATCTGTGGTAGACCACACGCTTATCTAAGAAAGTTTGGCATCTGCCGTATCTGTTTTAGAGAGCTTGCATACGATGGTCAAATCCCAGGTGTTAAAAAGGCAAGTTGGTAATAAGTATAGCACCTAAACATTACATTGGTGCATTTAAGATTTAAGCAAACTTAATTAAGGAGGTCATTAGCAAATGCAGATTACTGATACAATTGCAGATGTTCTAACAAGAATTCGTAATGCTAATTCAGCTAAGCACGCTACTGTTGACGTTCCAGCTTCTAACGTTAAAAAGGCTATTGCACAAATCTTAGTAGATGAAGGTTATGTAAAGAGCTTCCAAGTAATAGAAGATGGAAAACAAGGCATTATAAGAATTACTTTAAAGTATGGCGATAATAAGACACCAGTTATTACTGGTTTACGTAGAGTTTCTAAGCCAGGTCTTCGTATCTACTCAAGTTGCGAAGATATGCCAAAGGTAAGAAAGGGCTTAGGTATAGCTATTATCTCTACTTCTAAGGGTATTATGACAGATAAAAAGGCTCGTGAACTTAACGTTGGTGGCGAAGTTCTCGCATTCGTTTGGTAATTAAGGAGGTATACACTATGTCAAGAATAGGTAAAAAGCCAATTAGTGTTCCTGCTGGAGTTACTGTTACAGTCGCAGACGAGAACGTAGTAACTGTTAAGGGTCCTAAGGGCGAAACTACTAAGCAATTTTCTACTAAGTTAAACCTTGAAGTAAAGGACAACGAGATAGTAGTAGCAGTACCACAAGGTATGGAAAATGATAAGACTACTAACTCTTTACACGGTTTAACCAGAACATTAATCCACAACATGGTAATTGGTGTTACTGAAGGTTTTACTAAGGAGCTTGAAATAGAGGGTGTAGGTTACAGAGCTCAAATGCAAGGTGACAAACTTGTTATGAACATTGGTCACTCTCACCAAGATATTATGGAACCTAAGTACGGCGTAACTATTGCTACTCCTACACAGAATAAGATAGTTATTAGTGGTGTAGATAAGCAAGCCGTAGGTCAGTTTGCTTCTGAAGTACGTGAAAAGCGTCCACCAGAACCATATAAGGGCAAGGGCATTAAGTATGCTGGTGAACGTATAATTCGTAAAGAAGGTAAAGCTGGTAAGGGTAAGAAGTAAAGTAAGGAGTGATTTACTATGGTTAAAAAGCAAGATAGTAATAAGGCAAGAACTGCAAGACATAAGAGAGTTCGTGCTAAGATTTCAGGAACTCCTCAACGTCCACGTCTTAACGTATTCCGCTCCACTAAGCACATATATGCACAGATTATAGATGATGTAAATGGAGTAACTCTCGTTTCTGCTTCAAGTCTTTCTAAGGACTTTGACGGTAACGGTGGTAACGTTGAAGGTGCTAAAAAGGTTGGCGAGTTAATTGCTAAGCACGCTGTTGAAAAGGACATTAAAGATGTAGTATTCGACAGAGGCGGTTATTTATATCACGGTCGTGTTAAGGCTTTAGCTGAAGGCGCACGTGAAGGCGGATTAAATTTCTAATATCTTTGAAGGAGGTAAAGTAAGTGGCTACAGTTATAGACGCTTCAAAATTGGAGCTTTCTGAAAAAGTTGTTGCTATTAATAGAGTATCAAAGACTGTTAAGGGCGGACGTATAATGAAGTTTTCCGCACTCGTTGTAGTTGGTGATGGTAACGGTATTGTAGGTTTTGGTATGGGTAAGTCTGGCGAAGTTCCTGACGCTATCCGTAAGGGTATCGAAGATGCTAAGAAGAACTTAGTAAAGATTTCTCTAAGAGGTACTACTATTCCTCACGAAATCGTTGGTAAGTTTGGTGCTGGTGAAGTACTTATGAAGCCAGCTGCTGCAGGTACTGGTGTTATCGCTGGTGGTCCTGTCCGTGCCGTAATCGAAATGGCTGGTATTAAGGATATTAGAACTAAGTCTTTACGTTCTAACAATCCTTTTAACGTAGTTAGAGCTACTATACAAGGTCTTGCTGAATGTACTTCTATTAAGGAAGTAGCTGAAAAGAGAGGCAAGTCCATTAAGGAAATTATAGGTTAATTAAGGAGAGAAACAACATGGCAAATAAAAAGATTACACTTGTTAAGAGCCTTATAGCTGTTAAGAAGGACCAAATTGCAACTGCTAATTCTCTCGGATTAAGAAAAATTGGTGATGTTACAATTCAACCAGATAATGCTCAAACACAAGGCAAAATAAATAAGATAGTTCATCTTATAAAAGTAACAGACGCTGAATAATCGCAATACTAAGGAGGTGCTTGATTATGAAGTTACACGAACTTTCTCCTGCTGTAGGTTCTACTAAAGAAGTTAAGAGAATTGGTAGAGGTCACGGTTCAGGTAATGGTAAAACTGCTGGTAAAGGTCATAAGGGTCAAAACGCTCGTTCAGGCGGTGGCGTAAGAATTGGCTTTGAAGGTGGTCAAATGCCTTTAGCAAGACGTATTCCTAAGAGAGGTTTTAACAACATTTTTGCTAAGGAATATGCAATAATTAACGTTTCTGACTTAAACAAGTTTGTAGATGGTACAGTAGTAGATACTGAACTATTAAAGGCTTCTGGCTTAGTTAAACAGGTATGCGATGGCGTTAAGGTTCTTGGAAACGGTGAACTTACTGCTAAAAACTTAACAGTTAAGGTAGCTAAGCTATCTAAGACTGCTGTTGAAAAAATTGAAAAGGCTGGCGGAAAAGTAGAGGTGATGTAGTGTGTTAGATACTATTAAAAGTGCATGGAAAATTCCAGAGCTTAGAAAGAAATTACTCTACACATTACTCATTATTGTCATTTTTAGAATAGGAAGTGTAATCCCTGCTCCATTCCTTGATACTAACGTAATAAGCGAATGGATGGGAGCAAACGCTTCGGACGGAAACTTTTTGAACTATTTAAATACCCTAACGGGTGGTGCATTATCTCAGGCTACAGTGTTCTCACTATCTATTACGCCTTTTATTAATGCATCTATTATAGTTCAGTTGTTAACGTATGCTTTGCCTCCTTTGGAGCGATTGGCTAAAGAGGGTGCAGAGGGTATGAAGACGATAAACAAAATATCGGCATTTGTATCGCTGTTTTTGGCAATTATAATGTCGTATGCTTACTATTTAACTATGCGCAATGCAGGAGCAGTAACTTATACCAAAGGTTTTGATGGTGTATTTGCTGCAATATGTATAATGTTGGTATTTATTACTGGTTCTATGTTAATAGTATGGTTAGGTAATAGAGTAAACGAAAACGGTGTCGGTAATGGTGTATCTATAATACTATTTGCCGGTATTATTGCAAGAGGTCCTTCGGATATATGGGATATGTTAAAACTTGCACATGACGAGCCAAACCCTTATGTATTTGTAGTACCACTTGTATTAGTTATATATATTGCCATGATTACTCTTATAGTATTCATGGACCAATCAGAAAGAAGAATACCTATACACTACGCTAAAAGAGTAGTTGGTAGAAAGCAGTACGGCGGACAAAATTCATATATTCCAGTAAAGGTATGTATGTCAGGTGTAATGCCTATCATATTTGCTATGGCGTTTATGTCTTTACCAAGTACTATAGGTATGTTTATACCAGCTGCCGACAATCCTGAAACTGGACTACAAAAGTTCTATGCAGGCTTTTTAAACTTTTTTAGTTATAGAAGTCCATGGTATGCAATTCTTTACTTTATATTAATTATTGCATTTAACTACTTCTATGTATCTATGCAATATAATCCTATAGAGATTGCAAACAGTCTACGTCAAAATAATGGTGCTATTCCAGGAATTAGACCTGGTAAGCCTACTTCGGACTATATCCAAAGAGTACTTTCAAAAATAACTATTGTTGGTGCGTTCTTCTTAGGTATTATAGCTATCTTCCCAATCTTTTTTGGAATGGCAATACCTAACCTAAGCGGTTTAGCTATGGGTGGTACTTCAATACTTATAGTAGTAAATGTTGCTCTTGAAACTGTAAGAACACTTGAATCCCAAATGGTTATGAGAAACCATAGAGGATTTTTAGAATAATAGGAGGTCTTTAGTTATGAACTTAATATTATTAGGTGCTCCGGGTGCTGGTAAAGGTACTCAAGCAGAAGTAATTTCAAAAGCTCTTAACATTCCACAGATTTCTACAGGCAATATGCTACGTGAGGCTGTAAAGAATGGTACAGAGTACGGCCTAAAAGCTAAAGAAGCTATGGATAGTGGTGCTTTAGTTTCTGACGAAATAGTTATTGGTATCTTAAAGGATAGAATAGCTCAGGACGATGCTAAAAACGGTTTTATTCTTGACGGTTTCCCAAGAACAGTTCCTCAAGCTGAGGCACTCGATAAGAT
The DNA here is from genome assembly GCA_934444765.1 of uncultured Oscillospiraceae bacterium. Taxonomy (GTDB): domain Bacteria; phylum Bacillota; class Clostridia; order Oscillospirales; family Ruminococcaceae; genus UBA5884. The sequence goes on from CAKSDC010000005.1 coordinate 78,426, forward strand.
GGGCGTAAATATCGATAAGGTTATTGAAATTTATGTTCCAGACGAAACTATTAAGGGTAGACTATCTGGCAGAAGAGTATGTTTAGACTGTGGTGCTACTTACCATATAGTTGACAAACCTTCAAAGGTTGAGGGCAAGTGTGACAAGTGTAACTCTGACTTAGTAATCCGTAAGGACGATATGCCAGAAACGGTAATCGACCGTTTAAATACTTACCACGAAAAGACTGCTCCTTTAAAGGATTATTACGCAAAGCAAAATAAACTTGAAACGGTAGTAGGTCAAAATAGAGTAGAAGATACTTCAAGACTTACTCTTAAAGCAATAGGAGTAGAATAGTATATTATGGTGAATGTAAAGTCTAAATCCGATTTAGAAAAGATGCGTAAAGCTGGTAAGATAGCTGGTCAAGCCAGAGAGTTAGCTGGTGAGTCAATAAAAGCAGGAATGTCCACTTACGAATTGGATAAGATTATTCACGATTACATCGTTAGTTGTGGTGCAACACCATCCTTTTTAAACTTATACGGTTTCCCTGCAAGTGCTTGTATATCTATTAACGAAGAAGTAATTCACGGAATACCAAGTAAGAAAAAGATTATAAAGAATGGCGATATCGTAAGTGTAGACGTTGGTGCTTATATTGACGGTTTTCATGGCGATACTTGTGCTACGTTCCCAGTAGGTAAAGTTTCTGATGAGGCTACTAAACTTCTTGAAGATACCAAGGCAAGCCTATACAAAGCTATTGAAAAAGCTGTAGTGGGTAATCACTTAGGTGATGTTTGCCATGCTGTAGAAGCGTACGTAACTCCTTTGGGTTACGGCATAGTTAGAAACTATACTGGTCACGGTGTAGGAAGAAAACTTCACGAAGCTCCGGAAGTTCCTAATTACGGTAAAGAGGGTAGAGGAATTAAACTCGTTGCAGGTATGACTTTTGCTATTGAACCTATGATTAACGTTAGGGGAGACGGCGTAAGAACACTACACAACGGTTGGACGGTAGTCACTAATAGTGGTTCGCTTTCTGCCCACTTTGAACATACTATTGCAGTAACTCCAGATGGTCCTATTATATTAACAGAACCTTAATGGAGGTATTACTGTGAAGTATAGTATTGGAAGTATAGTAAAGGCTTGTGCTGGTCGTGACATGGACAGCTACTTTGTAGTGGTTAAGTGTGACGAAAAAGGGTATATATACATCGCTGACGGTAAGAGCAGAAAACTTGCTAAGCCTAAGCGTAAAAACCCTAAGCACTTGCAGTATACTAATACTGTAATAGAGTTGGATACGGTTACAGATAAGCAATTAAAAAGGTTGCTTAAAGACTATAGTCTAAACATTCTATAAAGTGGAGGATACTTTAATGTCTAAAGAAGATGTTATTGAATTAGAAGGCACAGTGGTAGAAGCTCTTCCTAATACCGTATTTAAAGTAGAGCTTCAAAACAAGCATATAATATTAGCTCACGTTTCTGGTAAACTTAGAATGAACTTTATTAGAATAGTTCCAGGTGATAAGGTTACAGTTGAAATGTCACCTTATGACTTAACTAAGGGCAGAATTACTTGGAGAGCTAAGTAAGTATTTATTATACGAGGAGGTATTTAAAATGAAAGTTAGACCTTCAGTAAAGCCTATGTGTGAAAAGTGCAAGGTTATTAAGCGTAAAGGCAAAATTATGGTTATTTGTGAAAACCCAAAGCACAAACAACGTCAAGGTTAATACTACTATAATATTTTAGTGTTCAGAAGATTTTTTCTAACGTATGGTGCAATTTTAATGTTATTTTAATCTTTTGCAGATATAATTATCTTCTGAACTTTCATCTAATAACGGAGGTGTAAATTTTAATGGCAAGAATTGCTGGTGTTGATTTACCAAAAAATAAGAGAATCGAAATCGGTCTTACTTATGTTTATGGTATCGGTCGTGCTACTGCTGATAAGATTTTAAAGGAAACTGGTGTAAACCCTGATATCAGAGTAAAAGACCTATCTGAAGACGATGCTACTAAACTTCGTGAATACATTGATAAAAACTGTAACGTTGAAGGCGACCTAAGAAGAGAAGTATCTCTTAACATTAAGAGATTAGTAGAAATAGGCTGTTACAGAGGCGTACGTCACCGTAAGGGCTTACCAGTTAGAGGTCAAAGAACTAAGACTAACGCAAGAACTCGTAAGGGTCCAGTTAAGACTATAGCTAATAAGAAGAAGTAAGGAGGTAGTGAATTATGGCACAGAAGAAAGTTACTACTGTTAGAAGACGTAGAGAACGTAAAAATATCGAGAGCGGTGCGGTTCATATCCAATCTACTTTCAATAATACTATTGTAACTATTACTGATAACCAAGGTAATGCTATTTCTTGGGCAAGTGCTGGTGGTTTAGGTTTTAGAGGTTCAAGAAAGTCTACTCCATTTGCAGCTCAAACTGCTGCTGAAACTGCAGCTAAGGTAGCTATGGAACATGGTTTAAAGACTGTAGAAGTATTTGTTAAGGGACCTGGTTCTGGTCGTGAAGCTGCTATTAGAGCTTTACAGACTGTAGGTCTTGAAGTTAAGATGATTAAGGACGTAACTCCAATTCCTCACAATGGTTGTCGTCCACCTAAGAGAAGACGTGTCTAATTTATAGGAGGTGTATATAAATGGCAATTAATAAAGACCCTATTCTTAAGAGATGCAGATACTTAGGTATCAGCCCAGCAGTTATGGGTGTTTCTAAGAAGGAATCTAATAGATTTAAAAATGCTAACAACAGAAAAAAAGTTTCTGAATATGGCATGCAGTTAAAGGAAAAGCAAAAGCTAAAGTTTATATATGGCGTATTAGAAAAGCAGTTTTACCACTACTTTGAAATTGCTGAAAAGATGGAAGGCAAGGCTGGTGACAACCTAATTACTTGCTTAGAATCAAGACTTGATAGCGTAGTATACAGAATGGGCTTAGCTTTAACCAGAAGAGAAGCAAGACAGTTAGTAGTACACAATCACTATACAGTAAACGGCAAAAAGGTAAACATTCCATCTTACAGAGTTAAGGTTGGCGACGTTATAGCTTTAGCTGAAAAGGACAAGACTTCTGAAAAGTTTAAGTCTACTGTTGAACAAACTAATGGTAGAGTAGTTCCTCTATGGTTAGAACCTAAAAAGGACGACTTTTCTGCAACTGTAGTTCGTATGCCTTCTATGACTGACATAGACTACGAAGTTGCTCCACACCTTATCGTCGAGTTGTACTCTAAATAATAGTATATACTATTATACGGCACTAATTATATTACTATCCCGAAACTTTAGACTACTAATTCGGGCGAACCATTACGAAACAGGAGGAGTTTTTTAATGCTTGAGAAGTTTGAAAAGCCGGCAATAGAAACGGTTGATTTAAAAAGCGATGGCAAATATGCGAAATTTGTTCTTTCTCCATTAGAAAGAGGTTATGGTACTACGTTAGGTAACGCTTTAAGACGTGTACTTCTCTCCTCTCTGCCGGGTGTTGCAGTCAATTCTGTAAAGATTGACGGAGTACATCACGAACTTTCTACTATTCCTGGAGTTAAGGAAGACGTAACTGAGATTATATTAGCTATTAAAGGTTTAACGGCTAAACTACATGGCGAAAGTCCTAAAACCGTCTATATTGAAGCAGAGGGTGAAGGAGAAGTAACCGCAGGTGATATTAAGGCAGATTCCGAAGTTGATATTCTTGACCCTGGTATGCATATCGCTACTTTAGGTAAGGATGCTAAGCTATACATGGAAATAACTATAGATAAGGGCAGAGGTTACGTTTCGGCTGAAAGAAACAAGCAACTTACTCAGCTTCCTATCGACGTTATAGCTGTTGACAGTATATATACACCTGTGCTTAAGGTAAACTTCCACGTTGAAGATACTCGTTTAGGTCAAATTACAGACTATGATAAGCTAACTCTTGAAGTTTGGACCGACGGTACTATCTCGGCTAAGGAAGCAGTATCGCAAGCAGCCAATCTCCTCAACGAGCATCTAAAACTGTTTATTGACTTGTCAGAAGAAGAGTACAAGGAAACACAGTTCACTGAAAATGATAATAATGATAAGGGTAAAATCCTTGAGATGACCATTGAGGAACTTGACTTATCAGTACGTTCATTTAACTGCTTGAAACGTGCGGGAATTAATACCGTTGATGACTTAATTAATAAGTCTGAAGAAGAGATGATGAAGGTTAGAAACCTCGGTAGAAAGTCCTTTGAGGAAGTTAGAGATAAGCTAACATCTTTAGGATTTACACTAAACTCTGATGAAGACTAACTTTCGACTAATTTAAGGGTTTCTTTTTTACCTATGTAGACTGAAACCACATTATATAATGAAAAGGAGTGAATTTCAATGGCTGGAACAAGAAAATTAGGCAGAACTTCTGACCATAGAAAAGCTATGCTTAGAGCTATGGTAACTTACCTATTAGAAAACGGTCAAATTGAAACTACTGTAACTCGTGCTAAGGAAGTACGTTCAGTTGCTGAAAAAATGATTACTACTGCTAAGAATAACGACCTCCACTCCAAGCGTCAAGTATTTGCATACGTTACTAAGGAAGACGTTGCTAAGAAACTCTTTGATGAAATTGCACCAAAGTACGCTGAAAGAAATGGTGGTTATACAAGAATAGTTAAGATTGGTCCTCGTCGTGGCGATGCCGCTGAGATGGCTATTATCCAATTAGTATAATTATTTTTGATTAAACTGTTATATATATACTTACAGACATGTCTACGTTGGATATGTCTGTTATTTTTTGCGTGTCTTTTGGTAATACTTGCATATATCTACTACTATGTGTCCATACTGTAGTTGGAGGTGTAGTATATGCAAAAAAATAATAGTGTAAAATCCAACAAAATGGTATTCGTAGCGGTTACTATAAGTTTGGTAATGATATTTATAGCCTGTATAGTATCGTATCCGCAAGTAATACCAGACGAAACTGGCGATATAGCCGAAGTGACCGAAGATACTACTATATCGTCACAGACTACAGTTACTTTTAAAAGTGAGCAACCTGTCAATAACGCCGTATCTAACGTACCTAAAGATACTTCTAAGGTGGTAACCGATACTTCTAAAACTACCACCAGTAGCACCAAAAATAATACTATAGGAACTTCTACTATAGACTACTCTAACCGAGTAATAATGCCTGTTGCTAATGCTGAAGTATTATGTGAATTTAGTAACGGTGAACTGGTTAAGTCTTCTACCAGTGGTATATGGCAAACTCACAACGGTGTAGACTTCAAAGCAGACGTGAATACTCCCGTACAAGCCGTAACAGACGGAACTGTTAAAGAAGTCTATGAGGACGCTCTATTGGGTATATGCGTAGTTATCGAACATGACGGCTTTACTGCTAAGTACTGCAACTTAGACAAGGGTGTGATAGTTTCAGCAGAAGAGACTGTTATTAAAGGTCAAGTAATAGGAACGGTCGGAAATACTTCAGTGAGCGAAAGTGCTTTAGATAGTCACATTCACTTTGAAGTGCTAAAGGCTAATAAGTACGTAAATCCTTTAGACGTTATCTCTAAATAATAGAACAGGCTACTCTAATATTAGAGTAGCCTAATTCTATGATTGGATTTGGAGAGGTAATAATATATATCTTTTTAAAGAATAATTCTTAAAATATGTGTTCTGTATATATAACTCTTTTAGAACTTAAAACGTAACACTAAACGACAAAAAAAGTTGCACAAACTTACAGTCAGAAGTTTGTGCAATATGTATAAAACTTTTTTAGACTAATAGTTGAGTGCCATATAGTATCCCATTTTAGATACTACACCGTTTTCCATTTTAAAGTAGAAGTACGTAGTAGGAGTACTATAGTAGTTAATGTAGTCCCCTATAGCTGAGTAGTTAGAGCCTGTACCATATGCGGAAATAACTTCATCAGCAGTAGAACCAATGTGTATTCCTTCGTTAGTATATACGTTTTCGTCTGTGATTTCTATATCATAGGCGTAGTAGTTTACTCCGTCGTCTGTATGAGCGTATATTATAAACTGTGCGTATACGTACATATTGTTATCACTGGAGTATACTATAGGGTCGCCTAATATAGCTAATATATCTTGCATATTGTTTCCAACTGTAAACGAACTACCATTGTAACTAAAGTTCATGTTTGGATTGTTTGTAGTAACTTCTGTAGTGGTAGTATCTGTAGTCATGGAAGTTGCATTGGTAAGTGAAGCGTTCGGTGTGGTGGTGATTTGATATGTAGGTGTAGTAGTGGTTATGTGTGTAGTGGTAGTAGTAACATGAGTAGTAGTGGTAGTAGGTGTAGTGGTGGTTTGATGTGTAGTAGTCACTTTAAGAGTAGACTTACCAGTAACTACTCTTTTAGTGGTAGCTTCGGTTACTTTGGGAGTGGTAGTAGTAGCCTTAGTAGTCACCTTAGATACTATAGGCGTATTAGTATTTTTAGATACTCCAGCAGTAGATTTGACAGTAGTAGTAACTTGTCCGTTTTCGCTATTGCCACTACTATAAGATACCGTGTTTCCGTTAGCGTCTGTTTGAGCCTGTTGTGTAGTGGTGGTATCGTGTGGATTGCTATTTGAAAGACTTTGAACAGTATCTATATTTATACTTGGTAGTGTTTGAGATTCATCACTATTAGAAGTATCTGAGTTATTAGTGTCCATGTTTAAAGTCTCGGTATTTAGTTGGGCGTAGTCGTCATCACTTATGTTAGAGCCACAAGCGGTTAATCCAATAAATATTGAAGATATTATTAAAGCACATATAATAGACTTATTCACTAAAAATAACCTTCTTTCTAAAAAATATACATATATCGTAACATTTTTTTTTGATAAAATCAACATTATATTTAAAAATATTTTTGAAATAGTATGGTTTTTGAGAATTATGCCCTAAATATCCAAAAAAGATTTGATTTTTTAGTCTATTTGTGATATAATTATCGAGGTTATTTTAAATCACACGGTTGATTAATAACGATAATAGTATATAATATTTTACACTAATAAGGGGGTTATATTTTGGTATTCAGTAGTACTGTATTTATGTTCATATTTTTGCCAGTAGTATATTTACTGTATGTGATGTGTCCTAATATTAAGATTAAAAACTTTTTGCTGACCGTGGTTAGCTTACTGTTCTATGCTTTTGGAGAACCTAAAGCAATACTTATAATGTTAATTTCGATACTAATAAACTACATATTAGGAATACTTATATCTAAGAGTAAAGACGGAAAACCTATTCTAATATTGGGAGTAGTCCTAAATTTGGGAATACTATGTGTATTTAAATACTTAAACTTTATAGTTAGCATAATAGGTTCTGTAGCGAACGTGGAGTTTAACGACTATCACACCATAGCGTTACCTATAGGAATATCTTTTTTTACTTTTCAGGCTATGTCTTATATAGTAGACGTGTACAGGGATAAGTCTATAGTACAAAAAAATCTGCTAAACTTGACGTTGTATATTTCGTTCTTTCCTCAACTCATAGCTGGACCTATTATCAAGTATTATGATATGGAGTATCAAATACATTCCAGAACTATAAGCGTCGACAAGACGGCTTTAGGCATTAAAAGATTTATATTCGGACTGGCTAAAAAACTATTGATATCTAACTCTATGGGTTATATAGCGGATACTATATTCGCATTGGATAGTCAGTATATCAACATACTTTCAGCGTGGGTAGGAGGTATAGCTTATACTCTACAGATATATTTCGACTTTAGCGGTTATTCCGATATGGCTATAGGTTTGAGTAAGGTGTTCGGGTTCGACTTTAAAGAAAACTTTAACTATCCATATACTGCTACAAGTGTTAAGGATTTTTGGAGAAGATGGCATATATCACTATCTACATGGTTTAAAGAGTATCTATATATTCCGTTAGGTGGTAACAGAAAAGGTTCTTTAAGAACTAACTTAAACAGACTGTTTGTGTTCTTTTGTACTGGTTTGTGGCATGGTGCAAACTTCACTTTTATAGTATGGGGTTTGATGCATGGTCTTCTGCTGACCTTAGAACACTATAGTATAATACCTATAGATAAGTGCAAGTTTAAACCGTTGAAGCATATCTATACTATGCTATGTGTAATAGTAACGTTCGTTATGTTTAGAGCGGATACAGTATCTAAAGGACTACTATTCATTAAGAGTATGTTTGTAGGCTATTCTTTGGATATATCTTCTATTAGTAGAGTGGTAGAACTATTTACTCCTACTGCTATAACTTCTTTTGTAGTAGCCATAGTATTTTCTATGCCTATAGGTACTTGGATTAATAGTTCTATTAAGTCTGAAAAGAGTAAAGAAGTATATTCTATAGCTACCTATGGGTGTTCATTGATATTAATAGGACTATGTATTATAAACCTCTCTAATAGTGGATACAATCCATTTATATACTTTCAATTTTAGGTGGTGTGTATATGAATAATACTTTAAAACGTACCGTTAAGATATTCTATATAGTAGTGTTTTTTCTACTGTGTATACTTCCGTTTGTGGGAATGTTCTTTAAAAGTGAAGATACTTCTAATACTGAAAATAGAACTCTTAGCAGTCCACCACAACTTATAGTAGACGGTGGTATCAACGATAGTTTCGGTTCAGATGCTGAAACTTACGTTTCGGAACACTTTGGATTTAGAAATACTCTAATATCCTTGAACAGTGCTATATACTATGATGTATTTAAACAGTCTAACCAACAGGACGTTATAGTCGGTACTAATGGTTGGTTATACTACACACCTACTCTTAACGACTATCTTAACAGGGACGCTCTATCCGATAATGAAATATCCTGTATAGTTCGTACTTTGGAACTTCAACAAGAGTATGTTCTATCTTATGGTGGAAACTATGTATTTACAGTAGTACCTAATAAGAATACTCTATATCCACAGGGTATGCCAAGCAGATACATAAAGTCTAATGAACAGAATACTCTTACTAAGTTGACTAACGCTTTAAGCAGTACGGATATTCACTATTGCAACTTAAAGGACGTACTGTCTGCACAAGATAGCATACTATATCACAAAGACGATACTCACTGGAATAATCACGGTGCATTAGTAGGATATAATGCTATATTAGACTATGCTAACGTTCCCCATAACGACTATAGTACTGTGAGTTTTAATAGCGTTAAGTCTTGGAGTGGTGACTTAGCTACTATGTTATCCCCTAATAGTACAAGGTTGGACTATCAAATAGAATACGATATAGACTATAACTATCAATATACTTCAAGGCTTAGAACTGATAGTCTTGACGATATTACTATTACTACTGCTAATAGTTCAGCAGAAGGCAGTCTGTTAATGTTTAGGGACTCCTTTGGTAGAGCTATACTTCCATTTATGGCGGAAAACTTCAACTCTGCTGAATTTTCAAGGGCTATGCCATATAACCTATCTACTACCGATGCAGACTTAGTAGTTCAAGAGATAGTAGAACGTAACATAGTAAATCTAACAAAGTCTGCACCTATAATGTTAGCCCCTAAACGCTTGAACGTTACCATTCCAGAACAGGTTATATCTAACGATAGTAACCTATTACAGTGTAACATAAATCAAGGCTTAGAGGCTGTTAAGTTATACGGAAAGATATCTTGTAATCTACAAGACTATTCTAATATACATATATATGTAGTAGTGGACGGTGCTAATACCTATGAGGCTTTTCCGATATTCGAGCAAGAACTTCTTAGCGACTATACGCTTAATAATGATGAAGTGGGATACTCTTTATTAGTACCTCAAGAGGTTGCAAAGGAAGGTTCTACTGTGGAAGTATTATTATACTCCAATGATAGTGCAGTGTCTACTACAGGAATTTTAGGTACTATCACTAATGGTTAGACTGTTCCGTTTAGGTGCTACTACTTTTTTAGATAGTAGTAGTATTCCTATCAAGTTAGGTACTGCCATAAGCCCGTTGAAGATATCCGAGAGTATCCAAACTTTTTGAGCGTTCATTATACAACCTAACACTATACATACTACGAAAGCTACTCTATATAGAATGCTACCGATATCCCCAAATAGATACTTAGCACACGTTTCACCACATAGACACCAACCTATAAGTGTAGCGAATGCAAACAACGAAATACTAACACTTATAAATACTCCTGAATATTCCCCTAAACCACTATTAAAAGATTGTATTACTAACTGTGTACTATCTTGTATATCTAAAAGGTTACACTTAGTAGTCAGTATCGCTAAAGCAGTTACTGTGCAACATACTATGGTATCTATGAACACTTCTAACATACCCCAAAGTCCCATAGTATTAGGATTATCATTTTCTACTGATGAGTGCAGTATAGAAGAACTTCCTAACCCTGCTTCATTTGAGAATATTCCACGTCTTAACCCTATGTTGATAGTGTTAAGTATAATACTTCCCGTAACTCCACCAGTTACCGAACGTATTCCTAATGCACTACTTAAAATATCCTTGAATACGTCGTCTACATAGGATATATTTTTTAATATTACTATTAAAGCTCCTAATATGTACGCCATTGAGAGTATAGGTATCAATATCTGTGTAGTGTTGCCTATTCTTTTAACTCCACCAAAGACTATTAATAGTATTAGTACTGCTACTATCAAGCCAGTTAGCCACTTTGAAACGTTGAATGTAGACTTCAATGAGGTGGCTATACTGTTCGACTGTGCCATATTACCCATTCCGAAAGATGCTCCTATACACAGTATCGAAAATATACAAGATAGAGGCTTACTCTTTAGACCATATTCTAAGTATGCACAAGCACCACCTATAGTAGTCCCGTTTGAAAGTCTTTTTTTGTATAGCGTACCTAAATAGTTTTCAGCGTATATTAAAGCCATTCCCAATATAGCGGATATCCAAAGCCAGAATATAGCTCCTGAACCGCCTAATATTATAGCAGAAGCTACTCCTACTATGTTTCCTGTACCCATAGTAGCCGATAGTGAAGTAGTCATAGTCTGTATGGGTGAAATAGTATGTTTACCGTTGCTATGTTTATCTTTAGAGAGTAGCGTTCCTTTTACTATGGATACTATGTTGAACTGTTTAAAGCCTATCTTAATAGAGTAGTATATTCCACAAGATAGTATTAGTATTAGTAACCAGTTACCCCATACTAAAGAGTGTATTTTTTCTATCATATAGCATCTCCTGTACATAGTGTTTTATTATATTACTATTGAAATGTCTTCTTAAATATGATATAATTATTAAAAAGTTTAAAGGTGGTATTTATTTTGGAACAGAAAAAGATAGATAGAATTAACGCATTAGCTAAAAAGTCTAAGACGGTAGGTCTTACCGATGAGGAAAAAAAGGAACAGACCGCTCTTAGAAATGAGTACAGGCAGAGTGTAGTAAATAACTTGACTAATCAATTAGACCACTGCTATATAGTGGATAAAGAAGGTCATAAAAAGAAAGTTACTCCTAAAGATTAGTATAAGGGTACTTGCATATGAAAAAACGTAGTAGCATGGATAGTTTTAGTCCAACTTCACTTCCAACGTGGGCTATGGCTATTAGAGGAGTGTGTTCACTATTAGTATTGATAGTGTTAATACTGGGTATTTTGAGCATTATTCCTATGAGTATAGCCGTTTCGACAATCTTAATCTTAGTCGGAGGTACTTCTATTTGGACAGCCATAGTTATATCTAAAGCTGGAATACAGTCTTCCGCTAAGACTACAGGCATTGCAGGTATTATAGTAATAGCTATAGGCATTATTAACTTGATACGTTATTAACACAGAAAACAGAACCGCTCTAATTAGAACGGTTCTACTTTTTTTTAGATATATTATTAATAGGAGAGAGTTAATCAATCGATGAAGAGTATATGCTACTACTCAGCGGAATTGGTATCTGTAGTAGTTGCTTGTTGCTCTTGAAGTGTAACCTTAGTGGTGTACTTTTGATTATTTCTATAGTAAGTGATAGTAACGGTATCACCGGCAGAATAGTTTTTAATAGCACTTGAAAGCTCATTAGCAGAAGTGATAGTGGTATCGTCTATACCAGTTATGATATCGCCAACCTTTAAACCAGCTTGAACGGCTGAACCGTCGCTATTCATAAATCTGATATATGCACCAGTTTGAACACCGTAGTAATCCGCCATAGTCTGTGATATAGTTTCTACACTTATACCTAATTGTGGTCTGCCCGTAACGTATCCGTAAGTGATAAGGCTATCTACTATATTTTTAGCGTCTGTTATAGGGATTGCAAATCCTAAACCTTCGATAGAGGCTTCGCTACTTGAATAGCTTGAAGACATCTTAGAAGATACTATACCTACTACTTGTCCGTTACTGTTTATTAATGGACCACCAGAGTTACCAGAGTTTATCTGTGCGGAAGTTTGAATTAAGTTCATTTCTGTGTCGTTTACTGTTATAGTTCTGTTTAGTCCAGAGATTATACCAGTAGTAAAGGTGTTAGATAGGTCGAAACCTAAAGGATTGCCTATTACGTATGAATAGTCACCTACTACTAAGTCGTCGCTATTACCAAATTCAGCAGGAGTTAGACCGCTTGCTTGTATCTTTAGTACTGCTATATCAGAAGAACTATCTTGACCGATTATAGTAGCAGTATATTCTGTGTTATCATCATCACTTAGAGTAACACTAACTGAAGTAGCACCTTCTACTACGTGAGCGTTAGTTAGTATATAGCCGTCTTGTGACATTATTATACCAGTACCAGTAGCCGTGGAAGTCTGTGTTTGAGTATCTGAACCGTTATTTCCACCAAAGCCATATATTCCGTAAGATGAATAGTCTACAGCAGTTTCTGTGGTGGCTGTGATACCTACTACAGAAGGTGCAACCTTAGAATATATCTGTGCAGGTGTTAGAGTATTAGTAGCATCGCTTGAGCCTATGTTCAATACGCTATCGTTAGAGTTATTACTACTGCTTGTAGTAGTGGCGGTTAAACTTGAACCATTATTAGTAGAAGTGCCATCGTTTTCTGCATAGTATTTATAAGTTCCTATAGAACCTATTGATACTGCTACCATACAACATAGTAGACCTAAAGTCTTTAGTATCTTTTTGTTAGTGTGTTTAGTAGTGGTTTCGGTTACTACCTCGTGAATATCGTGTTCGTTTACATCTATATGGTCGTTATTGAAGTTTTTCATAATAAATATCACCTTTCTGTTATATATGTATTGCACCTTGCGGTGTCTTTGCTTTCATTTATTCTATGACTATATAATACCTTTGGTATGTGTTACTACGGTGATAGAATTTCAAAAAGTCTAACAAAAACCGACTATCTTTATGTGAACGTTTTTAGAGTATTATGTACTGTTATGTGATAGTATGTGTAATGCCGAAATAAGTCAACCAAAATTTCAAAAATAAGTTGACTTATTTTCAATGTTGTGATATAATACTATCTAAAGACTATTTTTTATATACGAAAGGTTTGTGAGTTGTTTATGAAGACTACTAAATTTTCTGTTAGGGATATGACCTTAATAGCTATGTTTTCCGCTTTAGTTGCTGTGGGAGCTTTTATTAGAATACCTATTCCACCTGCACCTTTTACACTACAGGTTACTATGACTACTCTTGCGGGTCTAATACTTGGTAAACGAAACGGTGCTTTAAGTGTAATACTATATGTGGCAATAGGTCTATTAGGAGTGCCTATATTCACTAAGGGTGGCGGAATAGGTTATGTATTAGAACCTACATTCGGCTATTTTATAGGTTTTGCTATAGGTGCTTATGTTACTGGTGCAATATCTCATGCTAAAGAAAATCCTTCTTTTAAAAGAATACTATGTGCTTCTTTAACAGGATTATTAATATCATACGTTTGCGGTATGGTATATGCTTATGTACTATGTAACTTTGTACTTAATACCCCAATAGGAATTAGTTTCGTACTTGTATACTACTTCTTGATATTCCTACCTAAAGATGTAGTACTATGCGTATTAACTTCGCTAATATGCAAAAAAATCATTCCTATATTAGATAAAAGCTTCAATATAGGTTACAACAGAAAGGGTATTAAAGATGCTAACTAATCTTTTAAAACAAAAAATCTACGATGGCTACGATATAACCAAAGAAGAGGCTATGGAATTAGTCGACCAACCTTTAAATGAGTTATGTTCTAACGCTAATGAAATTAGAGAACACTTCTGCGGAAACGCTTTTGATATATGTACTATCATTAACGGTAAAAGTGGAAGATGTTCCGAAAACTGTAAATACTGCGCCCAATCGGCACACTATTGCACTAACATTGAAGAGTATCCTCTATTAGGTAGCGACGCTATAGTCGAACAGGCTAAGTACAACGACGAAAGAGGCGTATTAAGATACTCTATAGTTACTTCAGGAAAGGCTCTTAACGATAAGGAAATTGAAAGCGTCTGTAAGAGTATCGAAAAGGTTAAACAAGAAACTAACGTTAGTGTATGTGTATCGTTTGGTCTACTTACTGCTGAACAGTATGCTAAAGTTAAGAGTGCAGGCGTTGAAAGAGTTCACAATAACTTAGAAACTTCTAAAAATAACTTTCCTAACGTCTGTACTACCCACACCTTTGAAGATAAGGTACAAGCTATTAAGAATGCAAAGTCAGTAGGTTTAAACGTCTGTAGTGGCGGAATTATGGGTCTTGGTGAAACTATGGAAGACAGAATAGACTTAGCTCTATCTTTACGTGAACTTGGTATTAAGTCTATTCCTATAAACCTATTGAACCCTATTCCAAATACTCCATACGCTAATAACAGAGTACTATCTAACGATGAAATGTGTCAGATAGTAGCTATATTTAGATACATAAATCCTAAAGCCTCTATTAGATTAGCAGGCGGTCGTGGACTATTAGACGACTTTGGAAAAAGATGTTTTCAATCTGGTGCTAACGCTGTAATATCCGGAGATATGCTTACCACTTCTGGCATTACTATAGAAAAAGATATGGATATGCTACACTCCTTAGGCTATAAGGTAGAACTCTGGAACGGCTAATATTGATAAGTTTCTTCCAATCTATGTGAATATAATATACACTAAAAAAAGAAGCGTTCTATTGCAGATATATAGAACGCTCCTTTTTTAGCTATGTTATTATGGGGAAAAAATCAAATATTTTAAAATTCATTTGGGGTTTTTGGAACTTTATACCTATACAGTTTAGAGCGATATCTAAAAATAGTAGATTGGAATACTATATATTATGTACTCTAAAAATATTATAGAAAATAGTTGATTTTTGTAACTATTTCTATTATACTATTATCGTTAGAATATTTCAATAATCAATATCCTTGATAGTATATATTAATATACGCTTGAATGAATATTGGCGATTAATACTCACTTATAAGTGAAAAACATCTTATTGACTAATGGAAATATAGACTTCCTTTAGATAGGATAGATTCTATTGTGCAATATCACTAAATATATTGGTCAACTTTGTTTTGATATATACATGATATACAAACTTTAATTTTACTCTTGACTTTTAATCGTATATGTGATATACTAACATAGTACTCACGAGAGAACATCAGAAAATATGAGTGCTATTTAATTTGATATATCGCGGGATGGAGCAGCTAGGTAGCTCGTCGGGCTCATAACCCGAAGGTCGTTGGTTCAAATCCAGCTCCCGCAACCATATTTTATCCAATTACTGTTTAGGTAGTTGGATTTTTTATTTTTTAAACTCAATGATATGTAGTCTATGTTGAAGTGAAAATCTTTAGGAATTGGTTTAACCGTAACCATAGCAAAAGGTTGGGCTTGGATTAATTGCCATTGGTTTTACAATGATAGCATCATAACTTTAGATATCCCTACGGTTGGAGTAGAAGAAAAAAGTTTCAGTTTTGGAATGTCTGCTGAGGAATAGCAGACGTTGAAGAAGTTTCTCGATAGTTGAACATATTTAGTAGTATGGAGGCGATGAGAATTGAACTTCGTGTCTGAAAACCCAACTTCAAAGTCCCCGTTGAAACCTTTACGCTCCCATGGATTTAAAGTCTTTGGATACTATTTCAAAAAAATATTATATCATAATAATTTTAAAAATCAAGGATTTTTTAAAATTTTTCATGACAACAGCTTAACCTTTCTTCCGTTTCTCTTTGAAGTAAATGCTGTTATACTGAAAAATTTTTATTAATACTTGATTTTTCTAAAACTGTGTGTTATAATAATATGAGTAATTTTAAACTATTTTTTGGAGGTGTATCTGTATGAAAAATATATGTGCAATTTGTACAACCCTTACAAAATCGGGGGGGGGTACACTTGTTGTTTGTGCATAAGTAACAAATTCATATGGATAGACTTTAATATTAATAATCTAAGGCATAACTATAACCTTTTAAGGCTATATGGTTGTGCCTTTTTTTGCTTTCAAAGTGTGTGATATCTTTAGTTACTTAAAAATATACGATGCCTTGAAACGATACTTATAATAATATAATTTGGGAGAATATTTTATGTTTATAAATAAACATAGTAGTTTTTATCTTCGTGATGGTTGGGCTACTAAAATTTTGACATCTGTTAATGAGAATGAATATATATTCTCACCAGCCAATGAACTCACTGCTCTGGATACTTTTGGCGTTGGTAAGATTATGATTAAATCTCTTAGATATTGGTCTGTTGCTACAGGATTGACCACCGAAAAAAAAATATCTAAAGGCATAGTACATACTAAAACTGATTTATTTAATATATTGCTGGAAAAAGATAGATATTTTTTCAATAAAGCATCGTTGATATTGCTACATAGAAATATAGTTAAAGATAGTAATAACTCTACTGCAATATATTGGTTCTTTAATATTTATGATAAAAAAAGTATCACTAAAGAGGAATTTACTCAAGGATTGTATAGCTATTTGGTAGAAAACGGTTGTAGCTACTCTAAAGATATGGTATCTAAAGAGTGGGGTTGTATAACTAATATGTACTCTAAGAGTAAGGCATCTAATATTGATAAAGTTATTGAAGATGAAAATACTTCAATGTTATCTAAGTTAGAACTTTTAAGGCAAGTTTCAAGTACTACTTATGAAAAAACATCATTAAACTTAAATGATATATCACCTTATGTAATTCTGTACTGCATCTTAGAAGATAATAAGGATAAAACTCAAATATCTATAGATACGTTAGTTGAGGAAAAAAATCAAATAGGAAAATATTTAAATTTAAGCTATTCTGATATTATTATGTTGCTTCAAATTTTGGAAAATAAAAAGTATTTAAAAGTTACTAATAATCATGGTAGTAGATATATTGATTTTAACCATACAAATGAAAACATTTTAAGGAAAATTTATTGTTAGAAAGGATTTTTTTAAGTTGTTATATAGTAATCTCATTGAACAGAAATACGATTTTACATATTCGGCAAATATCCAGTATGATATTAATTCCGATAGCAAACTAAAGAATTTTATCCCCAATATGGCAAATATAGAACTTTTAAAAGAATTATTTTATAATATTACTAATAAATATAGCAAACAAGATTGTTTTTTGATATATGGTTCTTATGGTACGGGAAAATCCCATTTATTAACTGTTTTAAGTCAGTTATTACATCAAGATTTCAAAAATTCTGAAGTATTAGAAACATTCCTAAAAAATTCGACTGATATTGATGAGAAATTTCCTGATATTGTAGAAAATTTTTATTCTAACGATAAACCGTATCTATTAGTTCCTATAAGTTCCAATTTTGATGATTTTAATAGGTGTATATATAAATCTTTAATTAAAACTCTAAAAAGTATAGGCATTACCATAGATTTTAAAGAGTTTTATAATCAAGCCCTAAATACTATCTACAATTGGGAAGAGAACGAGCAATCCGATGATAAATTAAATGATATTTGCAAGAATAATAATATTACAAAAAGCAAATTGAAGAGTGGTTTAAAAAGCTACAACAGAAAATATAAGGATATCTTTAAAAAAATTTTTAAATCTATGACTTTTGGAGTTGATTTTATATATGAAACTTCTAACTTAGAAGATACTATACAAGATATCAACAATACTATAGAAGGTGAGTTTTCTGGAATAGTCTTTATATTTGATGAGTTTGGAAAATATCTTGAAGATAATTTGAGAAATATTCAAGTTAAGCAAATTCAAGATTTAGCTGAATTTTGTGACCGTTCAAACAATAGGTTGATTTTGGTATCACATAAACAGATAGCACTTTATACTAATAAGTCTATTAAAAAATATGCTGAAGAATGGAAAAAAATTGAAAGTCGTTTTAAGAAGATTTCTATTAATAGTAACTATGACCAATCTTTAATGATAACTCAAAGTTTAATATCCAAAAATGAGAATTGGAAATCTTTTGAAAAGAAGTTTCAAAGTAATCTTAATGAAATATATCAACAAGGCTTAAATTTTAAGGGTTATTCTTTAAAAGATTACACCGTTCAAGAGAAGATATATCCATTGCATACCATTACACTATATGCTTTAGATAAGCTATCCAAAAAGATTGCTCAAAATGATAGAACTTTCTTTACATACCTATCCAGTAAGCAAGATAGGGGCTTATATTCCACTTTAAAAACGCTATCCACGGATAAATTTTATTTTATAGGCTTGGATAGTATTTTTGACTATTTTGAACCTAATTTCAAAGAATATCAAGGAGAAGAAATTTATAATATTTATAGAAACTATCAAACTGCCGTATCTAAGTGTAGTAATGCTATAGAAATTAGAGTTTTAAAAGCTATTACAGTAATCTGTACTATTAATGATAGTGTTGTTCTATCATGTAATAAAGAGAATATTCTAAATTTAATAGATTGTCCTAAAAATGATATCGAAGAAGCTTTAAATAGCCTATGTAACGATAAAGTTTTGAAGTATTCCAAATATAATAATATTTTTGAGTTCTTTAATGGAAGTATTATCGATATTGATGCTCTTATTCAAGAAAAGATTGTAAACATCAATGAAAGTGTTTGTGTAGATGTATTAAATCAAGATTTTAGAAATTTTTTAATCTATCCACACAAACACAATGATTTATATAAAATAAAAAGAGCTTTTATTCCAACTTTTGTTACGTATTCTGATTTTGTTAAGAAAAACTTTGAAAAAGTTACTCAAAATTATGATGGTGTAATATTTATGGTTATATCTAATGATGAGTATTCCCTTGAAGATTTAAAAGAAGTATCTGGTAATATACTTAGTGGAATCGTTATTATTAATATTAATTGTGGTAATCTAATTGATGAGTTAAAAAAGTATATTGCAATCCAGTTGATTGAAACTCAAATTGATATCCTTAAACAAGAAGATTTATCTGTAGTTGAGGAAGTTAACTATTATAAGGTTGAACAGACTAATATTATAAATAGATATATACAATCATGGAAAAGCATGGAAACGACTGATATTTTAGTCGTATCTAATGGCGAAAGGAAGTTCATATCTACTGATGAGGAACTTTCTAACCTTGCCAGTGATTTAATGAACCTTAAATTTAATCAATCTATGATTGTTAATAATGAACTATTAAATAAAAACAGACTAACACCATCGATGATTACTGCTAAAAAGATTGCTATCAATTCTATAATAAACCACTTTAATGAAGATAATTTTGGTATAACTACAATATCCCCGGAATATTTAATAATTCGTTCGGTATTACTAAAAAATGGATTTATCAAAACGGATAATATTGAACTTAATAAAGTCGATGGAAAACTTACTTCTAAGTATGTTATGCAAGTTATTGATGATTTTGTATCACAATGTAAGGAAAATCCAACATCGGCAGAAGTTTTATATAATAGTTTAGTAAATCAACCGATTGGTTGTCGTTTAGGCTATATAGATATCATATTTACATACGTTTTGCAGAATAATTTTGAAGGCTTAACTATTGATACTCATGGAGTAGAAAAAAACCTATCATATGAAACGGTTGAGGATATTGTTAAGCGTCCAAAAGATTATAATATACATATAAACTTCTTTACCAATGAACAACTTACATATATAGAAAGTCTTGAAAGTATCTTTAATAGTTATCTTTCTAAAGAAAACAATCGTTTAAAATCTCTGTATGATGCTATTATGCTTCATTATAAGAACATAAACAAATACGCCCGAACTACTCAAAATATTTCTGATATTACTAAAAGCTATAGAAACATAATGAATAAGAGTTATAACAACTATCATAAATTTTTCTTTAATACTTTGTGTAAACTATCCATAGATGATATTATTCTATCTAAAAATGAACTTGAAACTGCTATAAATAGTATAACTTTAAAAGCTAAAGATGAAATTCTATCACTTTTTGGATACTCTAAAGATTTAATCTCAATGTTTATGGAACTATATCAAACTGAATGGATTGATAAAAAATCAAAAGTTTTTGACTACTATACTAATCAATTTTTAAACGTAATTAGTAGATTAGCATCTAATAGTAATGAAATAGACTTAATAAATAGACTTTCAAGAATAATGGTAGGTTTTGAAGTATCATATTGGAATGATACTCATTTAGATAGCTTTATCCAAAAATTAACAGACGTAAAAAATACTCTCAATAACTATATTCCAAAAGATAATTTTAATAATGAAACTGTCGTTAAAATATCTACTGGAAAAACTTTAAAAGAAATAGTACTATCTAATGAAGAACTATCAAATAATAAAGTAGCTTTAAAGAATAAAATATCTAAATATTTAAACGATTTTGGTTTATCTATTACCGACGAAGATAAAATTCAAGTATTAATATCTATAATTGATGAACTTATTAAGAGGTGATTTTTTTGGTGTTTTGGTGCAAAAACTGTAAAATTCCTGTATTTGATGTTGAAACGTGTCCAATCTGCGATGGTACTCTAAAAAGTATTACAACTTCTGGAATGTGCAATCCAGTATTTAAACAAGAATATAAACTACTATCGTATATTTGGGAAATAGATTTAGATAATAAATCGGTATGGTACTTAGGTAGTGGACGATACTTAGTAGACGGTGTAAGAAAGACTCTACCGTTTAAGGAATACTATCAGAATAAAAAACACTTAAAAATCGCACAAGATTTAAGAGATAATATAGATAATGATGCATCTATTCCAAATGAAGAACTATTTATTCAAGCAAATTTACGATACTTAAATAGTAAAATCTATGAGGCAGAAGAGTATATATTACATACTATGGAAGAATGTTCAAAAGATACCCTCCACAACTGGATACCTACAGTTTCATTTTCAGGGGGTAAGGACTCTACAGTAATTAGTAGAATAGTACGTGATGCCCTACAAAGTGAAGATATTATACACTACTTTGGCGATACTACACTTGAATTTCCTATAACCTATGAGTATGTAAATAGACTATTTAGATGTGAAAATCCTATACCACCTATAATTAATAGTGAAACTGATAACGACTTTTTTAAACTTTGCAACTATTTTGGTCCTCCAAGTCGTTATGAACGTTGGTGCTGTACTATCTTTAAGACGAGCAATCTAAATGGAGAGTATCAATGTTTAAATGGCAATAGTTTAACCTTTTTGGGTATTAGGCACTCTGAAAGTAAAGAACGTCAAAACTATGATAGAACACAAAAGAAATCTAAAATAGGTTCACAGATTAACGCTATGCCTATTATTGATTGGCTTGACTATGACGTTTGGTTATACATTCTATATAAAAAGATTGCTTTCAATCCTGCTTATACCTATGGATATAAACGTGTGGGTTGTTGGTGTTGTCCTAATAATTCTGAATGGTCACAGATGTTGACAGAGATATATTATCCAGAACTATCTAATAAGTGGAGAAGTCTACTTTATGATTTTGCAATAAAAACCCATAAAACCGATATCGATGACTATATAGATGCTGGAAAATGGAAGGCCAGACGTGGTGCAAGTGGTTTGCAAGCTAAAAACGTTCCTATACAAGATACACCTTGTAACATATCGGACAGAGCCAGAAATATTATTATTAAAAAGAAGTTTCAGCCTGATATCATTGAACTTTTAAAACCGTTTGGTAACTTAGATATCACTGAAAAACAAGATAAAACAATCATATTAGTATCTTTAAATAGTGAAAATCTATTTCAAATAATAGTAACTTATGGAACTAACGTCTTAAAAGTTGTGCCATTGGAAATAAGAGATGTTAATACTTTAATATCAAGATTAAAATGTCAAATGAGAAAGTATCAATTTTGTATCAAATGTACTGCTTGTGATAGTGTATGTCCATATGGAGCTATCGATACTATGAAAGGCAAATATATTATAGATGAAAATAAGTGTCAACATTGTTATAAGTGCATATCTAAGTTTTATAATGGTTGTATTACGGCACAGGTTTTGAGGGGTAAACATGAATAATATCATATATTTTGATAACGCATCTACTAGCAAGATTAAGCCTAATGAAGTATATCAAGCATTTGAATACTACTTAAAAAATATCGGAGTAAGTGCAAGTAGAGGAAGTTATCAATTAGGAATACAAGCCAGTAGATTATTACATCAAGCACGAACTACAGTTGCGGATTTCTTTGGTTGTAATAAATCAGATAATGTAGTGTTTACTAAAAATTCCACTGAGGCTATAAACTTGTTTTTAAATGGATATTTAAAAAAAGGTTCACACGTTTTAATAACATCTTATGAACATAATGCAGTATTAAGACCTATTCAAACTTTGCAAGATAAGGGAATTATTACTTATGATATAATCTCTCATGATGATTTATATAATCAAAACTTTGAAAAGTATTTAAAGTCAAATACCAGTTTAGTAATTTCCACATTAGCAAGTAACCTTACAGGACAGATTATCTATACCAAAGATAGATTTTCTACTTTTCATAAATTAGGAATACCTATATTTTTAGACGCTTCACAAGGTGGAGGAAAAAAGTTAATAAATATGGAACGTGATAATATTGACTTTTTAGCTTTTACAGGTCATAAAGACTTATATTCAATCAATGGGGTAGGTGGATTATGTTCAACTAATGATTTAAGAATATCCCCATTAATACAAGGAGGAACGGGTATATTTGGAGATAGTTATATTAATCCCAATGTTTATCCAGATACTTATGAAGCAGGTACTTTAAATATGCCATCAATATGGAGTTTAAAAGTTGCTTTAGATTACATAAATTCTAATTTAGAAAATATATCTAAAAAAGAAAGTGTGTTGGTAGACTATGCAATTAAGCAACTATCTAAGAATGATAGAGTTGTAATATATAATAAGGATTTTCAAAGAGTTCCCGTTTTTTGTTTTAATGTTAAAGAAATGCCGTCTAATGAGGTAGTGAGATTTTTGGATAAATACAATATATGTGTGCGTGGTGGAATACATTGTGCAATATTGACACATAAAACTCTTGGAACAGATACTATTGGCGCTATTAGAGTAAGTTTAAATCATTTTAATACGATATCGGAAATAGATGTTTTTATCGACGTTATTAATAGTTTGAGGTGATTTTTTATGTATTGTACTTTTTATAATACGAATGATGTCTTTTCAGCTGAGGAAATATTTAATCAAAATAATATTGAATGTTCAATAGTTCCAACTCCAGTTCAAGATATTGCATATTGTGGTGTATCTATTGAGGTAAAATTATCCGAAAAAGAAATATCATACTATCTAAAGGATTTTGAATATAAGACTTTCTAAGAGGTGATTTTGTATGAATTTTCAAGATATACCATTAAAAAGACGCTATAAAACTTATAAAGATAATATCATTCAAGATTTTTATATTCCAACGTTAGAGCAATCTAAGATATATAAAAGGGCAGTTGGTTTTTTTAGTTCATCAGCTTTAATAGAACTATCCAGAGGAATATCAGGACTTATTGCCAATGATGGATATATTCAACTAATAGTATCTCCTAAACTTGAAACTGAAGATATTATTGCAATTAATGATGGATACAAAGTTAAAAATATTATAAACCATGCCATAAATAGAGGATTTAAAGAACCTATAAATCCAATAGATTTAGAACGCCTCACTTGGATAGGTCATTTAATAGCAACAAATCACTTAGATATTAAGGTTGCTTTTACTAAAAATATATCTAATGGAATGTATCATGAAAAGAATGGTATATTAATAGATAGTTTTGGTAATAAGATTGCTTTTGAAGGTTCAATGAATGAAACGTCTAATGCTTTCCATAACAATGGGGAAAGTATCATAGTATTTAAATCTTGGGATAGTATTCAAAATGAATATTTAAAGGAAATTGAAAATAGTTTTGATAGTCTATGGAATGGTACTGAAGAAAATCTTGAAATTATGGATTTTCCTCAGGCATTGTATGAAAAGTTAAAATCTTATAATAAAGAAGTATTAAATCTATCATTAGATAAAGAACCTTTTAAAGTGATTCCAGATATACCTAACATACCTAATATCGAACTTTATGATTATCAAAAAGAAGCTATAAATCAATGGGAAAGACAAGGATTTCAAGGTATATTTGATATGGCTACTGGTACTGGAAAAACTCTTACAGGATTAGGAGCAGTCGTTAGATTATATCAAAAAAAAAGAAGATTTTTTCTTTTAATCGTCTGTCCATATACGCACTTAATAGAACAATGGGTTGAAGATATTAAAAGGTTTAATATAAATCCGATAGTTGGGTATTCGCAATCAAGCCAAACGGATTGGAAAAAGAAGTTAAAGGATAATATTAATTATTTTAATGAACATATAATAGATTTTAAATGCTTTATTACTACAAATAAAAGTTTTATATCTAAAGATATTAGAAGTATTTTAAAATATCTAAAAAGAGAAGTGTTCCTTTTAGTTGATGAAGTGCATAATTTTGGTTCAACTGAATTGCAAAAAACGTTAGATGTTAATTATAAGTATCGTTTAGGACTGTCTGCAACGTTAGAACGTCATAACGATGTATCTGGTACACAAAAATTATTTGGCTATTTTGGAAAGAAATGCATAGAATATAATATAGAAAGAGCCATTAAGGAAGATAAATTAACGAGATATTATTACTATCCAGTGGTAGTTTATCTTACAGATAATGAACTTATTGAATATAATAAACTCTCAGAAAAGATTGCAAAGTCTATAACCTACGATATACACGGAATAAAAAAACTTTCTGATTACGGAAAGATGTTATTAATTAAACGTTCTAAAATCGTCGCAGGTGCTTATAACAAACTTGATAAATTAAAAAAAATAATGCTTGAAAATAACTATACCAATGATACTCATATGTTGGTATATTGTGGTAGTGCCACAATAGATAATGGTTCAACTAATGATGAAAAACAAATAACGGCAGTTTGCAAGATGCTTGGTAACGATTTAAGTATGAAAGTTACTAAATTCACCTCTAAAGAAAATGCGACTGAACGTCAACGTATAAAAAAAGGTTTTATTAATGCAGAACCATATCAAGCAATAGTTGCTATAAAGTGTCTTGATGAAGGGGTAAACATTCCCAGTATCAAAACAGCTTTTATATTAGCAAGTACAACTAATCCAAAAGAGTACATTCAAAGGCGTGGACGTGTCTTAAGAAAATCTTCTAATAAAGAATTTTCTTATATTTGGGATTTTATTACACTTCCCAGAGAACTATCCACACTATATTTAGATAGTCAAGAAACAAAGTATGATATATCTTTAGTTAAAAAAGAGATTGCCAGAATGGAGGAATTTGGACGAATTTCAGAAAATCCATCACAAATGGATAAACTTAAAAGCAAATTAGTTGAAACTTATGGTTTAGATAAATTTAATCTTTCAAAGGAGGATTTATATGAGTATTAATGAAAATATTCTTAATTCACAAAAATGTCAAGCTATTAGAATACAAATAATTAAAATAGTTCGTAATCAACAGATTAAAACTGAAACAGATAAAACCACTAAAAAAAATATTCAAGATTTAATAGAAAGGATTGTAGACGGTAAATGAAAATAAAAAGAATTGAACTATATAATTTCAGACAATACAAAGATAAACAAGTTATAGACTTTTCTTGTGATGATACTAAAAATGTTACTATCTTAATAGGTGAAAATACATCTGGAAAGACTACTTTTATACGTGCATTTGAATGGTGCCTTTATGATAATTCTGCTTGGCAAGATACCCCAACACGTTGGAAAGACGATAACTTATTAAACTTAGAAGTAGCATCTAAAATGATAGTAAATAATAGTGAAAAAGTATATGTCATGCTTGAAATTTTAGACGATAACGGAAATGAATATCAAATAAGACGCAGTCAAGAGTACGTTTGTAATGCAAATAAAATCAATAGTAGACCATCAAAAGTGGAAGTTTGGAAAAAGAATGAAATCGGAGAATTTAAACCAACTTCTATTAAAGATAGTGATGCTACTATTAGAGATTTTTTGCCAGTAGAGTTTGCCAAATTCTTCTTCTTTGGTGGAGAACGTTTAGCAACTATCACTGATGATACTAACTTATCTAAGTATATCAAAACTTTAACAGGATTGTCTAATTTGGAAAAAGCAAGTGTATATTTAGAGGATGTTATTAAAACGTTCAAAAGAAAAATACATAAAAATCCTAATGCTGAACAGTACGAAAAAGAAATGGAAACCTTACAATCTGAAATAGATTCAAGCACTTTACAGTTAAACAACGCTATTGAACAGTTTAATTATTATGAAAACGAAGTAAATGGCTTAAAACAAACCTTAAAAGAGAATCAAAAGACTAAAGAAAAACAAATATCAAGAGAAAAATTAGAAAATAACTTAAAAGAACAAAAAAAGAAACTTCAAAGAGATAAAAAAGAGTTTATTAAATATTTTAATAGTAATGCAAGTGTCTATTTTTCTCAACCTTTGATTAAACAAGTGGAAAGTGTTCTAATAAACTATCTAAATTCTAAAGAAAAAGAAAAGGAAAATCTTTCAAAGAATGATATACCATATATCGGTAAAGATATATTTAACTATATCATGCAAAACAAAGTGTGTTTATGTGGTGCTAATTTAGAAGAAAATCCAAAAGCATTGGAACATTTAAATGAGTTAATGAGAAAAGTAAACTATAAACCACCCGTTGATAGATTGGAAAAGTCAGTAAATATATATCAAAATTATATACAATCTAAACATATTGACCTTTATGATAATTTTAAATCAAGATACGACAATATCTTAGAAACTAATAAAAAGATTGATGAAATTGAAGATGAATTATCCGAAATTGCAAACTTTTTGCAATCAGCAAAGGATTTGAAAAAAGTAGAAGAGGAGTTAGAACAGAAAAGCAAACAAAAAAAAGAATGGGAAGATAAAAAGTATAATCTTCAACATAACATAGATAACAATAAAGAAAAAATTAAAGAATTGGAAAATAAGATTGCTTTATCCATAGAAAATACTGAATTTAACAAAAAACAACAGACATATATCGCATATGCTCAAGATACTAAAGATTGGATTTGTAAATCTTTGGATAAGCGTACCATAGAAGTTAAAACTACTCTACAAGATAAGATAAATGGTACTTTCCAAAAAATGTATCATGGTAATAGACAGATTCAAATAGGTGAAGGTTCTGATGAGTACAAAGTTGTGTATACTGGTGGTTATCTTGAAGAAAGTGATGGCTTAAAAGCTGTAAAAAATTTCGCTTTTATAGTAGGTTTGATTGAATTGGCTAAACAAAAATTATCCGATACTGAAGATTTACAAAGACATTTCCCATTAGTTATGGACGCTCCATTTTCTAACGTTGATGAAATACATATTTCCAATATTTGCGATATAATACCAACATCAGCATCACAAGTTATAATATCTGTTATGGATAAGGATTGGGAAGTTGCAAGAAAAAATCTTGAAAGGTATGTTGGAAAATCTTATATGATAGTCAAATCTGTTGGTGATGATGGCCGTAAGAAAGAAACTATCACCACTATTAAGGAGGTCTAATAATGGCAAGATTTATTGACAATGATGAACATTCTTTATCCTACATTTTTAAAGGAAAAATTAGTATAACAGGTAAACACTCTACCTATTTAAGAAAATTAACTACATACACGAGCTTTTCAAATGACCCAACTAAAGAAGATATTGCCTTAAGAGTGTTTGATAAAAATATTAATACTTATATTATTTCAACTATAATTGGATTAAAATTCAACAAAAAAAGCCCAATTGATAACTCTTTAAACGAAGCGTCAACAAATATTGTGACTGAAACTCTATACAATGATAAAAATGCTGAAACCTTAGAATATCTATATCATATGGTAATACTTTTAGATGATACTACTCTTACAGAAAAAGAACGTATTGAACGTGCATTTTCTACTGATGAGAACATCATTAAACAAAATAAAGAAATATTTAATTCATATTTTCGTGGTGGCTTGGAACTATTATATAACGGAGCATCAGGACTTAATGAACACGGATTTAAAAATATTAATACTCTGACTAATAAAAATCAACCTAATTTGGAAGGCGAAATGGATTTAATTAATGAAATGTGGTACTTAATAGATGGTTTTAATCGTGAAATTAATTCATACAATGATGTATCTGCTGAAGAAATGTATACTAATATGGATATATGATTTTTATGATAACTTAATATTACTTATAAATATCATTTATTTTAGATACCCCTTAGAAGATGTTTTTTAGTTTTTGTATTTTGGTTGTCCGATAACAATTATTATCTGTTTGAGTATAGCCCTATGGTTATAATCAAATTAATTAGTAATAGTTAATCCCATGAATTTAATATCATGGGATTTTTTTAATAGCTAAGTTTTTGAGTTCATCATAAATTTTTAGATTGATACAAACTTCATATCAACATTTTACCATGAATATGATATTAATGGTATATTTAAATTCTATTTTCAGGTATTATGAGTATATAAATAAACTGGTTAGACGAGCAATATAGTAAAAAAATTTTTGAATGAATTAGGGAGGGTAAAAAAATCATGAATTTAAAAAAAGTACTTAGTGGAATAGTATCTTTAGTAATGGTTAGTACGAACGTAGCTTCTATAGGTGTATTCGCTGAAGGTACACCTAAAGAGTTAATCAGAAATGGCACATTTGATAATGCCTTAAAAGGTTGGGGTAGTTATGTAGACGCTTCCAGTGGTGCAGATGCTAACGTATCCGTAAAAGACGGCAAACTGGATATAGCCATACAAGATGTAGGTACTCTAAACTATGGTGTACAAGCGTACTACAACATAGTTCCACTATATAAGAATGGACAGTACCATTTGAGCTTTGATATTTCTTCCGACACAAGCAGACTTGTAGAGTGCATACTACAAGAAAACGGTGGAAGTTACACCGCTTACAGTTGGAAAAGTATCGATTTAGTAGCTGACGAAACTCAACATATAGAAATAGACTTCACTATGGAATATGATAGCGACCTATTTTCTAAGTTAGTGTTCAACTGTGGAGAGCAAAAAGGTGACGGTGACAACTCACCACATAATATATATTTAGATAACGTATCTCTTACTTTAGTAGACGATAGTCAAGTAGACTATTCTGAATTTCAAAAAGATGAGAACTATATTCATACTAATCAAGTAGGATATCTTCCAAATGCAGATAAGGTAGCAGTATTTAAAGGTGAAAATCTTGAAGGTACTACTTTTGATGTAGTAGATGCTAATACTAACGAAGTAGTCTATTCTGGAACGCTATCAAATGAAAATGTATACTCTAAGGCTAATGAAACTCTATGCTATGGTGACTTTTCAAACGTTAAAACTGAAGGTACATATTACATTCAAACTGAAACTTTAGGAAAGTCTTATAACTTCAACATAGCCTCTAACACTTATGATAGTCTACTTAATGATACTTTAAAAATGTTCTACTT
Source organism: uncultured Oscillospiraceae bacterium (assembly GCA_934444765.1). Lineage (GTDB taxonomy): Bacteria > Bacillota > Clostridia > Oscillospirales > Ruminococcaceae > UBA5884. Next base: position 108,498 of record CAKSDC010000005.1, read on the forward strand.
ACAAAGATGTGGAACAGAAGTAGAAGATACCAACGCAGGTCACCCAACTTGTCACGATACTTTAGCAACTATCTATGGAACTACTGAAAAGATAGACGTATCAGGCGGTTGGCACGATGCTGGTGACTATGGTAGATACGTAGTAGCAGGTTCTAAAGCTGTAGCGGATTTACTTCTTGCCTATGATAACAATCCATCAATCTTTACTGATAGTGTAGGTATTCCAGAAAGCGGAAATGGTATCGCTGATATATTAGATGAAGTTCGCTATGAATTGGAATGGTTACTAAAAATGCAAGACTTATCTACTGGTGGAGTACATCATAAAGTTACTTGTGCTAACTTCCCTGGGCATGTTATGCCTCAGTATGAAACCGAAGAGTTAATAGTTACTCCTGTAACTACTACTGCTACTGCTGACTTCTGTGCCGTAATGTCCATGGCTTATGAATA
>CAKSDC010000006.1 GCA_934444765.1 uncultured Oscillospiraceae bacterium
GCAAGAAGCCATAGCAGAAGCTACTAAAACACCACTTAAAATCTTTTTAAAGTTTTTCATAACAGTTTCTCCTTTTCATATATAAACTATAATATATAAACTATTCCATATCCGCTTACACCTGCAAAGCTGAAATAGTCTACAGTTTCTATTGAACCCCAACCATTATTTACTTCTACCTTAGCACCTGTAAGATTTCCATCGCTATCATAATATGTAGTCATACCTTGAATTACTACAGTATGCTTAACTCTACCAGTTGAGGTTGGATATTTTCCACTTGCAATAACAGGTTCATTTACGTTTAAAAAAGTTTTAGTTAATAGTACCATTTTCTTTAAAGAAGTTGCTCTATTATTAGGCTCATAAAAGTATGCCGTTGGCTTTCCTACTCCTTTTATATTATTATCACTTAAAAATTCAGCAAGACCACTTTCAATAGTACTCAAAGTACTCCACCTTGCACTTGTATCAACATAAGGTACTATAGACCTATAGAAATTATAAAAGTTAGCATTGGTACATTTAGGTATACTTACACCTTTATAATCCTTATGATACTTTAAAGTAATAGCACAAGCTAAAGAACCACAAGTATTGTCAGTATTAAACTGCGAAACATTAGTATATGTATTAATGTTTTTGCCATTGCTATCTTGTAAGTGATAACTATGTGTAGTAGAAGTTGCTCTACTATTAATATTACCTTCTTTTAAATTTAGTACAGATTGAATTTCCTCAGTACTTACATTTTCAATAATTAAGTTTACCTCTTCTTGTGAAAATCCAAGGTCTAAAAGTTCGTTTTCAATAGTCGTAGTTTCATCTTGTTGTACTATAGATTGAGTGTTATCTGCTACAGTATCGGCAGATACTGAAAGCATACATACACTGGTCATACATACAGCAGAAATAAAAGCTATTAACTTTTTGAACTTCTTAGAGTTAACCATTTGAAATTCCTCCTTAAACTTTAATTTTAATGATTATATTATACATGATGCTTTATTAAAAGTCAATAGGCAATATGCACAAATTACGATACTTTTTTTAGTGACGATATACACATACTCTAAACATATAGGTTGACAAACTCTCTAAAAAGCTATATAATATAGTATTATACTCACATAGATTGGAGATGACACACAATGGATAGCTATTCTGAACAGTTAGTACAAAAGTATCCTACCAGTAAAGATACTCTAAAAAAAGTATTAATATACGTGGGTGCAGGGGTGCTTGCTATAGTGTTCTTACTCTTAGGGTTTATGGTCTATACCTTTATGCCGATATGTATACTATTAGTAATGGGTATAGTATACGGTGCATACTATCTCGGTAAAAGACAGTATATAGAGTACGAATACTTAATAACTAACGGCGAAATAGACATAGACAAAATAATAGGTAAAGACAAAAGAGTTAGACTTATTACAGTAAAAGCATCATCTTTTACAGCCTTTGGAGAACTAACCGACGACGTTAAAGACGACGAAAGTCTAACGGTAGTACTTGCCAGTGACAACATAGGCAACGCCGATTGGTACGCAGACTTTGAAACCGAACAGTATGGTCAAACGAGGTTAATATTCACTCCCAATCAAGCATTTATCGAAAGTATTAGACCTTTTTTAAACCAAAAGTTAAGACTAAAAAAGCATTAATCTATAGTTGGCGAATAGTATCTATTCGCCAAACTTAATATAAGGAGTAAATACTATGAACACTATATTAGTAACCCCTAAACAGATGAAACTATTAGAAGCTACAAGCGACCAAAATGGAACTTCATACGAGCAATTAATGTTAAATGCTGGTAATACGCTATCGAAATTGATACTTAATCATTGTAACGGTGTAAATAAAAAAGTACTGTTCTTATGTGGAAACGGCAATAATGCTGGCGATTGCTTCGTTTCAGCCAAGAATATATGCAACGAAGTTGACGTAACCATAGCAATGTTATGCGGTAAGCCCAAAACAGAACTATCAAATGATACATTTTTAGACCTTCCCGATAACGTAAGCATTTTACACTCCCAAGATAGCATAATAGAGGCAATCTCTAACTGTGACGTGCTATGTGACGGAATATTTGGTACAGGTTTCCATGGAGAACTACCACCAAATATCCAAAAAATACTAAGTACTGAACATAGAGCATATACTATAGCAGTAGACGTTCCAAGTGGTGTAGACTGTCTAACTGGTAGAGTATCTAAAGGAACGTTAAGAGCAGATACTACTATAACGTTTGCTTACGCTAAAGTAGGAATTAAACTATACCCTGCCAAGGAGTATTGCGGAGAGATAGTCACTGTAGATATTGGAATATCTAACACGGACTATGTTAATAGTATAAAGTATCCTATAACGCTACTAACTAAAGACTGTATAACACTTCCTAATCGTGTAGAAGACGGTAACAAAGGAACTTTTGGAAGACTGTTACATATTACAGGTTCTAAGACTATGAAAGGTGCTTGTATCATGGCGAGTAAGTCAGCATTACGTAGTGGAGTAGGTCTGCTAACAGTATGTACGGAAGACTATTCTATAATGCCCATAGCCATGCCAGAACCGATATACATCAACCGCACTAAAGAAGATATATCTAACAGTTTAAAAAAGTCCACAGCTGTATTAATAGGTTGTGGTTTGGGAACGTCTTCCGAGGCTATGGAACTACTAAAGTATGTGATATACAATGCAAAGTGTCCTATAGTTATAGATGCCGATGGCATAAACCTACTATCTACTTGCATAGATATTATTAAAGATGCCCATGGTTCTATAGTACTAACTCCGCACCCTTTAGAGTTTTCCCGACTTACTGGAATATCTGTTGAAGAAGTTCAAGCCAATAGACTAACTTTAGCAAAAGAGTTTGCAAATAAGTATGACTGTACTTTGGTATTAAAAGGTGCTAATACTATAATAGCTGATAACTCTTGTGCATATATAGATAGTACTGCAAACTCTGGTATGGCTAAAGGTGGTAGTGGGGACGTATTAGCAGGAATAGTATCTTCCCTATTAGCACAAGGGATGTCACCATTGCAAGCGTGCAACTTAGGAGTATACATCCACTCTAAAGCAGGAATACTATGTGCTAAAGAATATTCTAAGTATTCAATGCAACCTACCGACCTAATAGAGCAACTTCCAAACGTATTTAAAAACTTAACATAGCGTGCAAACTTACAAGACGTTAAAACTAAAAATATTCTTATATAATAGGTGATACTTTTATGAAGAAGATAGTTAGTATATTAACGATTTGTACTATAACTTTAACAACTTTAGCTTCTTGTAGTAGCGTAAGTAACGAAAAAGTTTCTACTGACGCTCTGTTTAAAGAACCGTTCAGTAGTACTGCCAATATCACCACTGAAGAGTTAGAAGCCACTGGAACTATATACAGGCACGGTGTAGGCGTTTGGGAGATAGAGTTTTCAGCACCTGAAACACTATCAGGAGTTAAACTTTCGTTTGACGGTGTAAATTCGGAAGCCTCTTATAAGGGGTTATCCTTTTCAATTCCTAAAGATGCAGTACCTATAAGTTCCATGTTGCTATGTTTGGCTAACGCCGTAGACGAAGTAGCTACATATTCAGATAAAGAGTGTTCTATTAACGATGGCATTATAAGTTTTAAAGGTTCTACAGACTGTGGGGACTATAATCTAACCGTAAAAGAAGACACTGGCGAATTAGCAACCTTTGAAGTAAAAAGTTTAGGTTTGCTTATGACGTTCTCTAATACTACTACTATAGCAGATACCACTTCTATTGATACCGATACTACCGAAGATACCACTTCCGAAAGTTCTACCGAAACTACGACTGAATAAAAAAATATGGCATTGTGGAACGTTAAAAATCCATAATGCCATAACTATTATAGTATGTTAAATATCTTCTTTACCGACTATTTCCACTATATACCACTGCAATAGTAGAACCCAATATCGCAAATGATAGTAACAAGAGTATTAATTCACTATCTGAGGAGTTTACACTATCGTCTTGACTACTATTATAATCAGTAGTGGTAGTATCTAATATACTGCTTTCGATATCGTCTTCACCAAAAATCACATAAGTATTAACCGTTAATATTGAACATACTATAGATAGCATACACATTAATAATCTTACACCCTTCATGATATATAACTCCTATCGCTAATATTTAAACACTAAATTTGGTATTTACGGCTCAATTTTAACACAATTAAGGTGTTTTGTCAATATACATATTCCAAATATGGTAGAATGCTCTTAAAAAAGGAAGTATTGTTACATGGCACGCTATCAAAGACTAAAAGATTTAAGAGAAGATATGGACTTAGAACAGAAGGATATTTCTAAACTATTAGGAATATCCACCAATCAGTACGGAAGATATGAACGTGGTGAAAATGACATTCGATTTGAATACATCATTAGATTAGCACAATACTATAACGTATCTATAGACTATATAGCAGGTTTTACAAACTACAAAAACGGTAAGGATAGCCTATCTAAAGATGAAACTAAAGTATTAAACATCTACCACGACCTATCGGACGTAGAAAAGGGAGAACTAAAGTATCACATTAAGCAGTTGTACCTTGAACGACGATAGAGTATTAACCAAATACTGTTTCCCGAAAATATTTCCAAAAGTGAGATAGTTTATTATCTATAACATATGCCAATAATTATAGTATATTTTATATTTTTGAGGTTAATATACTATGGCATATAATTATAATAAAGTAGTTATTTCTGGAATTAATACATCTTCCCTAACCGTATTAAAAGAAGATGAAAAAATGGCTCTTCTTAAAGAGTACAAGGAAACTGGTAGCAAACAGGCTAAAGATAGATTGGTAAACGGAAACTTAAGATTAGTACTTTCGGTAATACAAAAGTTCATGGGCAGAGGCGAAGACGTAGACGACCTATTTCAAATAGGAGTAGTAGGACTAATTAAAGCTATAAACAACTTTGACTTAACTAAAGAAGTAAAATTTTCTACCTACTGCGTGCCTATGATTAGTGGCGAACTCAGACGATATCTTAGAGACTATAACCACATAAAAGTAAGCCGTTCTATGAGGGATTTAGCGTATAAATCCATTCAAGCTAAAGAACACCTTACTAACGTTCTACAACGTGAACCTACTATAGAGGAAGTCTGCAAAGAAGTAGACGCTCCTAAACACGAAGTAGTAATAGCTTTAGAAAGTATCAGCGAACCAGTATCTCTATACGAACCAGTATATTCCGACAATGGCGATACACTATACATCATAGACCAAATAGGAGATACTAAAAATCCTAACGAATGGATAGACGATATAGTCATTAAAGAAGTAGTCGACGACCTATCCACACGTGAAAAAAAGATATTGGATTTAAGGTTCTATCAAGGTAAAACTCAAATAGAAGTGGCTAACGAAATAGGCATATCTCAAGCACAAGTTTCACGTTTGGAAAAAAATGCACTAAATAAGATAAAGTCGGCAATATAGCAAAAAAAACGTCTACTGTATAGTAGGCGTTTTTCTATGTATTATAGGATATACTCAATAGAGCCTTAGCTAAAGACTTTCCGAACAGATGCCCTGCATATCGAACCTGTTCCAAAGTGTTTCCATGAGTACCCACTTCAACCAATAGACTACCAGTAGTCAAATCCTGATTGTAGTGTCTGTAATCGAATAGTATAGGTCTTGCAAGGTCGCCATAGTCCGAATATAGATACTTTTGAATTAGTGTAGCAAATCTAAAATTTTGTAGATAGTTAGGCATATTCATAGTACCGTCATCACAACCAGATACTATCATAATTTGGGCAGACTTTTTACCGTCTACTTCTACTATAGGTTGTAATAGGTCGCCGTCACGTGAGAGTGCGTCTCGGTGGATATCCAGTACTACCTTTATACTTGGATACTGCCTTAGTAACTCTTTAACGGTAGTAGCACTTCTATCATAAGAGCCAGTATAAGAAGGGTAATCGTGAATAGTGGTACTATGTATAGTGTTAATACCTGCATCGTTTAACTCTTTAGTGATAGCGTCGCCAATCATTACTACGTTTTTAGAACTATCTGTAGTTCTGTAACCAAAAGAGTTGTCATAGTATGTACGTTCGTAAGGTTCAAAACTTTCGGTGGTGTGAGTGTGCATAATTAATACTTGTGGTTCGTTAGAGTTTACCTCTATATTAAACTGTACCGACTGTCTACTTTCGGATAATAGAGTAGTGTCCGAAATCGTGGTACAGTTTTTAACCATTCCGCCACCGTCCAAAGAGATATATGGACTTCCACTATAGTTATTAAATACCGTTTGAACGATACTTCCACTATGGTTAGTAAGAGTATCAACGTTTGGGTATGGCTGACTACCTGCGGTAGCGTCGAACTTTTTATCAAAAAAGTCAAAATTGTCGGCATCCTGTGTAGTATCGGAGTAATCCCAACCAAGTCCATTAGATAGTATATTTTCGCTCCAATCGTCTAATATAACGGGGTCTTGTAGACTATCTTGTAATATAGTATCGTCGTCTAAGTCCTCATGACTACCTATAGTAGTGTTAGCTATTCTGTTAGCAGTGACCGAAATATTAGGGACTATCTTTAATACTACAGAGGCTATAAAAGGAGAGCTAACTATTATAGCTATCGAAACTATTATATTCTTTAACTTTTTAATATTCTTCAAGTGTACCACCTCAAGAATAGTATATTCAAATAGTGATTTTTTTAGACTATCGCTAATATTATATATTAGGTGATGTTATATGTATTGGTGTATTAGTTTAAAAAAGTGTGTGAGTATAGTATTAGTATCTATAGTATTTTTATTTAGTAGTATAGGAGTATATGCTATAACTACGTCTAATGAAGATACTACTATTGAAGATAAAGGTATATTCTTACCTATAGTAATGTATCATAGCATAGTAGATGACGTATCCAAAGAGGGCGGTTATATAGTAACTCCACAGATAGTAGAAGAAGACTTAAAATATCTTAGTACTCATGGATACAAAACCGTAACGGTAAACGACCTAATAGACTACATTCAATACGATAAGCCTCTACCTGAAAAGCCTGTAATGATTACTGCTGACGATGGCTTTTACAATAACTATTGCTACTTAGTTCCACTATTGCAGAAGTATAAATATAGTGCTATAATATCCTTTGTAGGACAGTATACTGACTATACGGCAGTAAACGACCCTCACGTTCCAGAGTACTCATACTGTACTTGGGAAGATATCAATACTATAGTTGATACTAACGTAATAGAACTCGGTAATCATACATACGATATGCACTTCAACAGTGAAAGAAATGGTTGTGCTAAACTATCTTATGAAACTGAAGAACAGTATAAGCAAGTATTAACTTCCGATATAGGCAAACTACAGCAGGAATTTTCCACTAATACTGGTATTACTCCTATAGTATTTGCGTATCCGTTCGGTTATATCAGTAGAGAAAGCGTCCCTATACTAAAAAGTTTAGGATTTAAAGCCACTCTTACTTGCTACGAAATGCCTAACTATATCACTAAAGATATGGACTGTCTATTCGGTTTGAACAGATACAATAGGAACTCTACATACTCCACACAAGAGTATATGAAAAAACTACTTGGAGAATATTATGAAACTTGATAACACAAAGTTGAAAAAAATAGCAGTATGTATACTTCCCATAGTAAGTATACTACTGCTTCAAGCGATTAAAATATTATATAATAAGTTCGTAACCAGAAGGTTTATGCCATGCTTGTTTTACGTGACTACTGGGTATAAGTGTCCAGGGTGCGGAGGAACTCATAGTTTTTACGCACTAATGCGTGGGGATATCTTGCAAAGTCTACAGTATAACGCATTAGTTCCAATATTAGCACTATCTTTTGTAGTGATATATATTAGAGCGTTCATAAAGATAGTATTACAAAGACCGATACTAATACTACCTAAAGACGACCGTTGGATATATATTCCATTGATACTATTTTTTATCTACTGTATATTGAGAAATATAGTATAGATAGTTTACATAGTCAATAGTATGTGGTATAATATACATATTCTATAACCGTCTATATCTTAATGGATAGAGTAACACACTCCGACTGTGTTTATACAGGTTCAAGTCCTGTTAGGCGGATATATCAAAAAAGGCTACTATATAATATATAGTAGTTTTTTTGATATCTATTAATACTTAAATAATACTTCACTGTTAGAAGTATCATCATCTATAGGTATACCGTCTATAACGTCTTGTAGAGTAGTATTGTCTACTACGTCGTTTATAGCTTTGTTGAGTTTAATCCATAAAGGAAGTGTAAGACATTCTTTAGCACGTGGACATTGATTAACCTTGTCATCTAAACAGGATACAGGCGTTAAAGAACCTTCTACACAACGGAGTATCATGCCTATAGTGTAATCTTTAGGAGAGTACGCTAACTTGTAGCCCCCCTTATTACCTCTAATGCTCTTAACGTAACCCGCACGACTTAATAGTATTATAATCTGTTCTATGTACTTAACCGAAACCGATTGACGTTCTGCAACGTTTTTAATAGGAATGTATTCTCCGTCATCGTTCATAGCCAAGTCGAGCATAATTCTAACTGCGTACCTACCTTTAGTAGAAATCTTCATACATATACTCCTTCCAAATAGTATTCTACTACTATTATACTATGAAATAGACGTTTAGTCAACTAATACCAATCTAAAAATGTATTAGTTTTAATGCAGTAAAGTGCTGACTTGACAATATCTAAGTATTAAGATATAATACTATTAGGAATACTATGGTATTCTGAGCGTTAATTCAGCAAAGTATATTTTTGAAAGGACTTTTTTATATGAAGTATTTAGTAGTTCTATGTGACGGTATGGCTGACTATCCTATTGAAGAGTTAGACAACAAGACACCTTTAGAGTACGCTAACACTCCTATGATGGATAAGTTAGCAAAACATTCTTATGTAGGTTTAATCAAAACCGTTCAAGACGGTATGAAACCTGGTAGCGACGTAGCTAATCTTTCGGTATTAGGTTATGACCCTGAACAGTATTATACTGGACGTTCTCCATTAGAGGCTGGTAGCATAGGTATAGATATGAAACCTACTGACGTATCTTTAAGATGTAACTTAGTAACTCTTACCGATGAGCCTGAATACTCTGACAAGACTATATTAGACTACTGTGCAGACGATATTTCCACTGAAGAAGCTAAGGTATTAATAGACTACTTAGCAGAACGTCTTAACTCTGAAGAGTTTGCATTCTATAGTGGTGTAAGTTACAGACATTGCTTAATCTGGAATAATGGTACTTTAGATATAGGCACTCTAACACCTCCTCATGATATCACTGGTAAGCCTATTAAAGAGTATATTCCTACTCATGCTAATGCACAAAAGTTATACGACCTAATGGTTAAGTCTTACGACCTATTAAAAGACCACCCTGTTAATCTAAAAAGAGTAGCCGAAGGTAAAAGACCTGCTAACAGTATATGGCTATGGGGCGAAGGTGTTAGAGCTAACCTTGACGACTTTACTCAAAAGTTTGGTCTTAAGGGTTCTATGATATCCGCTGTAGACCTACTTAAAGGTATAGGTAAGTTCTCTAATATGCATGTAGTAAACGTAGAAGGTGCTACTGGCTACATAGATACTAACTTTGAAGGTAAAGCTAACGCAGGTATCAAAGAGTTCCAAAATGGACAGGACTTTGTATATATCCACATAGAAGCTCCTGATGAATGCGGTCATAGAAACGAAATGATGAATAAAGTTAAGGCTATAGAAACTATCGATGCTAAAATACTAACTCCTGTAGTAGAGTATCTACAGTCTACTGGTGAAGGATTTAAAGTATTAGTAACTCCTGACCACCCTACTCCATTAGCTTTAAGAACTCACACTAACGACCCTATACCATTCTTTGTATACGATAGCACTAAGTCTATAGACGGTGTAGACGGTTTCTGTGAAAAGACTGCAAAAGCTACTGGTAACTACATACCTAAAGGTTATATGTTAATGCAAGAATTTTCTAAGTAGATATAGACGAATAATATAATATATATTAATAGGGAACGTTCTAATTGGAACGTTCCCTATCGTGTTATATATCAACAGACTATAGCGTTTATACTACGCTCTTAACTCTGCACCTATCTTAGCAAGTGCTTTAAGGACACGTTTCATAGTAGCTTCTGTCTGTTCGTCTGTTAGAGTACCCTCAGCGGAACGCATAGTGATAGAGTATGCCATACTCTTTTTATCCACGCCGACCTTTTCAGCGTCCATAAATACGTCGAATAGGTTTACACTTTCGAGAGTTTTTCCTACAGCCTCTTTGATAGTCTTTTCTACAGTACCAGCAGGTAAAGACTTATCGCATACTAAACTAATATCTCTGCTGACTGCTGGATACTTAGGTAATGGCTTGTAGTTCTTTTCTGTAATAGCTATAGCTTGCATTTCTGGAATTAAGAACTTAGCAACGTATACTTTAGTGTCTATACCATAAGCGTTAGCTACTGTAGGATGAACTTCACCCATGATACCTATGGTAACGTCGCCTGACTTAACTATTGCAGTTCTGGTTGGGTGAAAAGCAGATACTTCATCAAAGTAACAGTCTTCTGTTGGGCGAACGTATTCAGTATTTTGAACGCCTATTCTATCTAATAGAGTTTCTACTATACCCTTTAAAGTAAAGAAGTCGCAACTACCATACATACCTATAGATAGACGCTTAGGTTCGTTAGGTAGAGTATTAGCATCACCAGTAGGAATATATTCATTGCCTATCTCGAATAGCTTAACGGAAGGGTTTCTGTAGTTATAGTTTTTAGAGAGTATCTCTAACATAGATGGAATAGTAGTAGTTCTCATAACGCTTGTATCTTCACCAAGAGGGTTAGTAATAGTTACAGTATTTCTTAACTTGCTATCTTGTGGAAGGTTAATCTTATCGAAGTACTTAGGACTGATAAATGAGAACGTAGCGATTTCGTAACAACCAGTAGATACCATAGTATTTAGTATAGAGTTCTCAAACTTTTGTGAAGTGGTAAGTTGAGCGTCTGCTACACCCTTAAAGTTAGTCGAAACTATGTTATTGTAGCCATATATTCTTGCTACTTCTTCTGCGATATCACAAGGACGTTCAATATCCACTCTAAAAGTAGGAGCGTATACTAAACCGTCTTTAACGGTAAAGTCTAAAGAGTTTAGATACTTAACCATATCTTCTTCTGGGATGTTAGTACCTAAGAAGTTATTAATCCAAGTAGAAGAAAATTCTACAGTATTAGGAGTTTTGTCGGTATAGTCTTCATCTATAGTAGTCTTAACTACTTCACCAGCACCTAACTCTTCTACTAATTGGAACGCTCTATTTAGAGCCTTCATAGTAGCTTGTTGGTCTAATCCCTTTTCAAAACGTGCTGAAGCGTCGGTTCTCATGCCAAGAGCCTTAGCGGTACGTCTTACGGATACAGGGTCGAACACTGCACTCTCGAATACTACAGTTTGAGTTAAAGGTAAGTCTGTAACAGAACCGTCCATAATACCACTGTATTCACCACCCATAACGCCAGCTACTGCTATAGGCTTTTCCTTATCAGCGATTACTAACATATCTTTAGATAGTGTTCTTTCTTGACCGTCAAGAGTAGTAATCTTTTCGCCGTCTACTGCGTTACGAATATTGATTTCATTTCCAGATACATACTTTAGGTCAAAAGCGTGCATAGGTTGACCGTATTCAAGCATTACATAGTTAGTAATATCTACAAAGTTGTTGATAGGTCTAACACCACTTGCACGAAGTCTTTCTCTTAACCAACGTGGAGAAGGTTCTATCTTAACGTTCTTTACTAAACCTGCACAGTATCTTTTGCAAAGGTCTTTGTTTAGAACGTTTACCTTTAATTCGTCGGAGATGTTACCGTCTACACCGTTGAAATGAGGTTCTGGAACGTTTAAAGGAACGTTAAAAGTAGCAGAAGTCTCTCTTGCTAAACCTATTACAGATAGACAGTCCGGTCTATTAGAAGTAATTTCAAACTCTACGGAAGTATCGTTTAAACCGAGTGCAGTGTGGATATCATCGCCGATACTACAAGGTTCTTGAATTACTAATACACCCTCAGGGTCAGCATATGGGAAGTCATGAGTAGTTAGTTTTAAGGTATCTAAACCGCAGAACATACCCACACTTAGTACGCCTCTAACCTTACCTTTTTTAATCTTTAAAGGTTTACCTTCATCGAACACGGTAGCACCATCAAGAGCTACAGGAACTAAGTCTTGTGGTTGAACGTTAGTAGCATTAGTAACTATTTGAATAGGTTCTTCTTTACCGATATCTACTTTACATACGAATAGATGGTCAGAATTTTCATGTTTAACCTTTTCTAATATCTTACCTACTACTACGTTGGTTATATCTGCACCTTCAACTTCGTAACCTTCAACTTTAGAACCACTTAAAGTCATGCCACTAACGAACTCTTTAGTAGTAGTGTTACCTAAGTCCACATAGTCAGCAAGCCATTTCATAGATAAATTCATAATTAAAAACCTCCCATATTAGAACTGATTTAAAAATCTCATATCGTTTTCGTATAGTAGACGCATATCACTAATGTTGTATCTTCTCATAACTATACGTTCAAGACCTAAACCAAAAGCAAAGCCAGAGTAGATACTGCTATCTATACCGCAGTTTTCTAATACTTTAGGGTGTACCATACCTGCACCGAGTAGTTCAATATAGCCTTCATTCTTACATACTCTGCAACCCTTACCGTGACAGTTAAAGCACATAACGTCTACTTCTGCGGAAGGTTCTGTAAATGGGAAATGGTGAGGTCTTAGTCTAATCTTGCAGTCTTCACCATATAGACGCTTCATTAAAGTTTCAAGAGTACCTTTTAAGTCACCCATAGTAATACCCTTATCTACTACTAAGCCTTCTATTTGGTGGAATAGTGGAGAGTGAGTAGCATCTACAGCGTCGGAACGGTATACTCTACCTGGAGAGATTACTCTAATAGGAGGTTTTTGGTTTTCCATAACGTGTACTTGTACAGAGGAAGTCTGTGTTCTAAGTAGAACGTTATCGCTAATATAGAAAGTATCTTGAGTATCTCTTGCTGGGTGGTCAGGAGGTAAGTTTAAAGCCTCAAAGTTGTAATAGTCGGTTTCTACTTCTGGACCATCGGCTATAGAAAATCCCATACCTAAAAAGATATCTTTAACTTCATTCATAACAGTAGTTAGTGGGTGTAGCTTACCTACTTCTACTTTAGAACCAGGTAGAGTGATATCTATTTCTTCATCTTTAATCTTCTGTTGCATCTCTAAAGCCTTAAGACTTTCTAACTTTTGAGATATAGCACTTTCGATATCCGCTTTAACTCTGTTAGCAAATTGACCTACTTCTTTTCTTTCGTCTGGGGTTAGCTTACCCATTTGATTTAAGATAGCTTTTAGTTCGCCTTTTTTACCAAGGTATTTAATTCTTAAATCGTCTAAACCCTTAATAGAGCTACAGCTTTCTAACTCTTGTTTAGCCACAGCCTCTATATTTTGTAACTGTTCTTTCAAGTATTATCACCCTTTATTAATATTTTTTATATTTAAAAAAAGTCTTGTCCCCGATTAAAACAGGACAAGACTTATCTATCTTGAATTATTAACCACCCATTTTAAAAGAAGCCAACACTTCCGCACCCTTAACGCAGGATTTACGTTTTAACCTAATAGAAAAACGCCGTTCCGTTCAGTTAAACCACTCGTGAGGGAACTTCACTATAAGCATATATAAGGTACTTTCAGCCGTGATACCTCTCTCTAAGATACTAAACTATATAGTTACTTTTCTCAGTCAATGTGTTTATATTAGACTGAATATATTATACAGTAAAAATTTTTGATTGTCAAGCAGTTTTTTAGGCTAAATACCATAATATATCCAACTGTCAAAATATATAGAGTATTCTATTTATCAAAATCTCTTGAAAAACGATTGTATCTATGTTAGAATAGTACTATAGTTAAGTACACACTATATAATAATTAATAGAAAGGAACTATTATATAATATGGCAATATACAAATCGGGAGAAGACTATTTAGAAACTATATTAATACTAAGCAAAAACGGTAACTTTGTACGCTCTATAGACGTTGCTACAGAAATGGGATTTTCTAAAGCGAGCGTTAGCCGAGCAGTAAACATTCTAAAAAACGAAGGCTTAATTACTATAGAACCAGACGGTCAATTAAAACTAACCGAAAAAGGCGAAACTAAAGCTAATTCGGTATATAGCAGACACAACCTATTAAAAAAGTTCTTTATAGAATTTCTTGGTGTGGACGAAGACACTGCTACTAATGACGCTTGCAAAATAGAACACGTGATAAGCGAACAGACATATCTTAAACTTAAAGAATACGTTAAAAATAACCAATAGGAAGTGATACCCCTTGCCAAATAGCAAGAAAAAACCACGTTCTAAAAATAGCGATAGCTATAATACGCAAGAAATATTCTATATTCCTGCATATACTACCGATAGTAACACCTCACATAGCAAAAGTAATAGTAGTAAAAACTCCAATAGAAGTAACTCTTCACAAAAGAACAGTACACCCTCTAAAAAGATGCAGTCTAAACGCACTAATCCAGTAGCTAAATTCTTTGGAACTATATTCAAGATACTACTAACTATATATATCATATATAGTATATTAGCTATACTATGTATTAGTAGAGTGGATACCGTTCAGTTAGATAGAGCTTACAGCAATAGTAATGCAACGTTGAACTCTGCAATGGTTAAAAACGTCTTGTTAATAGGTACAGACGGCAGAACTGCCGAAGACCATGGGCGTTCCGATAGTATGGTACTGCTATCTATAAACTACAAAAGCAGTACTATTACTATGACTTCTTTTATGCGTGATATGTACGTTAGTATTCCTGAATACTATAACGATAAACTTAACGCTTCATATTCGCATGGTGGTGCAAGTCTGCTATTAGATACCATAGAGAATAACTTTAACATAGGTATAGACGACTGCATAATAGTAGACTTTTCATCTTTTATTAAAATAGTGGACGCTATAGGTGGCGTAAATATAACCGTATCAGATAGCGAAGCTACCGAAATCAACAACATTCTAATTAGCGAAGTAAACTCTATAGCAGGCGATGAACGTAATAGTGACCTACTAACTTCCGGTGGTGAATATCTGCTAAATGGAAAACAGGCACTCTCCTATAGTCGTATTAGATATGTAGGT
The DNA here is from genome assembly GCA_934444765.1 of uncultured Oscillospiraceae bacterium. GTDB lineage: Bacteria > Bacillota > Clostridia > Oscillospirales > Ruminococcaceae > UBA5884. The sequence continues at coordinate 15,379 of CAKSDC010000006.1, forward strand.
AATGCCGACTTTGAACGCACTCAACGTCAAAGAACAGTAATAGACGCTATAATAAAAAGAGTTAAAACTCCTAACCTATTTAGAGTGTTTAACTTTGCGAATACTACGGCTTCACAGATTACCACTAATATTAACGCTCTTGAAATGTATGGACTATCCTTACAAGTTCCGTGTCTTTTAACGTTCGACTTAGTACAACAACGCATTCCAGCAGACGATACATGGTACTATGATGATATAGACGGTCAATCTGTAATAGTGGTCGACTTTGAACAGAATACTAAGTATCTATCGGATACTATATATAATTAATTATACTCTTTGAAAGGAGAATATATCTATGCAAACACAGTACGACATTTCAGGTACTTGGAACTTTAAGTTAGACGGCGAAAAGTTAGGTCTAAACGATAACGCTTTTAAACGTAACGGCTACTTTAACGATACTATCAAGTTACCTTCTACTACGGCTTGCGAAAAAAAAGGTTCTATAAATCCTAACAGAGAAACGGGATTTTTAACCGAAGAATATAAATTTTCAGGTTACGCATGGTTCAATAGAGTGGTAACTATAGACCAAGACTTAACCGATAAGCACGTTGAACTATTCTTAGAACGTACAAGAAAGACTACCGTTTGGATTAACGGAAATAGACTTGAAACTTTAGATAGTCTTTCCGCACCACACGTATATGACGTTACTAAGTACGTTCGCAAAGGTGAAAACGATTTAACTATATTAGTCGATAATACAGACTATCCTACTGCTGGAGGTCACATGACCTCTCAAGATACGCAAACTAACTGGAACGGCATCACTGGTAGAATGGAACTTAGAGTATATAACGACTGTCACATAGTAAGTATAAAAACTTATCCTGACATACATAGTAAGTCCGTTACTCTAAAGATACTATACTCTAAACCTAATAGTGAAGTAGTCACTATTAAAGGTGTAACTAAGTCTTTACAGGGTGTACAGAGTACTCTTGAACCTAAGCAGTTCAACATAGTTACAGATAGTCAAAATTCAGCTACTATAACTATCGACTTAGGAACAGATGCCACTCTTTGGAGTGAATACAACCCTGTAATATATGAACTCTCTATACTCTCAAAAGACGGTGTAGATACTGTTAGCTTTGGTCTTAGAGAGTTTACCACCGATAGTCATAACTTTTTAATCAACGGTAAAAAGACGTTGTTACGTGGTAAACATGACGGTATGATATTTCCTATCAAGGCATACGCTCCTACTACCGTTGAAGAGTGGGTAGAAGTATTTAAGATATCCAAATCTTACGGTATCAACCACTACAGATTTCACACTTGCTGTCCACCTGATGAAGCGTTCACAGGTGCGGACTTAGTAGGTATCTACTTACAACCAGAGATTAACTTTTGGGGAACTCTATGTGGCACGGACGATGAAAACTACAACGCTAAAGAACAGGAATTTTTAATTCAAGAGGGCTTTAGAATATTAGAATGTTATGGAAATCATCCATCTTTTGCTATGTTCTCATTAGGTAACGAACTTTGGGGCAGTAAAGAACGCATGAACGAAATATTAGGCAAGTATAAAGCTATCGATAGAAGACACTTATACACACAAGGTAGTAATAACTTCCAATGGTATCCATGTATAGTAGAAAACGACGACTTCTTTTCTGGAGTTAGGTTCAGTAAAGAACGTCAAATTAGAGGTTCTTATGCTATGTGTGACGTTCCATTGGGACACGTTCAAACTATGAAACCTTCAACGAGTATAAACTATGATAGTAGTATCTTCCCTGAAAAGATGTCATCAACAGAAGGCAACGTAACCGAAGATGGATACATTAAAATTCAATACGGTACAGGCATGAAGTTGATAAAAGCCGATGAATTGGAACAGGAATTTGTACCTAACGTTCCAGTAGTCTCACACGAAATAGGACAGTACGAAACTTTTCCAGACTTTGACGAAATTCAAAAGTATACAGGCGTACTAAAAGCTCGTAACTTTGAAGTGTTCAAGGAACGCTTAGAAGCTACTGGTATGCTACCATTAGCACATAAGTTCTTTATGGCGAGTGGAAAGTTAGCCGTAGAGTGTTATAAGTTGGAATTAGAGAGTGCATTCCGTTCTAAGTATATAGCAGGATTTCAGTTATTAGACATTCAAGACTTTACAGGACAAGGCACGGCATTGGTAGGCGTACTAAACGCATTCATGGAAAATAAAGGAACTGTAACTCCAGAAGAATGGCGTACGTTCTGTTCTGATGCGGTACTACTTGGAGAGTTTGAAAAGTACACCTATCAAGCAAGTGAGGGATTTAATACTGGACTATTAATCAGCTACTACAGAGATACTCCTTTAACAGAAGACTCTGTAGAATGGCAACTATTAGACAGTTCCAATAAGACTGTCTACAGTGGAAAAGTCGACCTTCCTAATGACTGCTATGGTTTAGTTAGACTAAACGGAATATCTTTTAATATGCCTAACGTGGAAGTTCCTACTGAGTTCACACTACAGTTAGATATTCCTAATACCGATATCACTAAACAGTATACTCTTATGGTATATCCTAAACTACAAAACACTCCATTAAGCGACACTATTCAAGCTAACGGAAACACTCTAAACGTAACTACAGACTTAACTACTGCTCTTGAAAGACTATCCAATGGTGAAAGAGTGCTATTCTTACCTAACGAAGTTAAACAGAGTATCAAGGGTTTTTACTGTACAGACTTCTGGTGCTATCCTATGTTTAGAACCATATCCGAAAGTATGAACAGAGAAGTTCCTGTAGGTACTATGGGACTACTAATAGATAATACTCACCCTGTACTAAAAGAGTTCCCAAGCGAATACTACTCTACCCCACAATGGTATAACTTAGTAACACATTCCGAATGTGCGATATTAGACGATACCGCTAAGGACTTCTACCCAATAGTACAGACGATAGATAACTTTGAACGTAATCACAAATTAGGTATACTATTTGAAGCCACTGTAGGTGACGGAAGACTATTAGTCTGCACCAGTAGACTATCTGAGATATCCAACGAACCAGAAGTTAAACAGTATATCAAGAGCATTATAGACTATGCTACTTCTAATGAATTTAATCCTAAACACTCTATAGATACTGCTATTCTCAAAAAGGTGTTCTAAAATGATACTAATTAAAAACTTAATAAGTCTATTAAAACAGAAAGACGTAGTGTATATACAACCACATAATTTTCCAGACGCTGACGCTATAGCCTCAGCGTTTGGACTACAATACTTTTTAAGTACGTTCGATATCAAGAGCATAATAATATACGCTGGCGTATTGGATAAACTTACTACCGAAAGACTATGTTCTCATCTACACATAGAAGCGTTTAACTTTAAAGAACACTCTAACATGACCGAAGACGACTATATTATAAATATAGATAGTCAAAGATACAACTCTAATGTGATAGACCTAATAGGTAACAAGGTAGCGTGTATAGACCATCATACCACTTTTAGAAAGTATAAGTATCGCTACAAGGATATTAGAACAGTAGGTGCTTGTGCCTCTATAATAGCAAGTTACTACGTAGATACTAATATACCAATCCCTAAAGACGTAGCTACTGCTTTACTGTATGGCATTCAAACCGATACGGCTAACTTTACTCGTGGAGTAAAAAACTTAGATATAGAGATGTTTTCTAACCTGTACAATATAGCCGATACAGACTATATTTCACAACTAATGAAGACTTCTTTAACGTTGAGCGACTTAACGGCATTTGGTACGGCTATCAAGAACGTAGTAATATCTAATGGCATAGGATTTGCTGATATTCCTTTTGACTGCAACGATACTCTAATAGCTAAAATAGCTGACTTTATACTATCTTTGGACTGTGTAGACTTTGCAGTAGCGTATGCTATTCGTAAAGACGGTATTAAACTATCGGTACGTTCTAAGATACCTAAAGTATTAGACGCTGGTAAGATTACCAACTCTACACTACAGGGCATAGGAAGTGGTGGTGGACACTCTTTTATGGCTGGTGGATTTGTCCCTACTGACTGTATTAAAAGTCTTAACTTAGAAGATATAAAGGCTTCTATAATAGACCGCTTTAGCAACAGTGTAGAAACTCAACTAATATAGAGGCTTGACAACCATACTATTATATGATATTATAGTAATATTGTCGACAGTTCGTTAGTATCCTCCTGTCGCTAAAAACAAAACTCGGGCTATTAATATTATCAAAAGCATGGGCAGTATTAGTATATACTGTCTTAATTAAGATATATAGTAAGTTCCGTTAATATTATTAATGGAACTTTTTTATAATGGAGGCTAAAAAATGTACACTCTAAAAACTCAACAGAGTTTCGATTCAGCACACTTTTTGCACGGCTACCAAGGAAAGTGTGGAAACATTCATGGGCATAGATGGACTATAGTAGCGGAAATATGTTCTAATACGCTATTGCAAGATGTCCAGAACTGCGGTATGGTAGTAGACTTTTCCGACTTCAAAAACGACCTTAAACTTATAGCAGACTATTATGACCATACTCTAATATATCAAAAAGACACTCTAAAGCCTAAAACTTTAGAGGCTCTACAAGAAGAAGACTTTAAACTAACAGAAGTTGACTTTAGACCTACTGCCGAAAACTTCTCTAAGCACATATACGAAGTACTAAGTGGCAAAGGCTATACTGTAAAATCTATAACGGTATACGAAACTCCTAACAACTGTGCAGAATATACTGGAGAATAAGCTATCATGAAAGTAGTAGAAAAGTTTATAAGCATAAACGGAGAAGGCAAACACGCTGGACAACTATCAGTATTTATTAGGTTCGCACACTGTAACTTAAACTGTTCTTACTGTGACACTTCATGGGCTAACCTACCGAATACTACCTATACAGAAGAAACGCCTAATCAGATAGTAGACTATATTAAGTCTACTAATATTACAAGAGTAACTCTAACAGGTGGTGAACCTTTACTACAAAAAGATATGCACACTCTATTAGAACTACTTGCTAAAGAAGACGGCATATCTACCGAAATAGAAACTAACGGCGCAGTAGATATTTCCAAGTTTAACGATATACCTAACAGAGCCTCATATACTATGGACTATAAACTTCCGTCAAGCAATATGGAAAATAGTATGATACTAAATAACTTTAAGTATCTACAAAAGTCTAAAAATGATGTGGTCAAGTTTGTAGCGGGTTCTATAGAAGACTTAAACACTATGGTTAAAATAGTAAAAGAGTACTCTCTATTAGATAAGTGTTACGTATACGTAAGTTGTGTATTTGGTAGTATAGAACCTTCTACAGTAGTAGACTATATGAAAGAACACACTCTAAACGGAATATCTTTACAGTTACAACTACACAAGTATATATGGAACCCATTAGAAAGAGGTTGCTAACAGTTAGAACAAAATTACAAGGAAAAAGAATGGTAAAGGGGTTGGCTAAAATTGATAGAGACGATTAAAGTAATGCTTTTACCAAACAACAAGCAACACTCAAAGCTATTTCAAAGTGCAGGAGTATCAAGATTTGCGTATAATTGGGCTTTAGGAATAGAGATTGAAAACTATAAAAACGGTGGGAAGTTCATTAATAACTATGGTTTAAGACGTAAATTTACTCTTTTAAAACAGAAAGCAGAGTATCAATGACTTAATAACTATAGTAATAATATCACAAAACAGGCTATAAAAGACTGTTGTAAGTCTTTTCAAAGTTTCTTTAAAGGACTTGCAAAATATCCTAAATTTAAGAGTAGACATCATTCAAAACCGAGTTTTTACGTGGATACTGATAAGGTTCAATTTAGTGGTACTCACGTTAAACTTGAGAAGCTAACTTTAAGCAAAAAAAAGAAAAAACAGAAATTCAATTGGATTAGACTTGCGGAACGTGACAGAATACCTTTGAACTGTAAGTATTCTAATCCAAGAGTAACTTTTGACGGTCTTAATTGGTGGATTTCAGTAGGTATTGAACGTGGTGAAAATACGCAACAACCTACTAATCAAGGTATTGGGGTAGACTTAGGTATTAAAAATTTAGCAGTATGTTCTAACGGTGAAGTCTACAGAAATATCAATAAGACTAAAAAAGTCCAAAAGTTAAAAAAGAAAAAGCGTAGGTTACAACGCAAGATTTCAAGAAAATATCTTAAAAATAAGAAAGGAGAAAGTTATTGCAAAACTTGTAACATTATAAAGAGTGAAAGACGACTTTTAAAAGTTACTCACACACTAACGAATATCCGCCATAACCATATACATCAAATGACTTCTGAAATCGTGAACCGAAAACCAAAGTTCATAACTATTGAAGATTTGAACGTTATGGGAATGATGAAGAATAAACATCTATCACAAGCTATACAAGAACAGTGTCTTTATGAAGTTCGTAGACAGTTAGAATATAAATCCAAACGTAACAGTATAGTTTTAAGAATAGCTAATAGGTTCTATCCAAGTTCAAAACTATGTTCTTGTTGCGGAAACGTCAAGAAAGACTTAAAACTTAAAGATAGAATATACTATTGTAATAAGTGTAAGAACATAATGGATAGAGACTATAACGCAAGTATTAATCTTAAAGATTGTGAAGACTACACATATATAGCATAATAAAAATGTTATATATATGTACCCATTCGTTAGTGGGGAATTTAAGCCTTTGGAGTATCATACAAACGTTAGTAGACTTTAGAAATAGAGTTCAAAACGGATACGATGAACAAGGAACGAAACCTAAAAGTTGTGAGTTTTATTATATTTAAAAGTGTTATAACTTTTTATAAGTTTTCAGTAACGGTGTCTAAGATTGGCTATAGATAAGGAAAAGATAAAGTTTCATATTCGTGGACTGTTAGAGGCTCTTGGAGACGACCCAAACAGAGAAGGACTATTAGAAACTCCTGACCGTGTGGCAAGAATGTACGAAGAAGTCTTTGAGGGTATGAACTATACCAATCACGAAATAGCCGAAAAGTTCGGCAAGACTTTTAACGAAAGTATAAACAGTAGTAACTCTAAAAGCGATGCCGTAATAGTTAAGGATATCGAAATCTTCAGCTACTGCGAACATCACCTCGCATTAATGTACGATATGAAAGTATCAGTAGGATACATTCCTAATGGCAAAGTAATTGGACTAAGCAAAATAGCTCGTATATGTGATATGGTAGGCAAACGTCTACAGTTACAAGAACGCATAGGTTCAGATATTGCCGAAATCATTCAAGAAGTTACTAACTCTAAAGATGTAGGAGTATATATCAGTGGTTGTCACAGTTGCATGACTGCAAGAGGTATTAAAAAAACCTCCGCTATTACTGAAACCTATACACTCCGTGGTAGGTTTGAAAACGAAATAATACTCCAAAATAGACTATCACATTAGAAAGGATTATATACTATGAAAGCATTAGTACTATTTTCAGGCGGTGTAGACAGTACTACCTGTTTAGCTACCGCTATAGACAGATTTGGAAAGAATAACGTAATTGCACTATCTATAAGATACGGTCAAAAACATATCAAAGAGATTGAAGCCTCTAACAAAATTGCTCGATACTACGACGTTGAACACATAGAATTAGACTTGACTGAAATATTCAAGTATTCTAACTGTTCTTTACTAAGCCAGTCTAACAGGGATATCCCTCATGAAAGCTATGCTGACCAGTTATCTAAAACCAACGGTAGTCCAGTATCTACCTACGTACCTTTTAGAAACGGACTATTTTTATCTTGTGCAAGTTCTATAGCACTATCTAAGGGTTGCACACGTATATATTATGGTGCTCACTCCGACGACGCAGCTGGAAACGCTTATCCTGACTGTAGCAAAAAGTTCAACGACGCTATAAGCAACGCTATATTTGAAGGTAGTGGACATCAACTATTTGTAGTAGCACCTTTTGTAGGTCTAACTAAGAAAGAAGTAGTCGCTTTAGGTGTTAAACTACACGTACCATATCAACTAACATGGTCTTGTTATGAAGGAAAAGACGAACCTTGCAAAGTATGTGGTACTTGTCGTGACAGACGTGAGGCTTTTTTAGCTAACGGTTTAGACCTATATTAAATAATATGGAGGACTTTTAATGGAAGGAAGAAACACTCAAGAAAAAGAAGGTATTACCCTATTAGGTAATCAAGGAACTAAGTATCCTACAGACTATGCACCACAGGTATTAGAAACTTTTATCAATAAACATCAGGATAATGATTACTTTGTTAAGTTCAACTGTCCAGAGTTTACCAGTCTATGCCCTATTACTTCTCAACCAGACTTTGCTACTATATATATTTCCTATGTACCGTCTGTTAGAATGGTAGAAAGTAAGTCTTTAAAGCTATACCTATATAGTTTTAGAAATCATGGAGACTTTCACGAAGACTGCGTAAACATAATAATGAAGGACTTAATAAAACTCATGGACCCTAAATATATCGAAGTTTGGGGAAAGTTCACACCAAGAGGCGGAATATCCATAGACCCATATTGCAACTACGGAAAAAAAGGTACGGTATGGGAAAAAGTAGCTTTTGATAGGCTGACTAATCACGATATGTATCCTGAAAAAGTAGATAACAGATAATACAAAAAATAGTGCTATCTTTAACTTAAGATAGCACTATTATTATCGATAATGACTATTATTCTTCTGTATCGGTATAACCGCTCACGTAACCGTCCATGAACTGTTTAGCTACTTCTTCATTACCGCCGAACATATCCAATATTATATCAGGAATCTGTCCGCTTTGCTGATACTCTTGTACGTATTGGTCTTGATTTGCTACGAAAGCCTCCATATTTTGAATATAAGGCTTACATAGTACTAATATAGCTATAGACATTAGTACGCCTACTACTGAAGTAACTATTCCCGCTATGGCAAAAGATTTGCCTTTCTTTTTTTGCACTAATACTATTACACCTAATATAATAGATACTATAGCTAAAGGAATAGAGCCACAGTAGACAAAGCAACATACTAACGATAGTATACCTAATACCATAGAAGTTATAGCCAAACCAGAAGAACCTTTAGATTGGTCATCGGATTGATTGCCTAAGTTATAAGCGTTGTTATACTGATTAGGGTTAAAACTCATAATAAAAACCGCCTTTCAAAAATATATTACCATTTTAGAGTGTGTAGGTCTTGTAAGTTAAAAGGTGTCCTTTGATATACACAGTAGTTAAGCCAGTTAGAGAACATCAAATTAGCATGACAACGCCACCTAAACACAGGAGTATTCTTAGGGTTATCGTCTGGAAAATAGTTATAAGGAACTTTAATATCCAAACCTTTTTCAACGTCTCTAAAGTATTCGTTAGCTAAGGTCAGCCTGTCGTATTCGCTATGTCCCATAATAAAGTACTGTCTTCCGTTGCTATTAGCTACCGAATGTATACCACATATAGGAGAATAAGCCAACACTTTTAAGTGTGAAACCTTTTCTATATCTTCCCTTTTAACTTCGGTGTGTCTGGAATGTGGAGCTAAAAAGCCCTCATCAAAGCCGTTTAGTAGTTGAGAGGTTACACTCTCTACGATGTGAGGATATATTCCAAACACTTTTTCTTTTAAAGTGTACTTAGGAATACCAAAGTGATAGTATAGTCCAGCCTGAGCGCCCCAACATATATGCATAGTAGAAAATACGTTAGTTTTAGACCATTCTAATATTTCGCAAAGTTCTTGCCAATAGTCCACTTCTTCAAAAGGTAGCAACTCAACAGGAGCGCCAGTAACTATTAAGCCGTCGTAAAAACTATCTTTAACCTCATCAAACGTTCTATAAAAGCTAACCAAGTGATTTTCAGGAGTATTTTTTGCCCTATGAGATTTCACGTGCATTAGTTCAACGTCCACTTGTAACGGAGTATTACTTAATAGCCTCATAATTTGAGTTTCCGTTTCAATCTTCTTAGGCATTAGGTTAAGAATAATAATCTTTAAAGGTCTAATATCTTGAGTATCTGCTCTTAGATTAGACATTACAAATATATTTTCCATGCTAAGTGTTTCAAAAGCAGGTAACTCTTTAGAAATTCTAATAGGAATATTAATCACTTCCAATCAAATAGTGTATATGCTGTATAATGGGCATATAGATACACCTACAGTAAGAATATACCAAATGTACATTAATACAACATTAAAACTATGCTACAAACGGGCAGATAGTAGGTAAAAAATCTGCCCGATAGTAGTATATTTAGTTAATAACTATATACTTGTTATAGTGGGTGAACTTGCTTTTCAGCGTCACCATGCTTGCTATCAACACCATACTTAGCGTCTCTTCTGTTCTTAAAGAACTTAACAGCTACTTGACCAAATTGAGCGTAGCTTAGTACGTCTTCATCTTGTTCAATCCATTCTGCACATTCTTTACGAAGTTTTTCTAACTCTGGCTTTAATAAGTCAGCAGGACGGCAATCGATAGGTTCAGCGTCGCCTATAATCTTCTTTCTAAATGCTGGGTCTATAGGTACAGGAGTCTTACCGTATTCGCCTCTAACTATGCCCTTAAATTCCTTAGTAACGGTCTTGTATCTTTCGCCAGTAAGAACGTTAAATACAGCCTGAGTACCTACTATTTGAGAAGATGGAGTAACAAGAGGTGGTTCACCAGCGTCGTGACGTACTCTTGGAACTTCCTTTAGTACTTCGGTTAGTAAGTCTTCCTTACCTGCTTGCTTTAATTGAGATAGTAGGTTAGATAGCATACCACCTGGAACTTGATAGATAAGAGCGTTAGCATCGGTAGCTAACATCTTAGGGTCTAATAGACCGCTGTCGATATACTTTTTACGTAGAGTCATAAAGTAGTCTCTAATTTCATTTAGTAGTACTAAGTCAAGACCAGTATCATAAGGAGTACCCTGTAATGCAGCTACTATAGATTCAGTAGGAGCATGAGAAGTACCTAAAGCTAATGGTGACATAGCAGTATCTACTACGTCTACACCAGCTTCTACACCCTTTAGTAGACACATAGAAGCTAAACCAGAGGTATAGTGTGTATGTAGTTGAATAGGAATTTCTATTTCCTTTTTAAGAGCAGTTACTAACTCTTGAGTTCTGTAAGGAGTTAATAGTGCTGCCATATCCTTAATACATATAGAGTCTGCACCAGCTTCTTGAATCTGCTTAGCGTAGTCTACATAGTATTGGTCAGTAAATACGTCACCAAGAGTAAAGGACATAGCTACTTGAGTATGAGCGCCCTCTTTTTTAGCAGACTTAATAGCAGTCTGTAAGTTTCTAATATCGTTAAGAGCGTCGAAAATTCTAATGATATCAATACCATTAGCTACAGACTTTTGTACAAAGTATTCAAGTACGTCATCAGCGTAGTGACGATATCCAAGCATATTTTGACCTCTAAATAGCATCTGTAACTTAGTATTCTTAAAATGAGCCTTTAAAGTACGAAGTCTTTCCCAAGGGTCTTCATTTAAAAAACGTAGACAGGAATCGAAAGTGGCACCGCCCCAACACTCTACAGAGTAATAGCCAACCTTGTCCATCTTATCAAGGATAGGTAGCATATCGTCCATAGTCATTCTTGTAGCTATAAGTGATTGATGAGCGTCACGCAATACGGTTTCAGTAATTCCAACCTTTTTAGCCATAGTATAAATAACCGCCTTTCAAAAATATATTATTGTACTGTAGCAAGAGTATCAGCAGAGTTTACTTGGTCGCCCTTCTTAACAGTAACACTGGTAATCTTGCCATCGCAAGGAGCTACTATGTCATTTTCCATCTTCATAGCTTCAAGAACCATAATAGCTTGACCCTTAGTAACGGTATCGCCAACGTTTACCTTAACGTCTAAGATAGTACCAGGCATAGGAGCAGTAACCTTTTCGCCTGCACCTGCTGGAGCTGGAGCAGTGGCTGGAGCTGGAGCTGGCTTAGGAGCGGATACAGGAGCAGTAGCTACTACAGGAGCAGAACCGTCTGTAACTTCTTCAACAGCAACGTCGTATGCTTTACCATTAACAGTTATATTAAATCTTTTCATAATTAAAATACCACCAATCTATGTTATTGTACAGTATGCAGTATGACTGCGTACCAACGTAATTATATAGCCTAAATAGATATAGTATGTAGGCCTATTAATATATATACACTACTAAAGAGTAATGTTACTATGCTTTTTAGATAGAGTTTCTACTCTCTTAGAAGATAGTATGTCTAATGCAGAAACGAGTACCTTTCTGGTTTCAGTAGAAGCTATAACTTCATCTATAGCACCTTTTTCGGCACTAATCATAGCGTTAGCCTTAGAAGTTTCGTATTCCTTAGCTAACTTTTCTCTTTCTGCCTTAACGTCTACAGCACCCTTTAACTTATCGTGCCATAAAAATTCTACGGCAGTAATAGGAGCTAATGGAGAGATTACTGCACTATCCCAAGCGTAAGTAAAGTCAGCGTCTGCCGATTTACCAGCCATGGCAGTAAATACTACACCGTAAGCCTTGCCAGTAACTATAGATATCTTAACAGTAGTAGCTTCGGCGTAAGCGTCAGCAAGTTTAGTCATATTTCTTACTGCACTGTTGCACTTATTAGAGTTTTCAAAACCTTCGGAATTTAATAGAGTAACTACTGGAATAGAGAAAGCGTCGCACATTCTAACAAAACGAGCAATTTTAGAGCAGTCTGCTGAGTTTAGCTTGTCAGAAGTCTTATCAGTACCTACTATACCTACAGTAGCACCACCGATAGTAGCTAATGCAGTGTAAGAAGCCTTTCCAAAGCCGTCGGAAAGTTCTACTACGCTATCATCATCGGCTATAGCCTTAGCTATAGAAGTAACGTCTTTACCCATAGCGTTAGTAGGTTCAGCGTATTCAAACTGTGGTAGAGCAGAAATATTATTAACAGGCATTAAGTTAAGAATGCTCTTAACCTTTTTGATAGCCTCTTCTTCGGTAGAACATACTGAAGTAGCTACACCACTTTGCATAGCATTTTTAGCAGTACCAGCACCAGTCTTATCGCCGTCTGCTACAGGAGTAACAAATAGTTCGCTACCTTCTGTCATAACTACAAAGTCAGAAGTGCAAGCTAATATAGCTGAACTACCAGCACAAGTACCCATAATTAAAGAGATTTGTGGAACTACACCAGATACTACGGCTGAAGCATTAATCATTTTACCGTAAGCAGTAAGAGTATCAACGTCCACGTAAGCACCGTTAGAATCGTATATACCTACTACTGGTGTACCAGTTTTAGCGGATAGAGAGTACATCTTAGCAATCTTATCAGCTTGAGCCATACCTATTGCACCGCCATTTACAGACTTATCTTGTGCGTAGGCATAGACAGGGTTTCCGTTTACGTAGCCATAAGCAGTAACTACGCCAGAAAGACTTTCTTTTTGCTTTAAAGCTGAACCAATTTGAGTAAATGCACCGTCATCAAAGAGCATTTCTAATCTTTGAACAGCCGTCAAGTTAGAATTATTATTCTGCATACTTATTTCTTCCTTCCTTTTCAGAGCAATAATTAATATAGATGCACTATGGCAAAATCTCTGATAATAATTCAATATACACTTTAATATTACCACATTTTCAAAGAATTTTCAAGTGTAAAATAGTAATGTTCATAAATTATTTATATTCCATAGTATTAACCAATAGATACTATATTTTTTAATACTAATAGTGATATATAGTAGAATATTAATCTTCTTTACCTATAGCGTTTCTAATAGCTCTAAGTTCGTTAGGAGTAAGATTTCGCCACGTACCAGGTTTTAGCATACCCAACTTTAAAGGGCCTATACTAATTCTTCTTAAACGAGCGACTTCTAAGCCTACGGCTTCGCACATCTTTCTAATCTGTCTGTTTCTACCTTCACGGATAGTAATAAGTAGTACCACACGATTTTCTTCTTTAGTTACTACGTTCACAGTAGCAGGAAGTGTCATCTTGCCGTCTATTTCTATACCCGTGCTTAGTTGTAAAAGTTGTTCTTCGTCTATGCTTGGTCTTACAGTAACACGATACGTTTTAGAGATATGCTTGCTTGGGTGCATAATATCGTTAGCGAACTTACCGTCGTTAGTGAACAGTAGTAGACCTTCGGTATTCTTATCCAACCTACCTACAGGATATACACGTTCTTCTACACCTTGAAGTAGTTCAGTAACGCACTTTCTACCCAACTCATCGGACATGGTAGTTACATAGCCTCTTGGCTTGTTTAACATGATGTATTGTAGGTCTTTCTTTTTAGGTACGAATATTCTTTCGCCGTCTACAGTTATAACGTCCTTATAGGTAGCCTTATCGCCAAGTTTGACTGGTCTACCGTTTAGTTTAACTCTATTAGCGGATATAAGTTCTTCTGCCTTTCTACGGGAGCAGTAACCTGCATCTGCTATAATTTTTTGTATTCTTTCCATAGTTAAGTCCTTTCAAGTATAGTATATGTAAGGAACGCTTTAGCTTTTTAATACGTTCCCCACATACTAATATAGTCGTGATAGTAGCTATATACTATATAGCCACTTAAACAGTCTATCTTTTATAGATAGTTCTACAGTAGTAGTATCTTTAGATACGTTTTGACAGGCTACTAAGTCGGAAGTAGCTACCACTTGACCGTCTATGCGATATTCAGCATATCCTAACACTTCGCCACACTCTATAGGAGCGTACACAAAGTTAGCCGTATGAATGGTAACAGAGTATTCCACGTTAGAACCGTCTATATTAGGTATGGAAATACTCTCCTTACACTGTAAAGATACACTATCTGTAGTTCCGCCCACTACGTTGATACTAAAAGTATCCGATACCGTTTGCGACGATACCTTAGAAAATCCGTAATCGTATAGTGACATATGGTCGTTCCAATCGTTAGGAGCGTTAAGAGTTACTACTATTAGAGTAACACCGTTACGTTCACAAGCGGATACTAAACATCTTCCCGCATCGTCCGTAAAGCCAGTCTTAACCCCTATAACGCCGTCGTACATATTGAGCAACTTGTTGGAGTTTTTAAGCCACCTATCATATGGAGGATTTCCAAAGTGTACCTGTGCTGAAGACTGCCTACAAATTTCTCTAAAGTCTGGATTTTTTAGAGCCTCTTTAGTCAGTATAGCCATATCGTAAGCAGTAGAAGAGTGTCCGCCCTCATCTAAACCCGACGGTGTGACGAACAGTGTATTCTTCATACCTATAGACTTAGCACGGTCATTCATCAGTTCAACAAAGCGTTCTATAGAACCTGCAACTTTTACGGCTGTAGCGTTAGCACTATCGTTTCCAGAAGGTAGTAGCATACCATAACATAACGCACGCTTGGTAACTATATCGCCTTCCACTAATCCCATAGAAGAACCTTCCACTTTAATAGCTTCGCTATCCACTACAAAAGGAGTATCTAAGTCGCCACTTTCCAAACATAGTAGAGTAGTCATTATCTTAGTAGTGCTTGCCATAGGTAATACTTCGTCAGGATTTTTGCTATATATAACGTTTCCAGAAGTAGCCTCTAACATAACGCAAGCCTTAGCAGAAACTTCTAAAGCGTACGGTCTTATATTGCACATAGTTAATATCAAGTACACACTACTAACTACTATAGCTATAAACTTTTTCATAGTATTCCCCCTTTATAGATAATCTATGGAAGTATAAGGGGGAATATTCATACTATTAATTAATCGTTAGTATCTTGTGGTTCTTCTATCGTTTTAGAATTTAGGTCTACTTTTTTAGTCTTAAACTTTTCCTTTTTAGAACCGTCCTTGTCATCTTTTTTGATAATATCCATAACCTTGTCTATCATTTCAGGAAGTTTATTGATAATAACACTCTCTTTAGAAGCGTTCATAGTCATCTCTTTAACTTCAGCAGTACCGTTAGGATATACTATCAAAAATCCTAAAGGTTGAACGGATACCCCAGCACCTGAACCGCCTGCAAAGAGTTCATTATCAGCGGTTTTTTTAGGTAAATCAGAACCACCTGATGCAAAACCATAGGATATCTTAGAAATAGGTATAATAGTAGTACCGTTAGGTGTACTTATTGGATTACCTATAACAGTATCAGCGTCGACCATATCTTTTAGTTTGTCCATAGTCACGCCCATAACGTCTTTTAACATTGACTTTTCCTCCTTAATTATAACATATCGTTATCCTGTAGTACTGGGATAACCTTTAGTATTATAGCTACTACTTGAACTATACCACTACCCAAACCTAATTGAACCTTAAAAGATACATCATATACTCCCACATTACTATTATACTTAGGTTGAATAGATATCTTCTTCTTTTTAATCTTAACATACTGATTGAGTATACTCAACGTTGGATATAGTATAGCGTTTATCTTTCCGAACTTTAGGGCACATTCGCAAGCGTCTTCATCTGCTACTAAGAAGTCTATATATAAATCCTTAACCTTTAGACTTTTTATAAACACTCCTAATTTAGATACTATAATCTTTAGGATATCCAAAACTATATCTAAGTTGGATATCAAGTCTTCAAAGTCCATACTGTCTGTGGAAACTTTAGACTTAGACTTAGTTTTAACTTCCGTTTTGGAAGTTGCTTTGCTATCAGATTTAGGCTTAGAAGTGGAACTTTTCGGTTTAGACTTAACGTCGCTACTATTAGTAGAAGGTTTACTATTAGACTGGTTACTCTTATTCTTAGTCTTAGACTTATGCTTAGACTTAGAAGTCTTCTTTTTTTTAATATTTTTCAGTCTGTTTAGACCGTACTTATTGGGTTCTGTAACAGAATACAGTGTAAACATAGCATACTTAACCTTACAGTCTAAAGAACCATCTATATATTTGAAGTCTAAATATACTGGCAACCATAGTAATACTATAAGCAGTATTAACACTATAATGAATACTATCAAAGCGTACCACCTTTTAATCGTAATCCATAGGAATGTCTTCAGGTTCGTCTGGAAGTCTATCTTCCATGTGATGTGGTAGTGGTGGCAACTCTGAAAGACTATTTAAACCAAAACTTCTTAAAAATACTGGAGTAGTCACATAGGCTATAGGTCGTCCTGGTATGTCAAGACGTTCAGCCTCAGCGATTAATCCCTTTTCCACAAGCCTATATATTACGTTAGAGCTATCTATACCTCTAATACTTTCGACAAAACTTTTAGTAACTGGTTGATTATACGCTATAATAGTAAGTACTTCCATAGCAGACGGAGTTAAAGCAGTAGAACGGTTAATCTCCATAGTACGTTTAATGTACTTTGAATACTCTTTAACCGTAACCATTTGATAACATTCCGCTAAACGTTCCACACGCAGAGCAGAACCACGGTCTTGATACTCATCATTTAAAGCATCTATTAGTATAGGAACTTCACGTTCAGGAATTTCGGTAGCTGTAGCCAGTTTAGATACTTCTAAAGGGTCACCATATGCAAATAGTACAGCCTCTAACCTTGATAATAACTCTTTCTGTTTAATAGTAATCACCACCAGTGCTAATATTTTTAACTTTACGACCAGTAAACATAATTTCGGAACTATCATCACTAACCATAAGCCTACCAGATTTAGTAAGTTCTAATACTGCCAAAAACAATGCTACTCTTTCGGAACGGTCGTTAATACCTTCAAATAGACTATCCAACTTAGCGTGACCATACTTATACATAACTCTTAATACCGATACCACTTTAACTTCTACAGGGAACATCTTATGTTTTAGTATGACGTTAAACTTATCCTTGTAAGTATCGGGTTTATACTGTTTAAGTCGTTTAAGACCTATGTTCATGTACGCTTTTAACAGAGTATCGGGAGTATGTACTATGTTATAAGTATTATCTATTTTGATATCTATAATACGCTTGTGCGAAAAGATTTTATCGCCACAGTATAGTTGATACAGTCTATTAGCCGTCTGTTTACATAGAGAGTACTCTATTAGAGTACCCTCTAACTCTTTTTTTACCTGTTCTGCCTCTTTGGAGTTAGGCAGTAGGGACATAGTTTTGATGTATATTAATCGAGAAGCCATTTCAAGAAACTCACCAGCAAGTTCAAAGTCGCAAGATTGACAGTCGTCTAAATAAGCCATATACTGTTCTAACAGTTTAGAAATTTCTATATCGTATATGTTCAGCCTGTGTTTGCTGATAAGGTTCAACATTAAGTCCAAAGGACCTTCAAAGACTTCTAACTTAAAAGATAGTCTTTCCATAGTTAAGCAAATATTAGGTCTATATATCCAGTTAAGAAGTTCATAATACTAAACATACCACTTCTTAAAAAAGATAAAAAGTTATCGAATATTCCAGAGTTCATAACTAATATTAAGCCTATAAAGATGTACCTTTCATAACGCATAATATTGAAGTAAGTGCGTTCATCTAAGAATACACTAAATACTCTTGAACCGTCTAAAGGTGGTATAGGTAGTAGGTTGAATATCGCTAAGCCTATGTTTAATACTACTACATAGTATAGTATCAACTCAACATACGCTATATTGGTAGAAGCACCTACTGAATAGTATAACACTTTGTATAGTATCATGCCAATATAAGCCATTAGTAGATTGGATACTGGTCCAGCTAAAGCCGTTAAAGCCATACCAGTCTTACGACTTACTTTTGTAAAGTTATTCGGATTTATAGGTACTGGCTTAGCCCAACCTATACCTGCGAATACCATAAGAATAGTACCAAATAGGTCTAAGTGTGCAAATGGATTGATAGTCAATCTACCTGAATACTTTGCAGTATTATCACCTAACTTATACGCCACGTAGCCATGTGCAAATTCATGAATTGGGAAAGCAGTAAACAACACTATAACGTGCATTAATAGTACGAATGCCTTATCACTCATAAAAAAACTCCTTTACTATAATAATATGGTTATCTTATAATTGTAACCTAAAACCCCGAAAATTGCAAGAAGTTTTTTGTTACGTATTATAGTATCAAAAAAGAGCTACTATATACTTATAATAGCTCTTAACGAATAGCCTCTATACTGCCTGATAGTTGGCATTAGATAGCATTAGTTTAATTCTGTTTTCTTGGTTTACCTTAGTAGCACCTGGGTCATAGTCTATAGGCACTATGTTCGCATTAGGATATATACTTTTAATCTTTCTAACCATTCCCTTGCCTACTACGTGATTAGGTAAACATCCAAACGGTTGACAGCACACTATATTGTTATAGCCACTTTCGATAAGTTCCATCATTTCAGCGACTAACATCCAACCTTCGCCCATCTTATTACCGTAACCTATAACGCCTTTTACTAAACTTCTGGTGTGTTCGTATGAAGTAGGAGGTAAAAAGCAGTCGTACTGTTTAACTATATCTATTACGGTATTATGAACCTTTTCAACATAGTTGAATAACATAGTAGCTATACCTTTTTTAAGTTTGCTACCGTCGTATAAGTCCACGTCATCACGACGGTTATCTATTTTAAATAGTATAAATGGAATTAGTCCAGGAAGGTTTACTTCGCAACCCTGTTCAAACAGAAACTGTTCAAGGTTGTTATTAGCAAGTTTAGAGTACTTAGCGTATATTTCGCCTACTATACCAACCTTAGTCTTATGAACCGACTTATCCACTTTAACTTTAGAGAAGTCTTCAGTAATGTTTTTAATGTTGTCTTTTAGGTCTTTATTGGAAAGTCCTCTACCGACCTTTAGTTGATTAGTTATTTCAACAACCCATTTGTCTATTACGGCACGACAAGAACCCTTTTCTACTTCGTAAGGTTTAGTCTGATTATCCAATAGCATCATAACGTCGCCATAGGCTAAAGACATCATAGCTTGCATAATCATAGGGATAGTAAAAGTAAAACCGCTATTTTTTTCCAAACCTGACAGGTTCAATGAGATTACTGGCACTTGTGAATAGTTACACTTTTCTAAAGCCTTTCTAAGTAAGTGAATATAGTTAGAGGCTCTACAACCGCCACCCGTTTGAGGGACTATTAAAGCGGTTTTGTTTACATCATACTTACCACTATTTAAGGCATCTATTAGTTGACCTATTACTAATAGTGCAGGATAGCAAGTATCATTGTGAACGTGTTCCAAACCTGCATTTACTACGTTAGGACCTTCATTAGTCAATAGTTCTACCTTATATCCGTGAATTAAAAATACGTGTTTTAATATTTCAAAGTGAATACCTAACATATTAGGAATTAATATGGTATAGTCTTTCTTCATTTCCTTAGTAAATTCTACTCTCAAGATACCAACTTCCTTTCTACTACTAAACATATATCAAAGCGTATGCTACTATTATAACACATCTACTAAAAAAGTCAAATACAAGTTTTGCTTATAGCCTCACGTTTGACAAACCATAATAAAGGTATTATAATCTATCTTGAGGTGGTTTTAAACATGAATAAGTATATATATCATTGGTATAAGGAACTTAAAAGAATACATATTCCAGCTATAAAGTCGTTCTTTAAGTGGACCTTAATATCTATAATGATAGGCGTAGTAGTAGGTTTGGTAGGAGTAGCTTTTAATAAGAGTATTCAAGGGGTAACAGACTTTAGAGAAAAATATCCCATACTAATATACTTTATGGCTATAGGGGGTGTATTGATAACTTTAATATATCAGTTAATGGGATTGCCACACGATAGAGGCACTAACATGGTACTAATGGCAGTCAGAGACGGTAAAAACTTAAACTTAAAAAATATGGTGTGTATCTTTTCAGGAAGTGTTATCACTCACTTGTTTGGTGGTTCTTCTGGTAGAGAAGGTGCTGGTTTACAGATAGGCGGAAGTATCGCTTCAAGTATAGGTTCTGCTATGAAGATGAACCAATCAGACGTTAGAATTATTACCATGTGTGGTATGAGTGCAGGGTTTTCAGCACTGTTTGGAACGCCTGTAACTGCTGGGTTCTTTGCTATGGAAGTTATAAGTGTAGGAATACTACACTATTCAGCGATAGTTCCGTGTATGGTAGCCTCGGTAGTGAGTACTATGGTATCCAACTATTTGGGTGGAGAGAACGTATTCTATAATATAGTAGTTCCAAACTTGAACGCAGTATCCATACTACAGACTATAGTATTGGCTTTCTTATGTGCATTTATTAGTATACTGTTCTGTTTAGCTATGCACTTAGCCTTAGAACTATATCGAAAGTATTTAGTGAACCACTATGCAAGAGCCATAGTAGGTGGTGTACTAATTAGTATACTAACCTTTTTAGTAGGAACTTACGACTTCAACGGTACTGGTATGAACGTAATAGATAGAGCTTTTACTCAGCAAGTACCGTTCCATATGTTTATAGTAAAGATACTATTTACAGCTATCACGCTATGTGCAGGCTACAAGGGAGGCGAAATAGTTCCGTCGTTATATGTAGGTGCTACTTTTGGAAGTTTTTTTGGTACGTTAATAGGAATGGATACTTCTTTTGGTGCAAGCATAGGAATGATAGCCCTATTCTGTGGAGTTACTAACTGTCCATTAACTTCCATGTTTCTATCGGTGGAAATATTCGGTGCTAAAGGATTAGTCTACTTTGGAATAGCGTGTGCGGTATCTTACCTACTATCGGGATATACTGGCTTATACAATGCACAAAAGATAGTGTACTCTAAAACGCTTACAAAGTATATAGACCGCAAAGCTAATCAATAACTATATATTAATACTACTACTAACTTAGAGGTTCTTTTTGTCACAAAAGAGCCTCTAAAAAAATTTTTTAGTACGTGTGACTTTTTGGCGACTAAGTGTGTATCTATTATGAAAGGAGTTAAAAACCATGGACAACACACTCTTTGAAGAAAAGTATTCGCTATATAGCAACCTAATATTCAAACTCTCTATGACATACTTAGCTAACAAATCAGATGCCGAAGACGTTACACAAGAAGTATTCATTAAACTGTTTACCAACAAAACACCGTTCGATACCTTAGAACACGAAAAATACTGGATTATAAGAGTTACCATTAATGCTTGTAAAAATCATTTACGAACTTTTTGGAATAAAAATACTACTTCTTTAGAAGATAATTTAGAAGAAGTTGAAAAAAATACTGAAGATGACTACTCATACATACAAGAGTTACTATTTAGTCTAAACGAAAAATATAGGGTGGTTTTATACTTATACTACTACGAAGGCTACTCTATTGAGGAAATAGCTAAAATATTAAAGATAACACAGTCAGGAGTAAAGATGCGTCTTAAAAGGGGCAGAGAAAAGTTAAAACTCGATTTGGAGGCGGAAGATTATGAAAAAAAAAGAATATATTCATATGATAGATAGTTTTGAATTAGACCCAAACTTTAAGTATCGTTTACAAAGAAAGGTAGATTTTGAAATGAGTAAAAATACTAATAATAAAAAATCTTTTAAAAGTAGAAAAGTGGCTATCTTCTCGGCTTGCTTAGTAGCCGTATTAGGTGTATCTGTAGTAGCTATGCCAGTAATGGCAGATAACATTCCTATACTACAAAGTCTTCTAAACAAGATAGAACAGAGAAATCAAGCCAACCCTACTAAAGACTATTCTCAAGAAGTACAAGTTACTACACAAGCAGAAACTCAAACCGCAGTAGCTACTCAAGACGATACCGACTATATGTCCGTATACGTAGATAGTTACTATTGTGACGGTTCTAACCTATACATCACCTATGGTATACAGTCCAATGACGAACTACTATCTAAGTGCAACTGTATAACTGGTCCTCTCGATATCAAGATTAACGGTCAAACCTTAGACAACGACACAAAGTCTACTGAACTATACACTGCAAGTAGCGATGAACTTGGTCTATTCGTAGGCAAGATTAACGTAGACGTTTCTAATATCGAAGATATTGACGGTGCAGATATAGACCTATCTTTTAGTGTAGACTGTGCTTTTGATAGCATTCACTACGACTATGATTACGATAGTCTACGCTATACTAACTTCCGTTTAGATACCTTTAATGACGACGGTTCTCCTAACGAATACGCTGAAAAGTATCTAAATCAGTCCGTATCTACTGACTTTAAACTATCTATAACCGATACTTCACAGAATAAAACCTATCCAGTAAATCAAACTCAAGGCGGAGTTACTATAAACAGTATAACCGTATCCCCTGCTAATACTAAATTAGATGCAGACTTCTCTTCCAGTGACAGTTCATACATGGTTAGACTATTCGATAGCACGGGTACAGAACTACTCTTGAGCGACAACAACGTCTATTCAACCCCTATGAAGGACGCTACTTCTATAACTATCGGTCTATACGATAACTCACAAGCTGAACCAGTATACTCCTTTGAAGTGCCTATCGACCGTGGTTACGCTATAGATATAGACGATTACGGCTATGTGGACGTAGAACCTATATATAACCCTCCTATGGAAGAAGTAACTAAGAATATCAAGTCTATACTTGAAGAAAAGTATAAGGATGTTCCTATGTATCAAGACGTTTCTTCAAACTTAACAGATACCATAAACGTTAAGATAGACAACTACACTATCACCGACAGTTTAGACGGCTTAGAACTCGATAGCGAACTAACTAACGAATTTGACTACAGACACATAAACCAAAACGGTGAATTAGAAGACGGCTACAAGGCTATAGTATTAGAGGCTACCGTTACTAATCTATTAGATACTTCTCAAGAATTTTGCAAGGCATTCTATTTAAGTTCTTATATGGATAACTTCTATTTTGAACCTGTAGCTTTCGACAAGTACGACGGTTATAACCACTCAGCATATATGACCACTTTACAACCTAACGAAACTAAGACTATTAAAATAGGTTACGTAGTATCAGATGAGGCTTTAGAACTTCCTATACTAATAAGTTCAGACTATAGCGAAAACGCTTCACAAGTTAGACTACAATAGTATGAATACTACCATATTCCATATATATAACGACTATAGAGCGTACTCCCATTTAGAGTACGCTCTATTACTGTATATAGTATTAGTAACTACTACTTTAGCTTTTCGATAGCGGACTTAGTAGTATTATATATGTTCTCAGCAGATAGACCAAACTCTTTTAATAGGTCTACGGCTGGACCACTATGACCAAATACATCGTTTACGCCTATCTTGATAACTGGTACTGGACAGCTTTCTGTTACCACTTCAGCGACTGCAGAACCTAAACCACCTATAACAGAATGTTCTTCAGCAGTTACTATTAGACCAGTTTCTTCAGCACACTTAGAGATAAGTTCTTTATCTATAGGCTTTATAGTGTGAATGTTTACTACTCTTGCATTGATACCGTCAGCCTTTAGCATTTCGTGAGCTTGTAGAGCCTCGTTTACCATTAGACCAGTAGCTACTATAGTAACGTCGTTACCTTGTTTAAGAGTTACACCCTTACCGAGTTCAAACTTGTAAGTATCTTTATCGTTTATTACTGGAACGGCTAATCTACCAAAACGCATATATACTGGACCGTTATGGAGTATAGCACTTTCTACAGCCTGTTTAGCCTCTACGTCGTCGGAAGGGTTGATAATAGTCATACCAGGGATAGTTCTCATTAGAGCAATATCTTCGTTACATTGGTGAGTAGCACCGTCTTCACCTACGGAAATACCAGCATGAGTAGCACCTATTTTAACGTTTATGTGTGGATATCCTATAGTATTTCTAACTATTTCGTAAGCACGACCAGCAGCAAACATAGCAAAAGTACTTGCAAAAGGTATCATACCAGATACTGCAAGACCGCCAGCTACACCCATCATGTTAGCTTCGGCAATACCGCAATCGAAAAATCTGTTAGGATACTTCTTTTTAAATATACCAGTCTTAGTAGCAGCAGCAAGGTCAGCGTCTAATACTACTAAGTTAGGATACTTTTCAGCGAGTTCAGTTAAAGCCTCACCATAGCTTTCACGAGTAGCCTTTTTAATAATTTCGGACATAATATATTAACCCTCCAATGCTTGTAATTGAGCGTTTAGCTCTGCCATAGCCTTATCGTACTCTTCCTTGTTAGGAGCTTTACCGTGCCAGCCTACTTGATTTTCCATAAACGAAACGCCTTTACCCTTAACACTCTTTTGTACTATAACTACAGGCTTACCTACTATGGTTTCTGCCTCATCGAAAGCACTTTCTATGCTGTCAAAGTCGTGAGCGTCCATAGTTATAACGTGCCAACCGAAGGCTTCAAACTTATCGGTAATAGGTTCAGGGGACATAACTTCGGTAATTTTACCGTCTATCTGTAGACCGTTGTTGTCTACTATAGCTATTAAGTTATCTAACTTGTAGTGGCTTGCAAACATACTTGCTTCCCAAACTTGACCTTCTTCTATTTCACCGTCGCCTAATATGGTGTACACTTTATAAGAAGCCTCATTTAGTTTACCAGCTAAAGCCATACCGCAAGCTACTGATATACCTTGTCCAAGAGAACCACTGCTCATATCCACACCAGGTGTATGAATACATGGGTGACCTTGTAACATAGCACCTATATGTCTTAAAGACTTTAACTCTTCCATAGGGAAAAATCCTCTTAAAGCTAAGGCTGAGTATAGTGCAGGTGCAGTATGTCCTTTAGATAGTACTAATCTATCTCTATCTTCCATTTCAGGATTTTTAGGGTCTACGTGCATTTTAGCAAAGTATAGATAGGTTAGTAAGTCGGAAATCGAAAGAGAACCGCCTGGGTGTCCAGACTTTGCATTGTAAGTACCTTCGATAACGCCCATTCTAACCTTACAGGCAGTAGCCTGTAACTTTTTCTTTATGGTTATATCCATCATCAAAAACTCCTTTGTATTGATTTTTTTAGTATGCACAAAACATAGTCAAAAACATATCAATATAATTATATCATCAAAATAGTGTAGTTGTCAACGATTTTTTAAGTAGTGTATACTATATTGGAGAACTATTTTCGCCATACATAAAGCCTAATATCTGTGAATATAAATATTCGTCTTGCGAAACTGGTATTGGTTGATAGTTATTAGTACCGCTACCACCGTATACATAGAACGGTACTATATTTTCGGTAGAATTAACTATCTGTTTAGTGGACTTATTATAAGTAAACTCTTCTTGATATACTATAGTAGCATTTTCGGGATTTAGATTTCCACCGAATACAAAGTTACCTATAGAATATACTATATGCACTCCATTATAAGTTTCTAACGGTTGCAGTACGTGAGGGTGTCCACCGACTATCAAATCCGCTCCATGGTCTACTATTCTATGACAAGCCTCTATCTTCCAACTTTCAGCAGAGTGTACCGCTTCTTCTCCACCATGAAAGAATACTACTTGAATATCGGTAGTATCATTTAGAGCCTCTATTCTATCTATTATGTTATCGGCATAGTTGCCGTCCCATAAGGAACAGCATACTATACCTATTTTAACTCCGTCTTTTTCGACTATTACGTCTTTGTCGTCGTTTCCCCACTGAGTATAGTTAGTGTCTTCTATAGCCTTTTGAGTATCCAATTGACCCTGTTCGCCGAAATCGTTAGTATGATTATTAGCCAAAGATACCACTTCTACACTGTTATCGGAAAATATCTTAGCGTTTTCGGTTCTACTCTTAAACCAGAATGCAGGTGTATAACCCTTATCACGTTCTTGTAGACTGTTATCTGAAAAGACCGTTTCACAATTAGCTATAGTAAAGTCGTCGTTAGAGATATACGGCATAGCACCCTCTAAAAAGTAAGAGGTACTATTATTTAAGGCATAGTAGTTAAATCGGGAAGTATCTGTATCGTCTCCGTGCTGAGTGCCAAGAGTACAATCCCCTAAGAACGTCAAATCGATAGTTACGGTTTGATTTTCCATAGTAGTAGTGGTAGCTTGTGTAGTAGCAGAGGTTTCTGTAATAGAAGTAGTGGAGGTAGCACCTTCAATAGAAGTAGTAGCGACGGTTTCATCGTTAAGACTATCACCACTACAACTACACAGTCCAATTAAAGATACTATTATCGATATCGATAGTAGAGTATGTTTCATAATACTTAGTCCTTTCTTATAGTCGATATATTATGTAGTCTATAGTTTCAGCTACAGCACCTGTATTGTTGTTGTGATTAGTAACGTGGTCGGCTGAACGTCTAACGTTTTTGATAGCGTTATTAGGAGCTACTCCTAAATTAGCCTCTTTGAGCATTTCAATATCGTTGTTGTAATCGCCTATGGCTACTACTATGCAATCGTGTAGACCTAATATCCTTTTATACTCTCTTAGAGCCTTACCCTTAGAACACCCTTTAGGCAACATTTCATAGTACTGGTCGGTAGACTTAACAAAGTCCACATACTCAGTATAGCCCATATACTCCACAAACCTGATAAGTTGTGGCATAGTTTTGCTATCCATAGCGAATAGCATTTTAATACGTTTTTCACTTTGAATGCTTTTACTGTTACAAAATTCTTTTAGAGTACAGTATATAGGAGTAACTTTAGAATATCTATTATGTTCCTGTTCAAATTCGTTATCGTTCACTACGTAAATATCTTTAGAGGTTAATATTTCACAAGCCACGTGTGGAAACTCTTTTAAGATGTTATCCGCAATATCTTCTGCACGTTCATGAAGTTCGTCTATGTAGATAGGTCTATTGTGTACTACATCGTATATCATACCACCGTTGTATAGTATTACAGGATAGCGTATATTTAACTCTTTAAAGTACTGCATAGCGGACTTGTAGTTTCTACCAGTAGCTACAGTAAATATACCCTCTCTAAGTCTAAACTGTTCAATCGCCATAAGGTCTATAGGATTGATAGTCTTATCGTCTTTAAGTAAAGTTCCGTCCATATCTGATATTAACATCACATGGGATAAGTTTTCCATTAAAAATATTCCTTTCGCACATAATAACAATATAACATAGCATACCTACTAACTTACATACTTTATAGCGTCGATAAAGTATTTAGGAAGTTCGCTTTCAAACTCAAGATACTGCTTAGTGATAGGATGTATAAAGCCTATCTTTTTAGCGTGTAAACACTGTCCTGTGAGTATTTTGCAAGGCTTTCCGTATACGTCGTCGCCTAATACTGGGTGACCTATATACGCCATATGCACTCTAATTTGATGCGTTCTACCAGTCTCTAATATGCACTTAATATGAGTATGTTTTTCAAACTGTTCCAACACTTGATAGTGTGTGATAGCCTCTTTAGAGTTTTTAGTAGTAACCGTCATCTTTTTCCTATCTACTGGGTGCCTACCTATAGGAGCGTTTATAGTACCATAGGGTTCTTTAAGTCTACCTAACACTATGGCTTCATACTCACGAGTGAATGAGTGTTCTTTTATCTGTTCGGCTAAACCTATATGAGCGGTATCCGTTTTAGCTACTATTAACAGACCACTGGTATTCTTATCTATACGATGTACTATTCCAGGGCGAATTACTCCGTTTATACCCGATAGACTTCCCTTACAGTGATACATTAAAGCATTTACTAACGTTCCAGTATAGTTAGAAGGTGCTGGGTGTACTACCATACCTTTTGGCTTATTTACTACTAAAAGATATTCATCTTCATAGACTATATCTAATGGAATATCTTCAGGAAGTACGTCCAAAGGTTCAGGGTCTGGAACGTTTACCGTTATAGTATCGTTTAGACGCAGTCTATAGTTTTTAGAACTTACTTGACTATTTATCAACACGCAGTCTTTTTCTATTAGGTTTTGCACTGCCGAACGGGTAAGTTCTAAATCTTCTATACTGGAAAGATACTTATCTAAACGTAACCCCACATAGTCTTCAGTAGTAATAATAGTAAGTTGTTTCAATAGTGTTTTGCCTCCTAACTTTTAGTATTAGCTTTACGTTCTTTAGTTTCGCTTAGTATTAAGTATAGTATCATTAGTATAGTACCCACTACCACGCACATATCCGCAAAGTTGAAGATTGCAAAGTTAAACAGTTTAACTTCTATATAGTCTACTACTCTACCGTCACGGAATATTCTATCTATAGCGTTACCTATTCCGCCACCTATTATTAGCGTTAAAGAAGTAGTCAACAGTTTAGAACTCTTTCCATACTTAAACAGAAAGTATCCACATACTAACACCATTACTATACTAACTACTATCAACATAGTGGTCATACCAGAAAACGAACCGAACACCGCACCATCATTTTCAAGATAGGTTAAGTCTATAACTTTAAGACTTCCAAACTTTATGAACTCTATACTATCTGCACCCTTTAGATTAGCTATAGCCCAAACTTTAATAAGTTGGTCTACTACTGCAAGTATAACTATTACTATTAAAGAGAGTATATACATACTTAAAATTAAACCTCCCTATTTTAATTAAGGGCGGATAGAATACCTCTCTTCCGCCCCTATATAATATATTCAATTTACATTAGTAGACTACTTATTTAGTGCTTCTACTACACAAGCACATCTATTACATAGTGTAGGGTGAATAGCGTGTTGTCCTACTGTATTAGAATAAGACCAACATCTTTCGCACTTGTTACCTGTAGCCTTAACTACTTCATAAGATACTTCTTCTACGGTATCATCTACTACTATGGATATGCCAGATACTATTAGTACACTCTTTAGTTCATCAGCGTAAGCGTTGAACCTATCTGCAACTTCTTGAGACTTACAATGTACTATAACGTTAGCGTCTAAAGACTTACCTATAATCTTATCTACACGCTTTAGTTCTAACTCCTTGTTAGCATCTTCTTTAACCTTAGAGATAAAGTTCCACTTAGCCTTAAAGTCATCGGAGAATGTCATATTGGATACTTGTGGGAAGTCGTTTAAGAATACACTTTCGGTATTGTCTTCCTTAGTATGAACCATAAAGCTCCAAACCTCTTCAGCTGTGAACGATAGTATAGGAGCGGATACTCTAATAAATCCACTTAGTATGTTATACATTACAGACTGTACGGCACGTCTTGAAACGGAGTCTTTACCGTCACAGTATAGTCTATCCTTAGCGATATCTAAATAGAAGTTAGACATATCTACAGTACAGAACTTAATGATAGCTTGTAGTACTATATGGAAGTCAAAGTCGTTATAGCCTCTATTAGCAGTATTAATAAGTTCATCAAACTTCATAATAGCCCATTGGTCTATCTCTTGTAACTTATCGTTAGATACCGTATCAGTATCAGGATTGAAGTCGGATAGGTTCTGTAGGAAGAAACGAGCAGTATTTCTAATCTTTCTGTAAGCCTCGGATAGTTGCTTTAGGATATCGTTAGATATTCTAATATCAGAGTGATAGTCAGAAGACGCTACCCATAGTCTTAATATGTCTGCACCGTACTTATCAGTAATTTCGCTTGGGTCGATACCATTACCTAAAGACTTATGCATAGTCTTGCCTTGACCGTCTACTACCCAACCGTGAGTACATACTGCCTTATATGGAGCCTGTCCTTTGTATACTACAGAAGTTAATAATGAAGATTGGAACCAACCTCTATACTGGTCTGCACCCTCAAGGTATAGGTCAGCAGGGGCAGAGAGTTCTTCATACTCATCTAATACGGAAGTGTGGGATACACCACTATCGAACCAAACGTCCATAATGTCGTATTCCTTAGTAAATTCACCACAACCACATTCGCACTTAACGTCAGCAGGAATAAATTCGGATACTTCCTTAGTCCACCAACTATCAGAACCTTCTCTTCTGAACATATCAGATATAGCCTTTATAGTTTCATCGGTAACTATAGGCTTTCCGCAATCCTTACAGTATATTACTGGAATAGGTACACCCCAAGTACGTTGACGGGATATACACCAGTCGCTACGGTCTTTAACCATACCTTTAATTCTATCTTCGCCCCATTCTGGTATCCACTTAACGGTTTCGATAGACTTAACCGCCTCATCCTTAAAGCCGTTTACGGAACAGAACCATTGTTCAGTAGCTCTGTAGATTATTGGACTATGACATCTCCAACAGTGTGGGTATTGGTGAGTAATCTTTTTGATAGCTAATAGAGAGTTAAGTTCTTCTAACTTTTTAGCTATAGCCTTATTAGCAGTATCGGTATCCATACCTTCAAATTCGCCAGCTTCTTTGGTCTGTCTGCCCTTGTCGTCTACACATACTAAGATACCTATATCATCATAGTTACGGCATACTTCAAAGTCTTCTACACCGTAACCTGGAGCAGTGTGTACACAACCTGTACCACTTTCAAGAGTTACATGGTCGCCTACTATTACTGGAGATAGTCTATCGTATAGTGGGTGCTTAGTCTTGATGTATTCTAAGTCTTTACCTGCAAAAGTACCTATAGTTTGATAGTCTGTGATACCTGCACTTTCCATAGTTTCACGAACTAACTCTGTAGCCATTACGTAGTATTCTTCCTTGTCAGTAGGCTTTACTAAAGTATACTCATATTCAGGACCTACACATATAGCCAAGTTACCTGGAATAGTCCAAGTGGTGGTAGTCCAAATTACAAAGTAGATATTACTTAGTGGTATATTAGTATTAGCGAATACTCCCTTATCGTCTACTACGTTGAACTTAACGTAGATAGAATAGCATGGGTCGTCGGCATACTCAATTTCGGCTTCAGCTAATGCAGTGTTACAGTCTGGACACCAATACACAGGCTTTAGACCTTTATACATATATCCTTGTTTAACCATTTTTCCGAATACTTCCACTTGACGTGCTTCATACTCTGGGCGTAGTGTTAAGTATGGATGTTCATAGTCGCCTATGCTACCTAAACGCTTAAACTGAGCCATTTGGCTCTTAACGTGAGTTAATGCGAACTCTTTACAGTGCTTTCTTAACTCTACTGGAGGAATAGCACCATTTTCTACACCTATAGACTTCATAGCCTTTAGTTCTATAGGTAGACCGTGAGTATCCCAACCTGGAACGTAAGGAGCTTTATAGCCACTCATATTTTTTTGCTTGATAATAAAGTCTTTTAGTACCTTATTTAAAGCAGTTCCAAGGTGAATAGAACCGTTAGCATAAGGAGGACCATCGTGTAAGATGTAGGTAGGCTTACCCTCGTTTTTTTTCATCATCTTATCGTATAGACTTTCTTCGTCCCACTTTTTTAGAGTGTCTGGTTCTCTTTTAGGCAAGTTACCACGCATTGGGAAGTCTGTCTTAGTGAGATTAAGAGTTAAATTATAATCTTGTGACATAAATAGTATTCTCCAATCTAATACACTATAAGTGTAATATTTTTGTATTTAATATAGAACGATATAGTATTAAGTATACCATATCATTCTAAATAATAATAGTATATGTAAGTACTACTTAGAAGCCTTTTCGACAGTATTAGGAACGTTAGAACTATCAGCCTCGGCATCTTCGTAACCGTCCTCGTCGTATTCATCTTCAATTTCTACTTCTGGCATACTGGATATTAGTTCTAAGTGATTTTTATACATATCGAATAGGTTCTTTTTAAAGTCCGAAACCACTTGTTGAACGTCGGCAAGGTGTTTTTCTTCCGCCTCTATATCTTTGCGTAAAGCGTTTACTTCCTTTTCGGCGGTAATAACCGATTCGTTAATAATTCTTTCAGCTTCGGCGTTAGCCTCGGTGATAATCTCATCGGACTTCTTTTTAGCTTCTACTATACTTCTGTGACCTTCTTTTTTAGCAGATAGCAAAGCCTCTTTAACTGCCTCTTCATCTTGACGATATTCTCTAACCTTATCGGCTAATATCTGTAGCTTTTTATTCATTTCTACGTTTTCTCTTTCCAAAGTAGAAAATTCCGATGCTACTTGGTTTAGATAGTCGTCAACGTCTTCCTGTTTGTAACCAAAAGATACTTTTTCAAACTTTTGACTACTAATATCCTTTGCATTCATGGAAAAAATCACCTCATTATAAATATTTGTTTACTAATAAGTGTAACCTACCTTTTTTAGTAGGTTCAGAAACGTTTTTAAGGATATACTTACCATAACCCTTAATAGAAAAAGTGTCGTCTACTTTTAGACTGACCGCAGGTGAAAACACTTCAATATGGTTTACGTACACCACCTTAGACTTTATAAGCTGTACCGCATTGGCACGACTTAAACCAGTAACCAAACTAACTATACAGTCTAATCTAAGAGAGGCAACCGTTCCATTAATATCTTTAAAGTTTTGTGTAGCGTTTAAAGATATACTATCTACTATGGAAGTCTTAACGCCTACTCTACCAATGCGAACCAGTTCGTTAGATATAATATCAGCTACAGTATCTAACACTGCTACTTGAGTAGTTCCTTGTTTAACTACTATATCGCCTATAGAACTACGTGTAACGTTTAGCGACATTATAGCACCTAAGAAGTCACGATGTGTTAGACTATTAAAGTTGCTACTATAGTTAAACTGTACTACTTTTATAGGGAAGTCCTGCGGTTCTATTGGAATGTACGTACTGTGTACACACATAACCTTTCTATCAGCATTAGAATATCCACCCCAAAGAGTAACTTCGGTCTGTGGATAGTAATACTTTAAAGTAGGTATACGCTGTAAAGCGGTAGAGAGTTCTAACTCGTCTAAATACTGTGTATACTTTACAGATACGTTCTTTTCTACTAACTTAAACATATCCTCTAACTTATTTAGGAATAATACGTTACTTTGCATAGTAGATATATATTAGTTATCATTACCTTCGATATTTTCAAGTTCTCTAACTATGTTATCGCCAACAAATCCAACGTTTTGAGGAGTAACTATGTAGGTAAACTTAGCAACCTTTTTAATATTACCGCCTTTAGCGTAAGCAACACCAGCTATAAAGTCTATAATTCTTCTCTTGTTTTCAGCGTTAGCAGTTTCCAAGTTAAGGACTACAGTTTTACCTTTTAATAGATGGTCTGCAATCTGTTTAGCGTCGGTAAAGACTTCAGGTCTTACCAATACTACCTGTATCATAACGTTAGCGTTAATAACGTGTGAGTTGCCGTTATTATTAGCGTTTGCGTTATTATAGCTTTTATTAGCTTCTTCATTACGTGTTTGCGATTGATATTGATTACGAGTTTCTCTTTCTTCCATATTTTTGTAACTACTTTCTTTAACAGTTTCATTATCCGATTTATAACGACGGTGACGTTCCTGTTGTTCTTCTTCTTCACGAGGATTAGGTTCATCAACGTTATCTATTGAGTTGGTATCTTCTTCCTCTGGTTCTTCTGCCTTTTCCACCAAGAACCATTTTTTAAAGTTATCAGCAACACTCATATAATACTTCCTTTCTTCGCACACAGATAAGACATATTGTACTATAACTAAAAATCAAGTCTTGTGCGATAGACTTTATTTTTTAGTTGAATAGTCTCTTGCACCGAATAGTGCAGTACCAATTCTAACCAAAGTAGAGCCGTACTTAATAGCATCGGCATAGTCTACAGAAGTACCCATAGACAATATAGTCATACTTATATTATCTAATTTTTCTTGTGAAATGTCAATATACAATTCTTGCATTTTAGCTAAAAATTTTTCTCCACTATTAGGAGGAGGTAAAGTCATAAGACCTTTAACTTTAACGTTTTGCAAGTTAGAAACTTGTACCAAAAACTGTTTAAGTTGGTCAGGTAGTACTCCAGCTTTAGTAGGTTCTTCACCGATATTAACTTCTACTAATATATCTTGAACCTTGTTAAACTTTTTAGCAAGTCTATCGATTTCGGTAGCAAGTTTAATACTATCTACCGAATGTATTAGGTTTATATCGTTTATAATATACTTAACCTTGTTAGTTTGAAGTCTACCTATAAAGTCCACAGTGGCCGAAGGGTTGTAGTATGGCTTTTTGCCCAAGTATTCTTGAACCTTATTTTCACCCAAAAGGTTTATACCAAGACCGATAGCATAGTTAATAGCCTCTGGTTGAACGGTTTTAGTAACTGCCATAATCTTAACGCTATCGTTAGAAGTTCTATACTTAGCAATAGAGTTATTAACGCCGTCTAATATGCGTTTATAGTTATCTTGTATATAGTTAAAGTTAGTAATCATTATAGTATACCGTTACTTTATAACCTATAGTAGATACTATAGACTACAGTTGTAAACTTACAGAGTAGCCTATAGTACAGTAACATATTCCTTTCATAAAAGTATAGTAGTCATCTTAATAGATAACTAACTACTAACACCTTCTACTACTATGTCATCGTATAGAGCCAAATAGTCGTCATCGGCGTTAGCTTTAGAGATTATATATTCGTTAGCACGATATATAACGTCTACTTTTTTAAACTTAATCTGTTCTCCAACCTTAATGTATACTCCTTCTACGTCGTCTACAAATCTTAAAGCGGACTTAGGAACTCTAATGCCTTGATAGTTTTCTTTAGACATTTCTATAGTTTCCACTCTATGTTGTACTACGTCGTCGGACATATTGTCGCACTGAACGTATACTATACTCTCGTTAGGACGTTCGGTACTCTTAATATTAGTAACCTTACCTTTAATATTAATAGAACTGGATTCTAAACTTAAAGTAACCGTATCGTTTACTGCAAAAGTATCTTTAGAGTTGTCTATTACGCCCACTATGTACCATTTGTAGCCGTCTATTAACTTGCCTATAACGTTGTTAGTGTTTAAGCCGTCGGTTTCGTCTTTAACGTTGTTAAGGTCGTTTACGGTTAGACTATCCATAGTATCTATAGATAGAGTATCCTCATAGCCGTCTATGTAGCTAACAAAGTATGCGGGCTTATCTACTCTAATAGTGCTAACGGGTTCGGAAAGTTTAGCCTCTAAGTCGCTAATCTGAGTATTAAGTTCCGATATTCTACCTTCAAAACTGCTATCTGGGTCGGTAACTATTTGTAGAGTGCTTAACTGAACTAATAGTTCCTCTTTGGTAGTAGATACTTTTTCAAGATTGCCAAGTTCTTTATTATAGGCTATGCTTAGATACTTTTCTTCTATTAGCGAAGTAATATAAGAAGGTTGTGCAACCTCGGTAGTACCAGGGTTTTGAATTTTAACTAATACGTCCAACTCTGATTGTAGCTTTTGAATTTCTTGTTTAGTCTCTATGTCGCTTTCGTCGGCATATATATAGGCTACTACGGAGTTTTTAGCAAGTTTGCCACCGTCTGCAACGGCATAACTGACTACACCGTTTCCGCCATCGAAAGTTAAAACCTGTTCATCACGAACGTATATGCCATTAAAAGTAATCTTATTAGAAGTAGTATACGCTATAGCGGTTTCGGTAGTATAGTTATTTATCAATCCATGACATAGTATATTAACCACTATACTAACCACTAATAGCAATATTACAGCAAGAGTAAAGTTAGAAGTTGAACTATTCATATATCAACTACTGAGCCTTTTCGTTACTATCTAATACGGATATAGTCTTAGCTGGAACTATAGTAGAGATAGCGTGCTTATATACCATGTTCTGTTTGCCGTCGCAATCTAATATTACTATATAGTTATCAAAGCCTTTAACCATACCTTTAAATTGATATCCACTAACTAAGAATATAGTTATAGGAATTTTTTCCTTTCTTGCTTGATTTAAAAATATGTCTTGTAAGTTTAACGATTTATTCATATAAATCACTCCGTTCTCAATTCTCAATATTAATTAATCTAAAAGATGCAAGTATCTATGCTAAATAAATACTTATAGTTATTATATCACAAAAAATTGTGTTTGGCTATAACTTTTTCACAAAAATCCATAATTTTATCGAGAGTTTCAAAATTGTCAGCCATAATCCAATTAATTCTGTTATCTTTTCTAAACCAAGTAAGCTGTCTTTTAGCATAGTTTCGGGTTACTTGCTTTATATTGTCGATACAGTCGGAAAGTTGAGCAGTTCCATTGAAGTATGGTATTAACTCTTTATAGCCTATAGCCTGATTGACCGTCTTCAATCCACCTTGAGTGTATACCTCTTTGCACTCTTGTATTAGTCCATTATCGACCATTTGGTCTACACGCATATTAATTCTATCGTACAGTTTAGAACGGTCACTATAGTTAATGCCGAATGCAAGCCACCTATAGGGCGTTTCTACTGAACGGCTCTCTAACTTCAGTTGTGACATAGTCTTTCCAGTGAGTTCATACACTTCTAAAGCACGAACCACTCTGCCAAGATTATTTTCATGTAGAGTTATAGCCGTTTGGTGGTCTACTTCGTCAAGTCTTTGCAATAGATACGCTTTTCCAAACTCTTCCGCCATGTTATAGTACTTTTGACGAATACTCTCATCGGAAGATATTTCGGTATACTGAATATTATCCATCATAGAAGATATATACAGTCCAGTACCTCCGACCACTATAGGCAACTTTCCTCTGCTATGTATTTCGTCTATCTTTTGATACGCTAACTTAACGTAGTCAGCTACCGAAAAGCTAACGTCTCGGTCTAAAAAGTCCACTAAGTAGTGAGGTACTGCTTGTACCTCTTCTTTAGTAGGTTTAGCAGTAGCGATATCTAAACCCTTGTATACTTGCATAGAATCCGCCGAAACTACCTCGCCATTGTACTCTTTAGCCAAGGCTATGCCTAAAGAAGTCTTACCAGATGCAGTAGGTCCTGCTACTACTAATACTGGTGGTTTCATAATACTACCTCTCTTTCGTGTAGATACAGTTTACAAATATAGACTATATCCTTTTAAACTGTCTTTCCAAGTCTTTCTTACTCATAATGAACATTACAGGTCTACCATGTGGACAGTGTCTAATCTTATCGTTGAATACCACCTGTTCCGCCAAAGATAACAACTCTTCATTGGAAGTAATATCGTTAGACTTAATAGCCGACTTACACGCTAAAGAGTGTACTATATCATCTATTAAAGAAGTTTGAGGGTTCTTTTTATGACTTAGTATGTTATTAGCTATCTCCACTACAGAACTTTCTACGTCTTGTAGTTTTAGGATTTCTGGAACGGATAGCACTTTAACATAAGGTCTTTCGGAAAATCCAAACTGAAAACCTAACGACATAGATAGTGCAGTATCACTTTCCAACGCACTACACTGAGCCTCTGTAAGTAGTACGCCTATCGGGTCTAATAGTATCTGTCTATCGGTGTAAGTACTTTGAGACTTTAACTTTTCATAGATAATTCTTTCGTGTCCTGCGTGCTTATCTATTATTATAATATCGTCGTTATACTCTACAATGATGTAGTTTTTAAAGGCTTCACCAATCAACCTTAGATTGCCTCTAAATACAGGCTTTTTAGGTTTACAGACTACACCTATTCTATCTTTTTTAAGTACTTTAGGTTCTTGAGTAATAGTAGGAGTGATATTAGGTTCTGTAACTTTAGTATTATCACGTTCAACACTATCATTAGGAATTGTAGAGTTAGTACTGATAGTGTTTACTATCTCTTCCACGAATAGTCTTTTTACAGGTTTACAGTCGTCAACTGATATTTCAGGTTTATAAGTAGACATAGTATCTTCTGTAGTGGTAGGTTCGATAGTATCAGTAGTAGTAGGTTTGACGGTATCTAAGTCTTCATTGAATATAAAGTCATCGGAACTATTTTCGATAGACTTAATATCTTCCTTTAAAGCAGAAGTATCGTCATCACCTTTGAATATATATGGATTTTTTTCTACACTACCGTTAATTACTTCTTCAGGTTGGGGCAAATCGATATTAGGTAGATTAGGTTCTACATAGGTTTCTAAAGGAGTAGTTTTTTGTGTTAGTTTGGAGTTTTTAGTCTTATTCAAATCGAAGTCATAGACCAAACCAGAGTTCATTAAAGCATTTTTTACTGCAAAGTATACCGAATTAAAGACTTCATTTTCGTTAGAAAATCTAACCTCTGCTTTGGTTGGGTGAATGTTCACGTCTACTCTTTCAGGAGGAACTTGTAACTTTAGTATGCAAGTTGGAAACTTATTGGTCATTATAGTATTACTATAAGCCTCTTCTAAAGCTGTAGATAACAACTCCGACTTAACCGACCTACCATTTACAAAGAATATCTGATACTGTCTATTGGACTTAGCATACAGAGGTTTAACAGTATATCCATTTACTAATATATCCCCCTCTATATGTTCTACTGGAGTTAGGTCTTTAGCGAAAGTCTTGCCATATACAGAGTATACTGCCGAATACTGTTCACCGTCACCGAAAGTATTAAATTCAGTTCTGCCGTCACGAATGTAAGTAAATGCCACTTCTGGGTGGGATACTGCTAACCTTTTCATAATGTTGGATATAGCATTACCTTCTACCACGTCACGTTTCATAAACTTAGCCCTTACTGGAACGTTATAGAATAAGTCCCTTACTACTATAGTAGTGCCTTCTGGACAGCCCGTCTTTTCGTTTAAGGTTTCTTGACTGCCCTTAATCTTATAGTGAGTGCCATATAGTTCGTTACGAGTTTTAGTATACATTTCTATCTTAGATACCGCCGATACAGAAGCTAAAGCCTCACCACGAAAGCCTAAAGTCATAATTTTGTCTAAGTCTTTTTTAGTAGAAATTTTACTGGTAGCGTATCTTATAAACGCTTTAGGAACGTCCTCTTGAAGTATTCCGCTACCGTCATCAGTAATACGCATATATGAAGTTCCACCGTGTTTTATTTCCACGGTAATTCTTTTAGCGTTAGCATCTATAGAGTTTTCGACCAACTCTTTTATTACCGAAACTGGTCTTTCTACCACTTCGCCAGCCGATATTAACTCTGCAATCTGTTTAGGAAGTATGTTTATCAAAGTTTTTCCACTCCTTTCTGTAAGATACTACTTAAAAGATACGGAATTAACTTTCCATATCCTTTAAGATATCCTTAGCCCTATCTATTACCACTTGAGGTAGTCCTGCTAACTTACCTACTTCTATACCATAACTATCGTCTGCACCACCACGGACTATCTTTCTTAAAAATTTGATAGTATCGCCTTGCTTCTGAACTGCTACACTAAAGTTTTTAACTCCTTGTAGACTATCTTCTAAAGCTATGAGTTCATGATAGTGTGTTGCAAACAAAGTCTTACAGTGAATTTCTTTAGTAATATATTCCGAAACTGCTTGTGCTATGGATATTCCGTCAAAAGTAGAAGTACCTCTACCTACTTCGTCTAATACTATTAGACTATCCTTAGTAGCATACTTTAGTATTTCAGCGACTTCACTCATTTCGACCATAAACGTTGACTGTCCAGCTGAAAGGTCATCGGATGCACCTACACGAGTGAATATTCTATCCACTACTGAAATGCTTGCAGACTTACAAGGTACAAAGCTACCTATTTGTGCCATAAGTGTGATTAACGCCGTCTGCCTCATGTAAGTGGACTTACCAGCCATATTAGGTCCAGTAATGATAGCCGTTCTACAGTCTTGACAGTCTATGTGTGTATCGTTAGGAACGAATACGTCGCTATCCATCATAAGCTCGACTACTGGGTGTCTACCGTCTTTGATATCTATTATACCGTCGTTAGTGATAGTAGGTCTAACGTATCCATTTTTCAAGGCTACATCTGTAAACGAACACAACATATCTAACACTGCTACGGCTGAAGAAGTCTCTTGAGACTTAGCTAAACTTTTAGCGACTTCATTTCTAACGTTAGTGAATAGTTCATACTCTAAGTTTAAGGCTCTGTCTTTAGCAGATAGTATAGTATTTTCGGTAGTCTTTAGTTCTTCAGTTATGAACCTTTCCGCATTGGTTAGAGTTTGTTTTCTGACATACTCTTTAGGTACTAAGTTATAGTAAGATTTGGTGACTTCTATATAGTAGCCAAACACTCTGTTATAGCCTATCTTTAGATTTTTAATACCCGTTTTAGCCTTTTCGGAAAGTTCTATCTTTTCTATTATAGAGTGTCCATTGTGCATAACGTTTCTAAGTTCGTCAAGTTCTGGACTGAACCCAGCCTTTATGACGTTTTCGTCTTTAGCGGATACTGGAGGTTCATCTGTAATAGCACTCTCTATTAAGTTAGATACTTCATCTAAAGAAGATATATCACTTTGTAGTTGTGCTAACAGTGTAGAGTATGGAGCTACTCTGTTTAGCAACTCTTTTATTGTGGGCATCTGTAACGCCGATTGAGATAGTGCTTTTAAGTCTCTCGGATTAGCAGACTTATATACCACCTTACCCATTAGACGTTCTATATCACTAACTTGAGATAGAATATCTTTTAACTCCATTAAGACTATAGAGTTTCTTTTTAATACTTCCACTGCGTCAAGTCTGTTATCTATATCCTGTTTGTTAATTAAAGGACGTTCTATAGTAGACTTTAATAGTCTTCTTCCCATAGCAGTACTGGTTTTATCAAGAACCCATAATAAAGAACCTCTCTTTTCTTTATTTCTAATAGTTTCTATAAGTTCAAGATTTCTTCTTGCGGTATAGTCTAATTCCATATAGTCGTTATCGTTAATAGTCTTGATAGTAGTAAATCTACCCATTAGCGACTTTTGAGTTTCTGCTATGTAGTCGAACATACCACATATAGCGTACTCTTTTAGAGTAGGATATTTAAAGTTTACATTAGTAACCTCTTGACTAAATTGAGATACTACTTGCATATACTTTTTAGAAGGTTCAAAGCAAGCAGATACTCTAAAAGTTAGTATCGCATTAGTTTTAATCTTTATATAGTCGACTACAGACTTCATCTTTAAAAACTCATTAGTGCATACTATTTCTGCTGGGTTATACTGCGATAGTAAGTTTATAATGCTATCCTGATAGTCTTTCCCGAACTTTTCGGATACTAACACTTCACCTGTAGAGATATCGGAAAAACATATACCACACCTTTTACTATCTATATCCACATAAGCTGAACATAAGTAGTTATTAGAACTTTCGTCTAACATAGTAGTTTCAGTAATAGTACCAGGGGTGACTATCTTTATAATGTCACGTTCCACCAAACCTTTAGACAGTGCAGGGTCGGTAAGTTGTTCACAAACGGCTACTTTATAGCCTAACTCTACTAATCTTTTAATATATATATCACTACTATGATGTGGCACACCACACATAGGCGCTCTTTCACCAAGACCGCAGTCTTTACCAGTTAGAGTAAGTTCTAACGCTTTAGAAACCTCTAAAGCGTCAGAGAAAAACATTTCGTAGAAGTCGCCTACTCTAAAGAACACAATATGTTCAGGATACTGTTCTTTAATGGTAATATACTGTCTCATCATAGGAGATATCTTTTTATTATTCTTAAGTTCTGTTAAGTTGTATTCCATAGTATAGTAACTCACCTATCAATATTA
This sequence comes from uncultured Oscillospiraceae bacterium, assembly GCA_934444765.1. Classification (GTDB taxonomy): domain Bacteria; phylum Bacillota; class Clostridia; order Oscillospirales; family Ruminococcaceae; genus UBA5884. The sequence goes on from CAKSDC010000006.1 coordinate 57,790, forward strand.
GTGACAACCGCCACAAGTAGAACAGCTACCTGTACAAGACTGTGTACTACAAGTTTCTGGGTCATCACCATTAGCACTTGCCGTAAGTATAGTAGTAACTGCGTTCATCATAGCGTTCATAAGATTTTGAGCCTCATTAAAAGCTATCATATTTTCGTTAGCCATAACTTTAGAATAGGTATCTTTAATCTTTTGGTCTAAGTCGGTTAGCTTTTCGCCGTCCTTGTCGTCTTTAGACATTTCGGTATTTAGTTGTACTCTGTACATATTAAAATCTTGAATTAACGCTTGAAGTGTTTCGTCAGCGTCTGCCTTTTCCTTGCAGATATTATAGTTAATATATCTGTCGTCTTCTTGAATTAGTTTGCCTAAGTCTCTTGCCATTCTTTCAATCTTATCCATGATAAAAACTCCTTTACGATAGTATTAATTATAAGTTTACAGACGTAATCCAAACTAATGGATACACAGTCTATTTTCTATACTTAGTATTAGCTTTTGTAACTGTGGAGCGACTATTCCACATAGTACTTTTTGTAGTCTGTTATACTCCACACTGTTAGATATTAAACTTCCGTTGTACCTGTAGCCTTTTCCGTTATCGAAAATAGTAACGTAGCTACTTAAAGAGTTATACTCGGTACAAGATAGTTCAGGATTATTAAAATAGTCTACTTTGCATACACTATCCACCAGTAGTTCCATATCTTTAGTAGATATAGTGTATATCAAGTTAGCTTTTTGAAGTGTTTCCCAATAGTACTTTTCGGAAACGCTCTTTATTCTGTCGGATACTATTAATCTTATAATGCAAGTACCGTCTTTAAAGATGTTAAGTAGATAACCACAGATGTCCTTATGTATAGTATTTATACTATTACTTTTGTATTCCAAAAGAAAGTCGGTAACTTTAAAACGTACCATATACACACCCACTGCTATACTAACTCGCCGAATACCGACCAGTTTCTCGATTGAGTAACTTTAACTTCCACAAAAGTTCCTATTAAAGACTTATCACCTTTAAATTCAACTATGATGTATTCGCTACTCTTACCAGTTAATAGACCTTCCGTCTTACCTTCACCGCTTACTAACACCCTAAGGGTACGACCGATAAATCTTTTATAGTTGCGGTCGGTAATCTCTCTTTGGACTGCTAATAGTTCTCTCATACGAAGTCCTTTAACACTTTCGGGAGTATGGTCTTCTATTAAAGAAGCCTTAGTACCGCTACGTTTAGAATAGATAAACGAGTATATGTTATCATACTCTACCCTTTTAATTAAGTCCAAAGTATCTTTAAAGTCTTGGTCTGTTTCGTTAGGAAAACCGAGTAGAATATCGGTAGTAAACGAAAAGTCGCTACACTTAGAACGTGCATAGTCTATCGTTTCAAGATACTTTTCTACAGTATAACGACGGTTCATCTGCTTTAGTACTGAATTACTACCACTTTGTACTGGTAGGTGAAGATGTTTTCCCACCTTAGGACATTCAAATATAGTATCTATCAATTCTTTGGTAGCGTCTTTAGGGTGAGATGACATAAATCTAACTATAAAGTCACCGTCTAAAGCGTCTATCTTTCTAAGCAGTTCGGGGAAAGATACACCGTCTGATAGGTCGTTACCATAAGAGTTTACATTTTGACCTAATAGCATAATCTCTTTATAGCCACTATCCACTAAAGTTTTCACCTCAGATAGAATAGCGTCAGCACTTCTGGAACGTTCTCTACCCCTAACGTAAGGCACTATACAGTAGGTACAAAAGTTATTACAACCGTACATTATAGGTACTGAGGCGAATACTTGACTATCTCTTACTTGGGCAATATTTTCTGTAATCTTATTGCCATAGTCTGTAATGTCGAATGCGTGCTTTTGACCTTTTAATATCTTATATACTAACTGTGGCAACTTATCCATAGCAGTAGTGCCGAATATCAAGTCTACATATGGATAGTTTTGTTTAACCTTATCGCATACGTGTTGTTGTTGAGCCATACAACCACTTAAACCTATAATCAAATTAGGATTTATACGCTTATACTTTTTAATAGCACCTATGTTACCATATACACGGTCTTCGGCATTCTCTCTAACGGCACAAGTATTGAATATTATAACGTCGGCATCTTCTACCGAATTAGTTAGACCGTAACCCATTTGAGCTAATAGTCCCTTTATCTTTTCGCCGTCGGAAAAGTTCAGCTGACAACCAAAACTATGAACGTATGCCATATACTGTCTATCTTTAGAAGTTATTATTTCTTTAACCTTTAGAATATACTCTTGCATGAATATTGTAATCCTTTCAAATAATCGATACGTATTTTATTATAACATATTCGCTTAACTTTTACAACTTTTTTTTAGTCTACTATTAAAGAATTTTTTGTTGACTTTTAGTCTAATATATACTAAAATTAGTATATACATACGAAAGGATTTTTTATATGAAAAAGATACTATCTTTAACTACTACTATAGTACTACTGCTTGGACTTACTGCTTGTAACGACGTTGAAAGTTCGGAATATAATCAAACCGTGGCAGACGCTACTCGTAGTATGCTTACGGACTACTATCAGGGTATGAGAACCGCTGACTTTGACTTAACCTTTTCAAACTTCCCTCAATTCTACCGTGACACCATAGCGGACGAACTTGAATATTATGACGGTACTGAAGATGAATATATATCCGAAAATAACGCCTCTTGGTATGAAGAAAACTATGGTGAAGACGCTACTATTTCAATAGAAGTCACCAATACTGAACTTATGAAAAGTTCGGTAACTAAAAAGTATAACAAACTATTAGCATCACTCTATCAAGTCAACGGTACTACTATAGATACTGTATATACCGTAGACGTAGATAAGACTATCTCAGGTTCTACCGCTACAGATACCATTCAGGAAGAATGGACTATATTAGAGATAGACAGTCAATACTACCTATACGATACCTACTTTGAAGATATAGCTAATGCTAACACTTCTCAACAGTAACTACCATACTTGACAAACTATTAAAAATGTTCTATACTATTAAATTGATTGATACCAATACTTTACTATGTTAGGAGGGCATCGCTTTGGAAAATAAAGGCTACAAAACTAAACAACGTGAAATTATCCTTAAATTTTTACAGGAAAACTCTAATACACACATCAACGCCGATGAACTCTCAGAACACCTAAAAGCTAACGGAAACCCAGTAGGTAAGTCTACAATATACCGCTATCTTGACAGACTATGTTCCGAAAACATAGTTAGAAAGTTTATATCCCCAGACGGAAAAAGTTCTTGTTATCAACTAATACAGAATAACGCTTGCCACTATCACTATCACTTTAAGTGTCTATCTTGCGGAAGACTATTCCACATACAGTGTGAAGAGTTAAGCAACGTTTCGGAACACATACTAAAAGAACATCACTTCAAAATAGACCTATCACAAACTATAATATATGGCTACTGTGAACAGTGCGACAAATAAAAAGGAACGTTATCTTTTAACGTTCCTTTTTTATGAAGATACTTCTAAAAGCCGTCTTAATCCATGTATAGAACCAATCTTGAGTAATTCCACCATGAATAGACGTAGCTTCCCATTAATAGTACAAAAAAAGAGTGCCATAACATACAACGCTTGTTAGACACTCTTAATATACGATTACTATATCAAAGAATATTTAGAAAGTCAATAGTAGTTACTTCCATATTCAATACGTTTTAACTACTTATTAACTATAGCACCTGTAGAACCACTCGATACTAATTGAGCGTATCTCTTTAGATATCCGCTTAGTTCTTTAGTCTTAGGTACAAAGTGTTTCATACGTTCTTCAATCTCTTCTTGAGGAACTTCAAGAGTAATAGTATTAGCTGGAATATCTATGCTAATAACATCGCCGTCTTGAACTATTCCTATAGGACCACCACTGGCAGCCTCTGGGGAAACGTGTCCAATACAAGCACCACGAGTAGCACCACTAAAACGACCGTCTGTGATTAAGGCTACAGAGCTACCTAATCCCATACCCATGATAGCGGAAGTAGGATTTAGCATCTCTCTCATACCTGGGCCACCCTTAGGACCTTCATAACGAATTACTACTACGTTACCTGCCTTAATTTCGCCACTATTGATAGCCTTTTGAGCGTCTTCTTCGCAATCGTAAACCTTAGCAGTACCTTTAAATACTAACATTTCTGGAGCTACTGCGGAACGTTTAACTACGCATCTATCAGGTGCAAGATTACCCTTTAATACTGCTATACCACCAGTCTGACTATAAGGATTTTCTATAGGTCTAATAACGTCTGGATTAGTATTTACACAACCCTTAATGTTTTCGCCTACAGTTTTGCCTGTGCAAGTCATAACGTCTAAGTGTAGAAGGTCTTTCTTAGATAGTTCGTTCATAACTGCGTATACACCGCCAGCTTCGTTTAGTTCTTCCATGTAGGTTCTGCCTGCTGGGGCTAAGTGACATAGGTTTGGAGTTTTAGCACTAATTTCATTAGCGATATCAAGGTTGATATCTATATCACACTCATGAGCGATAGCTGGTAAGTGTAACATACTATTAGTGGAACAGCCAAGAGCCATATCTACAGTAAGAGCGTTCATAAAAGCATCGTGAGTCATAATGTCACGTGGGCGGATATCTTTTCTTAAAAGTTCCATAACTTGCATACCTGCGTGCTTAGCTAATTCTATTCTTTCGGAATATACTGCTGGAATAGTACCGTTACCCTTTAGTCCCATACCAAGAACTTCGGTTAAACAGTTCATAGAGTTTGCAGTATACATACCAGAACATGAACCACAAGTTGGACAGGTTTTGCGTTCATACTCTTCTAACTTTTCAATGGAAATCTTGCCAGCGTTATATTGACCAACCATTTCAAACATAGTGGATAGACTGGTATTTTTGCCGTCGACGTGACCTGCTAACATAGGACCACCACTAACGAATATAGTAGGAACGTTTAATCTTGCAGCAGCCATTAATAGACCTGGAACGTTTTTGTCACAGTTAGGTATCATAACTAAAGCGTCAAAGCCGTGAGCAAGGGTCATAGCTTCGGTACTGTCGGCGATTAAGTCACGAGTTACTAAAGAATACTTCATACCCTTATGACCCATAGCTATACCGTCGCATACGGCAATAGCAGGGAATACTCTTGGAGTACCACCAGCCATAGCCACGCCAAGTTTAACAGCCTCTACTATTTTGTCTATATTCATATGACCAGGTACTATTTCGTTATAAGAACTTACTATACCTACAATAGGTCTGTCAATCTCCTCATTAGTCATACCAAGGGCATGATATAAAGACCTATGTGCGGCATTATCAGCACCAAATTTTAGATTATCGCTAACCATTTAAAACATATCCTTTCTATAAATAAGGTTAATCAAACGCCCATATTAATATATGAGCGTTATGATATATTAATTTAACTATATAGTATACTATTATTAAGCGTTCGCTCTACCTAAGAATGCAGCACCTATAATACCTGCATCGTTACCAAGTTTAGCTATTACTATTTCGGTATTTTTAGGAGAGTTTCTGGTATATACTTCTTTAGCTACTAATTCTCTAACTGGTAGTAGTAAAGCGTCACCTTCGTTACATACACCGCCACCGATACATAGTATTTCTGGTTGGAAGGTGTTAATAACGTTAGTTAAACCAGCAGATAGATACTTAACAAACTTATCTACTACCTTAGTAGCGGACTTATCGCCCATACGCATAGCGTCATAAGATATTCTTGCAGATACCTTATTGTTTCTTTCTGCCACTAACTTCCACATAGCACTGTCTTTGTCTAATTCCATAGCCTCTTTAGTCATTCTAATTAGACCAGTAGCGGAAGCATACGCTTCAAAACAACCTTTTCTACCACAAGAACACTGTACGCCGTCCACTTCTATTACTGTGTGACCAAGTTCAGCACCTGCGAAGTTAAAACCTGTTAATATCTTACCGTCGGTTACTACGCCACCGCCTACACCAGTACCTAAAGTGATACATACTAAGCTATTATGACCCTTACCAGCACCTGCAACGTATTCACCATATGCAGCTGCGTTAGCGTCATTTTCGATATATACTGGCTTGTTAATATGTTCTTGAATGTACTTAACCATAGGAACGTCTTTAAACTCTAAGTTGTTAGAATATTCTATAATACCAGTCTTAGAGTTTGCTATACCAGGAGTACCAATGCCTATCCATTCTACTTGGTCCATAGAGATTTTAGCGTCTTTAACTGCTTGAATAGCTACTTTAGCCATATCGTCTGCGATTTCCTTAGCTGGTCTTGGACGATTAGTCTTTACGCTTGCTTTAGTTATAATATTGTAATCTTCGTCTACTACACCAGCAACTATGTTAGTTCCGCCTAAGTCTATTCCTACATAATACTTCATACTTTTTTGACCTACTTTCTATGACTTTCAATCGTTTTATAAGATATTTTTATTCTATCATATTATCATCTAAAAGTCAATGATATTATTTCAACTACTTCAAAACTACTCTATGGTATACTTTCTTACCTTTTTTGATTATAATGCCGTCGCCTATAGTAATTTGAGCCTTAGGGTCTGTAACCTTAACGTCGTCTACTGAGATACCATTCTGTACTACTAATCTTCTTGCTTCGCTATTAGAAGATGCTAACTTAGTAGCTACTAATAGGTTTAGTATACCTATAGAACCGTCTAATAGGTCTGTAAGGGATAGTTCAGTAGTAGGCATATTTTCGTCCACACCTGCACCACTGAATACGTTCTTAGCAGACTGTAGAGCCTTATTAGCTTCTTCTTCACCGTGAACCATCTTAGTAACTTCAAAGGCGAGGAGTTCTTTAGCCTTGTTAAGTTCTGCACCTGATAGAGTTCTTTCCATTTCTTCAATCTCTTCGATAGGAATGAACGTTAGTAACTTTAGACAGTTGATAACGTCGTTATCGGAAACGTTACGCCAGTATTGGAAGAAGTCGTTTACTGAACACTTTTCCTTATCGAGCCATAGAGCACCCTTTTCGGTCTTACCCATTTTTTTACCTTCTTTGGTAGTTAATAGAGTAAACGTCATAGCGTAAGCCTCTTTACCTTCAACACGTCTGATAAGGTCTACACCACCGAGCATATTGCTCCATTGGTCGTTACCACCGAGTTCTAACACTGCGTCATAGTTTTGGAATAGGTGTAAAAAGTCATAGCTTTGCATTAGCATATAGTTAAACTCTAAGAAAGATAGTCCCTTACCTTCTAAACGGGACTTAAAGCATTCAGCAGTAAGCATTTGGTTTACTGAGAACTTACTACCAATATCTCTTAAGAACTTAATATAGTTCATATCTAAGAACCAATCACCGTTTTTAACTATCTCTGCCTTACCGTCTGAAAAGTCTACAAACTTTTCCATCTGTTGTTTAAAGCGTTCAGCGTTGTAATTGATTTCTTCTACGGTTAGCATCTTTCTCATATCGGTCTTACCTGTAGGGTCGCCAATCATAGTAGTAGCAGTACCTAATAGAGCTAATGGCTTATGACCTGCCATTTGCATACGCTTCATAACTACTAACTGTAAAAAGTGTCCTACGTGTAGGCTATCAGCGGTAGCGTCAAAACCGATATAAAAAGCAACCTTTTTATTGTTTAAAAGATTTTCAATCTCCTTTTCGTTGGTAGTCTGTGCTATAAGACCACGTCTTTTAAATTCTTCAAATAAAGTCATGATATACATATCCTTTCACAAAGTAATAAAAAAAGTCCTCAAAAATGGGAGTACCATCTTTGAGGACGACAATTCTTAACTATAAATAAGAGTTACCGTGTTACCACCTCAGTTTATCCGCATAGTAGTATGCGAACCTCATTAAACGCTATAACGTGCGTACACGGAAGCCTCTACACAGTAGACCTATACAGTAATAGGCTATACGTTCAAAACTTCAGCTCATAAGTGTAATTCATCATATCCTTGATACCTTTTTCCAGCGACCAAAGGCTCTCTATAATCTAAACAGATATGACTACTAATCTTAGTCTTAGCTATTGTATCCAACGATTAAGTTAGATTTTATCACATTGATGAGTATTTGTCAAGTAGTTTTTTATCGTGTAGCGATAGCAGTAGAAAAATATACTGGGATATTTGCTACTATTCGTCATCACGAACGCCACTCGCTTCAACGTTGCCGTCTTTAAATGTGAATATTATAGCGGTGTAGTCTTTAGCGTTTTCGCAAGCGTTACCTACTAACTCTACGTACTTTTGATTATAACCACTGGTTACAAAGCCGTGTTCTTGAGCAGTTAAAAATACAAATCCAGAGATAAACTGTAACCATTGAGGTTTTTTATCCTTGCATATTTCAGCCATTTGTAGAATGTACTTACTCATAACGAGTACGCTTTTGCTATCATCATCTACTAAGTAAGCCCACTTAGGAAGAAGTTCTTCTTCTCCACCTGCAACTGAAGAGTTATCTACTACGTTGTTAGTATTAGTAGAGGTTGTTTCAGGTTTAGGTTCTGCTTTAGTAGTAGTCTTAGTACTTTGGTCTATTCCCATAGTACTCATAAATAGACTTTCCACTAAACCGGAGTTATCTGTAGAGTTAGAACTACTTTCTTTTACTGTATCTTCTTGAACTTTTACTTCTGCAAGTTTTTTCTTCTTTTTACCAAAAAAATTGAACATTAAAAGTCACACCTTTCTAAATATATAGTCGTTTAGATAATTATAATATATATCGACTAAAAAGTCAATTGATTATTTACGCAGTCTAAATCCTTAGACGATACTCCAACACATGGTATACGACTTACCACATACTTGCTTAACTCTTCAGGAACTTCATCAGTATCTAATACTTTAGCTGAAATTATACCGCCGTCTTTAACGTTCATAACTGAAACGCCTATACTATCACGACTTGCTTTAGGTAGTAACATAGAAGTATTAAATACTATCGACTTGCCAGTATCTGCACTTAGTAAAAGGTTGATATCCTTTTCTATAAATACCATATCCACCAATGGGGACTTATCGGAATAGGCATTAGCAAGTTTTTTTCTATTAGTCTTAGTTTCATAAGACTTAATAGGAACTTTAGCTATCTTTCCGTTTTTGTAGATAAACAGTACATAACCGACGCTATAGTCGAGTACAGACTTCATCTTAACTACGGTTTCACCGTCTTCAAAAGATAGCTTTGCTGGAATGTAATCACCCAATAACGAAGCCTTGCTATCATCAAAGTTATTAGCCTTATTCTTATATACCTGATACTTATTAGTAAAGAATAATATATCAGCAGTATTGAACGTTTCCTCATGCTGTAGCATATAGTCGCCTTCTTTAAGTTTCTGTTCTCCTGACATTCTTAAAGACTGTGGAGTAATCTTTTTAAAGTAGCCACTATCGGATAGGAATACGTGTATAGCATAGTTAGGAACTTCTTCTACTATATCCGTAAAGTCATCGTCTGCGGAGTATATGAGGTCTGTTTTACGTGGTTTTCCGTACTTTTTGACGTTAGCTTTTAATTCACTAACTATAATCTTTCTAACCTTGTTAGGATTAGATAGTGTATCTTGTATAGATAGAATATCCTTTTCTAAAGTTTCGGTCTCTTTTAGACGGCTAAGTATATACTCTTTGTTTAGATGTCTAAGTTTAATTTCGGCTATATACTCAGCTTGAACCTCATCTATACCAAAACCGACCATTAAGTTAGATACTACTTCCGCTTCTTCTTTAGTCTCTTTAATGATGCTAATAGCCTTATCGATATCTAATAAGATTTTTCCTAACCCCTTTAGCAAGTGTAAACGTTCAGACTTTTTGTTTAAGTCGAAGTTCAAGCGTCTGCTGACGCAACTTTCACGGAATTTAGTCCATTCTAATAGAATATCTTTAACGCCCATAACTCTTGGAACGCCGTCTATTAGTATGTTAAAGTTACAAGAATAGTTATCTTGTAAAGGGGTTAGCTTATATAGTTTCTGCATAAGTTTGTCTGGGTCTGTACCACGCTTTAGGTCTATAGCAAGTTTTAGACCGTTTAAGTCTGTTTCGTCCCTGATATAAGAAACTTCTCTAACCTTGCCTTGTTTGATAAGTTCTACAATCTTATCCATAATAGCCTCTACCGTAGTAGAGTATGGAATTTCGGTAACTTCTATGCAGTTAGCGGACTTATCATAGTGGTATCTACTTCTAATCTTTATAGAGCCTCTACCCGTTTGATATACTTTTTTAAGTTCCGCCTCATCGTAGACTATGCTTGCACCAGTAGGAAAATCGGGAGCTTTTAAAGTGGATACTATATCGTGTTCAGGATTTTGTATCAAAGCTATAGTAGTTTCGCAGACTTCTGCAAGGTTAAAAGGACATACCGAACTTGCCATGGATACGGCTATTCCCACATTAGAGTTTACTAATATAGTAGGAAAAGTAGCAGGTAACAGTGAAGGTTCTAACATGGTGTTATCATAGTTAGGTACAAACTCCACGGTGTCCTTGTCTATATCACAGAATAGTTCGTTGCATATAGTATCCAGTTTAACTTCGGTATACCTTGAAGCTGCGTAAGCCATATCACGAGAGTAACACTTACCAAAGTTACCTTTAGAGTCCACGTATGGGTGAAGTAACGTTTCGTTACCTCTTGACAGTCTAACCATGGTATCATATATAGCACTGTCACCATGAGGGTTTAGCCTCATAGTCTGTCCTACTACGTTAGCAGACTTAGTTCTTGAACCGTTAAGTAAACCCATTTTGTACATAGTGTATAGTAGCTTTCTATGAGAAGGTTTAAAACCGTCTATCTCTGGTAATGCACGAGATACTATTACACTCATAGCATAAGGCATATAGTTTTTTTCAAGAGTTTCAGTAATAGTTTCTTCCATTAATATGCCAGCGTTTTCGATATACGCATTAGGAATAGCATTTTTATTTAGTTTAGGCTCTTTCTTTTTTTTAGCCATCAATATTACCTCCTAATTTCAAAATATTCATGACATTACACCTCTAAGAAAGTATTAAATCTTAAATAGTTTACGATAAACATAATACCAGCCGATAACAAAGCACAACCCAAGCCTGAATAGAATACTGCAATAAACCTAAAAGGAATTACCCCTGAATATCTTAATCCTATACCAAAGGACATCATAAAAAACATAATACAATAAGATTTCACATCAAAGAACTTATAAAAAGGTTGTTTATCTTCATATGATAATATTCTTGTAGTATGTTTTTTAGTCATTTTAAAGAACATCATACCAAATATAATATAAACTATAACAGATAAGATAATATTTAAAACATTTAAATATTGTAGATACAATACAAGTCCAATTCTGGCAACATTGAACCCAGCAATAGACCAAACTATTCCAGCAATCAACAATAAATTTCTTTTATTTACCATAGCAAAAATCCTTTCAAATAGTTTAATCAACTAATATCAGCCATTTCAAGGTACTGATTTCCATACTTAGAGATATGTTCTTTTCTTGCCTGTAGGTCATCACCGAGTAGCATATCGAACACTTTAACGGTCTGTTCCACGTCGCAAGGATTAATCTTAATAAGTCTACGAGTATCGGGGTTCATAGTAGTTAAAGACATCATTTCAGGTTCATTTTCGCCAAGACCTTTAGAACGCTGAATGGTATACTTTTTATTGCCGATTAGTTTAAGAATATCTACCTTTTCTTTTTCGGTATATGCAAAGTATGTTTTATCCTTAGTAGTAATTTCAAATAGTGGAGACTCTGCAATGTACACATAACCTTTTTCTATCAAAGTAGGAGTTAGTCGATATAGCATAGTAAGTATTAAGGTTCTAATTTGAAAACCGTCTACGTCGGCATCGGTACATATGACTATCTTATTCCATTTGAAACTTTCTAAGTTAAATGAAGATAGGTCTTTATTAGACTTAGTCTTAACTTCCACACCACAACCAAGAACTTTCATAATATCGGTAATGATTTCGTTTTTGAATATCTTGTTGTAGTCCGCTTTAAGACAGTTTAATATCTTACCACGTACAGGAATTACCGCTTGAAACTCTGCCTCACGGGCTAACTTAACTGAACCTAATGCGGAGTCGCCCTCTACTATATACAGTTCACGTCTTGAAGTATCTTTAGTACGACAGTCGACAAACTTTTCAACCATATTAGAAAGGTCTATCGTACCTGCTAACTTCTTTTTTATGTTAAGGCGTGTTTTTTCAGCATTTTCACGACTACGCTTGTTAATCATAATCTGTTCTGAAATCTTTAGTGCATCGTCAGGATTTTCTAAAAAGTACACTTCCAACTGATGTTTTAAAAAGTCGGTCATAGCCTCAGTTATGAACTTATTAGTAATAGCCTTTTTGGTTTGGTTCTCATAAGAAGTCTCTGTAGAAAATGAAGAAGATACTAATACTAAACATTCTTCTATATCTGCAAAGGTAATCTTATTTTCATTTTTAAGATACTTATTGTTAGCCTTTAAGTAGCTATCTATTTGATAGGTAAAGGCTTTTTGAACTGCATTCTTAGGCGAACCACCATGTTCAAGAAAACTTGAATTGTGATAGTATTCAGCAAGTTTGAACTTATTGGAAAAGCATACCGCTACAGATAGTTTAACCTTATATTCTGGTCTGTCTTCACGGTCACGACCTACACGTTCGCAAGTCCAATACTGAATAGGAGTTAAAGCCTTATCGCCAACCAATTCGCCTACATAGTCCGTAATGCCATGACTATATATATACTGTTCCTCAGTAAAAGAACCGTCTTCTTGCTCTATCCTTAGTATGAATAGTAGGTTAGGATTTACTACTGCCTGTTTTTTTAATACTTCTCTAAAGTATTCGTCTGGAATGTTAATATCTATGAATACGTCAAGGTCAGGTTTCCACTTAGTCTTAGTGCCTGTATAGTCGAGTTTGCACTTCTTTTTAGATAGTCCACCGACGTTTTCTCCCTTTTCAAAGTGCAGACTATACTTATAGCCATCTCTAACGACTTCCACGTCCATATATTCCGAGGAGTATTGAGTAGCACACAGACCCAATCCGTTTAGACCTAATGAGTAGTCGTAACTCTCAGCAGACTTGTTATACTTACCACCAGCATATAGTTCGCAGTAGACTAACTCCCAGTTGTACCTATCTTCCTTAGAGTTGTAGTCTACGGGACAGCCTCTACCAAAGTCGTCAACTTCAATGGAATGGTCTAAGTACTTAGTAACTATAATCTTATCGCCATATCCTGAACGTGCCTCATCTATAGAGTTAGAAACTATCTCAAATACTGAATGTTCGCAACCGTCCAAGCCGTTAGAACCGAATATTACTTCAGGACGTTTTCTTACTTTTTCTGCTCCTTTAAGCATGGTAATGCTTTCGTTGTTATACTCTATACTATTATTAATATTAGCCATATAATCCTTTCTTTCGTTGATAAAACTCAAAGTATACTAACACTTAATAAGTTTAACCGATACCCAACCATCTAACTCTTTAATAGCCTCTACTCTAAAGCCTACCGATACTATACTATCTATAACTTCATCTTTACGTTCGTCTATAATGCCAGATACTATTAATATGCCATTATCTTTAAGATAGCGTCTAAAGTGATTTTTCATAGCTATGAGAATATCCGCTACTATGTTAGCAGTGACTACGTCATAAGTGCCGTCTATCTTATTAGATAGTTCGGTATCTTCGATAATGTTACCACAGTAAGCCTTGTACACGTCTAAGGAGATACCGTTCTTCTGAGCGTTTTCTAAAGCGGTTCTAACACAATGAGCTTCTATATCTACAGCGGTCACACTCTTTGCACCTAATAGCATAGCACCTATAGAGAGTATTCCGCTACCACAACCAAGGTCTAATACGTTATCGTTAGGAGTAATAACGTCTTCTAAGAACTCTAAACATAGTTTAGTAGTATTATGTTGACCCGTTCCGAAACTTGAAGCAGGGTCTATTTCTAAGATAATTCTATCGTCTACGTTGTTATACTCTTCCCAAGAAGGCTTAACTAATAGCTTATTACCGACTTTTAAAGGTTTAAAGTATTGTTTCCAGTTGTTAGCCCAGTCGTCCTCTTTGATGTTAGAAAACTCCATCTCTAAGCGACCGAAAGTGCCGTCAGTATCGGACTGTTTAAGAGTGTTTAGCATAGTCTTTAAAGAGGCTACCATTTCCGCCCCCTGAGCGTCATCTGGAATGTATACGGTAACAGAAGTTTCACAGTTAGAAAGGTTCATTAAGTCGTCGTCGATATAGTCCCACTTACCCTCTTTATTTTCTAAGAACTCCTTAAAGTCTTCTTTATCTTGAATTACAAAACCTCTAATACCTATATCTAATAGGTTTGCACATAGCATATCAACACCAGCAGTAGCTGTAAATATAGTAATCTCTAACCAGTTCATGGCATAGTACTCCTTCCAAAATATGAAAAATTTTTTAAGTAACAATATTTATATTATCACACTTTTTAAAAAAAGTAAAGCTACAAATACGTTCGGCACTAAAAAAGGCACATTCCCGTATATAAAAGAACCACCCACTAATTATTAGCAGGCAGTTCTGTAAGGAATATTTTTACGGTAACGACTAAATTAATTTAAGATAACATCTTTAAGTATAGCGTAGTCACTATAGCTTACTATACCGTCATTGTCGAAATCTAACATATAGATTTCTTTAGAAGAAAAGTCTTCTCCACTGTTAATCTTATTGGATACGTAGTGTACGTCAGTAACGCTTACCTTACCGTCTCCGTTTACGTCACAAGGAACGTTTTTAAAGGAGTTTTGGAACTTAGTATAGTCTAAGCATACCCAACCTACTGTACCGTTATAGACTGTCTTTCCCCAGTCGTCTTTAATTTCTATAATGTCTATAGAAGTGCCACTTTCGATTAAGTCTAACTTATCTTCGGAAGTACTGTTTCCACTTCTAAGATATACGTTATCTGTAGTCTTGTAAGAACCTATTTGATAGTCGCTATTGTTAGATACTGCAATGTTTACTGCTGTAGAGTATGTATTATCACCTACAGAACAGTAGTCTAAGCATATCCAAGCGTCCTTACCTTGATAGTTAATCTTGCCCCAGTTATCCTTTATAGAAGTAACTTGTACTTGAGTATTAGCGTCTACTAAACCGTAGCTTTCAGCATCGGTAGAGTTGCTTGCTCTAAAGTTAAGAGGTTCAGCAGTAGTATAAGTACCAGTAGAATAACTATAGGAAGACTGTAACTGCTTAGTATAACCAAGATTAATCCAACCCATATTACCATTATAGCATACGTAACCCCATTCGCCATCTACTTCGGATACGTTAATGTTAGTAACTACTGGTAGAATGTCTATTACGTCTGCTTGAGAGTAAGCGTCAGTTCTTAGGCATAGTTCATAAGTTAGCATATATAAACCAGTAGTATATTTAGAGTTAGAGCTGTTTTTAATCTCTTTAGATACTTCGTTATCTTCAACGTTAGGAAGTTCTTCAACTTCTTCAGCTCTTTCTACTTCTTTCTGTTCAATAGCGTCGTCGGAGAGTTTAGGACTGTTAGCACCTCTAAACACTCTTACTTTGTAGATACCGCCGTTATTATAGGTATCAAATAGGCTTGTATTTACGCCCTTAGCTGGGTCGAACATATATACGGTACCGTTTTCTACTCTATCGATAGCAACCCAGTGACCGCCGTCCTTAACGCCAACTATTAAGTAATAACCTTCATTCAAATATTCTTCAATTTCTTCTGTCTTGCCTGAAACACTGCTTGAAGATAGTGTTTCGTAACCTTCAAAAGTGAAAGATGATGCATACTTAGTTGCAGTACTCCAAGAAAGGTCGCCGTTACTACTAAAACCGCCGTTGTTGTTAAAAAATTCACATAACACACCAGGGTTAAAGCTATCGCTTGTAACTGAACCACAGTGTACCATTAAAGAAGATAGTGCTGTAACTGCACAACCACTATTAGACATAGTATAACTGCTTGTACCTAAATGCATATTCTTCCAACGGCTATCGCCTTGCTTAAAAGAAGTATAATCGCTTGTAGCACTTGCACTTATAGTATTAATAGTAGTATTATAATCATCTTCAACGTTTACCATTCCCATAACCATGAAGCATACCATAGCACATGATACTGCTCTTTTGATTAAGTTTTTACCCATTGTAAATCCAATTCCTTTCGTATGTTTAATTCCAATCAATCTAAAAAATAGTACAGAAAGATACTGCAATAGAAAAATTCCTTTAAAATCTATCACGGTTATAATTATAGCACAATATTTTTAATAATTTGTGAATGTTCTGTAATATTTAAGAACGATACTATTCAAAAACTAAGCCGATTTTAAAGATATTTTTGTGCAATGTAACATAATAGGTATTATATTTCATTTGCTATTATCCTAATATTTCCAGAAAAGTTAAAAATAATTTACTATTAGTTAAGATACGGTATCATAATAGTTACAAATAAGTTACAAAAAGCGACCTATATCTACTAAGAATGTAACTTTTACTTTAACGTTTTCACCATACTATCACAATACCAATACTAAGTTAGATATTATCACTAAAAAATATACTAATATAATAATATTATAGGAAATTGTGACATATTGCCCGAATTACCATTAAGCATAGATATTTAACTATTACTACCATATCTATGATTAAAATAAATATTATTAAAAAAATTCTTAAAAACCCTTGATTTTTTCTATCATCTATGATATAATAATCGTTGTTGACGTTCTATATATTCGTATAGAAGCATAAACGCATTTAAGGAAAGATTTACAACATCGTAACACCTCCTAAACGGTGTACGATTTTTAAAAAAGCATCATTTTAAGGAGGTGTTTTCTCATGGCAAAGTGCGAAGTTTGTGGTAAGGGCGTTACTTTTGGTATTAATGTATCTCACTCTCATAAGCGTACTAATAGAACTTGGAAGCCAAACATTAAGCGTGTAAAGGCTGTAGTTAAGGGTACTCCATGTCATATGTATGTTTGTTCCAGATGTTTAAGGTCTGGTAAGGTTCAAAGAACCGTTTAATACTAACTAAGTATCAATAATTATTTTAAATACGTGGCGTATAGACTTTTTCTATACGTCATAATTTTTTCGCATAAAATACCTTGATATTTTCTTGAAATTAGTATATAATAAGTTTTAGTAAGATATCCCCCACTATTAACTAAATATTTTTGAAAGCTGTTGATAATATTATGATTAAATACATCTCTTTAGAGGACGTAGACACAAACAGTGAATACTACTACTATGTACAAGACTTAATTAACGAAGAACCAGTGGTTCAAATGAAGCAGTATCTACAACATGGTACTACCACTACTTTTGAACACTGCTTAAACGTATCATATTACAACTACTTAATATGCAAAAAGTTCGGACTGGATGCAAGAGCTGGTGCAAGAGCTGGACTACTACACGACCTATTTCTTTACGACTGGCACTACTACCCCATTAAGAAGTTTGATAGGTTAAGACACGGAGCTACTCACCCGAGGTTAGCGTGTGCTAACGCCTGCAAGTACTTCGTACTATCAGACCGTGAGCAAGACATTATTAAAAAACATATGTTCCCTATGACCATTACACCTCCTAAGTACAAAGAAACTATGGTGATAATATTAGTAGATAAGTACTGCGGATTAGTAGAAACTCTTGGTTCACGTATAATGGCTATTAAGAATGTGTTGTACAACAAAAAACACAAAAAGACTACTTATGACATAGTACAAAAGTAGTAGTTAATACAATATTTAAAAATTCTACCTTACGCTATAAGGTAGAATTTTTTTTAAACAACTTTTCTATTACTCTATCCAGTTCATCTAAAAATATAGCGTCGTTAGTAGTAAAGTTATAGTTCTGTGGGTGTATTAGTACATCTTTGTTACTATTAAGGGTATCGGAACACTTTAGCTGAACCAAACCATAGCGTTTAAGCAACTGTTCAGGCAGTGGCGAAACCCACATATAGGTATTTTCTACCGAAGTTAAAATATCAAACTGACTGCCACGTTCACAGATGTATATCTTATTACCCTGATTTTCACGGTGATATAGGTAGCTATCCGAAAGGTATGGTACCGAATTATCGCCATGTACTATTTCGGTATATATCGAAAGGTCGTCTAAAGATACGGTATCCATTTTAGCTAATGGGTGACTCTTATACACTAACACCATGTACTTAAAAGAACATAACTCTCTATACTTAATCTTTTTTTCTTTCAGTAAAGACATAAAGTATTCTTCATATAGTTCATCGTAACGAATAATACCAAGACTATATTCACACTCTATAATTTGATTAATAGCGTCCATAGAGTTAGTCTCTTTTAGATGTATATCCAACTTTTTGTTACTATCCAATCTATTTAAAAATTGAGTAAACACATGGGTAATATAAGACGCTCTTGGAATACATATATTAAACGATACCATTTCTACACTGGTAGTCTTATATAGTCTTTCCATCTTATCCACCTGTACAAGAATAGATTTAGCATACTCTAAAAACTCCGCACCCTTAACGGTAGGCACTACACCACGAGCCGAACGTTTAAATATTACTATACCCATTTCGGTTTCTATCTCTTTAATTGCTTTACTTAGATTGGGTTGTCCCATAAATAGAGCCGAAGCGGCTTTAGTAATAGAACCAGTCTTTTCTACTTCCACTAAGTATTTAAGATGTTGTAAATTCAAAAAAATGCACCCCTGTACTATATGATGATTAAAATAATGGTATATATTAACAATATGCGTAGCCCTATTAGATAAGGCTACGCAAATATTAAACAGTATTAAATATTAAAACTAAGATTAGTCTTCAACCTTACCATAGTAAGCTAATCTGTATAACTTCTTTAATTCATCAATTCTTGGAAGTCTTGGGTTAGCAGTAGTACATTGGTCGTTGAATGCCTTGTAAGCTAAGTCTTCAAGAGCGTTCTCGTAAACTGTAGCATCAATAGCAGTGTTAGGCCATACCTTGTTAGCTTCTTGAATGCTTAGAGGAATGTTAACCTTGCCCATTAAGTCTCTAACTGCGTTAGCTAAAGCCTTAACGCCTTCTTGGTTAGTAGCAGTAGCAGGAACTAAACCTAACATTACAGCGATTTCCTTAAAGCGGTCAGGAGCGATATAGTGGTCGTACTTTGGCCAAGCAGCAAACTTAGTAGGAGTATCTTCACCGTTGTATTCTATTACGTGTGGTAATAGGTAAGCGTTAGCTAAACCGTGAGGAATGTGGAATTCACCACCAAGTTTATGAGCTAATGAGTGGTTTACACCTAAGAATGCGTTAGTAAATGCCATACCAGCTATACAAGAAGCGTTGTGCATCTTTTCTCTTGCTAATGGGTCAGCCTTAGCATAAGAGTCTGGTAGATACTTAAATACTAACTTAATAGCGTGTAAAGCCATAGCGTCTGTATAGTCGTTAGCTAAAGTAGAAACGTATGCTTCGATAGCGTGAGTTAATACGTCAAGACCAGTAAATGCTACAGAAGTTCTTGGTAGAGTCATAACGAACTGAGGGTCGATGATAGCGATATCAGGAGTTAGTTCGTAGTCTGCAAGAGGGTACTTCATGTTCTTAGACTTATCAGAAATTACTGCGAATGAAGTAACTTCAGAACCAGTACCGGAAGTAGTAGGGATAGCTACTAACTTAGCCTTCTTACCCATCTTAGGGAACTTGTAAACTCTCTTACGAATGTCTAAGAACTTTTGAGCCATGCCTACGAAGTCTGAATCTGGATATTCATAGAATAACCACATACCCTTTGAAGCGTCGATAGCGGAACCACCACCAAGAGCGATAATAGTATCAGGTTGGAAACGGTTCATAACCTCAACACCCTTTTTAAGAGTAGTTAGGTCTGGGTCTGGTTCTACTTCGCTGAATACTTCGATTACTGGCTTAGTAGCGTTTTTATTTAGTTGATATAGAACCTTTTCTACAAAGTGGAACTGAACCATACCAGGGTCAGCTACTATCATAACTCTGTGAATATCAGGCATCTTAGCTAAATATTGTACAGAACCTGGTTCAAAATATATCTTTTCTGGAACCTTAAACCATTGCATATTTAATCTCCTCTTAGCTACTTTCTTTCTGTTAATTAAGTTCTTAGTAGTTACGTTTTCAGATACTGAGTTTTTACCATAAGAACCACAACCAAGTGTAAGTGATGGAGCTATAGAGTTATAAACGTCACCGATAGCACCAAATGAAGCAGGAGAGTTTACTACTACACGGCTTGCTCTCATATCTTCGCCGTACTGTTCAATAAGGTCGTTATCGCTTGAGTGGATAACTGCAGTATGACCAGCACCGTGCTTTAGCATTTCTTCACACATTGCAAGAGCGTGTTCTCTATCATCAGCCTTAACTACTGCAAGTACAGGAGATAGCTTTTCAAGAGCAAGTGGGTATTCTTCAGCGTTAGTACCACCAAGTTCTACACATAGTACCTTAGTAGACTTAGGAATAGTAATACCAGCCTTTTCAGCTATTTGCCATGGATATTGACCTACTACCCAAGGTTGTACAGCCATCTTTTCAACGTTAATTACAACGTCTTGAATCTTCTTAACTTCGTCTGGCTTAGCAAAGTAACAACCGTTGTGAATCATTAAAGCTTTAAACTTATCGTATACTTCAGCGTCTACGATAGCAGCTTGTTCAGAAGCACATATCATACCATTATCAAAAGACTTAGAAAGTACAAGGTCGTTTACAGCTTGTTCTAACTTAGCAGACTTTTCGATATAGCAAGGAGTGTTACCAGGACCTACACCAAGAGCAGGCTTACCAGCAGAGTATGCAGCCTTAACCATACCAGGGCCACCAGTAGCAAGAATAGTAGCAACGTCAGGGTGGTTCATTAAGAAACCAGTAGCGTCGATAGATGGGTGGTCAATCCATTGAATACAGTTTTCAGGAGCGCCAGCCTTTATAGCAGCATCTCTAACTATTTCAGCTGCACGTACAGAACATTTTTGTGCATTTGGGTGGAAACCAAAGATTATAGGGTTTCTTGTCTTAGCACAGATAATAGACTTAAACATAGTAGTAGAAGTAGGGTTAGTTACTGGTGTAACACCTGCTACGATACCAAGAGGTTCGCCTATTTCAAGGTAGCTTTCGTCTTCGTTATCTTCGATAACGCCTACTGTTTTTTCGTACTTAATGGAGTGCCAAATATATTCAGTAGAGAAGATGTTCTTAGTAACCTTATCTTCAAAGATACCTCTACCAGTTTCTTCTACTGCCATTTTAGCTAATTCCATTTGAGCAGATAGACCAGCTAAAGCCATAGCCTTAGTAATCTTGTCAATCTGTTCTTGGTCTAACTTCATGTACTCATCAAGAGCAACTTTAGCCTTAGCTACTAATCCGTCAACCATAGCCTTAATTTCGGCTTTCTTTTCTTCTTCGGATTGTGGAGCAGTAACTACTGCCTTTTCCTTTTCTTTACTCATCGTAAAAACTCCTTCTGTTTTATTATTTACTTTAACAACAAACAAAACTCTTTTGCCTAAAGTTAAAGTATACAGATTACTTATTTTAACAGTGTTTCCTCAAGGTGTTTAGATAAAAACGCTAACGAAACCGCCATATTTTCGTTGTGAACTAATATGTTATCTGGCACTTTTAAGTGTATAGGAGCAAAGTTCCAAATAGCTAATATGCCACTTTCGACCAACTTATCACACACCAACTGTGCGTTTTCTGAAGGTACTGTAATGATACCCATTTTAACGCCTAAACTTTTGCACACTGGTTTAATGCTATCTAAGTGGTATACTTTAATACGCTTGGTATCGTCTCCGATAATAGTAGGATTAACGTCAAACCCTGCCACTATGTTAAGACCGTATTCCTCAAAACCCTTGTAAGAAATCAACGCACTTCCTAACTGACCCACTCCAACAAGGACGGCAGTTTTAGTGTTATTATATCCCAAAAAGTCTTCTATATCGGCTATAAGAATATCGGTTTCGTAACCAGTTTTTGGACGACCACCTAAATTACTCACCGAAGCGAAGTCTTTTCTTACTTGAACCTCGTTAAACTTTAGTTCGTTGGCAATAACACGTGCGGAAATGTTCTTAATATTGTCCTGTTGCTTAGCCTTTAGACAGTTTAAATACATTGGAAGTCTTTGTATGGTTGCCTTAGATACTGCATTTGCAGACTTTTCAGACACCGTTTGCACACCTCCCATATGATAAACAACCACAACTAATAGATAATTATTAATTGATAATTATTTATTGATTACATTATAGCAGAATATTTTGTGGTTGTCAACATATTTTTGACGAATATAGATTTTTATTATTCTAACCAAAAATTTTAGACTATACTAAAAATTTTTTACTAATATTTATAACTATCACGTAGCATAGAAATTTCCTTGCAATAGCCTTCTGCATCGTTCGGAGTTTCTAAGCATATAGGTAGATTAGCTAACTTAGGGTGATTGATAACGTTGATTAGAGCGTACAGACCTATGTTGCCATCGCCTATTTTTTCGTGTCTATCTTTGTGACTGCCAAGAGTATTCTTGCTATCGTTTAGGTGGATAGCCTTTAACCTGTCTAAGCCTATAACGTCATCAAAGTGTTGTAGTACGTCGTCTAAACTATTTACTATATCGTAACCCGCATCGAACACATGACAGGTATCAAAACATACGCCTATCTTATCTTTAAGAGTTACGCCGTCGATTATAGCCTTTAGTTCTTCAAATGAACGACCTATTTCTGTTCCCTTGCCTGCCATAGTCTCTAATAGTACTATAGTAGATTGGTTAGGTGTTAGACTGGCATTTAACATATCTACTATATACTGTATACCCTTATCTACACCCTGACCAGTATGGCTACCAGGATGAAAGTTATAGTAGTTATTAGGAAGATATTCCATTCTTTGTAAATCGTCTTTAAACACTTTTAAAGCAAATCTTCTCGTAGTCTCATCACTGGAACATGGATTTAAAGTGTATGGTGCGTGAGCTACTATCTTACCAAAACCGTTCTGTTGCATTATCTTCAATAGAGCGTCTACGTCACTTTGAACTATCTTTTTAGCAGTAGCACCTCTTGGATTTCGTGTGAAAAATTGAAACGTGTTAGCTCCTAAAGATATAGCGTCTTTTCCCATTTTTTCAAAGCCACCACTTACCGAAAGGTGACAACCTAAGTATAACATATTTTAAAACCTCCAAACTATATACTATAGTAGTGTGTAGCGTGGATTATGATACACACTTTTATATTAACATGATATAGGTATTTTTGTCAAGAAAAAATCCTCAAAAACGTTGACATTTTAAGATTAATGTGTTAAAATTAAACTTTAAAGTACTATATAATCGATAATTGTTTTATGGAGGTTATCTTATGAAAAAGTTTGTATTAATACTATCTGCCATATTAGTTTCTACACTATTCTGTAGCTGTAAAAGTGAAGATGGTTCTTCTTCTAATAGCGACGCTAAAGTTACTACTATTACTAACAACGCACAGTTTTCCGGTAACAACCCTGCTATAGCTAACGCTATAAACGAAACCTATGCTACTGCTTTAGATACTTCAGTATATCCTTATGCACAAGAACTATTTATCTCCGTAGACGAAGATAAAAAACTAATAGACTATACTATAATAGTTCAAAACGATACTACTTCCGACGAAGCCGTAGAATACTCTACTACTCTACTAACCATGCTAAACGACTACGCAAACTCTCATGATGATAGTATAGCCAAAAGTTCCGACGGTTACTACGGTGGAGTATTTGATGAATACTCTGCACTACTAACAGTAGCTACCGAAGATAGTGTATTAACTGAATCCGATTGGTTAGTATGCCAAACTATAGATGCTGGTACTAATGCACCAGTTCAAGCAGGTGGATACAACGGTAACTCTAATAGCTAACGTTAAAAATATTATCAAAAAAAGAGGATTTTTTAATAATACTATAGTATTAAATAGTATTAAGATATATTAGCCCAAAAATATCATCATTATTTTTTTGGAGAGGTGGTACGGTTTGCCGTTAAATGATGACTTTAAATATAGGGTAAAGTTAGCTAACCCTTTAGAGAGTGTGGTCGCTAACTACGTTACTATTAAACGCAGTGGTAGAAACTACACGTGTTGTTGTCCGTTCCACTCCGAAAAAACGCCTTCTTTTTACATTAACGTAGACGACGGCTTTTATAAGTGTTTCGGTTGTGGCGAAAGTGGTGACGTATTCTCTTTTATCATGAAGATTGAAAACTTAGACTTTAAAGACGCTTTAAAGCTATTAGCCGAACGGGCTGGCTTACAGATGCCTAACTACTCTAAAAACGACGTAGTCTCTAAAGAAAAGACTAAACTATTAGAAATGTATCGTGAAGCGGGTAGATACTTTTATAGTCAACTACGTCAAAACAGAGTAGCCATTCAGTATATGAAAGACCGTAGACTTAACGCTAACGTGGTACTAAAAGAGTACAACTTAGGCTATTCAGGTGATAACTGGGTCGGACTTACTAACCATTTAAGGACTTTAAACTATTCCGATGAAGATATAGCAAAGTCTGGGTTAGCTAAGTATAACTCCCGTAACGTGTTGTACGACTTCTTTCATAATAGACTTATGGTGCCTATTAAAAACGTTCGTGGAGATATTATAGCCTTTGGCGGTCGTACCATATACGATGAACAGCCTAAATACTTAAACTCCCCTGATACTAACATCTTCAAAAAGAGTGAACAGTTATTCTCTCTAAACTTAGCTAAACAGTATACCACTATACACTCTACCACCAGAACCTTAATATTAGTAGAAGGCTATATGGACGTAATCGGACTATATCAAGCAGGATTTAAAAATGCTATAGCCTCTTTAGGTACTTCGCTTACCCCTGAACAGATTAACATCATCAAACGCTACTGTGACCAAGTAATAATATGCTACGATAACGACGGTGCAGGTATCAAGGCTACTAACAGAGCTATAAATCTATTCTATACTTCGTCCAACTCTACAGACGACTTTAAAGTGAAAGTGGCTCAAGTAGTAGGTGCAAAAGACCCTGACGAATACATCAAAAACAATGGCGAAGACGGTGTAGCAAAGTTCAAGTTGATATTAGAAAACTCTGTAGACGCTATAGACTTCCAAATTGATAGAGTACGTTCCGAAGTGAACCTTAACACCAACTCAGGCAAGGTGGAAATGATTAAACAGTGCATACAAATAGTAGCCAAAATTTCCAATGAAGCTACTCGTGACGTATACGTACACTCTATAGCTAAAGATTGCAACGTAGAACCTTCCACCCTTACCGATAGTATAAAAATGTATCTTAATAATAGTAGTAACACCAATCACTACTATAATAAAATATACACTCCTATTCGACAGAATAATAATTACTACTATGTTAATAATAGTAGTTCTAAAGATAATACTAATATTGACCGTCCTAAGGACTACCGTGACTTAATAGTCTTTCAAAAAAAGTACAACTCCGAAAGGACTATTATAGCCTATATGTTGCAATATCCTGAATATATTACCGCTTATAAGGACTTGTTACCACCTGAAAAGTTCAGCAATCAAACCAATAGACGTATACTAACGGCTATATACGTTCACGCCGACGGACTACAAAACTTCAACGATAAGTCTATACTACATGATAGTTTAAGCGAAGAAGACTTTTCTTCACTAATAGACGTATGTCAACAGTACAAAGACAGACTACCATACGATACCGCTCAACGTGGTATCTCCGACTGTATAGAAAACTTAGAAGCTAACTATACTTCTAAGTTGGATAGCAACAACTTGTACGACCTTAATCAAATTAGGGCTAACAAGCAACAACAACATCACAGGTTTAACGACTAAGTAAGACCTTATGTGCCACAACACTTGAAAATCTATAACCTTAGTTGGATTAAAAGAGTGGTATTAGTCACACGACTAAAGATTAAATATCTAACTAATGCTAAACTCAAGTGAAACTATAAAATTTTAGGAAAGGAAAGACTACTTAATAGTTCCTATAAAGAACTATCTACATAGACCACTATCTATGTTTAAGTAGCGGGGAAAATTTTATGTCTGATAAAAAACTTGCTTTTGAAACCCTTATGGAACACGGCAAACTTACTGGTAAACTTACCACTAAAGAAATCACTGACGCTTTTGAAGAGTCTGACTTCGATAGCGAACAGATGGACTCTTTTTATGAAAACTGCGATAAGCTAAATATAGAGATTATAGATGACTTTTCGTTGGACTCCGAAGATACTAAGTTTGCTAACTCCGAAAACTTAGAGGCCGCTCTCTCTACCGAGGGTATAGCAGTAGACGACCCAGTTAAACTATACTTAAAGGATATCGGCAGAGTACCTCTACTAACTCCCGAAGAAGAAGTAGAGTTAGCCGAAAAAATGAACGACCCTAATCCAATAGTAGCCTCTAATGCTAAAAAGCGTCTTTCTGAAGCTAACCTACGTTTGGTAGTTAGCATTGCTAAACGTTACGGTGGCAGAGGTATGCAGTTCTTAGACCTCATTCAAGAAGGTAATTTGGGACTAATTAAGGCAGTAGAAAAGTTTGACCACACTAAGGGATTTAAATTTTCTACCTACGCTACTTGGTGGATTAGACAGGCTATAACAAGGGCTATCGCTGACCAAGCCAGAACTATTAGAATACCAGTTCACATGGTGGAAACTATTACCAAAGTAAGAAAAGTTTCAAGTCAACTACTACACGAAAACGGTCACGACCCTACAGCGGAAGAAATAGCAGAACGTCTTGATTGCCCAGTAGACAAGGTTAGGGATATTATGAGAATAGCCCAAGACCCTGTATCTCTCGAAACTCCTATAGGTGAAGAAGAAGATAGCCACCTTGGTGACTTTATTCCAGACGACGACGCTCCAGCACCAGCCGAAGCAGCCTCATTAAACCTATTAAAAGAACAGTTGGACAAAATTCTTAGTACTCTTACCGAACGTGAAGCTAAAGTATTAAAACTTCGTTTTGGTCTTGAAGACGGTCGTTCACGTACACTTGAAGAAGTAGGTAAAGAGTTCGACGTTACAAGAGAACGTATTCGCCAAATAGAGGCAAAAGCATTAAGAAAACTACGTCACCCAAGCAGAAGCAAACAGGTTAAAGACTTTTTAGACTAACGTTTGGAGGAATAGTATAGTGCAATTAAATCTTGAAACCGACTACGCTATTAGAATAGTCTACGTTATAGCTAACGCTAACGGCAGAATAGACGCTAAAAATATAGCTAAAAATAGTTGTGTAAGTCTAAAGTTTTCCTTAAAAATTCTACGTAAGTTAGTAATGAGCGGAATAGTAATCTCTTATATGGGAACTAATGGTGGATACGAACTCGCTAAAGACCCTAAAGATATTAGCATATACGATATAATAGAAGTTATTGAGGGAAAGTATCAATTTAATCGTTGTGTAGACTATGAATACATCTGCTCTCGAACTGGACAGGAAAAAGACTGTCCTTTCCACAGAATATTCTGTAAGATGACCGATGAAGTCTCTACACAACTAAAGACTTACACCTTTGATAAGTTTATTAATGAAACATAGTATTTAAAAATACATATATCCCCTACTAATAACAGTAGGGGATATTTTTTATCGTATAGTATCTTAATACTTTAATAGTACTTTTTTATACACTCTAAATGAAGATATTGCCATACCTTCGGTAATGCATAGTTCTAAATCGTATATACCATTAAGAACGTGGTCAAAATGACCAGTATACTCTTGTATGTTTACTAAGTCGTCCGAAACTGGAACGTTTATAGTACATACTTCCTTACCGTTAGCCTTAACTACTATCTTTCCGTCTTTCAGTATAGATGCCGACTTAATTTGAATATATTCACTGTTATCTATTACACAACTATTATAGTGTAGACTTCCATTCCAATTAGAACAGTATACATAATGCTTGTACTGTTCCTTGCAGTATCTTATTTCCGTACCGACGCTACTATCATAGAATATAGAACCTACTTCGTGCATAACGTTTCTATTAGTAATCTTATCTATGCCGAACTCTACATTGAAAGTGGACTTAATATTATCACTTGAAGAACCTACCATTATTTGATAAGTACCTTCTTCTACTATTGCGGTATTCTTAGCCACGTCGAACACTTCAAAGTACACGCTATCTTCTGAGTTTAACATATTGTACTCTTTAGTAAAGGTAACCGTTTCGCCTGCCTTTATATGGATACGTTTAAAGTCGAATAGCTTTTTAATGGCACGTTTCAACTTAGAAGTAGGCATACTATAGTATAGTTGTAGAACTTCATCGCCATCTATATCGGAAGTGTTAGTTATCGAAACGGACACTTTAAATCCTATAGCAGTAGCAGTACATACCATGTTAGAGTACTCAAAAGTAGAATAGCTTAAACCATAACCGAATGGATACAATGGTTCACCTTGATAGTACATATAGGTTAAACCTTTAGTGATATCATATTCCATAATATCTGGAATATCGTCTAAAGACTTGTACCATGTTAAAGGAGTTCTACCTGCTGGGTTATTCTCTCCTATTAGAGTACTAACTATAGCGTTGCCTAACTCTGCACCTGCATGAGAAGTATATACTATACCTTTAAGGTGTTTCTGTTCCCAGTTTATAGCGTATGGATAACTCGATACTAAAGTTAATATAGTATTACTATTAGCATCATAGCAAGCCTTTATTATTTCGCTTTGTGTAGGTGGTAAGTTTAAAGACTTTCTATCGTAACACTCTCTGGCATACTGTTCAGGGTCGTTACCTGCAAATACTATAGTATAGTCATAGTCTTTAGCTAACTTAGATACTCTATCTGTACCCTTAGATACCGTTTGAATTTCAAACTTTTGGTTTGGAGTGTTAAAGCTACAAGGTTCGGACATAGTTAAAGTACCATTATCTTCCACGTTAAACTTTCTATAGTGAAGATAGTCTTGTATCACTACCCTGTTATCGTCATATAGACGCTTTAACTTTAGTGTTTCCTTAGTGAACCAACCGTACACTTCGTCAGTCTTAG
Organism: uncultured Oscillospiraceae bacterium; assembly: GCA_934444765.1. GTDB lineage: Bacteria > Bacillota > Clostridia > Oscillospirales > Ruminococcaceae > UBA5884. The sequence goes on from CAKSDC010000006.1 coordinate 87,066, forward strand.
CGACTACTGAATTGTCATCTTTCACGTATACATACTTTTTTAATTTTACAGAGTATAAGTTTATTAGGTCGTCGTCCCAATCGTGAAGTTCAAACTGTTCAGTTTCGGAAATAGTATCAGCAGTAGCGGAGATAGTACCGTCTTCACTTACGGATAGATACTTTCCGTTATTACACTTAATAGCCACGATATCGAAACCGTTATCGAATGCCACTTTAGAGAACTTTTCTTTTATAGCCTCTAAAGAGGTTACTCTGTAAGGAGATATGCCAGTATACCAATCTAATAGCATAGTATCGGCTAAAAATCCTACTACTGCTACACTCTTAGAACTGTCTAAAGGTAGTATATCGTCATTCTTTAGTAGAGTGATACCTTTTTTACAGGCTTCTAAGTTTAGAGCCTTAGCATCGTCATCGTTTACTATATCGGTAGTAATGGCATCGTAAGGACATTCGTTATCAAAGTGACCGAGTTTCATTCTGCATAGTAGGGCATTATATACTGCCTTATCGATATCTTCCATAGTGATTAGTCTTTTATTTAGTGCGGAATATACTGCACTATGTACCAATTCGTCTACGTCAGTAAAGCAGTCTATACCCGCATGAAGACAGTATGCCACAGCCTCAGCGTGAGATTGACATACTCCATGATAGACTAAGTTTTGACAGAAGTCTCCACCGTCTGTTACTACATAGTTCAAGCCCCAGATATTCTTTAATAGAACTCTTACATCGGTGTTCATATCGGCTGGACAGTGATTGACTTCATTGTAAGCGGTCATAACAGACTTAGCTCCACCGAACCTTATAGCAGGTTCAAAGGCTCTGTAGTAGTATTCATGTAGCAACCTTTTAGGAACGCTTGCGTTACAAGATACCCTGTGTTCTTCGTTATTGTTAGCACAGAAGTGTTTTAGTGTAGGAACGGTTTTATAGTATCTACTATCTTCACCCAATAGACCCAATGTATAGTTTAAAGACATCTTTCCAGTTAGACAAGTATCTTCGCCGTAGCCTTCTTCAGTACGTCCCCAAAGTGGGTGACGTTCCATATCTACAGTAGGTCCCCAAAGACATAGATAGGATTTTTTATCCCTGTTATAGTATGCTCTTGCTTCATCGGAAGCCACTTTACCTATACGTTTCATAATTTCGGCATCGAACATAGAAGCCATACCTATAGGTTGTGGAAATACTGTAGACTTAGTATTTTCATCTCTACCTACAAAACCTCTTGCGACTTCAGTACCTACCCACCATTCACCAATTCCAAGACGTTCCACAGGGAAATGATGAGTAGTTAGCATTTTGATTTTTTCATCTACTGTTAAATGATACATTAAGTCTTTCATTCTATCTTCGTATGAAAGTTCAGTATTGTTAAAGTTATACATATTTAAAGCCCTCCAAATATTACGCACTTAATACACAGAATATATACACATTAGTCCCAAATAGTCTTTTAAGATACTTATTTAATATTATTTGTGTATTAACATAGTCTTAAAGATATTATACACTATATTAGTAGTAAATTCAATACTCTACTAAAAAAAGATATTACAAAAATTGCCACCACAAAATAGATAAAAAATTCACCATTAGTATTAATAAAGTGTTGCATTTAACCACAAATTATAGTATAATATATTGTGAGAATATTCTTTTTGATAGTCTACAATAATACTATAAATAAAGGAGGTGAATACCAACATCAAAACGTATAACATATTGATGTTGGTTGCCAATGCCAATTACTGTTATAAAGTCTACCGTTGACGGAACTGTCCACGGTACGGATAACGGTAAGCGTACTGGCTGTGGTATAAGGTACACTTCAGGTGATAACCTAAGAAAGTATCAACAAGGCGAAGTACTAACCGACCTTATACAGGCTATGAAAACGCTTAACTGCGAAAAATGTCGTAGAGTGCTATCTGCTAAGATGATTAAAGAAGACAGAAAAGCAGAAAACAGACGTGAAAAAGAAGAAAAGAAACGTATAGCTGAAGCTATTAAAAGAGGCGAACTCGATAGTAATGGAAATCCTATTATTCAAGAGGTTACTATTGACCCAAGTCTATTAAGTGATGACGTTCAAGTAGTGGATATGCCCGAAAATGAGGCTACCTCAACTACTACCGAACCTATAGCAGATAGTGAAACCGTTACTACTACAGAAGATAGTACTTCTACTATGGAAAGTGCTACTATTAATACTGCTACTATAGAAGAACCTACCCCTGAACCTGTAGTCGCTCCTAAGAGGGAAAATATAGTAATACCTCAAGCTACACCTTTAAAGCGTGGATTTGTACCACCTTCTAACGGTAAGCCAGTACCTACATTAAAGTTCAATAACGACCCTACTCCAGAAGAACCTATTGTAGCAGTTCAAGAAGCGCCAGCTCCTGAACCTAAACCAGTAGAACCTACTCCTGTACAGACTACTCCAGAAGATGACGACTTCTCTAAGTACATAGTAAATCCTAAAGAGATTAAGTCTGAAGAGCCTGTAGCACCTAAGAAGAAACCTTCTGAAGACATTAGTAGTATCTTAGCAGAGTTGGACGCTTTAATGTCTAAACCTAAAACTCAACCAAAGACCACTACTAAACAGAGCAAACCAGTACTTGATAGCTTTGAAGACGATGACTTTTCTAAGTATATAGTACATCCTAACACAGATACTTCTAACTCAGTAGATACTCCCATAGAGAGTACTTCCCAATTCGAGGAAGTTTCTGCTCCTGTTTTAGAAGATATCAGCACTCCTGTTGAGGAAGAACCTGTCATTGAAGAAGTTTCTGCTCCTGTTTTAGAAGATATCAGCACTCCTGTTGAGGAAGAACCTGTCATTGAAGAAGTTTCTGCTCC
>CAKSDC010000007.1 GCA_934444765.1 uncultured Oscillospiraceae bacterium
TGAGGCAAACTACAGTCAGTGTTCTGCTGGCTTGTCAGACTCTGTGAAATTACCGACTGTGGATTGAAACAATTAATAGAATATTTGATAGATTAATCGCCTTATGCTTTATACTAAAGCTGGCGATTAATTTTTTGTGGACAAACTTAAAAAAATATGTTATAATTATTAAAAGGGAGTGATTTAAATGAATAACGATATAGTCTATCCTGATGACTTTATAATGTCACCTAAAGTAGACTTCGCATTTAAAGAGTTAATGACTAACGATTTAGTTAGAATAGGATTTTTAAGTGCAGTCTTAAATATAAAAGATACTGATATAAAGTCTACAGTAATGCTGAATACTAACCTTAAAAGAGTTCACGAAGATGAAAAGCAAGGAATTTTAGACGTACGTCTAACTATGAACGATAACACAGAGATTAATATAGAAATTCAAATAGCACAGATGAGTTCATGGGCAGATAGAACGCTATTCTATCTTTCAAAAATGTATTCCGAACAGGTTGGAATTAATAAAAAGTATTCTAACTTAAAGAAGTGCATCAGTATAAGTATCTTAAACTTTAAGTTACTTGAAGATACGGATAACTTCTATTCTTCATACCATATAAGAGAAGATAAACGACAGACTATATATACTGATAAGTTTGAATTTCACGTTATCGAACTACCGAAAGTTCCAACCAATAGCGACGGAACTCTACTATATGATTGGGCAAAGTTTATTAGTACAGAGGATAAGGAGGGCTTTGAAATGTTAGCAAAGAAAAATACTTATCTTAATGAAGCGTATAAACAGTTAGAAGTAATCAGTCAAGATCAACAGAAACGTCTTGAGTATACTGCACGTCAAAAGGCTCTCTACGATTACAATACCATGATAGAAGAACGCTTTGAAAGTGGCGTTAAACAAGGTATTGAAGAAGAAAGACTCCGTTTAGTTAGCAAACTAAAACAGAATGGTTTTACTGACGACCAAATTAAAAAACTATTGGAAGATAATTAAATCAAAACTAAGCTATAACACTTTTTAGAACGCTACACTGTTAGCGTTCTTTTTGTAACACAATATTAGTATAAGTGTTGACATTATATTAATATTGTGTTATAATATCTATGAAAGGGGTTGAGTTTATGGCAACTATTACTATAAGAGTAGATGACGATGTAAAAAAACAAGCGGAAGAACTATTCGATAATTTAGGACTAAATTTTACCAGTGCAATTAATATGTATTTAAAAAAAGCAATTAGTGTTGACGGTATTCCTTTTGATGTGGTAAGGAACTATAATCAAGAAACTATTCAAGCCATGTTAGAAAGCGAAAGATTAGCACATGACCCAAATACTAAAAAATACAATAGTTTTAGCGAGATATTAGAGGAGATAAACCAAGAAGATAATGTATAAATTAATTATGACAAGTGCATTCAAACGGGATTTGAAAAAACTAAAAAAACGTGGATATGATTTATCTTTAATGAATAACGTTATTACTAAATTACAACAAGGTGAACCATTAGACTTAAAGTATAAAGACCATGCATTGAAAGGTGATAAGTTAGGATTTAGAGATTGTCATATACTTCCTGATTGGGTACTGCTTTATCAAATTTTTGAAGATAAGTTAATACTCTCACTTTCCAGAACTGGAACACATAGTGATTTATTAATATAATATTTTTAGAACGCTACACTGTTAGCGTTCTTTTTGTTGCATAGTTAATACTATATTTCAACATGGTTCGTGTGAATATGTGCAACTCTTACAAACTTAAAAATATCTATTGACTTTTTATTCGATATGTGATACAATAACTATCGTCGGCTGATGAGTTAGCCGTTAATATAGATGTAGGTGGAAAGATGGCTGAGCTGGTCTAAGGCGCACGACTGGAACTCGTGTATACGTTAATAGCGTATCGAGGGTTCGAATCCCTCTCTTTCCGCTGATTATAAAGCCTTATAGTAGTTGCTATAGGGCTTTTTTTATCGGTTTAATGAACGCTTTTTGGTGCTTTTTTTAGTTGACTTTACTTATAAACTGTGCTATCATTAATATTGATTAAGTATACACTATTACTATGAAAGGATTGTAACATTATGAGAAACGTTAAACCCGTTAAGATAGGTAACTGCACTTTAGACGGTAAGCATATATACGTTCAATCTATGCTTAATAGACGCTCGGACGATATACAAGGTAGCGTACAACAGGCTGTAGCTCTTCAAGAGGCTGGTTGCGAAATAGTTAGAGCCTCTATACCTAACAAGGAAGCAGTTAAACTTATACCCGCTATTAAAGAAAAGATTTCTATTCCATTAGTAGCCGATATTCACTTTGACTATAGACTTGCTTTGGAAAGCGTATCCGCTGGTATAGATAAGATTAGAATTAACCCTGGTAACATTGGCGATATGCAAAAGGTTAAGTTAGTGGCTAAGGCTTGTCAATCTAAAAACATTCCTATCAGAATAGGTGTAAACTCTGGTTCGGTAGAAAAGGAAGTCTTAGCTAAGTATGGTTCACCTACTCCAGAGGCTTTGGTTGAAAGTGCTTTAAATCACGTTAGAATGCTTGAACAGTGCGACTTTGACGATATAGTAATATCCATAAAGTCTTCTACTGTGGATACCATGATTAAAGCCTATAGACTTATGGCTGAACAGTGTAACTATCCTTTGCACTTAGGCGTTACAGAAGCAGGTACCGAAAGAATGGGCTTAATAAAGTCCAGTATAGGTATAGGTTCACTACTTACTGACGGTATAGGCGAAACTATTAGAGTATCTTTAACTGACGACCCTATTAAAGAAGTATATGCAGGTATAGATATCCTAAAAGCTATAGACAGAAGAAAAGGTATACAGTTTGTATCATGTCCTACCTGTGGTAGAACCAGAATAGACTTGATAGGTTTAGCTAATACAGTGGAAAACGCTCTTAAAGGCATAGACAAGGATATCAAGGTTGCTATTATGGGTTGTATAGTAAATGGTATAGGTGAAGGTAAAGAAGCCGATATAGGCATTGCAGGTGGCGACGGTTGTGCGGTAATCTTCAAAAAAGGTGAGATAGTTCGTAAAGTCGCTGAAAAAGATATAGTTCCTGAGCTACTTAAAGAAGTAGAAAAACTATAGTATTATATTCGTAATGGTGGTGATAGTCTTTTGAAATTAGGTGAATTTTTAACTCCTTGGCAACTTCCCAATGAGTTAGCTAATAGCGAACTGTTAAGCGTACAGTATTCTAACGATTATTCTAACGTAGTATTAAATCTAAAGTGTGATAGTCCTATATCGATAGTCGTAATACAACAGTTTTCTGTATTGTTTAAGTCTAAAACTAATAGTCCTTACTGTTGGCTTAACTGTAAGTATCCTTCTGATACTTTTACTCTTAGATACTGCTACGATTTAATTCAAAAGTTAAAACTAAAGATAAGTTCTATTAACGGCTTTTGTGACGACTGTAGAGTATCTTTAAACGGTAACGTGTTAGTAGTTACTCTGCAACATGGTGGAATGGAGTTTTTAGAGAAGTACAACTTTAAGTTGGAACTTTCCAAACTCATCAAGCAGGAGTTTGACCTTAACTTTACAGTAGTCCTAAAACAAGACTTTAACACTGAACAGTATCAACAGTTAGTACAGAATATGGAAGCCGAAGAACAGACTACTATTAGAGAGTATTCCGAACAGGTTACAGAGGCTACCCCTCCATTACCAGTACAGAGCGTTTCGGAAGACGTTCAAAGCAAGATAGTAGTAGATAGAGGTTCTAAAGCCTCTATCTTAGGTAAAGAGATTGTAGGTAAACCTGTTAGTATATCGGTAGCTTATGAAGAGTGTGTAAACCAAACCGTTATAGTCTGTGGGGACGTAATCAAAGCTGAGGCTAAGGAAGTTAAAAACGGTTCAGCTACTATATATACGTTCGCTATTACAGACTACTCTAATAGTATAGCTTGCAAGAAGTTCGTTAAAGCCTCTAACAAAGAAGAGAACGAACGTATGCAATCGGTAAAGGTTGGACTAACTCTAATGATAAGCGGTAAACTATCGTTAGATAAGTATTCCAATGAGTATACTATAGACGTTAGAAGTATTTCCAAAGTGGATAAACAGTCTAAAAAGGATTTAGCAGACGTTAAACGTGTGGAACTCCATTGTCATACGGTAATGTCGTCTATGGACGCAGTATCTTCCGCTAAAAGCCTTATCAAGCGTGCCTACGATTGGGGACACAAAGCCATAGCTATTACTGACCACGGTAACTTGCAGTCTTTCCCAGAGGCTATGAACACTCTTAGAGAGTTGAAGTCTAAAGACTTTAAAATAATATACGGTTGTGAAGCCTATGTAGTCAACGATTTAGACCCTCTAATATTGATAAGCAAACCTGATAGACGCTCACTTAATGACGAAATTATAGTCTTTGACGTTGAAACTACTGGCTTGAACTTTGACCATGATAGACTTACTGAAATAGGTGCAGTTAAAGTTAAAAACAATCAGATAATAGATAAGTTTGATACGTTCGTTAATCCTGAAATGCCTATACCTGCTGACGTTTCCGAACTTACCCAAATTACCGACGATATGGTTAAAGAAGCTCCTAAGACTAAAGAGGCTTTGGAAATGTTCTCTAAGTTCTGCGGTGAAAGTCCTGTATTAGTAGCACATAATGCCCAATTCGATAGTACCATGATAGACAACGCTTGCAATAGAGTAGGCATCACGTTCGACTATACCTATATGGATACTTTGGTATTGGCTCAAGCAGTATTACCTACCGTAAACAGGTACAAGTTGGACTCCTTAGCTAAACACTTCAAGTTAGGAAAGTTTAATCACCATAGGGCAGAAGACGACGCTTATATGCTTGCTAAAGTGTACTTTGAACTGATAAACTTAGTATCTAAACGTGAAGATATTTCCTGTTTAGGCGACTTACAACTACTCGAAAAGGAAATACCTATTAAAAAACGTCCTACGTATCACCAAATACTATTGGTGCGTAATAATACAGGTTTGAAAAATCTGTACAAGTTGGTATCTAAGTCTAACTTAGACTACTATTACAGAAGACCGATTATGCCTAAGTCTGAACTGATTAAATATCACGAAGGTATACTATTCGGTAGTGCTTGCGAAGCTGGTGAACTGTTCACGGCGATACTTAACAACAAACCTAAAGAGGCTATCGTAAACTTAGCAAAGTTCTATGACTATTTGGAAGTTCAACCTACGGGTAACAATGAGTTTTTAATCCGTGACGGAAAAGTATTAGATATCAACAAACTACAGCAGATTAACAAGACTATAGTGGATTTAGGAAAAGAACTTAATCTACCAGTAGTAGCTACTTGCGACGTTCACTTTTTGGACGAAAAAGACTCTATATTTAGGACTATTCTACAGACTGGCAACGGCTTTAAAGATAGTAAAGTTCAACCACCATTATATCTTCACACTACCGACGAAATGCTTAAAGAGTTTGAATACCTTGGTTCTGACGTGGCTTACGATATAGTGGTTAAGAATACTAATCTAATAGCCAAATGTGTGGAACACATTAAGCCTATCCCTAATGGTACTTATACCCCTAATATGGAGGGTGCAGAAGATGACCTTAAACGCATAACTATGCAACGTGCAAGAGAACTATATGAGTATGACGGAAAACTTCCTGAAATAGTTGAAAAACGTCTGGACAAAGAGTTGAACTCTATTATAAAGAATGGATTTGCAGTACTATATATGATAGCTCAAAAGTTAGTTAAAGATTCGGTAGAACATGGCTACTTAGTAGGTTCAAGAGGCTCGGTAGGTTCTTCATTCGTGGCTAATATGGCTGGTATTTCAGAGGTAAACTCTTTAGCACCACACTATGTATGCCCTAAGTGTAGATACAGTGAGTTTATAACTGACGGTTCGGTAGGTTCGGGTTTCGACCTACCACCTAAAAAGTGTGTAAAGTGTGGTACGGAATATCACCGAGACGGTCACGAAATACCTTTTGAAACGTTCTTGGGTTTCAATGGCGATAAAGCACCTGATATAGACCTTAACTTTTCGGGAGAGTACCAATTTTTTGCTCACAGATACACCGAAAGACTGTTCGGTAAAGAGAATACCTTTAAAGCTGGTACGGTATCTACGGTAGCAGAAAAGACTGCGTTCGGTTACGTTAAAAAGTATGCTGAAGAAAATGGTATTCACCTATGCAGTGCAGAGTTGGAAAGACTATCGGCAGGTTGTACAGGTATCAAAAGAACTACAGGTCAGCACCCTGGGGGAATGGTAGTAGTACCTTCTGACTATGAAGTGTACGACTTTACTCCAGTACAACACCCAGCAGATGACCCTACTTCCGAAGTTATCACTACCCACTTTGACTTTAACTCTTTACACGATACCATTCTAAAACTTGATGAACTCGGTCATGATGTGCCTACACTATATAAGCACTTAGAAGACCTAACGGGCATCAAGATTGCAGACGTTCCTACCAGTGACCCGAACGTAATTAAACTGTTCACTTCTTGTGAACCTTTAGGCATAAAGCCTGAAGATATAGACGGTATTCAAACTGGTACGCTTGAACTTCCTGAAATGGGTACACCTTTTGTACGCCAAATGTTAATGGACGCTCAACCTAAGTGTTTTAGTGACTTACTACAGATTTCAGGACTTTCACACGGTACTGACGTATGGAATAATAACGCTCAGGACTTAATTAAGAACGGTATCTGTACCATTAGTGAAGTAATAGGTACTCGTGATAGCATTATGACCTACTTAATCTATCATGGAGTAGACCCTAACCTATCGTTCAAGATTATGGAGATTACTCGAAAAGGTAAAGCACCTAAACTACTAACCGAAGAGATGAAAGATACTATGCGTCAACACGGTGTTCCAGAATGGTATATAGAAAGCTGTTTGAAGATTAAGTATATGTTCCCTAAAGCACACGCTACGGCGTACGTTATAGCAGCCATAAAACTCGGTTGGTACAAAATATATCACCCTAAAGAGTTTTACGCTACAGTATTCTCGGTTCGTGGTAAGGATATAGAGGCTGAAGTAGTTATGAAAGGTCACAAAGCAGTAAAGGAAAGACTTCAGGAACTTAAAGATATCCCTAAAAAGACCGCTAAAGAGTTAGCCTCTTACGATGCCCTTATGCAAGTAAACGAAATGATGGCAAGAGGTATAGAACTTCTACCAGTGGATTTGATGAAGTCCAGTGCAAGGGACTACACCATAGAAGACGATAAGATTAGAATGCCTTTTGTTGCTCTTAGTGGTATAGGCGAAAACGTTGCCGACGGTATCTATGAATGCGTTCACAAAGAACCTTTTATGTGCATTCAAGAACTTCAAGAACGTGGTGGTTTGACAAAGTCTACAATAGAACTTCTTGATAGTATAGGTGCTTTGGGCAATATTCCTAAATCTAATCAATTAACACTATTTTAATAGGGTATCTTATTGACTTTTTATTGCTAATGTGGTATTATAGTATCATGTTAGCACGCTAAAGCGAAAAAGATTAAGCTATAATATATTTTTTGGAGGGTTTTTAATGAAAAAGTATGATACTATTACTCCAGAAGGTACTAAAGACGTACTATTTGGTGAATGTATTGCAAGACGTAACGTGGAACAGAGTATTCATAAGATATTTAAACAAAGAGGCTATACCGAAATAGTTACTCCTGGTTTGGAATTTTTTGATGTGTTTAACTTAAACTCAAGACACTTTCCACAAGAAGATATGTACAAGTTGGTAGACCGTAAAGGTAGACTATTAGTCCTTAGACCTGATAACACTATGCCTATTGCAAGAGTAGTCGCTACACGTCTAAAAGAGGCTATTCTTCCTTTAAGACTATACTATAACCAATGCGTATACAGAATAAGCCCTCAGCTTAGAGGCAGAAGTGACCAAATAGTTCAAGCAGGTATTGAGTTAATAGGTTCTTCTTCTGACGTTGCAGACTTAGAAGTCATAGGTATGGCTATAGACGTTCTTGAAACTTGTAGCGACGGCGAATACTCTATAGAGTTAGGCGATAGCGGTATATTTAAAGAGTTAGTTAGAGAACTAAACGTTTCGGAAGACCTAAAGGAAAACGTTCGTAGTCTAATAGAACAGAAAAACTATCCTGCTCTTAACGACCTATTAGATACTTTAGGTTCTAACAAAGTTATAACTTCTTTAAAAAAGCTACCAAGACTATTCGGTGACGTTGAAGTATTAGACAAAGCCTCTAACTTGTTTGCAAATAAGAAGATAGACGAATATCTATACGATTTAAAGACTATATACCAAAACGTTAAAACACTATATCCTAAAGCTAAAATCAATTTGGACTTAGGTATGGTTAATCGTGCTGACTACTACACAGGCGTAATAATTAAAGGCTATGTTGAAGGTTGTGGAGATGAAGTACTTTCAGGCGGTCGTTACGATAAACTTATTGCGGAGTTCGGTTACGACGTTCCAGCTACTGGCTTTGCAGTAAACGTAGACGCTATATCTCAAATGGTTGCTAAAAAACACAAACCTAAAGGCGATACCATAGATATGATAATATTCGCCGAAAGAGGCTTTGAAATGAAGGCTATGCAAGTAGCTCAAGATATGCGTAATAAAGGTCTTAATGTTGAAAACGCTCTAACTGACGATTTAGAAGCCGTTAGAGAATACGCTCTTGAAAAAAAGATTACTAAAATAGTAATTATTAATGACGACGTTACGGAGGTTCAATAACTATGAATAAACCTATTAGAATAGCTCTTACTAAAGGTAGACTGGAAAAAGATACTGTTGGTCTACTTGAAAAACTCGGTTTTGACTGTACCGCAGTACGTGAAAAGGGTAGAAAGTTAATACTTCCTATTCCAGACGCTAATCTTGAAGTGGTTCTTGCTAAGGCTATGGACGTTATCACCTATGTAGATAGGGGAGCTTGTGATTTAGGCGTAGTAGGTAAGGATACCATTATGGAAAGTAACGGCAGATTTTACGAACTTGTAGACCTCGGTTTTGGTCGCTGTAAGTTCGCTTTGGCAGGAAAAAAAGGTGTGAACTTCTATGAGGGTTACGGTGTTAAAACGGTAGCTACTAAGTATCCTAACGTTACCAGAAACTTCTTTGAGGGCAAAGGCATGGATATTGACATAGTTAAAATTGAAGGTTCGGTAGAACTTGCCCCTTTATTAGATATGGCTAACGGTATAGTAGATATAGTTGAAACTGGTACTACTCTAAAAGAAAACGGTCTTGAAGTATACGAAGACGTTGCTCCTATATCTGCAAGACTAATAGCTAACACCGTATCTTTAAAGCTACGTCAAAAGGAAATAGAAAGTCTTATAGCTTTAATAGAAAGCAAAATATAACTGAAAGGATAATGTTATTATGTTAAAAAGAATATACGCAAACGGTTCTGCTGAATACGACTTTATGAAACAACTTCAACAACGTAACGGCGAAACCGACAAGAAGATTACCGAAATAGTAAACGATATTATCGAAAACGTTCGTAACAACGGTGACAAGGCTATCAATGAGTATACTTTAAAGTTCGACGGAAAACTTCCTAAATACTATGAAGTTCCCCGTGACGTAATAAACGACGCTCTAACAGAAGCAGACCAAGACTTTGTAAACGCTCTATTAAACGCTATCGAAAATATTAGAGACTTCCACGAAAGACAGAAAGAACAGAGTTATATAAACCCTAAAGATAACGGCGTAATATTAGGTCAAAGAGTTAGAGGTCTTGAAAGAGTAGGTCTATACGTTCCCGGTGGTACTGCTGCATATCCTTCCAGTGTGTTAATGAATGCCGTTCCAGCTAAGATTGCAGGCGTTAAAGAGATTATTATGGTAACTCCTCCTTTAAAAGATGGTACTCCTAATAAAGATATCTTAGTGGCTGCCGCACTATGTGGTGTGGATAGAATATTCATGTGTGGTGGAGCACAAGCTATTAGCGGTTTAGCTTTTGGTACTGAGAGTATTCCAAGAGTGGATAAGATAGTAGGTCCTGGTAACATATTTGTAGCTACTGCTAAAAAGTTACTATACGGTCAAGTGGATATAGATATGATAGCAGGTCCAAGCGAAGTATTAGTAATGGCTGATAAAAACGCTAATCCTAAGTACGTAGCCTCTGACCTAATGTCCCAAGCTGAACACGATAAAATGGCTTCTGCTATATTAGTAACTACTTGTGAAGAGTTAGTCGACAAGGTAGATGCTGAAATTAAACGTCAAATGGAATACCTTTCAAGAAAAGAAATTATTGCAACTTCTATCGAAAACTACGGTGTGGCTCTAATCTGTGATACTGTGGAAAAGGCTATCGAACTTGCTAACATGATAGCTCCTGAACACTTAGAAGTACTAATGGAAAATCCTATAGAGTATATTGGTAAACTGGATAATGCAGGTTCAGTATTCTTAGGACAGTATGCCTCCGAGCCTCTTGGTGACTACTATGCAGGTCCTAACCACGTACTACCTACCAGTGGAACGGCTCGCTTTTTCTCACCTTTAAGCGTTAAGAGTTTCTATAAGCGTTCAAGCTACATATACTATACAGAAGACGCTCTTAGAGAGGCTAAGGATGACATAATACTAATAGCTAACAGAGAAGGTCTAACTGCTCACGCTAATGCAATAGCCGTTCGTTTTGAAGATGAAAAGTAACTATAGTTATAATATCGCAATAGGCACTCTAAACGCCTGTTGCGATACCATATTAATATGAAACGTAATATTATAATAACTCTACTGCTATGTGCAGTATCTATTAATGGACTAATACTTCCTGCATATGCGAACAGTATTGACGACGTTCTAACTATAAAACAGAATATATTAAATAGTAAAGGTGGTTCTACGTTGGATATAAACGGTGATAACAGAGTAGACGTATTAGACTTGATATCCTTAAAACAAGAAGTCATAGATAGTGCCAGTTTAAAAGACTATTCCGCTACTAATGAATACGTTAAACTTATTAGCAGATATTCCATAAAAGATGATACTACTTGGCTAAATCAAAGCGGTTCTGCTATAGAGTTCAACTTTACAGGTACTAAGTTGAACCTTAATATATTAGGCGATACCAGTTGCGGTACACAGAACCCTCCAAGATATGCCATACTATTCAACGATACTGTGTTAGTCGATAAGCTAATAACTTCTAAAACGGAAGAAGTATCCGTTATAGATAGTGATAGTACAGTTTCAGGAGTGGTTAAAGTTATCAAACTTACTGAAGCTAATTGTGGTTCTATTGGTATTAAGAATATATCAGTAATATCCGACAGTACAACGCCTATAACTCCTACTGATAAAAAAGACTTGACTATCGAATTTGTAGGCGACAGCATAACCTGTGCTTACGGTGTAGAGGCTAAAGACCAAACCGAAACGTTTAGTTCTTCCACTGAAAATTTCATGAAGTCTTATGCATATCTAACTGCACAAAGATTGAATGCCGACTATTCCACTCTATGTTATAGTGGAAACGGTGTATACTCTGGATTTACTTCCGACGGTGTAATAAATCTACGTGATACCATTCCTGTTAAGTATGAAGGGGTTTCTACTCAATGGGAGTATAAAGACCTATCTTGGAACTTTGAAAGTAATCCTGTAGATGTGGTTCTACTAAACTTAGGCACTAACGATTACAGTTACTTAAAGTATGACCTATCAGGACGTTCTGATGACTACATACTATCGTATATTGAATTTTTAAAGCTGATACGCAAATATAATCCTAACGCTAAAATAGTATGCACTATGGGTTTAATGGGTGGTCAAGAAGTCTTTGCTTATATTCAAGAGGCTATAGCAGAGTATTCATCACAGACTAACGACTATGAAGTATATAGTTTTATGCTATCAGCACAGAGTTTAGATAATGGTATCGGTGCAGACTGGCATCCTTCTGCAAAGTCACAAAGACTATGTTCCGATGAAGTAGTAGAAAATATTCAAAAGATTTTGAATAGCTAATCTTATTGAAAAAAAGGAGGCTATCAGTAATGAAGATTTTGGTTACAGGTGGAACTGTATTTGTTAGTAAGTTTGTAGCGTCATACTTTGTAAGCAAAGACTATGAAGTATACGTCTTAAATCGAAATACTAAACCTCAAGTAGACGGAGTTAATCTAATATGTGCAGATAGAAACAATCTAAAAGATACTCTAAAATCTTATAGTTTTGATGCGGTGGTAGATGTATGTGGATATAATAGAATGGATATCGAAAATCTGCTTAATGGATTAAACCCAGTTGAAAAGTATATTTTTATAAGTTCATCATCGGTATATCCTGAAACTAATGTTCAGCCATTTAAAGAAAATCAACCAATCGGGAAAAATCGCATATGGGGTGACTATGGCTTTAATAAGGTACAAGCTGAACAGTATCTATTAAGTAGATATCCAAACGCTTATATTTTAAGACCTCCATACTTATACGGTCCTATGCAAAATCTTTATAGAGAACCTTTTGTTTTTGAATGTGCTTTGCAAAATAGAAAGTTCTATATTCCAAAAGACGGTTCTATGAAGTTACAGTTTTTTCATGTAGAAGATTTATGTAAAATTATTGAGGCTATTTTAGAAAATAGTCCAAAAGAACATATTCTAAACGTTGGTAACGATGATATTATTGATATTAATACGTTCGTTGAAATGTGCTATCAAGTAGTAGGTTCTAAACTTGAAAAAGTATATATTCATAATTATGGTAATCAAAGAGACTATTTTAGCTTTTATGATTATGAATATATCTTAGACGTTTCTAATCAAAATGAAATATTATCTAATACTATTAGTCTAAAGGAAGGTTTAAAACAATCTTTTGATTGGTATATTAACCATAAAGATGATGTTGTTAGAAAAGACTACATTAAGTTTATAGATGAAAATCTTATATAAAGGGAGTGTTTTTCAAATATGTATGAACTAAATAAAAAAATCTCAAACTTAGAGCCTTACAAGGCTATAGAAGGAAACTATGACATTCGCTTAGATGCTAATGAAAGTTGTTACAATCTAACCGATGATATGGTTAAAAAGGTTACTGAAAATATTTCTAAAGTAGCTTTTAACAGATATCCTGATTGGTCAGCTAAAGAACCTATCAAAGCGTTCGCTAAGCTATATAATCTAAAAGAAGATATGATTACCGCTGGTAACGGTTCGGACGAACTTATTAGCATCATAGAAAGTACTTTTTTAGAAACTGGTGATACTATAGTAACTCTATCCAATGACTTTTCTATGTATGCATTCTATAGTAGTCTGTATGAAACCAACGTTGAAGTGTTCCAAAAAGAAGAAGACCTCACCATAAACGTGGATAAACTTGTACAGTTTTGCATTCAAAAAGAGGCTAAGGCTTTAATATTTTCTAATCCATGTAATCCAACCTCTTTAGGACTAAATAGGGAAGACGTTAGAAAGTTATTAAAGTCTTTACCAAGTACTTTAGTAATTCTTGATGAAGCGTATATGGACTTTTGGAACCAAAGTATGCTTTCTGAAATTGAAGACTATGACAACTGCATAATCTTAAAGACGTGTTCTAAGGCTATAGGCTTAGCCTCTATTAGAATGGGTTTTGCAGTAGCAAGCCAAAAGATTACTAATGCTCTATTAAGTGTAAAGTCTCCATACAATGCCGATAGCGTATCGCAAGTAGTAGTATCTACTGTACTATCTGATAAGGAATATGTAACTACTCACACTAACATGATAATAGAAAACGTTAAGTCTTTATACGATGAGTTCTTAAAGTTACAACAGAAGTATCCTGACGTTTTAGAGGAAGTATATCCTACCGTTACTAACTTCTTGTATATCAAAACGTATTACGACGACAAAATATTCAACGCTATGTTTGACTACTCTATAGCTATTAGACACTTTAAAGGATATCTAAGAATTAGTACTGGTACTAAACAGGAAAACTCAAAACTGTTAGAGGCTCTTGAAGAGATTATATCTAAACTATAGTAAGTAATAATGAAACGCAACAAAACTTGGGATTTTGAAGAAATGGTCGCTATGGTAGATATCTATATGCGACACAAAGATGGTACTAATATTAGAACTCTAAAAGAAGATTTAGAAGATTTATCAATTGCGTTGAATAAACGTGCTGATATGTTAGGTATCGAAAAAGGAGAAACCTATCGCAACTACAATGGTGTGAATATGATATATCACAACCTTATGAGTGCCGACACTAATGGTGAAAAAGGTCTTAGAAATGGTAGCAAATTGATGTTCAAAGTATTGGATTTCTACAAGGAACATCATGCAGAGTTTGAAACTCTATTGAAACACTTTAATGATAACTATTCTAACTATTTTGTTTGCGTAATATCGTTTGTGAGTGCTTTACTCATGAATAAACTCAATTAGGAGGGTTAATATATGCTTAGAACTGCAACAGTTAAAAGAGATACCAAAGAAACTCAAATAGAGGTTACTGTTACTCTTGATAATAAGGGAGTTTCAAATATATCTACTGGTATAGGCTTTTTTGACCATATGCTTACTGCACTGTCAAAACATAGTGGAATAAGTATGGATATCCATTGTAAAGGTGACTTACACGTAGACGGACATCATACTGTAGAAGATACTGGCATAGTGTTGGGTCAGGCTTTGAATATTGCATTGGGTAATAAATCGGGAATTATGCGTTATGGTAGTGCGTACATACCTATGGACGAAGCTCTTTCGTTCTGTTCTTTGGATATCTCTAATAGACCATACTTAGTATTTATGGGCGAATTTACAAATCAGATGATAGGTGAGTACGACGCTTGTCTTACAGAAGAGTTTTTCCGTGCGTTCTCTTTTAATGCAGGAATTACCCTACATCTAAATATGGTATACGGTAAAAACGACCACCATAAGTGTGAAGCACTATTTAAAGCAGTAGCTCATGCACTGAAGATTGCAGTAAAAGAAAATACAGACGGTTCTACACTATCTACTAAAGGAGTTCTTTAACTTACATGGACTACACCAACATATTATATACACAACTTGCAAAAGATTATAGTTGCTCGGTAGACGATATATACAGTGATAAAAACATCTTTACTATTAAAAAAAGTGTTCAAGGTAGAAGGCTATACGATAATGACGACTGCTTTTTAAAAGTCTGTTCGGTACATGGAAAGTTAATATTCTGTTGTAAAGACAGTTCTTTCTTAGACTGGTTAGAGGTTATGTACTCTAATTTTCATGCCGATTGGTTTGCTAACTATCCAAATTTGAGACTTTTAGAAAGACAACTTTTGAAGTACGGTCACATCATTGAAGATTTACACCATTTCTATCTACCTAAAAAGGACTTTTCTACACCACCAATAGATGATAGTTTAAACTTGGTTTGGTATAATCAAAAGGAAATCTTGCAGTTTAAAAATGATGATAGGTTTAGATACTCTCTTGGATTTTGGGAAACTGCTCCCGATGTTATAGCAGTAGCTAATGTTAAGGATAGTCAAATTTTAGGTTTGGCTGGTGCCAGTGCTGATAGTCCTACTATGTGGCAGATAGGAATAGACGTTACTCCACAAGGAAAACATTCTGGATTAGGTACTAAGTTAGTTACTATCTTAAAAGATGAAATTTTAAGCAAAGGGATACTTCCTTTTTATGGTACTGGTGAATTTCATATGCTATCACAAAGAGTGGCTATTCAGTCAGGATTTATTCCTACTTGGGCTGAACTGTATACTTGTAAGTATAATTAGTTAGGAGGATTTTATATATGATTGCTATTATAGACTATGGTGCAGGAAACATATTCTCGGTAAAAAATGCTTTAGACTATTTAGGCGTTGAAAGTATCTTAACTTCTAATAAAGAAGATATCGTTAATGCTGACGGTTTAATCTTACCTGGAGTAGGTGCTTTTCCGTCCGCTATGAAAATGTTAAACGAAAAGGGTCTAACCGATGTTATTAAAACTCAAGCTAAGCAGAAGTATTTTTTAGGTATCTGCCTTGGTATGCAAATGATATTCGATAAGTCTTATGAATTTGAAGAATGCAACGGTTTAGGTCTTATCAACGGTACAGTGGACAAGATACCTACTAAAGACTTAATCATTCCACATATGGGTTGGAATAAGTTAGAGATTCTAAACGATTGCCCTCTACTTAGAGGCTTGGGTAAAGATGAATATGTATACTTTGTACACTCATACCAAGCATTTTGCGATGATAAAAACATCTCTGCTTATTGTGAATACGGTGGAAAAGTTCCTGCTTTAGTATACGACGGTAAGTATGTATTCGGTTCGCAGTTCCACCCAGAAAAGAGCGGTTCTGTTGGACTTAATATGCTTAAAAACTTTGCTGACTTAATAGAGTAATATAACAGAAGTTATTATAAGATGTCGAAAATTTATGATTTCAATTATGTTGAAAAAGTTCAATTAGAAGATAGATATCGGGTGTATATGTCTTTAGATATAGTTAGTGAACAGTATTGGTTAAACTGTTTTTTAAATTCAAACAAGTACAGGGTGAACATAACAAACAAGATAGAGGCTATCTGCAAAAGACTGTACCAAATGAATATTCAAGATTGGAACTTAAAAGACTTTACTCAACCAATGCATTACACTCCAAGTCTTGAATGGAAGTTGATTATACATACCGATAGTATAAACGTTAATTGTTTAGGAACAGATAATTTTCCTTTGAATTGGAACGAATTTATTGATATTTTAGAATATATTGTGAAAGGGGTATAATTATGATAATCTTACCTGCTATAGATATTAAAGACGGAAACTGTGTTCGCCTGTTTAAAGGTGACTTTTCTACAGTAGAAACAGTAGCCTCTAACTATATGGATACTGCTTTAGGTTTTCAGAATGCTGGTGCTATTTGGATTCATATGGTTGACCTTGACGGTGCTAAAGAAGGTAAACCTGTAAATACTGATATCTACTTAGACGTAGCTAAAAATACTAACCTAAAAGTAGAAGTGGGTGGCGGTATAAGAACTCTTGATACTGCTGAAAAATACATATCTAACGGGATTTCAAGAGTAATTCTCGGTTCTGTAGCACTTAAAAATCCTCAAATAGTTAAAGACGCTGTAAAGGAATACGGCGACAGAGTGGCAGTAGGAATAGACGCTCTAAACGGTATGGTCGCAGTAGAGGGTTGGCTTGACGGTTCTTCAGTAGACTATATATCATTAGCTAAAGAGATGGTTTCGGTAGGCGTTAAGTACATCATCTTTACTGACATTTCTAAAGACGGTACACTATCAGGCGTGAACCTTGAACAGTTAGGCAATCTTGCTAACAGTGTAGACTGTAATATTATAGCCAGTGGCGGAGTTCATACCATGCAAGATATTATAGACTGCAAAAAGTTGAACCTATACGGTACTATCTGCGGAAAGTCTATCTACAAGGGTACATTAAATCTTAAAGAGGCTGTGGACTACTGCAAAGCAAACTAATTAAGGAGGGTTTATTATCATGTTAGCTAAAAGAATTATCCCTTGCCTTGACGTTAGAAACGGTAAGGTAGTTAAAGGTGTGAACTTTGAAGGTATTAAAGACGTTGGTAATCCTGTAGAGTACGCTCAAGAGTATAACAGACAAGGTGCTGACGAACTTGTATTCTATGATATTACGGCTTCGTATGAGGGTAGAGGCGTATTTCTTGATGTGGTTCGTGAAACTGCTAAAAAAGTATTCGTTCCTTTAACCGTCGGTGGAGGTATTTCTACTATAGATGACTTTAAAAATACTCTACGTGCTGGTGCTGATAAAGTTTCTATAAATTCCAGTGCGGTTAAAAATCCTGAACTTATCAAACAAGGTGCGGATATCTTTGGTAGCCAATGCGTAGTAGTCGGCATAGACGCTAAACGTGACGGAAAAGGTGGTTATACTGTATATATCAACGGTGGTAGAGTGGATATGCACTTAGACTTGATAGAATGGGTTAGAACTATAGAAAGGTTAGGTGCAGGCGAAATATGTTTAAACTCTATCGATACAGACGGTACTCGTAACGGTTTCGATATAGATATGCTAAACGCTGTATGTAACGAAGTTTCTATACCTGTAATAGCAAGTGGTGGTTGTGGTAAGATAGAAGACTTTTCCGAAGTGTTTACTAAGACTAAAGCTTCTGCGGGTCTTTCTGCTTCACTGTTCCACTTTAAAGAGTTGACAGTATCTCAGGTTAAAGAGTACCTAAGAGGAGAAAATATTCCTGTACGTACAAGATAACTAAAATATGGTTTGCATTTACCACTATACTATGGTATAATGAAAAAGAGGTGAACATTATAATGAATATAGACGACTTTTTCAAAAAAGGTGAACTAATTCCTGCTATAGTTCAAGACGTTAATACTCATGCGGTATTAATGCTTGCTTATATGAATAGGGAAAGTTTTCAAAAAACTTTAGAAACTGGCTATACTTGGTTTTGGAGTAGGTCAAGACAAGAACTTTGGAATAAAGGTGCAACTTCGGGACACCTACAAAGAGTAGTATCTATGTATGGTGACTGTGATAACGATACTATACTATTGAACGTAGTTCAAACTGGTTCGGCTTGTCATACAGGTAACTATACTTGCTTTTTTAATAAGCTATCTTTACAAGACGGAAAGTTCACAGTTACTTCTGAACTTAATCCTAAAAATGATTAAAAGTTGAGATTGGTTAAACAACAGTATATTTTAAAAGGAGATTTTTACAATGAGTAATGCTTTAAATAATCTTTATGATGTAGTAATGTCAAGAAAAGAACTATATAAAAATAGTGGTCTTTCTGCTGATGAGGCTAAGAAAAATTCTTATACTTGCTATCTATTTTCACAAGGCGAAAACAAGATACTTAAAAAGTGCGGTGAAGAATGTTCTGAAATGATTATAGCCTCTAAGAATAATGATAACGTTGAACTTAAAAACGAAATCGCTGACTTAATGTATCATATCATGGTACTATGTGGCGAAAAGAACCTTCCTTGGTCTGAGGTTGAAGAAGTTCTTGAAGAACGTGCTAAAAAGATTGGTAACTTAAAGGTATTCCACCAAACTGATAAAAATTCTTAATAGTACATGAATAGTAGGCTACCCATAAAGGTAGCCTATTACTATTATATATCAAAGGATATACTGTTAAAGTTTAGAAGATTAGCTATTCTGTGGACGGTTAGTCACTAACTTCTAAAAGCAACTTTAATAGTGTATCCTAAATATATTGTATGCAAAAATTCAACTTTTGCTACTGTAAGTATTTAGTATTATATTTTACTCAATATGGTATTGACTTTTCTTCTAAAGTATGATACCTTTATCTTATCACCATAGAGGCTATAGCGAGATATAGCAACTATAGTTAATTAAGAGGAGAATTATATCGTTATGAATACTAAAAGCAAAGAACAGCTTCTTTTAGAAAAAGAAAAACTTCTTACCAGTATAGTTGAACGTGATAAAAAAGCATGGACTGAAATGTATAAGATAATTCAAGAGATTGAAGAAAACGAACTTTGGAGTCCTACGTTCCATTCTTTTTCGCAATGGGTAAAACAATTTTCTATCAAACATGGTATACATGAAAGTCTGTTGTGGGTACGCAAAAGAGCAGGTAACGTATACTTACAGTACAAAACCCGTCACCCAGAAGCCCCTCCTATAGAAGATTTAAAAAAAGTATCTGCCGAATCGATAGTATTAGTGGACAAGATAGAAAAGGATAACACAGAAGTATTTGATAATCTTATGTCTAAAGTTCTAAGTAATAAACTAAGTAGGGGAGAACTTAGAAGAACCTATCAAGCAGTTAGAACTATCCGAAATACTGCTATAGACTCTCTTAATGTAGATAGTCAAACTGCTAAAACTATAACCTATTCTGAAATTATAACCGCTTTAGATATAGTCAAAACTTTAGGTACTACTAAATGGTTGAACGTTCAAAAAGCAGAACACGTAGTAGGTCACGTAGGATTTGAACGTAATAAGTATATATCTTTAGCGGAGTTTCCTATATACTTTGAAACAGACCAAAAGCCTCTTAGAATGGATATATTAGTAGCCGAAAATGTAACTTCGGAAGTTTCACATAAGATAGTACTCAGGGGAGTGGACATCAAAGTTAAAAAAGAAGACCTACAACATAACTATCAGTACACTAAGTATGTAGACTATGTAGACAGACTATACGTTGCAGTTCCTGAAGAACTTAAACTAATAGCTAATGATTACGTTCCTGTAGATATTGGAATAGTTACCGTACTCAATGGTAACGCTACTATATATCGAGAGTCTAAGAGGCTATCGCCTAAGTTTAGACATACTACTTTAACTACACTATCACTAAAACTTATTAGAGATTATTCTGAATAGAAAAAAGAGTGAACGTACACAGTATACGTTCACTCTTTTTTGGATTTTAACATTATATTAACAGATTAGTGACATTCTTCACATTCACCAATTTCGCCTACTATAGGTAGTGGGTCGATGCCTTGCTTTTCGTAGTAGTTCCAAAGTGCAGACTTTATAGCCTGTTCAGCTAATACTGAACAGTGTATCTTAACTGCTGGAAGTCCGTCAAGAGCCTCTACTACTGCCTTGTTAGTAAGTTTTAAAGCGTCTTCTACTGGTTTACCCTTTATTAGTTCGGTAGCCATAGAAGATGTTGCTACTGCTGCACCACAACCGAAAGTTTTAAACTTAACGTCTGTGATAATTCCATTGTCTATTTTTAGATACATCTTCATGATGTCTCCACACTTAGCATTACCTACTTCACCTATAGCGTCTGCGTCTTCTATTTCGCCTACATTTCTTGGATTAGCGAAGTGGTCCATAACTTTTTCACTGTATTGCATAATATACTATCCTTTCTAATCTATATCTATATTAATACTTTAATGATGGGTCAGCCTTAACCATATCTTCCCATACTGGCGACATATCTCTTAGATGTTTTACTACTTTAGGTACTACCTCTAAGATGTAATCAACGTCTTCATCGGTTATAGTTTCATCTATAGATAGTCTTAAAGAACCGTGTGCTACTTCATGCTTTAAACCTAATGCTAATAGTACGTGTGAAGGGTCTAACGAACCTGAAGTACAAGCAGAACCACTTGAAGCACATATACCGTAACTATCTAACATCAGTAAGAGGCTTTCGCCTTCTATACCCTCAAAAGATATGTTTAAGTTACCAGCAAGACGACTATCTTTACCACCGTTTAAACGTGTCTTAGGTATAGTTAATAGACCTTCTATTATACGATTTCTTTTTTCTGTAATCTTAGCCATACGTTCTGGAATGTTAGTGCAAGCTATTTGCATAGCCTTAGCTAATCCCATAATAGCAGGAACGTTTTCAGTACCTGCACGCTTATTACGTTCTTGTGCTCCACCATGGATTAAGTTAGGTAGCTGAACACCAGACCTTACGTATAAAAAGCCTATACCTTTTTGAGCGTGTATCTTATGTCCTGAAGCAGAAAGCATATCTATGTTTAGTTTTTTAACGTCTATATCCACGTGACCTACAGCTTGTACAGCGTCGGTGTGGAATAGTACCTTTTTAGCTTTACATATCTTTCCTATCTCTTCAATAGGTTGAATAGTACCAATTTCGTTATTAGCAAACATGATAGATACTATAGCAGTATCTTCTCTAATAGCGTCTTCAACGTCTTTAGGATTTACATAACCGTATTCATCTATAGGTACATAGGTTACTTCAAAACCTTGCTTTTCAAGATATTGGCAAGTGTGTAGTATAGCATGATGTTCAAATACAGAAGTAACTATATGTTTTTTGCCTCTGCTTTTTAGACGTTCACAAGTGGACTTTAAAGCCCAGTTGTCCGACTCAGAACCACAACTTGTATAGAATATTTCGTTAGGTTTAGCGTTTATGCACTTAGCAATATCTTCTCTTGCCTCTTCTATGCATTTTTGAGCGTATCTGCCCTTTTCGTATATGCTTGAAGCGTTTCCATAGTGTTCGGTGAAGTATGGTAACATAGTCTGTAATACTTCATCGGAAACCCTTGTAGTAGCAGCATTATCTGCATAGATATAACGTTTTTCCATGTATAAAGCCTTCTTTCGATATGATTAACTATTAAATTTATCTCTTTGAGTGGTAGCTAATAAGTCACAACGTTCATTTTCAGGGTGTCCATTATGACCCTTAACCCAAACAAAAGAGACTCTATGAAGTTCTAATAGGGGGAGGAGTTTCTGCCAAAGGTCTACATTCTTTACAGGTTTTTTATCTGCACGTTTCCAGTTATTTTTCACCCAAGAGTTTAACCAACCTTTATTTATAGCGTTTACTACATAAGAACTATCGGAGGTGAGTGTAACGTTACAAGGTTCTTTTAATAGTAGTAAAGCCTCTACTACTGCCAAGAGTTCCATACGATTATTAGTGGTGGAACTCTCTCCACCAGAAATTTCTTTGGAAATACCTTTGTATCTAACTATTGCACCATAGCCACCAGCACCTGGGTTACCAGAGCAAGCACCATCTGTAAAGATTTCAACACTTTTCAAGATATTATTACCACCTTTTAGACTTACTAATCAAGTAAGAGTTTAAAACGATAGAAGTTTTGGATACTGTTCTATCGTACTGAAGATATTGTATCATAAAATATTTTTGATGTCAATAATTGTTTCACATGGGAAACATTTTATATTAACACTATATCTCGCTAAACCATAATTGGTAGTTATATTTTAAAATTCTTTGACTTTTAATCTAATATGTGATATACTATTATATATTAAGCATATAAGGAGATTTTTTTATGAGTAATATGACTTTTAAACGTAAACTACCAGTACCTCAACAGCTAAAAGAACAGTTCCCACTATCCGAAAAGGTTATCCAAACTAAAAAACTACGTGACCAACAAGTGGCAGACGTATTTACAGGGAAGTCGGATAAGTTCTTATTGATAATAGGTCCTTGCTCGGCAGACCGTGAAGACGCTGTTATGGACTATATCTTTAGACTTGCTAAGGTTCAAGAAAAGGTAAAGGATAAAATTATTATCATTCCAAGAATATATACTAATAAGCCTCGTACTACTGGTGAGGGTTATAAGGGTATGGTTCACCAACCAGACCCATCTAAAGCAGAAGATATGCTTGAAGGTTTAATATCTATTCGTAAGCTACACACCAAAGCAGTAGAAGAAACGGGTTTCACTTGTGCTGATGAAATGCTATATCCTGAAAATTACAGATATCTTTCTGATATTTTAGGTTACGTTGCTATAGGCGCTCGTTCTGTAGAAGACCAACAACACCGTCTAACTGCAAGTGGTATAGATGCTCCTGTAGGTATGAAAAATCCTACCAGTGGTGACCTAAACGTTATGATGAACTCTATAACTGCTGGACAACATGGACATACTTTTTTATATCGTGGTTGGGAAGTCAATACTACAGGAAATCCTTTAACTCATGCCATTTTAAGAGGCTATGTAAATAAACATGGTCAAGCACTACCAAACTATCACTATGAAGACTTAATACTACTACATGAAAAGTATGAACAGAAGCCTAACTTAGTAAACAGAGCAGTAATAGTAGACGCTAACCATTCTAACTCTAACAAGCAGTATTTAGAGCAAATTCGTATATGCAAGGAAGTTCTACACAGTTGCAGACACTCTAACGATATCAAAAAGTTAGTAAAGGGATTTATGATAGAAAGTTATTTAGTAGACGGTAATCAAAAAGTAGAAGAGGGAACCTATGGTAAATCCATTACAGACCCTTGTTTAGGTTGGGAAAAGTCTGAAAGACTTATCTACGATATTGCCGACTTATTATAAAGACATCTTTAATCTATAATTAAACTATAAGCTACACAAGTATGTGTAGCTTATTTTCTATATCTTTTGTAATAGATAAAATTCCACTTCAGCAGTGGTATTTAAACTATCCATAGAGTAGAGGAGTTCACGACGTTCTTTTGAAACCTTCCAATAGTGAGGTGTCATAGTGAGTAGATTTTTAATCTGTTCGGAAGATTGTATATTCAGTTTGAACTTAATAGTATCTTCGGATATTAGTTTAAAACCTTTAGGCATATCAGTTTTAGAGTATCTTTCTATAATTTTAGGATATATAATCTGTCGTAGTTCTAATAGGTGAGAGAGTCCCGCTCTAACCAATAGTAAGTATCCATTGGATTTCAATATCCTAATAGTTTCATCTTCTTGTAGATTTGCAAACATAGAAATAGCAACGTCTACAGAACTATCTTTAAATGGCATTTTGGATAGGTTAGCTACTAACCAGTTGAGAGGTTTATACTTCTTAGAGGCTATCTTTATAGCAGGCTTAGATAAGTCTAAACCGTAACAAGTAGAGTATATTCCATATTCATTTAATAATGAATTGAATAGCCTGTTTAAATAATAACCTTCACCACAACCCATATCTACAATTAATGGTTTAGAACGTGAATTTGAAATATTCTTACTTATTATGGTATTTACCATATCGGATATTGGTTGATAGTAACCAGCATCTAAAAAAGTCCTTCTTGAAGTTATCATATCTTTGTCATCACCAGAGTGCGTTCTGTTATGTGTTAGGTTTAAATAACCTTCTTTAGAGATATCAAAGTTATGTTTTCCACAAGTACAAGAATTATCGGATATGTGTAGGTTTTCCTGACATATAGGACATATCAGTCCAAAGGTAGTGTTCATAATATTTTGCCTTCTTTATAGGATAATTTTAATAGAAAATATTATATCACTATTTATGGAGATTAGTCAAGTATCTTTAGATATTTATTCACAGGGAAGAGCCAAAAATGTTTCTATATTTATTGCGTTAAATATAGATTTAACGCAATAAATGATATTTTAATTCTTTCAAATTTCAAAATCTAAAAAAAAGTAACCATCTAACTAATACTAATAGACGATTACTTTTTTAGATGATAATTAAAAGCCCAAGCCTCTAACATACATCTTATATATTACATCACATCATGGCATAAGATTATCCAAATAAAAACTGATACGTTACACCGAACCATTCTCTTATAAAGTACGTAGGTACTAAATACCAAGAAGTCTTCGCTGATATACTGTAGGTTTTAAAGTTCAACTTTTTAGCTATCATGGAAGCTCTTAGTTGATGATATCCATCAGTAATTACTGTTATAGTATCTGTAGAAAGACCTTGTTTTTCTAATAACGTTTTAGAATACTTAAAGTTTTCATAAGTACTGGTAGATTTATCTTCCATAATTATCCTATCTTTTGATATTCCTTTACTGATTAGATACTCTTTCATACATTCAGCTTCTGAAATCTGTTCGTCGTCGCCTTTGCCACCAGATACTACCACTATAACTTCTTTATTTTCTGACAAATATTGATATGCTGTATCTAATCTGCGTTTTAGCATTAAACTGGGTTTAGTACCTTTTACTTTACAACCTAAGACTATCACACTATAAGGTTCGGTAGGATGACTATTCATCTTAAATACCATAGCTACGGATATTACTAAAGATAATATGATACACAACGTTATAAGCACCGAAACTATATTCACTACTACTCTTCCGATAGTGTTATGTTCTATAGCCTCTATCAGTGTGGAAAACTTCACATTGAAAGCGAATACTAAAAATCCTACTAAAGATACCACGACTCCTACTATGTTTCCTAAGTTTACTATTCCTAAAAAGAATACATTTACAAATAGTATAAACAGCATTGCAAATATTATACAGAAACACATTCTAACGAATGTGCTTTCTATATTAGTTATTAGATTAATCATAGTTACTTGATAGTCTTTAAAGCCTGTGCTAATTGGTCAGGACATGAAGTTCCTCTACCACGGCAATCAGTACCCTCTATTCTGTCGATAACGTCGTCTATTTTCATGCCTTTTACTAAAGCACCTATTCCTTTAAGATTTCCATTACAACCACCTACAAATGATACACTTTTGATAGTCTTAGTATCTTCATCATATTCAATAGTAATCTGTCTTGAACATACTCCTTTTGGAATATAAGTAATCTGTTTCATATTAATAACTTCCTTTCATATATATAAAACGTTAGAACTATAGCCTCTACCCTATCTATTTATAATAGTTTGCTATAGCCTCTAACGTTTGTTATTGTGTTTGATTTTACTTAATCTTAGCAACTCCTGATTTTATACCTGCTTCGGCTACTGCCTCTGCTACTGCATTAGCAACGTTTCTGTCAAAAGCATTTGGTAGTATGTTTTCGGTACTCAGTTCACTTTCAGGAACACAGTTTGCTATAGCGTATGAAGCTGCTAACTTCATCTCTTCGTTTATATCAGTAGCTCTTATCTTTAATGCACCCTTAAATATTCCTGGGAATGCTATAACGTTGTTTACCTGATTTGGGAAGTCAGAACGTCCAGTACCTACTATAAATGCTCCTGACTGTTTAGCTAAGTCAGGCATAATCTCTGGTGTGGGATTTGCCATTGCAAATATTATTGGCTTATCTGCCATGGATTTAATCATATCAGGAGTAACAAGGTTAGGTTTAGAAACTCCTATAAATGCATCTGCACCAACCATAGCGTCAGCAAGAGAACCTTTCTTATGATTTTTATTAGTAATCTTAGCCATTTCATAATGAGATGGATTGGTAAAGTCATCGCCATCACAAATAATACCGTTGATATCTACCATTATAATGTCGCCCATACCTAATGTAATAAAATGCTTAGCTATAGCACAACCTGCCGCACCTGCTCCATTGATTACTAAGGTCATATCTTTAATATTTTTATTAGCAACCTTAGAAGCGTTTATCATACCTGCACTGGTAACTATAGCAGTACCATGTTGGTCGTCATGGAACACTGGGATATCTAACTTTTCTTTAAGTTTACGTTCTATTTCAAAACATCTTGGAGCGGAAATATCTTCTAAGTTTATACCGCCAAAACTTCCAGAGATTAATTCAATAGTTCTAACTATTTCGTCTACATCTTTAGAGGCTACACATATAGGAAAAGCGTCTACGTCTGCGAACTCCTTAAATAATGCACACTTACCTTCCATTACAGGCATAGAGGCTAAAGGTCCAATATCTCCTAAACCAAGTACTGCTGTACCGTCGGTAATAACAGCTACCAAATTATGTCTTCTTGTTAGTTCATAAGATAGTTCAGGATTTTTTTCTATCTCTAAACAAGGTTGAGCTACTCCAGGGGTATACGCATTAGATAGTTCTTCCCTACTATTTATAGAAGTTCTTGATATTACTTCTATTTTACCTTTCCACTCATAGTGTTTTTGTAATGACGATTCCATGATATTCATATGTAATCAAATCCTTTCAAATATTTTACTGTTTAAGAATATTATACACCTTATTTTTTATAGTGTCAACACAATTATTGCCTATTGAAGTTCCCAATATTTTGTGATATACTATAGTAGTAAATATTTTTTTATTAGTAGCATATAATAGTACTACAAGATATCGTTATAAAAATAGTACAGAAAGGATTTTTGCTATGAGTAAAGAAATGCTTTGGGAACAGTTCTGGAAGACAGGAAAAGTTATAGATTATCTAAAATACAAAGGCTTATATTTGGAGTGATATATTTGAAGTGCAAAGGTATAGTAATAGGCGAACGTCTATGTAATAACAATGGCAAGTTTATAGACTTTTTAACCGATGAATTTGGTATAATAGAAGTGTATCAACGAGGTACACAGTCGATTAAGAATGAAAATAGAAACAGTCTACAGATGTTTGCCTATTCTAATCTTTGTTTTGGTCTTAATAAAGACAAGATACACTACAATGTACAATCTGCTGAACTATTAGAAGACTTTTATGGCATTCGCAACGATATAGTATACTTTGCTTTAGCCTCTTACATGGCACAAACTATAAAGTATACTTTAGACAAACATTCTACCGAAAGCAAAGAAGTTCTTAGACTGCTACTAAACACCCTATATTACATATCTAACGGTACACGAAACGTTGAACAGTTAAAATCGATATTTGAACTTAGACTACTATCACTATTGGGACTTGCTCCTAACCTATTAGTATGTGGACGTTGTGAACTATCTTTGGAAGACCATGCCATATACTTTTCTATACCACAAAATAGTGCAGTATGTTCCAAATGTGCTAACATGAACGACTTTAAACTATCTAATGGAACGTTTAAAAGTTTAAGACACATAGTATACTCCGATTTGAACAGACTGTTCAACTTTAAAGTGGACGGGCAATCTTTAAAAGAACTCTCTACTATTACAGAAAGACTATTATTATACAGTCTAAACCGAACCTTTAGCACTTTGAAATACTATAAGAGTGTTTCAAATATTAAATAACTTTAGAGGCTATCAACTATGTTTTGATAGCCTCTAACTTATAATTATTTTAACTCTACTATGGTTACACCGTTTTCGCCCTCACCATACAGACCAAGTCTGAAACTTTTAACTGATGGGTGATTTTTTAATCGGTTATGAACTGCTTGTCTTAATACGCCTGTTCCCTTACCGTGTATGATAGTTACGGTTTTAAGTCCAGACATTACAGCGTTATCTATAAAGGCATCCATTTGATATACTCCCTCATCAGAAGCACAACCACGAATGTCACACTCAGTGGAAATCTCTCGGTTTAGTCTGCTAATGGACTTTTTAGACACTCTACCTTTAGACTGTTCTTTCTGTCTATCTTTTTTGTCGTCTAATAGTCTAATAGAAGATAGTTCTACTTTAGTACGCATCATACCTATTAATACGAATACCATATCATTTTTATCAGGAAGCGTTAATACAGTTCCTTTTTTATTCAAGGTAGTGATATATACGCTATCACCAGTCTTTAACTTTCTTGGAAGAGTGTATTCTTCATCAAAGTTTAAACGTTGGGTAACAGGATTTGCAGTATCGTACATCTTGTTAAAATAACCTTTAGAGTTCTTTTTGATATTAGTAACCTGTTCACTAAAGTTAGCTTTATTCTGTTGGTGTCTAATACTTTCAAGTTCTTCTATTAAGGCGTTAGACTGTGCTTTAGTACGTTCTATAATAGTCATAGCGGTAAGACGTGCATTTTCTATTTCTTTATCTTTAGCCTCTTGAACTTCTTTTAACTGTTCTCTAACCTTTTCAGCCTTTTCCTTAGCCTCTAAACGAAGACTTTCAATCTCTTGACTTTTATTTTCAAGTTCAATTCTTGCAGTTTCTAACTTTTCGATGAGTTTTTCAAAGTGTTTGCTATCATCATCTATTAAAGTTTTAGCATAGTCTATTACATCGTTAGGCATACCTAAAGACTTAGAAATCTCAAAAGCGTTAGACTTACCAGGAGAACCTATAATAATTCTATACGTAGGCTTCATAGTGGTAATATCGAACTCACAAGAAGCATTTTCAACGTTAGGAGTATTCAAAGCGTACATCTTTAATTCTTGATAGTGAGTAGTTACCATTAGTTTGGAATTTTTAGACTTCAGCTTTTCTATTACAGATATTGCTAATGCAGAACCCTCTAAAGGGTCAGTACCAGAACCTAATTCGTCTATTATGATTAAAGAACGTTCATTAGCTACGTTAATAATATTTATAACGTTGGTAGTATGTGCCGAAAACGTAGATAGACTTTCTTCTATACTTTGATTATCTCCAATATCTACCAATATGTTATCGAATACCGAAACTCTACTTCCCTCTGCTACAGGTATCATAAGACCGCACATAGTCATAGCAGTTAATAGACCTACAGTCTTTAAAGCTACAGTCTTACCACCAGTATTAGAACCAGTAAGTATTAAGCAATCATAAGTTTCGCCTAAAGATATATTAATAGGTACTACCTTGTTTTTATCTATTAATGGGTGACGTGCCTTGATTAAGTCTATGATACCGTCATCGGATAGTTTAGGAACGGTAGCTTTCATTTTAATACCTAAACTTGATTTTGCAAAGTACAAGTTTAGAGTAGCACATACTTCATAGTTTTCTATTATAGTTTCGGAACACTCACCACACATAGCACTAAGTTCTTGAATGATACGTTCTATCTCTTCTTGCTCTTTGCTTTGTAGGAGTTTGATTTCATTGTTAGCCTCTACCACCGAAACAGGTTCTATGAATATAGTCTGTCCAGTAGCTGAGGTGTCATGTACTAAACCTTTGACTTCTCCACGACATTCTGCCTTTACAGGAAGTACAAATCTACCGTCACGGATAGTGACTATGCTATCCTGCAAGCACTTTTGGACGCTTTCGGAACGTATCATCTTATCCAAAGAAGAACGTAGATTTATACCAGCTTTAGCAATCTTTCTTCTAATAGAGGCTAACGTTGGACTTGCACTATCTGAAAGTTCATCTTCGGTAAGTATGGAATTTTCTAATCTATCTCTTAGATACTTATTATCCATAAGTCTTGAAAATAGATAGTCTAAATCGGTTTCCATACCCTCACAATGTTTGTACCAATCACATAAAGAGGCTATCTGTTGTAATAGTTGAAGTATGTTAAGCATCTCTCTAAGTGACAGTATACCACCAGAACTTGCTCTTCTTAATGAAGGGCATACGTCTTTAAAGTTCATAAAAGACGGAGTACCAAACTTAACGGAAAGTTCAAATGCTTGAGAAGTCTTTTGTAACTCATCTAAAACGGTTTGATAGTCAGAAGAAGGTTCTATACTTAAAGCCATCTGTTTAGACTTTTCGTTGGAACATTCAGCGGATAGTCTTTCTAAAATTTTATTTAGTTCTAAAGTAGTGTAATACTTATTCATATATATTCAACTCCAATCTAATATTTAGCAGTTACGATAAGTATTGTATCACACTAAAAGGAAATAGTCAACAGTCATTAGAAAAAAAATCAGTATTTAGTTTTTTAACGGTATATATTTTTTCGATAGTAATACCAACTTCATACTCTATCATAAGACTGGCTAACTGTCTACCGTCTACTAATACTACCCTTGTAGTGTGTTGTTTTTGAGCATATTCTTTGGCGTTTTGCGTGAACTTAGCCGTGGTAATCAATAATCCCTTACCTGCCCCTTGACCTGCTAAAGCTCCTACAAACTTTTGAACCTCTGGTCTACCTATGGAAGTATCTAAAGCGTATCTTTTAGCCTGAATATATATGTTACTAAAGCCAAGTTTATCTTCTCTAATTATTCCGTCTATGCCCTCATCACCTACTTGACCAGTAACTATTCCGCAATCGTCAAGACTACCACCATAACCCATTTTTTTAAGAAGTTCTACTACAAGATGTTCAAAAAACTTAGGGGATTTTTTAATAATCTCTTGTAGGATAGTATCTATTAACTCTTCCTTGCTTTGATAGTATGCTAAGTCCATTTTATCTAATGGGGAATAGTCTTCTAAATAGTCTACTTTAGCACTCTCCTCTTGAAATTCATCTAAAGAAAAGTCTTCATCGGTTCGATAGTTTACGAACTTACAGAATGAAGGAAATCTTTTTAAGTATTCATTATCTATAACTGAGTTATCTTGTAAAGCCATTAATCCTGTAGAGGTTATTCTGTACAAACCTTTAGATACTCTTTCCACTAAACCAGCTTTTATTAAGTATACTTTAGTCCAACCCACTCTGCAATTGAACAGTGTTTGCGTCTGACTTGGAGTAAGTATTTTTAATTCTTCTTTAGAGATATTGTTACTACTTGAGATATAGTCTTTAATATCTTTAAAGTTATAACAGTTTCCGTCCCTAATACATTCCAGAAAACTATTATACATTTCGTCATACTTTGGTATGGACATTTAAACACTTCCTAACTTGTAAAATCCAAAAAGCACCACAAATATTTACTTCCTATTGAACTATACTATAGTATGTAGTATAATGATACTATAACACATTCAAAAAAGGAGTAAACAGAGTATGTGTACTTTAAACTTAATAGTAGATATGCAAAACGCATACCTACCCAATCAACCTTGGGAATGTCCAAACATTATGGAAGTTATCCCAAATATAGAACTACTATGTCAGCACGCCTCTAACAGTGACAGTTCTAATAGTATAGTGTTTACCCGATATATAGCCTCTACTAATCCTGTAGGTACTTGGAAATACTATAATCAAAAATATTATGATATCAATAGTTCTAAATATCTAAACGAAATTATAGAGGCTTTAAAACCATATACTAAAAAATATCCTGTATATGATAAGTCTACCTATTCATGCTATGCAGATAGCACACTGAAAAGCATAATAGACCAATACGATACTATATCAATCTGTGGAGTGGTTGCAGACTGTTGCATACTATCCACTATGCTATCGCTAATAGATACCGGTAAACAGATAGTATACCTAAACGATGCTATAGGCGAATACGGTAAAGGCTCTAAACAAGCAGTAGATAACATAGTTAAAAATATGAGCATACACGTTAAGTCGCTATCCGTTAAAGAGTATCTTAACACTATATAATATTGTGCAATATGCACAAAAGAGTTGGTATCTCCCCCACTGGGCGTTTGATAATATTGCACAAATTAGAGGCTATAGCCTCTAAAAATGCGAATATCTACTCTAAAATTGAAACTATAATACTATTTTAGTCATAGTGTACAAAACATCTCGTATCCAGCCCTAATGTTGATTGATAATTATGCACAAAGACTATTCATCAAGAGGTACTACTTCATCAAACAGTACTGAAAAACGTGGTGGAATAAATCTATTTTCATGACACTTTCCAAAGAACCAATGTTTAAACTCACACTTTTCCTTAATCTGTTCAAAAAAAGCGTCGCACTCTAAACGGTGGAACATATCTATTCCTAAGCATAGTTTTATAGAAGATGGTGGTTCGTGAGTGATTACATAGTCCAACTTGTAATCGTTAGCTATTAGATTATTTACACCTTCCAATACTTCTTCTGGAGTAGGTTCTTCTTGTGGATACCAACTGTTAGCCTCTTTACGAATTTCTATGTCGTCACTATGTCCGCCACCAAATGTGAATATTTTTTTATCTTCTATGGTGTACACCTGACCACGCATAAGGTGTATTACATTATCCGATATGATACGTGCTTTAGCACCACACCAATTTTGAGTAGGATATGAATACAACAGATTAAAGTTTTCGTGACAACCGTCTACGAATGCCACATTAAATTTCAAGTCAGAAAGTCTTTTTAGATTAGCTCTCTCCTGACGGCTTCCGTCCCAAATAAAGCCAAAGTCTCCACATACTATGAGAGTATCATTTCTTTTAAGCCTCTTAATAGACTTTTCTTTAAAGCGTTCAAAGTTGCCATGAGTATCTCCAGTAACGTATATCAAAATTATTACTCCTTTCAAATAATAGTACCCTACTATTTTAACATATTTTCTAAATAGGGTAAATATATTTTGTAAAAAATTTTTTGAAATTTTTTTTGAAAATCTCTTTAATTGGTGCTAAAAATTTGATATAATAGTATTATTCACATTAGAAAAATAATATCTTTAATACATTCACGGAGGTTTTATAATATATGAAGTTTAAAAGATTAAAGAGTATACTCTCAATACTATTATCAGTAGCAATAATAGGAGTGTTTATACCGTCGCTTAAAGGAATAAGTACTTCGGCACTTACTTTTACTCCTAACTTTGAACTTAATAGCGACTATGCCGTACTATACAATGTCGATATAGACTCTATAGTATACCAAAAAAATGCTACCACCAAAACAGAACCCGCACAACTAACCCAAATTATGACCGCTATAATATGTTTGGAACACTGTTCCGACTTAGAGAATACTCCAGTAGTAGTTCCAGACGGTATATTTGCAGAGTTCGATAAGTACGAAGAAGAAGACCCTTCAATATTCATAACTACTACAGAGTTCGTATCTGGTGAAGAAATGACCATGAAAGACTTAATGTATGCTATGTTATTATCTTCCTCTTGTGAGGCTGCAAGCACTATAGCATACTATATAGGTAATGGTGATATTAACTCTTTTGTAGATATGATGAACGCTAAAGCTAAAGAAATAGGTTGTCAAAATACTAACTTTACTAACCCTCATGGACTACACGATAGCAATCAATACACTACCGCTTACGATATGTACTTAATTACTAAGTATGCTACTAACCTTTCAAAGTTCAACGATATAGCTAACAGTTATGAGTATAATATGCCTGCTACTAATATTCATGATGAGCAAGTACTTACTCATACCAACGTTATGATGAACAATGAATCGGACTACTACTATGAAAACGCTAAAGGCATCAAAACTGGTAACTCTGAACAGGCTGGAAGTTGTTTAGTCTCTAAAGCTACCAAAAACGGTAATAACTACATATTAGTATTAATGCACGCTCCTCTAAGCGACTACGATGATAACGGTATTAGAAGATACTATCACGTATTAGACGCTATTAAAGTATTCAATTGGTGTTTAGATAGCTTTGAATACAAGACTATCCTATCCGATGAAGAAGAAATTAAAGAGGTTAAAGTTAAATATTCCAGTGGTAACGACTACGTCCTATTAAGACCTAAAGAAAGTTATTCTACACTATGGCTTAATACTACAGATACCTCCAGTGTAGAAAAAAAGTTCAACATAAATGAAGATATTTCAGCACCTATAGTTAGTGGTCAAACTTTAGGAACTGTAACCTTAGTACTTAGTGGTGAAGAAGTATATACTACCGAATTAGTAGCTACTCAAGACGTTGAACGCTCATTTGCTAAGTTTAATCTTGCAGCTGCACAAGGTTATGGATACTCTGTTTGGTTTAAACGTGCTTTAGTAATATCTATATTCTTAACCTTTATATATTTCGGAATATACATATACAAAGTACAGTCTATGCCTAAAAAGAAACGCAAGGCTAAAGCCTCTAATAGCAGTCTTGGTGAAAACGTAAAGACTACCCATTCTGCACCAAGAGTTAAAAAAGTACAGTCCACTAACAAGGACACTAAACAATAACTACTTTAGGGAACGCTCTATACGTTCCCTAATACCATAAACAGGAGATTTTTTAAATGTTAAAAAAGATTACATCAAGCATCATAGCGTGTATATTAAGTATGGCGTGTTTAACTTCATGTTCGGAACAGGACGACTCAGAAGAATTTACTAAGTTCAACCAAACTATAGACCAATCCTATTGGGTAAGTTCTTTAAAAGACGATAGTGGCGAACTACAATGTATATACGGTCTATCTTTGAATGGAGACCACTCTTCATTAATATTCGTTACTATGAACGTTCACGATATAATAGAAGGTTCTTACCACTTCGATAAGGAAAGTCTATACTTAACGGATAACTCCATAGATGAAACTTACACCTTCCCCTATACCGTGGGTGAAGACGATAGTCTAATAGTATATCTACAGTTTGGTGAAGACCAATATCAAGAAGTAGACTTCACTTCGGTATCGTATAGCGACTACTACACTTTCTGTGAAAATCTAACCGACAAAGGTTACTTAGAACAGGACTATTTAGACTATCTTTCCAACGAAGATACTACAGATGAAACTACTTCTTAAAAGAAAGGATTTGATACTATGCATACTGCACTTACTATAGCAGGTAGTGACTGTTCAGGTGGAGCAGGCATTCAAGCAGATATTAAAACTATGATGGCTCATAGAGTATACTCTATGAGTGCTATAACCAGTCTAACGGCTCAAAATACTACGGGTGTTAGCGGAATATTAGAAGTTCCTCCTGAATTTTTAGCTAAACAGTTAGACGCTATTATTACTGATATCTTCCCTGAAGCTACTAAGATTGGAATGGTATCTTCTTCTAAACTTATACGAGTAATCGCTGATAAAATTAATGAATATTCTTTAAAGAATATAGTTCTGGATACTGTAATGGTCGCTACCAGTGGTGCAAAGTTAATATCTGACGATGCTATAGTCACTCTT
The DNA here is from genome assembly GCA_934444765.1 of uncultured Oscillospiraceae bacterium. Lineage (GTDB taxonomy): Bacteria > Bacillota > Clostridia > Oscillospirales > Ruminococcaceae > UBA5884. Next base: position 36,083 of record CAKSDC010000007.1, read on the forward strand.
AAAGAAGAGCTTATTCCGTTAGCTACTGTTATTACTCCTAACGTTCCAGAGATAGAAGTTCTTTCAGGTATAAGAGTATCTTCCGCAGAAGATATGCTTAAAGCCTCTAAGATAGTATACGATAACTTTAAAGTGAACGTACTATGCAAAGGCGGTCACAGTATAAACGATGCTAACGACCTACTATACATGGGCGACCACTTTAGATGGTTCAACGGTAAGAGAATACCTAATAATAATACTCATGGTACAGGGTGTACCCTATCAAGTGCTATAGCCTCTAACTTAGCAAAAGGTTACACCTTAGAGGCTTCGATACTTAAAGCTAAAGAGTATATCTCTAAAGCGTTAGCCGATAATCTAAACTTGGGCAAAGGAAACGGACCTTTAAATCACGCATTTGCTATCAATGGTGAATACTAAACATTATGTCATATATATATCAAATAGAAAAAGATATTCCTTATATCGGTAATATATCTATCAGTATTCGTGATAAAACGGGCTTTCCATTAAATATATTAGGAACGTTTATTAATATAGACATAGGAACATCTAAAGACAAAATATTAATGATATTAGATAGCATTAATAGTATAGAAAAAAATAGTATATATGAGTTCAAATACTTAGGTGAGATTTGTGCAATATATATACAAAAAAATAAGAGTTTAATAGTAGATACTCTATCAGGAGCTAATTATCAAGAAGACTATGATTATGATTTTTTAAACGTTACTCCCCCAGATATATGCGACTTTGAAGAAATTGAAACTAAAGAATTAAAAAAGATAATGGAATTATGGTTGACTGTAGTTAAAGAATAAGTTTAATTTTTGTGGATTAGTGAGGTGAATATAATCGTGAATAATGATACTATAGAAGAATATTTAAAAAAGTGTGGCTGGTATAAAGGTAGAAAAATTGACACTTTTCAATTTATTAAAGTTCTTAAAAATAATGGATATATTAATATTGAAGATTATATATATCAATTTTATCAAGAATTTTATGGATTAAAGGGAACAACTTTAAAAATGAATTATCCATGGAAAATACTTACAGAAGATGATATAATAGAATATTATGGAAACTATTTTGAATATTCGAAATTTGTAGAATTTATGTGTCATGGTTCTAATCTACATTATTATGTAAAAGAAGATTATTTTCCAATATGTTTCGTATTTTTAAAAGATGATATATTAGCATATTATATTACTGAGAGTAACAAAATTTATTGTGAAGATGGCATTTTTATGGGAAATAATCCAATAGATGGATTAAATAAAATATTAATACGCTAATAAATATGAACCACCTAATATTTTATATCTACCAAAGAACTAAAAGAAATAATAGAGCTATGGTTGACTGAGGTAGATAGAATAGAAGAATACCCCTACTTATAAGTGGGGGTATTTCACTATATCTAATCTTCTTTTGTATCTTCAATAGTTCTGTTATCCATGTAGTGATGAGTATTCTGTCTGTACTGCTTGTACCAGTTAGCAAAGTCTCTTAGAGTAGCGTCCATAGGTCTAACTGGCTTATATAGAAGTTCTTTACGTATTTTACTACTATCTATAGTTAAAGATACTCCATACTTACATAGCCACCTTTGAGTGATTAATGGAACGTCTGCGGTTTCGTCCGTAAAAGCCTTTCTTTCATTTAGTTCGGCATTCTTTAGACTCTTAGCAAAAGAGAGTTCCTTTTTAAACTTAGGAGTTTCGCCCATATAGTAGAACGCCTTATCTATTAAGTTTTTGAACTTCCAGTTAGCCTCTCCACATAGATTATATACTCTGTAATCAAACTCATTTATAGGGTTATCCACAGCAAGCTGTATAGCATGGACAAAGTTTTCTATACCACAAGGATTTATAATATTATTTCCGCCTTTGTATATAGGTATTCCACCTGAACTACTTAGCTTAACCATATTACATAAGAACTTAGTATCCCATTGACCTATGATATCTGTAGGACGTAATATTATAATATCTAAATGTCTTCCAGCATACTGTTTTAGAAGCATTTCAGCTTTAATTTTAGACTGTGCAAAGTTACTGAAGTTATTCTCTATAACGTAATCGGTTTCGCTAACGTCTAAACGGTCGCAATTGTCGGTATACACTTCTGCTGAAGATATGTATATCAACCTTTTAACGTTATCCTTAATACAACGTTGCATTAGAGTATCGGTTAAGTCGGTATTAAAACGCATATAGTCTCTTAAAGAACCGAACATATCAGTCATACCCGCAGTATGAACTACCACATCTACACCACTAAGACTAAAGTTATCGGCATATCGCAAGTCCCACCATTCAGTCTTAATACCTATATCGCTAAACATACGCAGTCTTTTTTGATTTCTACCGAGTGCTACTACATTGTGACCTGTTCTATGTAGTTCAGCAGTAATATATGTTCCCAAAAATCCAGAAGCACCTGTAATGGCTACGGTTAAAGGTTTATCAAGTTCCATAATATAAAAAATCCTCCTGAAAGATAGTATTAATGTTAAGTACAAACGATGCAAAAGTATATTGTATACGAATATTTTAACATATAAGCACAAAAAAGTCAAGTATAACCGTCTGTTTTTTAGATATATAGCATACTTTTAGCGATTAAATATTATACTATTAAGACAAAAAAATCCTTATAGTTATTAGCTATAAGGATTTATATTAACGGAAAGAGAGGGATTCGAACCCTCGATACGCTATTAACGTATACACGAGTTCCAGTCGTGCGCCTTAGACCAGCTCAGCCATCTTTCCATATCGTCAACCGACTATATTAGTATATCACAAAAGTATCTATTTGTCAAGAAGTTTTTTGAATTTTTTTAAAATATTTTTTCAAAATAAAAACAGTCATATAGACTGTTTTTATTTTAAGCTAAATTATATAGCACTTTCAACTTCAACATCTTCATCAGCTGAAACCTTATTGCTTTTTATTTTATTACAAGTAGAATGTACTAATTGAGCATTTTCAATAATCGTACGTCCACCTTTAGAATAAGGAATAATATGGTCTACTTCACAATCATTGATATCTAAAATAGCTTGACCACATATACCACATTTGCAGCCTTCATAATATAGCTCCATTTTTTGTTCCTGAGAAAAATATCTATTATCAAAAATATTAGTACTATTCTTTTTAATTACCGAATTTATGGCATCATATATCTGTTCTATTCTTGTAGTAGTTCTAATCTTTGAATTTGTGCCTCTATGGATACAAGTATCATATATCGAGCTTTTTTTTACTTCATTAATAGCAATCCTTATTTCATTTGCATTATTAATAATATCTTGTCTTCTAAATGAAGAAAATGGTATCATTATAGAATCGTATACAGCACTATTGAAATTTTTATCAAAAGTTCTTCTATCATTATTGTAAGCTTTAAATGCATTTGTGCCAAGAACTTGTTTAACTAATCTAAATGTATCAAGAAATAATTTTTTAGATTGCTTTATTTCCGATTCACTATCATTTTTATGTGCATTCATATATTTATTTAATTCTTGATTAAAAGGGGTTTTAAGATTTCTATAATTCATCATCATAAAAAACTTTAAAATAGTTTCTTCATATTCCATATGTAAATTTTTATTTTTAAACAATTCAGACAATTCCTTAAGATTTTCCGAAACTGTTTCCTTAAGCATAGTATTAAGGCTTCCGCGATATATACAATTCCTTATTTCCTGTGGCTTTAAAGATACCGCACCTTGATTAAGTCTCTCAAATATATCATATTTTAAATCTTTGGATTGCTTTAATATTACAATAACACTTAAAGAACTATTTTTATACTTACGTTGTAATGATTTTTCTAACTTTTCAAATTTGAGTCCATTTAAATGATAAAATGGAGAGTTTGGTTCTAATTTCAAAGCAAAATCATTATTTAGATATCTAAAAAACGATTTGATTCTTTGTTGTCCATCAATTACTTCATATGTACCATCATCTTCTTCGCTTAAATATATTATTGGTATTGGAATGTTCATTAAAGCAGATTCTACTAATAAAGAAGCTTTTTTATTATCATATACATATTCTCTTTGGTAATCTGGTTGTGGATTAATTTCTCCATCCCTTATCATTTCTGCAATTTGAGAAATAGTATAATCTTTTTTGTTGGTAAATACGGTATCATCTTGCTTTTGTTGGTCTAATTCCACATTAACATCTCCTTAAAAATTATTATAAATATATTATAACTCAATATCTATAAAATGTCAACATATCACAAATAAAATCATCTAAAAATTATAATATCTATATAACAATTACATTTCGGATAGTCCAAAGTTTTTGATTAAACCTTCTCTATTACGCCAATCTTCTTTTACCTTTACCCAACATTGAAGATTTACTCTAATTCTAAAAAAGTCTTCTAACTCCTGACGGGCTAAAGTAGAGGCTTTTTTTAACATACTTCCGCCCTTGCCTATTACTATACCTTTATGACTTTCTCTTTCGCAGTATATAATAGCGGAAATATCAAGAATAGTTTCACCCTTAGAGGTATCACGTTCTTTCATAGTTTCAACTGCTACGGCTATACCGTGTGGAACTTCATCTTGTAGTAGGTTAAGAAGTTTTTCCCTTATAATTTCGGAAGCTAAAACCTTTTCAGGTTGGTCAGTAAGCATATCGTCTGGAAAGTAGTGCGGAGCCTCTACAGAGAGTTTTTTTATCTCATCAAGCACTAAGTCTATACCGTCGTTTTGAGTTACGCTGATAGGTACTATAGCGGTAAATGGATACTCTGCACTAAGTTGAGCAATCTTTACTGCCAACTGTTTTTTATCACTTATGAGGTCTATTTTATTCAGTACCAGTATTACGGGAGTTTTACTGGAAAAGCAACCTTTTAAGAGAGCCTGTTCTTGCTCACCGAGTTTACGAGTACAGTCTAACATGAATAGTACTACGTCTATACCCACTACACTCTCAGAGACGGTATTTAACATATGCGTACTAAGTTTATTCTTAGCCTTGTGTAATCCTGGGGTATCCATTAACACTATTTGAGTATCTTCGCTATTGATGATACCAGTAATTTTAGTCCTTGTGGTTTGGGTTTTACTACTAACTGAAGCTATCTTTTCGCCTACCAATGCGTTGAGTAGTGAAGACTTTCCCGCATTAGTTCTACCAGCTATAGTTACAAATACAGATTTAGTCATACGGTCTACTCTCCAAGTTCTTTTTTAACGTATGTAACGTCACGTGATATGCCTAACTTTTCCAATATTTCTTCTTCTTTTTCTCTCATAATGCGTTCATCTAATAGAGAAGTTTCATGGTCGTAACCTAATAGATGTAGCATAGAGTGTACTGTTAAAAATCCCACTTCTCTCTCTAAGGAGTGACCAAACATATCGGCTTGCTTAACTGCGGTATCTATCGAGATTACCACATCACCTAATAGAGTAAACCCTGTTTCTTCGTTTACGTCATACTTACCATTTTCACCTAAAGGAAAAGATAGTACGTCAGTAGGACAGTCTTTGTTTCTGTATACCTTGTTTAGCTTTTGAATTTCATCATTGCTAACAAAAGATACACTAACTTCGGTATTACGATTGAAGTTTTCAGTAATTAGTACTGCCTGACAGCATCTTCTAATTAACATCTTCATACCTACTGGAATTTTAATATTGTTCTGTTTGTTTTTAATATATACCTTTACTCTCATTTAAAAAACCTCTCTTCATAGTTTAAAAAGTCAACACTTGTACTCTATAGAATATACTATTGGCGATGGTCATACTGTTCATACGCTTTAATAATAGCTTGTACCAACTTATGTCTAACCACGTCTTTTTCGGTGAAATGTTGGATAGAGATATCTTCTATACCTTCAAGTATCTTTACTGCTTCCATTAGACCTGATTTTTGATTATTAGGTAGGTCTATTTGAGTAATGTCGCCAGTAATAACCATTTTACTACCATTACCTAAACGAGTTAAAAACATCTTAATCTGTTCTGGAGTAGTATTTTGAGCCTCATCTAATATGATAAAAGCATTTTCTAAAGTTCTACCACGCATATAAGCTAATGGAGCTACTTCTATTACACCCTTTTCCATATACTTTTGAAAGCTATCTAAACCAAGCATATCAGAAAGACCGTCGTATAAAGGTCTAAGATATGGGTCTACTTTGTCTTGAAGGTCTCCCGGTAAAAATCCTAACTTTTCGCCAGCCTCTACAGCTGGTCTTGTAAGGATAATCTTATTAACGTCGTGAGCCTTAAAAGATTTAACCGCTAAAGCTACTGCTAAATAAGTCTTACCAGTACCCGCTGGACCTATACCAAATACTATAGTATTATTCTTAATGGCATCTACATACTTTTTTTGACCTATAGTTTTAGCTTTAACTACTTTTCCTGAAGTAGTTATACATATTGCGTCCGAGGAAAACTGTTTTAACTTAACCTTAGCGGAAGTATCATCATTAACCATAGAGGTCACATATCTAACGGTCTGTTCGCTAATAGTTTCGCCTTTGTTAATCATATCTAAAAGTGTTTGGATAGTACTAACTGCCTTGTCCACATTAGCAGGTTCTCCTGAAACTTTAATATCTCCCCCACGGCTTAATATTACTACTTTGTACTCTCTTTGGATAGTATTAATATTATCATCATAGTTTCCGAATAACGCCCAAATCTGTTCAGTATTTTGGACACTAACGGTTTTTTCTACCATAACATCACTCTTTTCGTTTAAATTAACACTCTATAGATATACAGTGCCTATTATAATACTTCTATTTAATTATAGTTTTTTTGTGATAGTTTGTCAAGAGAAATCAGCTAACTTTATGTACAAATCTAACTAAATATTAAGGCTTTTTTTTATTATTTTATTGAAAATATGCTATTACAGAGATTTCAAGTTTACCAATGTAGACTGCAAGGAACGTCTTTTTGGACGTTCCTACCTTAGAAATATATCACGTTGCTGACATATATCCCCTTGAACTAAATATTGCAACTTTAGTGTAACACTGTCTTTGTTTATGGTATACTGTTGTTTGCAGTCTACTATAGTAACGTTGCTTAAAAGATTTTTTTCATAGGTACACTTTCTATCTTGCAAGATAGCCTTAGCCTCTTCTTTGGAGTATATCTTGTTTACGGTTATGTACTGGTTGGCTTGTATAGTCTTAATTCCTATAGGTATAGTGTTACCGAACAGTTTAGCGTATTCAGTAGAGGTCTTAGTATAAGAACTTTGAATATCTTTAGAACCTATATATAACGGAATGCTAAGATTAAAAAGTTCTAACTCTTTGTAGGTGTTGGTGCTATTGGAAGTCGTAACGTAGCTATCGTTTAACGGTTGTGTTAGTGTTATACTCTCTTGATACTCCCCTATAACCTCTCCCATAGCGTGAACGTATCTAACTACTTCCTTTTCATTTTTGACTATTCCACTGATTAACAAGTCCCCAGACTTTACACCGTTACCTATGACTTCCATTAGCTGACCGTTTAACACTTTAACCGATACTATTCTTGCAGACTTAGTAGATACTAAGTTACAAGGAATATTCTGTTGTAACATGGTAGGTTTATTTACGGTTTCGTTGACGCTTACTACTAAACGTCCCCTTGAATGCCTAATTGAAGCCCATGCTATATCGTCTAAGTTCAACCTTAAAGCGTATTCACAGCTTTTAAAATCGATATCTTTTATATATGCACCCTTCTTTAATCCCATATCCTGTAAGCATGATAGTATAGCACTATCCGAAACGTTTTCATTACCTTCGATAGTAATAGTTACTACCACATTAGATAGTATAGTCCAAATAGTTAAAGCTATTACTACTCCGACATATATTCCATACCTTTTTTTATACTTCCCTAAAAAGTGAAATAATCCTCTTCTTGACTTTTCTAAAAATTCCACTTCCATATCCTGTGCCAACTGTTTAAGATATGGTATATCTTTAGTATACACTCTACCATAGTATAAGTCTTTTTTGCAACCTAACCAACTACATACTATAGAACTATCTCTTATAGCGTTTATGTACTCTAATACTCTTTTACCACTGACTACAAACTTACTAACACTATTAAACTTATTAAACATAGGCTATCACCTTGAATACTCTACTGAACGCACAGAGCCTTTAACCCTAATACTATTATTGTCGAATACGTCCACTTTAAGACTTTTACCCCATATAGCTACTTTCAGTTCGTTAGCCTTTAGTAGTACGTAGATATCGTTATATTCTAAAATCTTGCTACAGTTTTCCACTATTACAGAAGTATCGTCTACTATGTGAACGTAGGTATTACAATATATCAACTCTTTGGACTTACAGTATATGTCCTTAAACATTACAACATCACCGCCCATTAAATTATATTAATATTATAGTCCAATAATGCATACTATTCTACATAGGGGGAATATTAAGTGCATACTATACAGTATACTTTTAAAAGAGTTTTAATTACTTCTACAATAATAACTTTGATGTGGGCGTGTTGTAACTACTCCAGTAGTATTTCGGAATACGTAAAAGATGCTATTAATACTTGTCTGTTAGTGATAGTACCTTCTATGTACGGATTTATGATAGTATCAGACCTTTTTATTAAAACTAATGCTTACAAGCTAATAGGAAAAATACTCTCTAAAGTTACTAAAAAACTACTCAATCTTAATGGCGAACTATTTGCTATATTTCTAATCAGCAACGTGGCAGGATATCCCATAGGTGCTAAACTTATAGCCTCTTTAGAGGCTAACCACAAGATACCCTCCAGAGTAGCTAAAAATATGTACTGCTACTGTTACTGTAGCGGTTTAGCGTTCATTATGGGAATGCTTAGCAAGAATGTAGCCGATAAAAACGCCTTGAAAGTTAGTCTGATAGTATACGGTTCTAACGTGATATCCAACTTGATACTATGCGTTATAATAAATAGTCGCCTTGAACCCTACAATGAACCTATCAACAGTATATCCGTAAAACTTTCAAGCAAGACTTTAATCGATAGTATTAACGGTTCTTTTAAGGTGCTATGTAGCGTATGTACTATGATAGTATCTTTTTCGATAGTAATATCTATACTGGAAAGTACTGGTTTTAGTAGATTGATATATACTTTAGTCGCTAAAGTGTTCAACTTCAGCTTAAAAGACGCTAACTTGATATTAAACTCCATATTAGAAGTTAGCAGAACTACATACTTAACCGTTACAGGAATACTCTACTTACCTATAGTATCGGCATTGCTATCTTTTGGAGGTATATGTGTAGTCTTACAGATAGTTTCTATAGCAGACAGTAGTTTCAATTTGGTGTACTTTTTAAAGTGCAGAATGTTCACCAGTATGAGTTCTTTTGTAATATGCTATGTGTTGGTGAAACTTCTTCTAAAACAAGAAGTATATACTTACTATATGTACGCTACTACTAAAATATCACAACAAGCCTCTATAGTTCCGTCCCTGTGCCTGTTGGGTATGAGTTTTATACTACTATCTACACAGCGTCCAAAAAGTATTTAATGTGCTATATATATCTTAATAATAACATATACTATTAATAGTATCATTTTAACTATACAGAACAGTCATAAGACTGCTCTGTATTAAGTATACGTTCTATAATAGTTACTATAGGCGGAGATACTTTTAAGTTGAACTTAGTATTTAGTCCTACTATTAGAACTATATACGCTATAAGGCATACTATAATAGATATTCCATCTTGTATTTTGGCTTTATCTTTTTTGTTGAAGTGCCTCAAAATACCTCACCACACAATATATATAAGTATGGGCGAACTTTAATAATATGTTCGCCCATGTTTTATAATATTCAAATACGGTTTAGTGTGTTACAGTGGACACTCTTCCCTATGATTTTTTCTATACTCTAAGTACGTTTCTAATATTATGGTAGAGGCTACTGCGTCTACTACTGCTTTACGTTTTTTGCCTCTAACGTTGGTATTGTTTAAGTACTGATGAGCCGTAACTGTAGTAGAACGTTCGTCCCATAAGATAGTATCTATACCGCACGTCTTAGAAACTAATTCGGCAAACTCTTTGCACTTTTCGGCACGGTCGCCAATAGTACCGTTCATATTCTTTGGATATCCAACTACTATTAAGTCTGCTTTCAACTCCAAAGCCTTAGCAGAAACTTTTTCGGCACACTTATTAAAGTTATATTCGGTAATCACACATACTGGAGAAGCTAACATTTCGTTCTTATCGCATATAGCTATACCTGTACGAGCATCACCAAAGTCTACTGATAATATCTTCACTACAATGCACGTCCTTTATACTAAGATTTTACTTTTTGCACCATTGAGAATACTTTAAAGTAGAGTCTTCTGCTGAAAGGTGCGAACTGTCGTTTAGGTACTCTATAGTAGGAGTTAAACTATCACTGAATACTACTTTTGATACTGACGTATTATCCGCCCAACCCAATTCATGCATACGGGACAATGGTAAGCCTTTCAAATAACATTGATAGTTTTTAATAGCACAACCATGAGATACTACCGCTATAGTCTTCTGTGAACTTTTAGATAGTATATCGTTCATAGCAGAAACCATTCTATTATATACGTCTTTCATGCTTTCACCGTTTGGCGACTTAAACTCTCCTTGATTATGCTTCCAATCGTAATACTCTTTAGGAAATAGAACTGGTAGTTCAGACCAGTCCTTTCCCTGAAACTCTCCTGCATAGATTTCTTCTATCTGTGGAACTTTTATCAATCGCAGACGCTTATTATAGTTTACTACTTCGGCAGTCTTTACGGCTCTAATTAACGGACTGGTATATATAGCGTCTAACGGTACACTTTCAAAGCGACGTTTAAGGCTTTCAAGTTGTCTTAACCCTTTTGGACTGATATCCACGTCTAAACTACCTTGAAAATATTCTTCTACATTGCCCATGGATTCGGCATGACGTATTAGGTACAACGTTACCATGGTATTACGCTTCCTACTATTTCGTTTACGTCCTTGATGTTTTTACTATCGAGCCATTCGTTCATTTCTTCTATTATGTGTATAGGTGCGAATGGGTCTGTAAATATTGCTCCACCTACTTGAACTGCCCTTGCACCTGCCATCATCATTTCTATAGCGTCTTTACCAGAACTAATTCCGCCCATACCTATTACGGGAACTTTTACCGCATTGGATACTTGCCAAACCATTCTAACCGCTATAGGAAATACTGCTGGTCCAGACATTCCACCCATATTGTTTTTTAGTATAGGTCTTCTGTTATTGATATCTATACGCATTCCTAATAGAGTATTTATCAAAGATATACTATCAGCACCTTCACACTCTACAGCCTTAGCTATTTCTGAAATATTGGTAACGTTTGGGGATAACTTTACTATCAATGGCTTTTTAGTAGCTTTTCTTACTTCTTTAGTGATTTGACTTGCACCCTCACAAGATACACCGAATGCCGCACCACCTTGTTTTACGTTAGGACAGGATATATTTAACTCTATCATGTGAACGTCGGTTTGGTCTAACTTTTCAGCGATAGTTACACACTCTTCAATGGTAGAACCTGCTATATTAGAGACTATAACGGTATCTTTAGTTAGTAGATTAGGTAGTTCATGTTCGATAAAGTAGTCTATACCTGGGTTTTGTAGTCCTACAGAGTTCAACATACCGCTTGGAGTTTCTGCTATCCTTGGAGCAGGATTTCCGTTACGCTTAGTTATAGTAGTCCCCTTAGTAGCTATTCCACCTAATCTTGATAGTGGAAATAGTTCTTCATACTCTCTACCATATCCGAATACTCCACTTGCTGGTATTACTGGATTTTTAAAGTCTACACCACATAGACTAACGTTTAAGTTTGCCATTACCAAATAACCTCCTTAGCGTTGAATACTGGTCCATCTTTGCATACGTGAGCATAGTGTTCTTGACCGTTTTCACGTTTAGTCTTGCAAGCACATACTAAACAAGCTCCTATACCACAACCCATTCTCTCTTCTAAGGATATCTGACATGGTATATTATACTCTTCGGCTAACTTTACTATAGCTTTAAGCATAGGTGTAGGACCACAAGCACATATCAGGTCTACTTTTTTAGAAGATAATACTTCTTGTAGTGGAGTAGTCACTACACCATGTACACCAGTAGAACCGTCGTCTGTACACACTATAGTGTTAGCTCCTGTACTCTTAAAGTCTTCTTGTAAGATTACAGCGTTAGCACTTCTAAAACCTGTGATTACTGTAGCCTTCTGTCCGTACTGTTTAGCTAATGGCAACATTGGAGGAGTTCCTATACCACCACCTATTAATACTACGTTATCGGCGGAACTATCTATAGTAAAGCCGTTACCAAGAGGTGCTAACATATCTATTAACTCCCCTGTTTGATATTCTGATAGTTCTTTAGTACCTTCTCCACGAACTTCAAATACTATTCTAAGAGTACCTTTAACGCTATCTATATCGCATATGGAAATAGGTCTTCTTAGAGTGTAGCCCTTAGGTAGAATATGCACAAACTGTCCTGCTTTAGCCACCTTAGAAACTTCTGGACATAGTATAGTAAAGCTATATACTTCTTTAGCTATACTCATCTTACTAATTAATGGATACTTTCCTTGTGTATACTTCAAAATGTATCACCCTTTCGATTTCATCTATATTTTAAACTACCACCCATGATATCATACTATGGGTGGTAAGTTTAAGTTTAATAATTTGATACTGTTACTATATCTTAGTGATGTCTACTAATGGAACGTCGTCTATACTTCTACCAGACTTTAATACGTTAGCTAATGCGTTAGCAGTATCTATAGCAGTTAGAGAACATATAGAACGTTCGATAGACTTTCTTCTCATCTTAACACTATCTCTTACAGGTATTCTACCCTTTGCGGAAGTGGATATAACATAGTGTACTTTACCACTTTCTAATAGGTCGATAACACCTTCGTGTTGGTCGTCATGTTCTGAAATTTTACTTACTACGTTAGTAGCTACCATGTTCTTATTTAAATAGGAAGCAGTACCACCAGTACCATATAGTTCAAATCCCATGTCGGCGAACTTTTCAGCTATAGCTACTATTTCGCCCTTATCGGTATCACTTACTGAAATTAATACACCACCTTGATGTCCTAAGTCGTAACCAGCACCGATTAGACCCTTTAATAGAGCGTCTTCAAAAGTGTGTCCAATACCTAAGCATTCACCAGTAGACTTCATTTCAGGACCAAGCATAGTATCTACGTCGTGTAACTTTTCAAAGCTGAACACTGGAACTTTAACGGCTACATAGTCACCCTCTGGATATAGTCCACTTTCATAACCGAGTTCTTTAAGAGTAGCACCTAACATTACCTTAGTTGCAATATCTACCATAGGTACGCCTGTAACCTTACTGATATATGGTACAGTTCTTGAAGAACGTGGATTTACTTCTATAACGTATACTTCGTCGTTGTAGACTACATACTGAATGTTTACTAAGCCTATAACGTCTAATGCGAACGCTAACTTTTTAGTGTACTCTATAATAGTACTTCTAATCTTTTTAGATAGAGTCTGTGCAGGATATACTGAAATACTATCTCCTGAGTGAATACCAGCTCTTTCGATATGTTCCATAATACCAGGAATAACGAAGTCTTTACCGTCACAGATAGCGTCAACTTCTACTTCCTTACCCATCATGTACTTATCGATAAGTACAGGGTTTTCGATATTATGACTTGTAATTATTCCCATATACTCTATAACGTCAGCGTCGGAGTGAGCTATTATCATATTTTGACCGCCTAATACGTAAGAAGGTCTTAATAGTACTGGATAGCCTAACTTTTCAGCTACTTCCACAGCCTCTTCAGTAGTCATAACTGTAAAGCCTTCAGGTCTTGGAATGCCACACTTTTCAAGTACTTCGTCGAAACGTTCTCTGTCTTCGGCTGCGTCGATACTATCGGCAGAAGTACCCAATATGTTTACTCCCATATCTGCAAGATATCTTGTTAGCTTAATGGCAGTCTGTCCACCAAACTGAACTACTACACCATAAGGTTTTTCGGTAGCTATTATAGAAGTTACGTCTTCTTTAGTTAGTGGGTCAAAGTATAGTCTATCGCCTGTATCGAAGTCAGTAGATACGGTTTCTGGGTTGTTATTACATATTACGGCTTCGTAACCTAACTCTTTTAAAGTCCATACACAGTGTACAGAACAGTAGTCGAACTCTATACCTTGACCTATTCTAATAGGTCCTGAACCGAATACTATAATCTTCTTCTTACCGGTATTGGTACGTTCGATAAACTGTTCAGCCTCGTTTTCTTCATCATAAGTAGAGTAGAAGTAAGGAGTTTCTGCTTTAAATTCGCCTGCACAAGTATCTACCATCTTATATACGGCTGGTCTGTACTCTGGACACTTTTGACCTGATATCTTTTCGATAGTAGCATCAAGATAGCCATACTTTTTAGCAAGTCTGTACTTTTCAAGAGTAAGTTCGCCGTCGGCTAACCACTTTTCAAGATTTACTAAGTTCATTAGCTTGTTTAAGAACCACTTATCTATTTTAGTCATATCGTGAATGGTATCTACAGATACTCCACGCTTTAGAGCCTCGTATACTTCAAATGAACGTTCATCGGTAACGGTTTCTAACTTCTTCATAATCTCATCGGTTGAGAGTTTAGCAAGTTTAGGCATATTCATGCTATCAAGACCGAGTTCAACAGAACGTACGGCTTTCATCATAGCCTGTTCAAAACTTGTACCTATAGCCATTACTTCACCTGTAGCCTTCATTTGAGTACCTAAAGTTCTTTTAGCGTATACAAACTTATCAAAAGCCCACTTAGGGAACTTAATTACTACGTAGTCAAGAGCAGGTTCAAAGCAAGCGTAAGTCTTACCGGTTACGGCGTTGATGATTTCATCTAATGAGTAGCCTATAGCTATTCTTGTAGCTACCTTAGCTATTGGATATCCTGTAGCCTTAGAAGCTAATGCGGAAGAACGGGAAACTCTTGGGTTTACTTCTATTACTGCATAGTCGAAAGAGTCAGGCTTTAACGCAAACTGACAGTTACAACCACCTTCAACCTTAAGTTCTTCTATTATGTTAATAGCAGCGGTTCTTAACATTTGATACTCTCTATCGGTAAGAGTTACTGCTGGAGCTATTACGATACTATCGCCCGTATGAACGCCTACTGGGTCGAAGTTTTCCATGGAACATACTGTAATTACGTTACCTTTTCTATCACGGATAACTTCAAACTCTATCTCTTTCCAACCACTAATACACTTTTCTATTAGTACCTGAGTAATAGGAGATAGTCTTAAACCGTTTTTGCATATGTCTCTAAGTTCGGTTTCGTCGTTAGCTATACCGCCACCAGTACCACCGAGTGTGAATGCTGGTCTAACTATTACAGGGTAGCTAATAACTTCGGCGAAGTCTACAGCGTCTTGAACGGTTTCTACTACCTTAGAAGGAATACAAGGTTGACCTATCTTTTCCATAGTATCTTTAAAGGCTTGTCTGTCTTCTGCCTTATGAATAGTTTCTGGATTAGCACCTAATAACTTAACGTTGTACTTATCCAAAAATCCTTCTTCTGCTAACTGCATAGACAGTGTTAAACCAGTTTGACCACCTAAAGTGGATAGTAGACTATCAGGTCTTTCAATCTCTATAACTCTTTTAACCACGTCTAAGGTTAAAGGCTCGATATATATTTTATCTGCCATAGCCTTATCTGTCATGATAGTAGCAGGGTTAGAGTTTACAAGTACTACTTCCAAACCTTCTTGCTTTAAAGCTCTACAAGCCTGAGTACCTGCATAGTCAAACTCGGCTGCCTGACCTATTACTATAGGACCAGAACCTATTACTAATACTTTTTTAATATCATTCCTTAATGGCATAATATATAGACCTCCATAAGTTAATTTTGCATCATGCTAATAAATTCATCGAATAGAAAAGCAGTATCTAAAGGACCACCATGTGCTTCTGGGTGGAACTGTACAGTAAAAGCCTTAATACCATCGTAAGTATAACGAATACCTTCGCAACTGCCATCGTTAGCGTTTTTGTAAGCCACATAACCATACTTGCTATCTACACTATCATTTACTACTGCATAGCCGTGGTTCTGACTGGTAACAAAAGTATTATCGGTGTCTATGTTTATAACTGGTTGGTTAGCTCCTCTGTGACCATACTTTAACTTTTCGGTCTTAGCTCCATGAGCTAAAGCCATTAGTTGATGTCCCATACATATACCAAATATAGGAATACCCAACTTGGAAATATCTTTTATATTGTTAATAGTTTCAACGTTTTCGCTTGGGTCTCCAGGGCCATTAGATAACATAATACCGTCAGGATTAAGTTCTTTAATAGTTTGAGCGGTAGTAGTAGCAGGTACTACTGTAACGTTGCAACCACGTTTAAGAAGTTCATTTCTAATGTTTCTCTTGTAACCTAAGTCTATTAGTACCACGTTGAATTTAGGATTTTCTGCCTTGTACTCTAAGATTTCGGTAGTAGTTACAGTCTTAACTGCGTCTACTATAGAGAAAGCATTTATAAGTTTAAGAAGTTCATCTTTTTTCTGATACACGTCTTCGGTAGTGATAACACCGTTCATTACACCGTGTTCACGAATCTTACGAGTTAAACTTCTTGTATCTATGGAATGTATACCTACTATATTATGCTTTTTTAAGAAAGTATCTATAGTTTCTCCCTCGTTCATTCTAAAGTTAGATGGAGCGTTACACCATTCACGAACTATATAGCCACTAACGTATGATTTAGCGGATTCGTAGTCTTCATCGTTTACGCCATAGTTACCTATTAACGGAAAAGTCTGTGTAACTATCTGTCCATAGTAGCTTGGGTCGGTTAGTGTTTCTTGATATGCTGTCATACCAGTAGTAAATACTACTTCGCCTATAACTGTACCCTTAGCACCAAAAGACACGCCTTGAAATACAGTACCATCGGAAAGCATTAGATAAGCCTTTTCACCTTGATTAAACAAAGTCATAATTTAAAATCAACCTCTCTTATTAGATATTTGTACTATAGTTAGTACAATATTTATACGTATGGAACGTAACAGTACGTTCCATAGATACACACTATATGTTAGACATAATATCGTCTCTCATGCGAATAACTTCACGCCTTGAGGCTTGGGCGAAGTCTCTTTCATCGCAACCTTCTTTTTGATATGCACACATTATACCTCTTGAAGAGTTTACTATTGCACCAAGACCGTCTTTATCAAAAGCACCCTTTAAGCCTTTAGCTCCGCCACCTTGCGCACCGTAACCTGGTACTAAAAACATAGTATGTGGTAAGCGACTTCTAAGTTCGGTTAGCTGTTCTGGATAGGTAGCACCTACTACAGCACCTACAGAAGAGTATCCATACTTGCCTATTTGAGTACTTCCCCAACTTTCACACATATCGCCCATGGTAGCGTATATAGAAGTATCTCCAATCTTTTGGTCTTGTAGTTCACCACTGGATTTGTTGGAAGTCTTAACTAATACGAATATACCCTTATCTTTCTCTTGACATATCTTTAGTAGAGGGTTAATGCCGTCGCTACCAAGATAGCCATTAACTGTAAGGGCATCGCCACCGAAAGCCTCTATACTTGCAGAACCTACTGTGGTAGTTCCTAAATGAGCGGTAGCATACGCTTCCATAGTAGCACCTATATCGTTTCTTTTACCGTCAGTGATGACAAACATACCTTTACTCTTAGCATACTCTATAGTTTCGGTTAGAGTTTTAACACCTTGCCAACCATACATTTCATAGTACGCACACTGAGGCTTAATAGCTGGTGCTAAGTCGTACACTTGGTCTATAATAGCCTTATTGAACATCAATAGGGCTTTAGAAGCACCTTCTAAAGTTTCGCCATACTTAGCAAAACACTCTTGCTTTATATAGTTAGGAACGTAGTCCAACTTAGGGTCTAAACCTACTACGGTAGGATTTTTTAAAGTTATAATTTTACTTAATAATCTATCAAAAGACATTGCAAGTACTCCTTTATATAATATTAGTCTAAATAGCTGTATACTATCTTACCGTTAGAGATAGTCATTACAGGCTTACCTGTAAGAGTCATACCCTTAAATACGGTATTTTTAGACTTAGAATGTAACTCTTCAGGAACGACTTTCCATTGCATATTAACGTCGGCAAGCACTATGTTAGCGTTAGCACCTACTTTTAGAGTTTCCACTGGAACGTTAAGTATCTTTCTTGGATTTACACTCATAAGTTCCACTATCTTCTGTAAAGACACCTTTCCAGTCTTATACAGTGCAGTTACCACACCAGCAAAAGAAGTTTCTAAACCTACTACACCATTAGGAGCGGTTTCAAACTTAGCCTTTTCCTCTTTAGTATGTGGAGCATGGTCGGTAACTATGCAATCCACCGTGCCGTCTAATACGCCTTCTACTACTGCGTCAACGTCGAACTGTTCTCTAAGTGGAGGGTTCATTCTAAAGTCAGCGTCTAAGCCACGTAACTTTTCATGAGTTAGTAGCATATAGTGTGGAGCAGTTTCACAAGTTACTTTTACTCCCCTACGTTTAGCATCTCTAACCAAAGCTATACTACCTTCGGTGCTTACGTGTGCTATATGGATTGCTCCGTTTACAGAATGTGCAAGGGCTATTTCACGTGCAGTAATACTATCTTCAGAAGCTCTATCCATACCCTTAACGCCTAACTCTTTAGATACCGTTCCCTTATGCATTATGCCACCTTTGATTATGTTAAGGTCTTCACAATGGGAAATAATAGGCATATCGACTTCGTAGGCTTTTTTGATAGCTTTACGCATGATATCGGCATTTTCTACTGGTCTACCGTCATCAGATACGGCAATAGCACCAGCCTTTTTTAACACGGCAAAGTCTGTGAGTTTTTCGCCCTTCATATCGTTGGTAATACTTGCTATAGGATACACTGTTACACCCGTAGGTTTCGCCTTGGATATAACATAGTCTATAGTATCCACACTATCTATAACGGGTTTAGTGTTAGGCATACAGGCTACACCTGTAAATCCGCCAGCCAAAGCCGACTTACAACCAGTAACTATATCTTCTTTATGTGTTAGTCCAGGGTCACGAAAGTGTACGTGCATATCGAATAGCGATGGCATAGCCACCAAGTTAGTACCATCGATAACCTTATCGGCTGATACGTTACAGTTACTGTGTATCGCTTCTATTTTGCCGTCTTTAATGTAGATATCGCATATAGTGTCCAAATCGATGTCTACGGCTCTAACGTTCTTAATTAATATAGTCAATGTAAACACTCCCTTTTAAATAATATTACGCTTGCAAAGGCGAAAATATAGATACTTTATCTATACTATCAAGTTCTTTAACGCTAACCTTAACCAGTTCATCTTTAGAAGTAGGAACGTTTTTTCCCACATAGTCTGGTCTAATAGGTAGTTCTCTGTGACCTCTATCTATTAGTACTGCCAGTTGAACCACGTTAGGTCTGCCACGTTTAATAATAGCGTCTAAAGAGGCTCTTGCGGTTCTACCCGTAGATATTACATCATCTACTATTATTACACGTCTACCTGTGACGTTAAAGTTAATATCTGTATTGTCGTTAATAGAAGGTTCTTTCATATCGTCACGATAGCAAGTTATATCTATAGAGCCACAGTCAACACGTATCCCCTCAATTTCAAATATTTTATTAGATATTCTATCGGCTAATATCTTACCACGTGATAGTATACCCACTAAGCAGATACTATTTGCACCTCTATTGCGTTCTAAAATTTCGTAGGTAATGCGAGAGATGGCTCTTTTAATGGAACTTTCGTCCATAATAATAGCTTTTTCGTTCAATAGTTAGTCACCTCCAATTAAAAAAAATACCTATTCACTTTTAATAAGGCGAACAGGCATTGATATCTTAATATAATACTATAGATAGTATAAACGCACTTATGCCACTAAACATAAGGATATATACTAATAATTTTTAAATATTATGATTACAAAACCTTGAAACCTCTCTGGATTTTCTTAAAGGATTTTACTATATAGTATTATAGCACGTTTCATTGGATTTGTAAAGCAATATTTTAATAATTTTAATATTTTTGTTACGTTCTAAAAAATTCTTGCCATTATATAGTTAGAAGAACTATAACAGACTGGGCAGTACTTTGGAATATTACTATTAATGGTAACGTTTCCACAACGGCGACACTCCCAAGCAGATACTTTTGATTTAGTAGTATCTTTATTATATAATAAAAGGGCTTTATATGGGGTGTAGTTTACACTACTATTATTGCAACTATTAATAATATTATAGTTCATATATATGTACTCCTTTCTACGTGTATTCGTTTAACCTTGACTAATACCTATATTATATATTAAACTAAATACAATGTCAATACATTTTAAAATATTAAACGTTTTATACACAAAAAATTAAACTTTTCAGAACCACAATATTCCAAATATACACTTAAAGACTTTTAAACCCTACTAACAAAAAAATCTTTTTTGATAAAAACCACAAAAAAACTATTGACTTTTTAAATAATTTGTTATATAATAATAATTACAGAAAGAATTAATCTGTGACTATTATTAAAGCTGTAATCTTCTTCATAATATAAACCTCTTGTAAGAGCCGTTCAAACACTATTGAACGGCTCTGAACTGATATATATAGTATTAGGTATCTTCTGCTTGTGTGGTAGTATCTTTTTTAGCCTTACGCTTTCTATACTTAACACATTCGGTTAATAGGTACTCTATTTGACCGTTTACAGAACGGAAGTCACTTTCTGCCCATTCGTATATTTCCGAATACAACTTATTAGATAGCCTTAAAGGTATCTGTTTTTTACTCTCTGCCAAAATATCACCTACTTATTAACACTTTAGAATATTATACAACATATACAGAGTAAAGTCAATAATACTATCCCTCACCTACGCATAGATGAGGGATTTTTTAGTTACATCTTAAAGTAGTTAGTATATACTACCACTATTTACTACGGGTTGAGCATCTTTATTTCCGCATAGCACTACTAATAGATTGCTTACCATAACGGCTTTTCTTTCCTCGTCTAATTCGCATACTTGATTTTCGGATAGCTTATCAAGAGCCATCTGTACCATACCTACAGCACCTTCTACTATCTTTTGTCTTGCGTCGATGACGGCGGTAGCCTGTTGTCTTTGTAGCATAGCAGAGGCTATTTCTGGTGCGTATGCTAAGTGAGTAATTCTTGCTTCACATATTTTGATACCCGCTATATCTACTCTATTTTGAAGTTCTTGACATATTTCGTCTGCAACCTCTTTAGAAGAACCTCTTAACGATATGGTATCGTCACCGTTGGCATCGTAAGGATACTTTCTAATTACGTCACGTAAAGCAGAATCGGATTGAATAGATACAAACTCGTTATAGTTTTCTACGTTGAATACCGCTTTAGCAGTATTTTCTATCTTCCAGATTACTACTATACCTACTTCTATAGGATTACCCAATTCATCGTTAATCTTTTGTTTTTGATTGTTTAAAGTCATAGCTTTTAGGGATATCTTCTTAGTAATAAAACCCGCTGGAGTAGTTCCTGATTGAGCCATTTCGGAAGAAATGCCTTTTGTGTTTATAGCAGTACAGAATGGATTTACAAAGTATATACCTTCATGCCTTAAAGTGCCTACATACTCCCCGAATAGTGTTAATACATACGCTTCGTTAGGGTTTAGTACCTTGATACCTAACCAAGGTATCCAACCTATACATAGGTATACTATACATACTACAAATAGTGGAATATTATCCAACATTACAAACGCTATACAACCTACTATACTAAGTAAGTATAACAGTATAGTTAATAGTAGTACTCCTATACCTTTTGGAGCTTTTAGTTCTTTTTCTTCTACAGTTTTGTTACTTTGTTGAGTGTCTTTCATGGTTACATACCTCCAATATGTAATATATATTTGATTTTTTATGATATCAAAATTATATCACACTGATTACTAAAAGTCAATACTTTTTGGAAATATTTTTTAAAAAAATAGAACGCCTTAACTAAGACGTTCTAATATAGTTCCATTATGTTTGATGCTATCTTTTAGTTTAGATATTAACTTTTCAGCTACCAATAGTATGGATATCACTAATATAGTACTAAAGATATCTTTAAATATTCCCGTTATGTTGCACTGTCTTAGTATGCTACTTATTATACTATTTTCGATAAAATATAGTATAGGTCTATGCATACCATACACTATTAGACTATGCTTTCCTAAATAACTTAACAGACTACTTTTACTACTTAAAGTCACTATGTATAGTACCAATACTATACTACTTGCACCTATCATATAGGATTTACTCGCATTTAGTATCTGTGTACTATGAAACCTATTTAACGCTATGCCTAAAAGTAATAGTAACGGAACACATCTATTTTTAAATATAACCGTTCTATACCGTTCCTCATGATAGAGTATGTTCACTAATGAACCTAACATCATAAAGTACAACGCAGGACTAAGCACTTGCAACGATAGACAGACTTTAGTATCGTCACCATTATATAGTAACAGTCTATTTATAGGTTGAGTTATTATCAACAGTACTATCATAGAAGATACTATATATGCTTTAGTCTTAGTACTATGGATATCTTTAAAAGCATACTTTCTAAAATAATAGTATACTAATATGGATATCAAATATAGTGGCAGATACCATAGTGCAAAGTTCATTAACGGAATGTCGTATAAGTATCTACCAGATAGTAGATAACTTTTTAACCATACCAATACATTGGGTGTCCAATCTAAAGACTGCACATACTTATTCCCTATGGGTCTAACTAATATATACATCACGATTGCAGAAAGTACAAAAAACATACTATATAACTTTATAATCCCTTTGGATTTTTTTATGGCATACGTTTTAAAGTCCACCTTTGGTGCGGTAGTCATCAAGTATCCCGAACAGAAAAAAAACAGTGGCATATGGAAAGTATATATAAAGTTTCCTACCTGTCCAACGTTTTGACAGTGTCCCAATACCACACATATTATACCTATGCCCTTTAGTATGTCTATCTGCTGATTTCTATTATCCATGGCAATACTACTTTAACATACCCTTATCTTTGGCATCTTCTATGATATCCTTTATATACTGCCAAAGTACTTCCGAACCCTCATTGACGTGTGCGTTTCGATTTAATACTTGCTCTTCACTAACTCCATGAGTTTTCCAAGATATTCCGTCTTTGCGATAGTTCAAAGTAATAGGTTGTATTCTATCTACCACGTTAGCGAACTTACTCTCAGGAGTCTGTTTATCTTCAAACTCACGCCATAAAGAGTATAGTTCTTGTTGTTGGTCTTGTGGTAGCATACCAAATAGACGTTCGGAAGCCTTTTGCTCTCTGTCTGCTTTCGTCTTGTAACCTTCGGTATCGTAACAGTAGGTATCGCCTGCATCTATTTCCACTATATCGTGAATTAGTACCATTTTGATAGTATGTAGTACGTCTATAGGTTGATTGCTATATTCAGATAGTATCATGACTAACATGGCTAAGTGCCAAGAGTGTTCTGCATCGTTTTCGGCTCTGTCTTCGTTTAATACTAAGGTCTGTCTATAGATATTCTTCATCTTATCTATTTCCACTAAAAATTCTATCTGTTTTTTCAGTCTTTCATCCATGATTATATCTCTCCTTTTTTGGATATTACATATTAACTCCTGCTACATAGCCTGTAGCAAAGGCTATTTGTAGATTAAATCCGCCTGTGTATGCGTCAACGTCTAAAACCTCTCCTGAAAAGTATAGACCTTGTATCAGTTTAGACTGCATAGTCTTAGGGTTTACCTCTTTAATGGATACTCCACCACTGGTAACGATAGCTTCATTAAGAGGTCTAAAATCCTTTATAGTAATAGGAAAACCTTTCATTAAAGATACTATTTCAGAACGCTGTTCCTTAGTAATCTGATTTACCTTAGTACTGAAAGGAACTTTTGATAACTTCGCAAATACTGGTATCATCTTAGTAGGTAGTAGTTTACCCAAAGAGTTGATATAGTCTTTATTTATACTTTCGGAAAAGTCACGTTGGATACGCTTGTCTAAAGCCTCTACTGAAAGGGCTGGTTTTAGGTCTATTAGTATTCTGTACCTGTTAGGTTGCATCTTGTCTATATGTGAACTTGCACTTAACACTAAAGGTCCTGATACTCCAAAGTGTGTGAATAGCATTTCGCCAAGTTCGGAGTAGATACACTTTTCACCGTCGTATAGGTTTAGTTTTACGTTCTTTAAGGATAAACCCATCATATCGGAACAGTACTTCTCTTGTACTACTAAAGGCACTAAAGAGGGTACTAACTTATTTATAGTGTGTCCTACAGACTGTGCAAAAGTATATCCGTCACCAGTAGAACCAGTAGCCATATACGACTTTCCACCCGTAGCGATTAGTACACTATTTCCATAGTAGTCACCGCCGTCAGTCTTTACACCTAAGCATACACTATCTTGTACTATAAGTTCAACGACGTTCTGCTTGATTATAGGTACACCGCACCTTTTGAGTTCACGTTCTAACGCCTTAGAGATATCCATAGCCTTATCACTGACTGGAAATACTCTGTTGCCACGTTCTGTCTTTAACGGAACGCCTAAGTCTTCAAAGAAGTTTATAGTATCTTGTGCCGAAAACTTAGAAAACGCACTATATAGAAACTTTGGATTTCGTGGAATGTTATGCATAAGTTCATTATTAGAGCAGTTATTAGTAACGTTACAACGTCCTTTACCAGTAATGTTGATTTTTTTACCAATATAGCCGTTCTTTTCGATGATGCAAACGGTCTTTCCTAATCTTGCTGAGGTGATACCTGCTATACTACCACTTGCACCGCCACCCACTATTATTACGTCATACTTCATAATATACTACACTTCCTTATATTAATTCTCCGACTTATCGTATACTTGATACTCTTCCCAGATAGTCTCTAACGTGTTAAAAGTCTGTGCTACGTCGTCTTTTTTCAGCATACTAATAGTTACTAATAGAGCGTTTATTAAACTCATAGCACCCACCATTGAGTCCACAAAAGATGACATATTACTTTTAGCTAACATCTTATAGTTGGATATTTTGGCTATAGGAGAAGTTTCGCTATCAGTAATAGCTATAACTTTAGCGTTACGACCGTTGGCATACTGTAACGCTTTAAGCGTCTGTGTGGAATATCGTGGAAAACTTATGCCTATAATAACGTCGTTTTCACTAATGCGTAGCACCTGTTGAAGTATATCGGTAGTGCCAGAA
The DNA here is from genome assembly GCA_934444765.1 of uncultured Oscillospiraceae bacterium. Classification (GTDB taxonomy): domain Bacteria; phylum Bacillota; class Clostridia; order Oscillospirales; family Ruminococcaceae; genus UBA5884. Next base: position 61,599 of record CAKSDC010000007.1, read on the forward strand.
GGTCTTATATGTTTAACGTCCTGTAGCATAAGCTCTAAATAGTAAGATAGCAGTAACGCTAAAGGTTCGGAACTTCGTGAACCTATAATGTATACTCTTTTAGCGTTAGATATTTCTTCTGCTATGGTACGTAGTTGACTTTCGGTAGTCATTTCCACGGTAGAACGAATACTCTCAATATCTATAGTGGATACTCTTTCTAATATTCCCTTGCCGTTAGACTTTTCTTCCGCTAAGTTCATACGTTGTAAGAATGTAAGTTTACGTTTGGCAGTTTCGGAAAGTTCGGATTGAAATTCAGGATATCCTTCAAAACCTAACTCATAAGCGAACCTAACCGCTGTAGACTCACTTACTCCAGCAGTTTCGCCCAACTTAGAAGCCGTCATAAAACCAGCCTTATCGTAGTTGTTTAAAATGTAGTCTGCTATTTTTTTGTGTCCTTTGGACATAGTAGAGTACGTCTGCTTTATTTTAATAAATAGCGGAGAGTCTTTATAGTTTTGCATATTATCAAAAACACCTCTTGTATATATAACTTTTAGACTATTAGCTTTCCCAAACGCTACGTTGCAGTCTAAGGATAGCCTCTCTACGGAGTTTAGTCTGTTCTTTATCCACGGTATAAAAACCGTCTTTAGTGACTATTACGTCTCCCTCGAAACAGTCGTTAGGCAGTTCGGACCTTTTAACTTCATAATGATGTTTGCCGTCTTCTAAGATAGCGTATTCACCTTCAAATCTATCTATTATTAACATATCAATATATCCATTACTGACTATAATATCAGTAAGTTTTCCTTTCATTATTTATTTTTCGGTAGTAGTTTCTATAGTACTTCCATTAGACACCATGTGTATAGTACCTTCTTCGTCTGTACGATACACTTCTATATTAGCATCGTATAGTTTATCCATAGTCTCTTCACATGGGTGATTGTACTTATTATTTACTCCACACATTATAACGGCTATTTCAGGAGTAATAGCGTCCAAAAATTCTTGAGTGGTAGCAGTATCACTTCCATGATGTCCAACCTTTAAAACGTCAACGTCTTCTAACAGACCGTTTTGTAACATCTCTTTTTCCGAACGCTTAGAAGCGTCTCCAGTAAATATAAACTTGTTATCACCATGAGTGAGTATAGTCACTACCGATATATCGTTCAAGTCGGAATAGTCGTCCGAATTTGGTGCTACTATCTCTAATTGAGCGTTTCCTAAGTCGTACACGTCGCCCACTACTGCCGATGTGATAGTTAAACCTTTATCGGCTATAGCAGTTAGATACTTTTCGTATACTCTTGTGGTAGGAACTATATCGTCTGACATTTTACCTTGTAAGATGTGTTCAACGTTCATATCTGTGATTATTTTAGGTAATGCTCCTATGTGGTCGGAATGTGGGTGTGTGGCGACTATGTAGTCTAAAGTTTCCACTCCGTTATCTGTAAGATACTGTTCTACAGTTTCAGCGTTTTCACTTTCTCCCGCATCGATTAGTACGTTGCTTTCGTCTGTCTGTATTAGTATACAGTCGCCTTGACCTACGTCTATAAAAGATACTGTAACGTAGTCTTCTTGAGCGTACTCCGAACTATCGTTGATATATACATCACAAGAAGTTAATACTCCTACACACATAGCAACTACTAACGATAGTGCTATCTTTTCTTCCTTTTTACGCTTGAACCCTTTGTACTTCCATTTTTGGAACGTCTTTCCCATGTTTTACCCCCTGTACTTCTGTTACTGTTAGACGGTTTAAAGTCTTCTCTTACCAAACACTTTGGAGAGTTGCCTATTAAGTCTAAACGATTAGCTCGCTTTAAAGCCTTTATTATCAACGGTTTATTTTCTGGTCTAAAGTACTGCAATAATGCACGTTGCATAGACTTTTCTTCGGAAGTCTTTGGAACGTATACCTTTTCCATAGTATAAGGATTTAGTTCGGTGTAAAACATACACGTTGAAATAGTTCCAGGGGTTGGATAGAAGTCTTGAACCTGTTCGGGATGTATCTTGTTTTCTTTTAGGAACACGGCTAACTCGATAGCCTCTTTTAGGGTACTCCCTGGGTGAGAAGACATTAAGTATGGTACTAAGTACTGTTCTTTGCCCATGCCCTTAGTTATAGAGTAAAACTTTTGCTGAAATCTCTTGTAAGCCTCTATGTGAGGTTTGCCCATCATATCCAGTACTACGGCGGAACAGTGTTCAGGAGCAACTTTTAACTGTCCGCTTACGTGATATCTAATTAACTCCTTCATGAACTCATCGTTTTTATCTTCTATAAGATAATCGTACCTAATACCGGAACGGATAAATACTCTTTTGATACCCTTTATGTTACGTATTTTGCGTAGTATGTCAAGATATTCGGTATGGTCGACTTTTAATGCTTTGCAAGGTGTAGGTGCTAAACACTTTTTACCCTTACACAGACCATACTTTAACTGCTTATCACAAGAGGTACTTCTAAAGTTGGCAGTAGGTCCGCCTACATCGTGAATGTATCCCTTAAAGTTAGGCATTTTGGTTAGTCTTTCAGCCTCTTGCAGTATGGACTGTTCACTACGTACCGAAACTTTTCTGCCTTGATGTAACGCTATGGAGCAAAAGTTACAGTATCCAAAACAGCCTCTATTGTGCGTAATGGAAAACTCTACCTCTTTGATACCAGGTACACCACCTAAACTTTCGTAGTCAGGGTGGTATGCTCGAGTATATGGCAGGGAGTACACATAGTCCAACTCTGGTGTGGTAAGTGCTAACGCTGGAGGGTTCTGCACTAACATAGTATTGCCATGCCTTTGAATGATAGTCTTACCATACACTTCATCTTGTTGGTCGTACTGTATTCTGCAAGACTTAGCGTAGGCTTCTTTATTGATGGATACCTGTTCATAAGATGAACACTCTGCACAACCATATGGAGTATTTTTAGGTTCGGTTAAGTAGCAAGTACCTCTAATATCCGTCATAGAGTGGATACTTTCACCGTTGGCTAATCTATTAGCGATTTCTATTACTTGATGTTCACCCATACCATACATTAGTATATCCGCTCCACTATCTACTAATATAGAAGGTCTAACCCTATCGTCCCAATAGTCGTAGTGAGCAAAACGCCTTAACGAAGCCTCTAAACCACCTATGGCTATGGGAACGGTATTTCCGAATATCTCTCTTAACTTTTTACAGTATACTATTACTGCTCTATCTGGTCTACTACCAGACTTTCCACCTGCCGTGTACACGTCGTCGGAACGCTTACGCTTAGCCACTGTATAGTGTGCCACCATACTATCGATATTACCTGAAGTGACTAAAAAGCCTAACTTTGGAGTACCTAAACGTTTAAAGTCTTGGTCGGACTTCCAATCGGGTTGAGCTACTATTCCTACAGTATAACCTTTAGCCTCTAATATTCTTGAAATTATTGCCACACCAAAGGATGGGTGGTCTACATAGCTATCGCCAGTAATAAACACAAAGTCTAACTGAGATATACCTCTATCTTTTAAGTCTTGTGCTGACATTGGCAAAAACAGACTTCTATCCAATTAATATCCTCCTTAATATTATCCTTGTTTACCGTTCACTTTACGTTCTGTCCATTGTGTCTTAGTTAATAGTATCTCACGAGGTTTAGAACCCTGTGAAACTCCTACTATTCCCATTTCTTCCAGTTCGTCCATAATACGTCCTGCACGAGCGTATCCTAACTTTAGTCTACGTTGTATCATGGAAGTGGAGGCTTGACCGCTTTCCATAATCATATCTATGGCACGTTCTATTAAGTCCTCATCACTGTTAGGAATAACCTCATCACTACTATTATAACTACTTTTAGAACTTTTTTCAATAGGTACAGACTTTTCTATCTCCTGTAGAATGTCATCGCTATAATTAGCTTCAAAGTTTTGCTTGATGTAGTTTACAGTAGCCTCTATATCCTTAGGCGATACCCAACAACCTTGAACTCTTAAAGGTTTAGGCATACCCGTAGGAAAGTATAACATATCGCCACGACCTAACAACTTTTCAGCACCGTTGGTGTCTATTACGGTACGGCTATCTATCGCAGACATTACCGAAAGTGCTATTCTACTTGGAATGTTAGCCTTTATTAAACCGGTTATTATATCTACAGTAGGTCTTTGAGTGGCTATTATTAGATGCATTCCCGCTGCACGTGCCATCTGTGCTAAACGACAGATAGCCTCTTCTACGTCACCTTTGGCTACCATCATCAAGTCGGCAAGTTCGTCTATGGCTATTACTATTTGAGGCATCTTTTCGCCTATGCCAGTCTCTTCTACTTTTTGATTGTAACCACTTAGGTCTTTAACCTTATTATCAGCAAAAGTTTGATATCTTCTTAACATCTCCTGAACTGCCCAGTTTAAAGCACCTGCGGACTTTTTAGGGTCTGTTACTACTGGAATTAGCAAGTGAGGTATTCCTGAATAGTGCTGAAACTCTACTATCTTAGGGTCTATTAGTATAAACTTAACCTCTTCTGGAGTGGCATTATATAGTATACTCATAATTATAGAGTTTGTACATACCGACTTACCCGAACCCGTAGCACCCGCTATTATGACGTGTGGCATCTTAGCTATATCGCCTACTATTACATTACCTGCAATATCTTTGCCGACTACAAAAGATAGTTTACTCTTTTTGCAACTCTCTTTGAACTTTTCACTTTCGATAAGTTCCCTAATAGAGACTACGTCTGTAACTTTATTAGGAACTTCTACACCTATAGCAGACTTCCCTGGTATAGGTGCTTCCATTCTTACACCGGAAGTGGCTAAGTTTAACGCTATATCGTCTGCAAGGTTGGTAATCTTAGATACTTTAATTCCTGCATATGGTTGAACTTCATAACGTGTAACTGCTGGACCTCTGCTTATACCGACTATATTCGCTTTAGCTTGAAAACTTTCTAACGTTTCGATTAGTTTTTTAGCAGTAGTTTCCAATTCTTCTTTAGAAACTTTGGAGGTACTATTATCTTTACCCTTTTCCAATAGTGCAGTGGAAGGTTTTCTATAATGATACTTTTTGTTAGTACTCTTAGGCTTAGGTGGAGTATCTACTAAAGTATCTTGAAGTTCCAACTGAATATCTTCGGTAACGTTGTCTAACGGACTTTCTTCTGTCGTAGGTTCTGTAAGGGGTGCTTGCTCAACTGGAATGCTTTCGGTATCTTCAATTGAAACGTCTATGTTTTCGTCGTCGTTAGAAGTATCGTCAGTAACGGGACTATAGTCGTTGAATATAGTATCCAATTCGTCGTCGCCAGTATTAGCGATAACGTCTTCTGGGGTATTTTCTTCTTCCTCTTCTTCTTCTACATACTCGAATAGTGCATTGTCGATAGTCTGTTTAGCCTTTTCGATAGTTTTAGAGACTATATCCGATATGGAAGATAGTACGTCTTCTTTCTCTTCCTCTTTTTTAGTATCGTCTTTAACGTTAGGTTCAACGTCTTTAGACTTAGCAGTATCTTTTTTTAAGTTTAAAGTAGGCTTCTTTTTAGGCTTTTCTTGAACGCCTAAGTCTTCAGGAACTACGTCTTCTTCAGGAGTTTCCATAAAGTTCAAGTTGCTAAATACTTCCTTAACCTTTATGAATGGCAACTTTATAATGTCTATCGCACCCAACAGAGAAGTATTAGTGAGCAACATTAATATCACCAATATAGCTATAGCCATTACTATCTTAGAACCTACATTACCTAAAACACTAAGCAATGATAGTCCTATTAAAGAACCTACTACTCCACCACCTTTTAAGTCTATAGAGTCGTTATATATGTACTGTATACTTGCCGATAGTGTATTACCTTTAATCTCTGGAAAGAAGAATATTTCTATAGCACCACTCACTATTAGCAGTCCTAACAGACTTTCACAAAGTCTTCTCACTATCAATTGATGAGACTTATTCTGTGCTAACAATACCGCTATAAACGATACTATTACTGGTACTACAAACGAACTTATTCCAAATATGCCTCTAACTACTTGGTGCATAACTTTCCAACCGTCTGAACCTTCAACCGTTGCGACTAAAAATAGTAGTATTCCCAAAGCGAATAACATTACAGCCCAAAATTGGTTTTTTTGGTCTATTTGATTCTTATTCGGCTTTTTAGTAGTATTCTTTTTGGAACTGTTATTCTGTTTTTTAGAGCTGTTACTATTCTTTTTGTTATTACTATTTTTTTCAGCCATATTATACCTCCTAAATATAGTTAAACGCTTTGTAATGGAAGTCTTACGATAAAAAAGATGTCCATTACAAAATACTTAACCTTATAGTTAAGGGCGGATACTATCCGCCCACTATATCAAAAAAATATTGTATGTACTCTACGATAGGTATTGCACTATGTTCATACCTGTAACCTGTTCTATAATGCCACAAGTTATTACACATAGACCTAATACTAAAGTGTATACCGCAAATATCTTAAACTGACTATTATTTATTAACATATCTACTAACTTGATAGCTAACACGCCTACTATGGCAGATACTACTAAAGCTATTAATACTGGTACTATCTGTATGTCTAAACCTGTACTTATAGCGTCTTTTAACTCTAAAAGACAGCCTGCTAATATAGTAGGTATTCCTAATATAAATGAGTATTTAACGGCAGTTTCACGCTTTAAGCCTCTAAACAAACCACCACATATGGTAGAACCTGAACGTGAAATTCCTGGGAATAACGCTCCAGCTTGAAACAGTCCTATTACTATGGCATCTTTAAGAGTAATATCGCCAGCTTCTTTTTTTAACTTCTTCTTAGGCACTCTATCGGACATGAACAGTATAAACGAAGTATACAGAAAGAAACATCCTAACGCTATGAAGTTAGTACCAGCCTTTTCAAAAAGGTCTTTTAGTGGATAGAACGGAACTAATAACACTAACGATACTATTAACATATATATCATGTTACGTTCTGGGGTACGAGTTGCAGTATCTTTAAGAGTGAACTTCCCACTAAATATATCCTTAAAGATAGAGCCTAATTCTTTTAATAGTCCTAAAATGGTATCCCAAAAGGCTATGAACACGGCTACTAAAGTTCCTAAGTGGACTATTACCAACATGAACGTGGTCTCATCGGCAGACTTACCCGTTAAGTGTGCGTATAGGTTTAAGTGTCCTGAACTTGAAATAGGTAAAAATTCGGTTAAGCCTTGTATTACCGCCTGAACTATTGCGTCGATAATATCATGCAACATGATGTACACAACACCCTTTCTAAATAAATATTAAGTTTTAAAGTTTATACTATGTGCAATTCATATCCCACCGTATAGGTGGGAATATTTTGCAGTCGATTAGTATAATATGCAAACGTTATATAATATCATACTATTAAGCGTAACGTTCGGGAGTGCTTTCTATTAGAGAATACAGACACTCCAAAGCGTCAGACAGTCCGCCAAGACTATCTATTAAGCCAATATCCACGGCAGTTTTACCGTCTAAGATAGTACCTATATCCATTACCAATTCGTTGGTGTTAAATAGTAGCTTTTTAAAAGTATCTTCTTTAATGGAACTATTCTTTACCACAAACTGAATAATTCTATTCTGCATTGAGTTTAACCAATCTAAAGTTTGCGGAACTCCCACCACTAAGCCGTTTACTCTAACGGGGTGAATAGTCATAGTAGCAGACGGCACGATAAAAGATTTATCAGTACACACCGCTAACGGAACGCCTATAGAATGACTTCCTCCTACTACTAACGATACCGTTGGAATTTTCATACCTGATATCAATTCTGCTATACCTAAACCAGCTTCAACGTCACCACCAGCAGTATTTAGGATTAATAGTAACCCTTTAATAGTCTTATCCTGTTCTATTGCCGTTAATAGTGGTATTAGATGTTCATACTTAGTAGTCTTGTTAGTGTTGGGCATAATATAGTGACCTTCCACTTGACCTATAATGGTAACACAACTTATAGGATACTTTGAATGATTAGTTGGAAACTCTCCAAACTTTTCTAAAGCCTCTAAACGTTCATTAGATACTTCTATTGAACTTTCTTCTTCGTTAGAACTACCGTCTTCGTTATGAGTATACACTTGATTAGCCATACTATACCTCCTAAAGTATTATATACTATTATATTATAGTATACTCATACCTTAAAAGAATATTCATAGTATAATATCATACCAATATAATATTCTACCATTATATATACAAAAAGTCAAGAGTAAAAGAGAAAGATAGCGTAGCACACAATAAGTATGCCACGCTATCGAGAAAGGATGTTATGAAAAATGAAATTAATCTAAAATCAACTACTTTACTCTCTTAGCAAAGATAACTACTCTCATACCGTCGTTACCGTCGCAAGTTTGTAAAGTTAGAATATCCTGTCCATATTCTGGGAAGTCGTTAGTATCATATAGCATAGTCTGTTTGGTTAAAGCGATATGTTCATTGAACGTATCTTCGTCCATGTTTATGTACTTTTCATTCCAATACATAAAGTTAGTATCGGCTGCTAAACCAGATATAGAACAGCAAGCGTATATCTTATATAGTCTTTGGTCGGTATCGGTACTAATTTCTATAAGTGGGTGCTGACTGTAATAGTTAATATCCTTATAGTACGCCAACTGTGAGAACATAGTATCGTCACTTAAATTATGACCGTATATCAATATAGTATTTGTAGTATGGACATCGTCTTTATAGTCGCTAAAGTTACACCTATAGTCGAACTCTATAGTACCTCTTGAACTTTCAGCACCGTTCCAACTATGTTGTAGATAGTAATCGTTATCGTATGGATACTGCATTAAAGGATAGTCTATATTAGTATCTTTAATAAATATCCAACCTTTCATATCAGGGTATGATTGGTTCCATTGAGTTACTAACGCTTGATTGGAAGTAAACGTATAGTTAGAATAGGTTTCTAAGTCTAATTCCCAACCTGAAAGTTTAGATACGTACGCTTTATATATACGTTCGTTCATATCTTTGGTAAGAGTTAATACTTCTTTATTGGTTAGTATTCCACTATAGAATGCGTTTTTTATGGTATTATTGCAATACGACTGTATAGACTTATAGTTTTCTTTAGTTACCGATTGAACGCACTTATCTATACTATTTAGGAACTTTTCTTTAGAAGTACTTTCAATTAGTTGCTTATCTAAGATATTTTTAGCGTACTTATAAAAGTATAGCATCTCGTTAGAAGATATTATCTCTTTAGAGGTTACTCTATATAGATACTTAACTACAGCTTGTTGACGCTGTTCGTTAGACTTAGAGTTACCATATAGTATAGTGTCTATTTCGTTTTGAATGTACTCTATCTGTTCTTGTGGTGATAGAGTAGCTAAGTATACGTCTTTTTCTTCTTGGTCTGTAACCTCTTCAGACGTTACAGTAGTAGTGGTAGTAGTTTCTTCTGAAGTAGTAGTCTGTGGTACAGTAGTAGTTTCAACAATAGTAGTAGTATCTTGTGTAATAGTTTCTGTAGTAGTTACAGAACCTACACTCGTAGTCGTAGTAGCATCTACAGTAGTAGTACTTTCGGATTGCTTAGTAGTAGTCTTATGTGTACTGGTATTACTGCTATTATTCATAGTAGTAGCAACGGCGGTAGTAGTTTCATCGGCACTACATACCATTCCAGTAGAAAGTATACTAATAGTAAATATGCTAATTAATATAGCCTTTAAAGTTTTTTTGAGCAACGGACACACACTCCTAAAATTATAATATATTGCAAGCAAAAATATCGAACAATTATATTATATCACATTTGCCCAAAAAGTCAATAGATAGTTTAATATTTTTGATATCTTTCACACAACTTTCACTAACACTCTTTTCCGTTAGACTTTATAGCTCTATCTATTTGACGCTTAGCATCACGTTTAGCACTATCCTGACGCTTATCGTGTAGCTTTTTACCACGGCATAGTCCTAACTGAACCTTAACTTTGCTATCCTTAAAGTATAGCGATATTGGTATTAAGGTTAAGCCGTCTTGTTTTATAGTGCCGTATAGTCTATCTATCTCTTTGCGGTGAAGTAGTAGTCTTCTCACTCTTAGAGGGTCTTTATTGAATATGTTTCCCTTTTCGTATGGTGATATATGCATACCTTTAATGTACACTTCGCCACGGTCGATAGAACACCAACTATCTTTTAAGTTTACGCTACCGTTACGTATAGACTTAACCTCTGTGCCTACTAACTCTATGCCCGCTTCATAGCTTTCTAATATAAAGTAGTCATGTTTAGCCTTTCTGTTTTCTGTAATAGTCTTTATACCCTTAGATTTCATATTAGAATACCTCCTGTAATAAGTATATGTACGGTCAAATTATGTTAATATATGATAGCACTTTTTTTGTACTTTGTCAACCGTCTAAAAAATTAATATTTTAAATATTGAAACTTGTTTTAAAGTATGATATAATCTAATAATAATGCAATTCTATGAGAGGATATACCGATTATGAAATTAAATACCTATTTACTTACTGCATTAATACTTTCTATGTTATGTATGCTTGTAAGCTGTGAAGATAGTTCTACTACCGTGGGTGTGGAACTTGGAAACTCTAATGATGAAACTATCACTTATAACAGTGACAATATAGATACTTACGCTACTACGTACGCCACTATTATGAATACTATTCAAACTGAAACCGTTACTACTCTTTCCGACGATGAATACTATACTACCTTAAAAGGCATAATTATGGATTACGAAACGCTACTTATAAATCTTAATAACCTTACTAACAACTTTGACGGTTCAACTGAATGGTTCAATAGCATCAACTCTTACTTTAATAAGTCTAAAAACTATCTGGATACTTTGAATAGAATGGAAGATACCGTTCCAGATAGCTATAAAGAAGTTCATAGTCAAATACTATACTGTGTCGAACACTATACGTCTTCGATATACTTGATTAAAGAAGCAGTATCTTGCTACATAAAAGACGATACTCAAAACGGCGATAACTTTATGATACAAGCTACTAACTATTCCGACTTAGCTAACAAACAGTGGGCTAACTTTAGAGGCTACGGCATAGAAGAGTATACTGGCGAAACTCTTCCTACTCAGAACCCTGTATCATACCCTGTACAGTCTCAAGAAGTAGTAGTATCTAACGATGATAACGAGGAAACTTATACTTTAATCTCTAAAGAAGCCGAAACTACCAAACCTACCAACGAAACCTACAACGACGGCTACAAGTTCGGCGGTGACAACGTATTTATATATACTAATTAATATCTAATCGACTAAGTATACTAATAGCGTCCTAACCTAAACGGTTAAGACGCTAATTTTGTTACTATCTATTTAATATCTTCTTTAGATACTTGCCAGTATATGAGGCTTCACATTGAGCTATCTGTTCAGGAGTGCCAGTAGCTACCACGTTACCACCACCGTCACCACCTTCTACGCCTAAGTCGATGATGTAGTCGCAACTTTTAATAACGTCTAAGTTGTGTTCTATTATTAGTACGGTATTTCCTGTATTAGCAAGTTCGTTTAATATATCTACTAATTTGTGAACGTCTGCTGAATGCAAACCCGTAGTAGGTTCATCTAAGATGTATATAGTCTTGCCTGTAGCCTTTTTGGAAAGTTCAGTAGCTAACTTAACTCTTTGAGCCTCTCCACCTGATAGTGTAGTAGCCGACTGTCCTATCTTGATATATCCTAAACCTACCGACTGCAAAGTAGCAAGTTTTTTAGCTATCTTAGGAACGTTTGAAAAAAACTGTACACCTTCATCTATAGACATTTCTAACACGTCGCTAATAGACTTTCCTTTATAGTGGACTTCTAAAGTTTCACGATTGTAACGCTTACCCTTGCAAGCCTCACAAGGGACGTATACGTCAGGTAGAAAGTTCATCTCTATTTTAATTATGCCGTCGCCCTCACATACTTCACAACGACCGCCCTTAACGTTAAAAGAAAATCTTCCCGCAGTGTAACCTTTAGCTTTACTGTCTACCGTTTGAGCGAATATATCCCTGATTTCCGAAAATACTCCAGTATAGGTTGCAGGGTTAGAACGTGGAGTTCTACCTATTGGGGATTGGTCTATCACTATAACTTTGTCTAAGTGTTCAAGACCGTTTACAGAACCGAAGTCTGTAGCCTCTTCTTTGGAACGGTTCAGCCTATTCAATAGATGTTTAGCAAGTATCTGATTTACTAAACTTGACTTACCCGAACCACTTACACCAGTAACACATACCATCATACCTAAAGGAATTTTAACGTCTATGTGCTTTAGATTGTTAGCGTAAGCGTCTAACACTTCAAGATAGTTTCCGTTGCCTTGCCTACGAACTTTTGGAACTGGTATAGACTTTTCACCACTTAGATACTGTCCCGTTACAGACTGTTTACACTGCAAAAGTTGTTGTGGTGTACCACTGAATACTATACTACCACCGTTCACGCCAGCCTCTACGCCTACGTCGACTACATAGTCGGCACTTAAGATAGTATCTTCATCATGTTCTACTACTATTAGAGTATTGCCTAAGTCTCGTAAACGTTTAAGAGTATCTATTAACTTATCGTTATCTCTTTGGTGTAAGCCTATACTTGGTTCGTCTAAGATATATAACACACCAGTTAAACAAGAACCTATCTGTGTAGCTAATCTTATACGTTGACTTTCACCACCTGAGAGTGTTCCTGCACTTCTTGATAGTGTTAGATACTCTAAGCCGACGTTCTTCAAAAAGTTTAGACGTTCTTTAATCTCTTTAATTAGTCTTTCGGCTATTATAGTATCTTTTTGACTTAGTACTAAACTATCGAAAAATTCCAGTATTTGAGTAACTGACTTATTACACAGAGTATCTATATTTATGCCACCGACGGTAACGCCTAAGACTATCTTTTTTAATCTTTTGCCCTTGCAGTCTGGACAGGTTACTTCTTTTAGGTAGCGTCTAAAGTCGCTACGGTTACGAGTGTTAATATCACTGGCACGTCTTTTTAGATTGTTTACTACACCTTCAAAGGTGGAGTATCTATAGCCACCGCCAAAGCTATCGATAACGTCTATCTTTATACGTTCGTCACCAGTACCATATAGGAACACGTTTAGTACGTCTTTGGGTAGACTTTTAATAGGAGTATCTAAAGATACGTTATATTGATTAGCTATCGCTCTATAGTACATCATAGCCACTGAGTTATCACTTAAAGTGTTCCAACCGTTGGCAGATATACCACCATCTAATATAGACTTGTTCTCATCTGGAACTACTGCGTTTACGTCTATTTCCTCAAATACACCTAAACCAGAACACGTTTCACACGCACCGTATGGATTGTTGAACGAAAACATTCTTGGTGAAAGTTCTTCTATAGAGATATCGTGTTCAGGGCAAGCGTAATTTTGAGAGTATAGCTTTTCTTCTCCACCTACTACCGATACTATTACTAAACCGTCTGCGGTATTCATAGCAGTTTCGATACTTTCGGCAAGTCTTGAAACTATACTATCTTTAATTACTAACCTATCCACTACTACTTCTATAGAGTGCTTTTTATTTTTTTCAAGTTTAATATCTTCTGATAGGTCGTATATATTGCCGTCACAACGAACCCTAACATAACCTGAACGCTTAACCTTTTCAAGTTCTTTAATGTGTTCACCTTTACGACCTCTAACTATAGGTGCTAATATTTGAATTTTAGTACCTGTTGGTAGTTTCATAACTGCGTCTACTACGTCGTCCACGGTTTGCATAGAAATTTCTCTGTTACATATTGGACAGTGTGGAACGCCTATACGTGCATATAGCAATCTTAAGTAGTCGTATATTTCAGTAACCGTTCCCACTGTAGAACGTGGATTTTTTGAAGTAGTCTTTTGGTCTATAGAAATACTTGGAGATAGTCCTTCTATGCTATCTACGTCAGGTTTTTTCATCTGTCCTAAGAACTGTCTTGCATAAGAGTTAAGACTTTCTAAATATCTTCTTTGACCGTCTGCGAATATAGTATCAAACGCTAAAGAACTTTTACCTGAACCACTTACACCCGTCATAACGGTTAAAGAGTTTTTAGGAATTTCAACGTCTACGTTTTTTAGATTGTGTTCTCTTGCACCTTTAACTATAATCTTATTAGTATCCATAATATATCACCTACAAACTTAAAAGAGTAATTACTACTTATTATACCACATATGATTAAAACATTCAATAAGAATAGAATATTTAATGTACTTTTTATAGTACATACTTATTGTTAGATAGTCCTAAAAGATAGTCCGCACTAAGATTAGTAGCTTTGCATATCTTGTACAGAGTGTTAGTATTGCAACCGTCATAGTATAGTTCTAAGTTATTTAAGGTTTTAGAACATATACCGCATAGTTTAGATAGTTCATAGATAGTCATATTCTGTTCCCAACGATACTTTTTAAGATTATATCCTAAGTTAGTGTTCAAAAAAGTTCCCTCCTAACTACTGTAAAAGTTCAAACGGTGTGCAGTTAAGAGCAGTAGCTATTTTAACTAACAGATTAATACTAATACCTTTACCGTTTTCTATACCGCTGATGTGTGCTTGAGTACAACCTACTCTTTCGGCTAATTGGATTTGATATAGTCCAATCTGTCGTCTTTTTTGCCTAATATTTTTTCCTATGTCCTTCATATGTAAATCACCTCTAAAATATATTTTGCTAAGTATTTCCTAACTTATGAAATACATTTTATATTAGATTAACGAATAAGTCAATCGATAAAAGGTTAATTTTTCGGAAATTTTCAAAAATTCATGAAAAACCCACAATCTAAATAGTTTACAGTTATATGGTTTGTTAGCATAGTATATCGCAAATTTGTGACACAAACATATTCAATAAGTATAGTTGACTGCACTATAACATTTAATCTTCAAATTAGAATATATGTCTATTATTACTTGACCTTTTGCCATTACTGTTGTATTATTATATTATAAAATATCTAAGATATTTTATAGTATACTTACATAATGGGAGGATATCTATGAAGTTTAATGAAATTCTTAAACACTTAATAACAACCAAAGGGTGTACACAGTCGGAATTTGCACAGAGCATAGGCGTTAAACCTAATACCGTATCCGATTGGCTAAACAAAGGTACAAGTCCAAATATAAAGTATATATATCTTATAGTTAAGTACTTTAACGTATCTTTTGATTACCTATTTACTGGTGTCAATTCGGCAAAAAAAACGCTCTCCAAAGAAGAAGAGGAACTTATACAATACTTTAGAACCTTAACCGAAAAAGACCAGTACAGAGAACTTGGCAGACTTTCCATAATCGCCGACCTTAACAAAAAGGAAGTATAAACATACAACGTCCAAAAACTTACTTTGGACGTTGCTGTTATTATATATCGTAATATGTACCTATCTTTAACGCTTTGGAGTTGCTACCGTGTCCCACTTGAACGGTTTTAGCTATTGGGACTGTTTTGGGTACTATACTTAACACTATATCTTCTATAGTGGGTACTTCACAAGAAGTTTCCATAGCCGTGAACGTTCCTAATACTACGCCATTAACCATATCGAACACTTTAGCTTGCTTATACTGGTTCAGTAAAGATATCATCTGATACGCTCCACCACTGCGAGCCTCTAAAAATAGTAGCTTATCTTTAAGGTTGGGAAGATATGGTGTACCTAATAGTTTACTAAAACATCTAACGTTTCCACCTATTAGAGTTCCTGACATATTAGAACCGTATATATACTTATACTCTACGTTGAATAGGTCTTCTTTTTGATTTAGAACGTAGTCTTTAAACCGTCGTATCTGTAGAGTTCTATCCTTTTTTAGTAGATTAGTAATACTATACAGATACGACGTTCTGTTGGTTTTAGCGTATATACTGTTCACTATCACGGTTAAGTCGCTATAGCCCATATATACAGCTTTAGAACGTTCTATCGTATGGTAGTCTAATAGACTAAGTACTTCATTGCTGGTATCTCCACCCGATATATCGCATATATAGTCTATGGTAGTATCTTCAAAAGCCTGCATTAGAGCGTCCGCTTTGATGTTGGCTAACTCTAAAATGGAAGTGTGTTCTAATATATTGTGCTTTAAATACTCTGGAATGGATACTTCTATACCCATATCGGATAATACCTTTACTATCGACTGTGATACTCTAACACTATCCTTAGTATAGTCCGAAGTGTTTACTAACGCTATCTTCATAACAGAACTCCCCTATACAAAGTACTTTTTAAGTCTTAATAGGTCATTAGAAGCGACTTTTCCGTCTTGATTTACGTCTGCATTAATATACGCTTGACCGTCTAACTCTTTTAAACCTAACAGATACTTTTTAAGTATTAGTAAGTCGTTGGTCTTAACTGAACCGTCTAAGTTCAAATCGCCTAACATAGTATCTTGATTAGTAGGTGGAATACTATCTGCAATAAATGAAATAGTTCCGTTACTTACTATTGGAGTTATAATATCCCCATTAGTGGTTAGTACTTGAACGGTATCTTTAGTACCTATGGTAAAAGTATCTTTTACGTTTGCACCTTGTGGAATGGTAACGTACACATACATTAGAGTATTATCTACATTAGGAGTACACACTATTCCTGAATTTTCACTGGTACAGAAACTATACTTGAAAGTATCATAGTTACTATATACTATACTTTCAGTAACTAATCCACTACTAATTAATGAATACTTATCCTGTGGTTTGGAAGTATCTGGAGTAACTGTAGGTACTACGTCGGAAACGTTGTCTGTATTTCCTGTGAACTGTAGTCCTAATATACCAGAGTATATACCCTCAAAGTCGCCATTTAAAGATACCGCAACCTTTACTTGAAGGTCTTTAGTCAAACTACCATTACTATCCACCATGTTCGTGACGTTCAACTTAGCGTCACTGAAAGTTAAAGTACCGTCTTCTATATAGGTCGGCTCGAACACCTTTATTCTATCGTTATAGCTGATATAGAATAGGTCGGCTACATCTATTACGCCGTCTTGATTAGTATCAGCGTTTAATAGTCCCTGTTCGGAAAACGCTATACTATTGCTATCCAATATGTACTGCGATACTTGATATAAGTCTGTACCGTCGACTTTGCCGTCTTCGTTTACGTCGCCTGCTACTATAGGTTGCGTATATTTGAATATCTTCTTATAGTCTATTTGATAGAAGGTGGTGTCGTTACCATCGGTTAAGTACCATACTAAGTTATCGCCTACTATTATAGGCTTACAGTCCGAAACGATAGCGTTAGTAGTGATGTCAAGAACCACTTCCCCTTTACCGTTAAGTTTTACAGCGTGCATATAAGAACCGTCTTGAGAGTACTCGTTCCACATAGCTATAAAGTTATCGTTATCTATTTTCACCAACTGTGGCTTAGATACTGCCTCTTCTGTAGTATAGTCGGTTAGATACTTAACCGTAGTACTATTAAGGGACTTATCCGTTACGCTTACAAAGATATTTCTAACGTTAGAACTACTATCTACTGAACCGTCCTGAACGATTGAATTACCTACTAATATACAGTTATCGTCAGAGAGTTCAAAACCACCCAACGTTACACCTGTATAGTTATTACCTACTGAACCGCTTATATCTAAAGCGTTAGTGTATTCTAATAGGTTACCTTCCGTATCTTTTTTGCATAGTAGCACGCTACGTGGAAGTGCATCGCCTAAGTCGACAGTGTATACGTTCTGTTCGTCTGCTTGAACGTACTGGTCAAAAGAGTGGCTAACGTATCCGTTATAGGTGTAAGATAGTATACTAAAGTCTTTATACTTAACCTCTAAAGAGTTAGCGTCTAAATATAGTTGACAGTTTGCTTGATGATTTACTCCTTTAACTGCATACATCTGATGTGATAGGTGTATATATAGTGTTCCGTTAGCCTCTACCATACGTGGAGTACCACCGTCGAACGGTACTATAGTATTACTTCCACAGATACTGACGCTATCTAATCGTTGCCAATCTTTAGAGTACTTAACTACTCTAATAACTTCGGCGTTATCGTCCTGAGTTAGATTTTTCTGTCCAAATATGCAGTAGTTGTAAGTAGTACCGCAATAGTATCCGCCCCACATATCCAGTTCCATGGATAAAGTAACCGAACCTTTTAGACTATAGTCCGTACCATAAGTATCTATAGAAACGGTTTTAGGATTGCTTACCTCATCGTTTATGATGTTATTACAGTAGCCGTCTACATAACTATTGGCTACTACTTTACTTATAGTACCATCGTTATTATTTTGAAGATACGTATATACTGGACTACTATATATTGGCATACTTCCGTGCAGTTCATTGGAAAAGTTGGAAGTACTATCTACTACTACGTTAGAATAGTCTTGCACCTCTGAAGTACCCAATACTTGAGTACCTATATAGTTATTACATAGTGTCAGACTAAACGCTACAGTAAGCGAAAGTACCGATACTATATACTTTTTAAATCGTGACATATAAAAACACTCCCTTTGTATATTTGGTAAAACAATAGTATTATAACATATATAATTATCCATTGCAACTATGAATTATTTTATCAGGTATGGCATACATTAGTAATAGAATATCTTTAACCATTGGAGTGATTTTTTTGAACTATCCAAACGAACCTCAAGAAAGAGCCGTAATATTAGGTAGATATATAGTCGAACACAATGCAACCGTTAGAGCTTGTGCTAAACAGTTTGGAATTTCTAAGTCTACGGTACATAAGGACGTTACTAAAAGTTTAAAGTTATTACAGCCTACACTATATCTTGAAGTAAAAAAGGTACTTAAACAGAATAAATTGGAACGTCACATACGTGGCGGATTGGCTACTAAACTAAAGTATCAAAAGTTAAAAGAACTAAAAGAACACGGTTCAGCTACTGGCTGATTACTAAAAGTATACCCCACCTAAGCGTTAAAGGTGGGGTTATACTATATCAAATAGAATACTATATAAACTTACGTTTTAATAGTTTAGCAGGTCTATGTCCTGCGTTGTCAGTCTGTAAAGCGTCTACTGGTTCTACTAAGTGTTTCATCTTCCTTCTAAAGTTTGCCGATAGTAGCTTCTTACCCAGTATAACTTCGTACACCATTTGAAGGTCGGTATAGGTAAAGGTTTCGCCTAATAGATTGAATGCAACGGTGGTATACTCTAACTTATTGCGTAGACGTTCTATAGCATAGGCTATTATCGTAGCGTGGTCAAAAGCTAAATCGCTACTAATTATAGACATATCAAACTCTGCACCGTTCACACTAAAAGTAGAAGTAAAACATATTTGCGACTTTAATACTATGCCGTCATCGGAAGTTAATATTAAGTCGTAATACTTTTTACTGGTGTTAGAGTTATCGTCTTTAGACTGAACGTCTTGCTTTAGTATGTAGTCCACTGTGAACCATTTAGCCTCTTTAGCGTCGTCGCCTGCTTTTACGTTTAGTCTTTTAGAGTCGACTAATGCCATATAAGAGCAACTCATAATCCAGCCTCTTGGGTCACGGTTTGGACGTGAGAACGTATATAACTGTTCCAAATAGATATCTTCTATGCCAGTTTCCTCTAATAGTTCACGTTTAGCGGTTTCCTCGGTACTCTCATTAGGGGATACAAAACCACCAGCTAACGCCCATCTATCTTTAAAAGGGTGATTACCACGTTTAATCATAAGAATGTTTAAACGCTTTTGAGCTAACTTTCTGTAGTTGTCGTCTTTATAGTCTCTAATAGTGAATATAGCCATATCAGTAGCGATACTTGGACGTTCGTATTTGCTCATATCATAACTTTTTAAAAAATCCTTTTCTTCCATTTCCATATGCTTTGGTACACCTTTCAACTAATATTGGTCATAATGCCTTATAATATATACTTAGTATACCACAAACTTATCCAATATGTCAAGTCGAATTGAAAATAACACTATAATAATATCATACAGATAGTATTATAGTATAGTTCCCCCTTGTAATATTGCCAAACTTATGATATAATATTAACGCTAAAAAAATACTAAAAGGGGCGTTGGTAATGATAGTTAATTTAAACGACGTATACAAAATATATAACGGTAATATAGTACTAAACGATATAGACCTTTCTATAGACGATAGAGATAGAATAGGTTTGATAGGTCGTAACGGTTGCGGTAAAACTACCCTGTTACGAATAATTACTGGCTTAGAAACTGCCGATAAACTTTCCGAAACAGATAGTCAAGTATATATAAGCGATAAAGTTACTATAGGATATCTACAACAACATAGCGGTTTAGACCGTTCTTCTACTGTAATAGAAGAAATGAAGAGTGTATTCGCACACTTAGATGAAGTCTTAGAACGCATGAAGGCTATTGAAAGACGTATGGCAGACGGTTCTGCCACTAAAGAAGATACTATAGAATATTCCGAAATTTCAACCTACTACGAAACTAACGACGGTTACAATCGTGACTTTAAGATTAAGACTATTCTAAACGGTATGGGATTTTTTGAAGATACCTATTCAAGAGTAATTTCGGAGTTCAGTGGTGGCGAAAAGACTCGTTTAGCTATAGCTAAACTTCTATTAGAAGAACCTAAGCTATTGATATTAGACGAACCTACTAACCATCTTGACTTTAAAACCGTCATGTGGTTAGAAGACTATCTTAAAGACTACAAGGGCGCTCTATTGATAGTATCTCACGATAGATACTTTTTGGATAGACTATGTACCAGTATATGCGAAATAGAACGTGGACACCTTACCAGATACAAGGGTAACTATTCAGCCTATACCATACTTAAACAACAGTCTATAGACACTCAACAGAAACAGTACGAAAAACAACAGAAAGAAATCGCTAAGTTAGAAGACTATGTGGCTAAAAACTTAGTTAGAGCCTCTACCTCTAAAAGTGCTAAGAGTAGAATTAAGGCTCTTGACAGAATGGAAGTTATAGATAAACCTATCACTTATGAAAAGAGTTCTAAGATATCGTTTAACTATGGCATAGAACCTCCTTTTGACTTGCTAACCGTCAAAAATATCGACTTAACCGTCGGAACGGGTTCTAAACGTAAGACTTTGGTAGATAGCCTATCTTTTGAAATTAAACGTGGCGAAAAAGTAGCCATTATAGGCGATAACGGTATAGGTAAGTCTACACTATTAAAGGCTATTCAAGGAAAGATACCTCATAAGGGACGTGTAAACTGGGCTTCTAACGTTAAAATATCCTACTTTGAACAGGAAAGCTCTAACCTAAACCCTAACAACACCATAATAGAAGAGATTCACTCTAAATATCCTACCATGAACGACGGAGATATTAGAAGTCTATTAGGTAAGGTTCGTATTACTGGTGAAAACGTCTTTAAACAGATAGGCGTAGTATCTGGTGGTGAACGTGCTAAAGTATGCTTTGCTTTAATGATGCTCGAAAATGGCAACGTGCTACTCCTTGACGAACCTACCAACCATTTGGATATCGCCGTTAAAGAAGTATTGGAAGAGGCTCTGTTAGAGTACACTGGAACTATAATATTCGTATCCCACGATAGATACTTACTAAACAAGCTATCTACACGTATATTGGAGATTACTCCTAACGGTGTAGAAGACTTCAACGGTGGATTTAATCAATATATTAAACTTAAACAAGAACGTGAAGACTATGCTAAGGCTTTAAAAGAAGAGGAAAAACGTCAAGAAGAACTCCAAAAGTACAAGGAACGCAAGGCTAACTCTTACAAGTCCAAAGAGCAACGTGTTCTACAGGCTAAAAAACGTCAACGCATTAAGGATATAGAAGTTGAAATGGAAAATCTACAACAAGAACAGTCTACTTTGGAAGAAGATATCACTAAAGAAGAAGTGTTTACTAACTACGAACTTATGCATCAAAAGTGTTCACGCATAGACGAAATTAAGACTCTATACGATAGTCTTTTTGAAGAATGGGCAGAACTAAGCGAAGACTAACTATACATCAGACCATCTTAATACTATGGGTATTTAGATGGTCTTTTTTGGGCGATATTCACAAATATTGACAACTTGTAATGTGAACTATGTGAAACTTTTAAAACTATCTTGAAATATTAACAAAATTATGTTACTATTATAGTATCAATAATGTTTTGGTAGAAGTTTAGTCTACTATCACGTTAATAGATAACTTCTATCTATACTATAAACGGAGGTTTGAAAGATGAATAAACACTTAAAAAAGTTAGTCGCTGGTATTACCAGTGTATCTATGTTAGCGACTAACCTTGCATTTTCACCTATAGTGGCTAATGCAGACGATAATCCTAACTATGCTGAGGCTCTACAGATGTCATTATACTTTTTTGACGCTCAAGAGTGTGGCGACGAAGTAGGCGAAAACAGTCTAACTTGGAGAGACGATTGCCATACCTACGACGGTACTGCAAGTCTTGACAGTGCTAACGGTCTTTCTGCTACAGAAAAGGCTTTTATTAAGGAAAAAAACGGCGGTTCTAATACTGTAGACGTTTCAGGTGGATATCACGACGCAGGCGACCACCTAAAGTTTTCTATGACTATGGGATTTGCTTGTACAGACTTAGCTTGGTCTTACTATCAGCACCCAGACGCTTTTAAAAATACTAATACCGAAAGTCACCTATTTGAAATTCTAAAGAATATGTGTGACTACTTTATGAAGGTTACATATCTTGACGATAACGATGACGTTGTAGCATTCTGTTACATGGTAGGTGGCGACCAAGACCACAACGAATGGTCTTCTCCTGAAAAGCAGACTATGGACAGACCTACTTATTGGGCTACAGCCTCTAACCCATCGGCAGACGCTTCTGGTCAAATGGCTTCTGCTTTAGCATCATCTTCTATAGCACTACGTAACGTAGACCCTGAATACGCTGACCTATGCTTAAAGTATGCTAACGCTCTACAGAAGTTTACTGCTAAGTATCCAAAAGCTAATTACGACGGAGTAGGCTCTTTCTATAGTAGCGATTCACAAAATGATGACGTAGCATGGTCTGACCTATGGTGTCATATTGCTAACGGTACTTTAGACAGCTATACTCCTATTACTCCTAAAGACGGCGTATACAACGGCGAATACGACCACTGGGTATACACTTGGGATAAACTTTGGGGTGGCTATGCTACTCTACTATCTCAATTAGGTTATGGCGACGCATTCTCTAACGAACTAAAGTTTGAAATGGATAAGTTAGTAAACAATCTTAACCAAGCATACTATCCTGTAGGCGGTGGTTGGGGTGCTTCCCGTTACAACTGTGCTTGGCAGATGTACGCTATGCAGTACGCTGAAGCTACTGGTAACGACCAATACTACGACTACGCAGCAGGTCAAATGAACTACCTACTCGGTCAAAACCCTGCTAACAGAAGCTACTTAATCGGCTATACAGAAAACTCTCCAGTACATATTCACCACAGAGCCGCTAACCCTGATAAGAGTACTGCTACTTATACTCTATACGGTGCTTTAGTGGGTGGTCCTACTGATGCGAGCGGTTCTTACGACGACAACACCGACAGCTACAGCTGTACTGAACCTGCTTTAGACTACAACGGTTGCTTTATATTGGCTATATCTGGCTTATACGATAAGTTCGGTGCTAACGATGACGTTACCGCTATTAACGATGTAGTATCTAACGCTTCCGAAATCAATGCAGACTACAAGTTCTTTGACGGTAAGGGCGACGTTCATACTCCTACTGAAACTACCACTACTACAGAAGAACCTTCTACTGATACTACTACCGAAACTACCACTGAAACTTCTGTAACTACTGAAGAACCTTCTACCGAAACTACTACCGAAGTTCCTACTGAAACTACCGTAACTACTACTACTGAAGAACCTTCTACTGAAACTTCAGTAACTACTTCCACTTCTACTCCTAACGGCGAACCAATCGGTAAGGTTTGGTTATTAATGCAAGACGGTGACCCATCTTCTAAGGCTGGTGTATCTAACTGGGAATCTACTGACCCAGCAGGCTATATCGAAGTTACTGGTAACGGTAGCTACTCTCTATCTTTCGATATTCCAGAAGGTTGCGGTGCTGAACAGATAGACTTTTTAGGCTTAAGGTCTGACATTAACGTATATCAACAGAACGCTGACGAAGTTGAAATATACAAGGACATGAAGTTTGAAATAACTTCTATAGTTATCGACGGTACTACTATAGACTACAATAAGTCCGCTAATGCAGACGGTACTAACGATGACGGCGCTACTTATCGTCTATCTATCTACGATACTTGGTCTTCAAGAAACGTAACCGATATCGACAACAAAGTAACTTGTGCAAGCAACATCACTATCAACTTTGACGTAGTAGGTATAGTGGAAGATACTCCTACACCTACTGAAACTTCTACTACTACCGAAGAACCTTCTACTGAAACTACTACTACTACTTCTTCTTCCGAAGTAACCGATAAAGTTACTGGTGACGCTAACGTAGACGGTAAAGTTTCTACTGCTGACCTATTAGTACTCAAAAAGCATCTATTAGGTGTATCTGAACTTTCCGAAGCTGGTTATACTAACGCAGATATCAACTTTGACGGTAAAGTTTCTACTGCTGACTTACTAATGCTAAAGAAGTATCTATTAGGCGTTTTAGCTTTTGACAATGAAGGTTAAAAACAACATAGCATAAAGTATAGGGAACGTTTATTATCAAACGTTCCCTATTATTATTATCATTATTGATACTAACAAGTAGTACTTACTACTTCATAGAAGTTACTAAACCTTTAAATAGTTCCATAGCGTCTATAGTGTTCTGTCTGTCGCCGAATGCAGTTAGTCTAAACCAGCCCTTACCGTTTTCGCCGAAACCTTCACCCGGAGTACCTACTACACCGATATTGTTTAGCATATAGTCGAAAAAGTCCCAACTGGACATACTATTAGGGCACTTGAACCAAATGTATGGAGAGTTTATTCCGCCTGTATACTTAACACCACATTCGTCCATAGTCTTAGCTATAATCTTAGCGTTTTCTTGATAGTAGGATATGTTCTGTTTAATCTGCTTTAAGCCTTCCTCAGAGAATACAGCCTTTAAGCCACACTGTACTGGGTAAGATACACCGTTGAACTTAGTGGATAGTCTACGATACCATAGCTTATATATATTAGTATCGTCTAATACTAACTCTTTAGGAATTACAGTATATCCACAACGAGTACCAGTAAAGCCTGCAGTCTTAGAGAGTGAACACATTTCTATAGCACACTTTCTTGCACCGTCTATTTCAAAAATACTTCTTGGAATTCCGTCTTGAGTGATAAAAGCCTCATAAGCGGCATCGTATATTATCACTGCGTGGTTGCTTATAGCGTAGTCTACCCAAGCCTTTAGTTGGTCTTTAGTTAGGCAAGCACCAGTAGGATTGTTAGGAGAACATAAGTATATCATATCTGCATGAACGGAACTATCAGGAACGGCACAGAAACCATTCTCTTCGTTACAGTCTGCATATATAATCTTTCTACCACCCATAATATTAGAGTCTACGTATACAGGATATACAGGGTCTGTAACTAATACTACGTTATCAGGTGAAAAGATATCGCCAATATTACCAGCGTCACTCTTAGCACCGTCGTTGATAAGAATTTCATCTGCTGAAACGCTTACACCGAAAGACTTATAGTAGTTAGATACTGCTTCACGAGCGAATGCGTAACCTTCGTAATCAGGATAGCCTTTAAAAGTTTCTTTAACGCCCAATTCATCGCAACCCTTTTTCATAGCCTCTACTACTACTGGAGCAAGTGGAAGTGTTACGTCGCCAATACCGAGCTTAATAATTCTTCTATCTGGATTAGCCTTAGAGTAGTCAGATACTCTTTTAGCTACTTCAGCAAATAGATAACTTGGAACTAAGTTATCAAAGTTATGGTTAATTTTTGCCATAGTTTTCTACTCCTTAAAAATAATAATGTATATACTAAATGCAAAGCATTTAATAGTCTTTATAGGTCTATAACGCCGTCGAATACTTTTACAGCGTTACCAGTTAATAGTACTGTACCATCTTTTTTGTAGATAACTTTTAAGTCACCACCACGTAGATGTACTAAGATTTCTTCATCGTAATTACAGATACCTTTTAATACGCTTGCTACTACGGTAGCACAAGTACCAGTACCACAAGCTAAAGTTTCGCCACTACCACGTTCCCAAACACGCATCTTTAAAGTGTGACTATCTATTACTTCTACAAATTCGGTATTTACTCTATCTGGGAATAGTTCGTGATGTTCAAAGTAGAAACCCATTCTTTCAAGGTCTAAATCGTCTATAGTATTGTTAGGCATAAATATTACTGCGTGAGGATTACCCATAGATACGCAAGTCATATCGTATATAGTACCGTTTACCATAACTGGTTGATTTACAAACATATCTAAATCAGTCT
The DNA here is from genome assembly GCA_934444765.1 of uncultured Oscillospiraceae bacterium. Taxonomy (GTDB): domain Bacteria; phylum Bacillota; class Clostridia; order Oscillospirales; family Ruminococcaceae; genus UBA5884. The sequence goes on from CAKSDC010000007.1 coordinate 88,180, forward strand.
TAACGGGAATATCTTTAGGAGTTAGAATAGCCTTACCCATATCTACAGTTACAGAAGATACTCTGTTATGTTCATCGGTAAATAGTTTTAAGTGTTTAATGCCTGCTAAAGTTTCAAGAGTAACTTCTTTTTTATCGGTCATACCGTTATCGTATACGTACTTACCTATACAACGAGTACCGTTTCCGCACATTTTACCCTCCGAGCCGTCGTTGTTGAACATTCTCATTTTAAAATCGGCTACTTCAGATGGGCATATTAATATTAAACCGTCTCCACCAATACCGAACCTTCTATCGCTTAGCTTAACGGCAAGTTCTTCGGGATTTTCGACAGTCTCCTCAAAGCAATTGACATATATATAGTCGTTACCAGTGCCATGCATTTTAGTAAACTTCAAAATAATTCCTCCTTATTATAAAGTAATAGTTTATACGTTACGTATTCTATTATACTATAAGTAAAACTAAAAATCAATATTAAAAGCAGTATTTTTATTATTAGCAAAAAAAATCTTGCAAAAATCACAATAGTGTAGTATAATTATTTATATTGCAGATTTGGTCGGTGCGTACTTAGAACCACGGCACAAATCTGCCAAAGATTTACAGAAAAGAGGTTTTTTCATCATGGATTTAAACATGGTTTCTTATCTTGCTCAACTTAGCAAGTTAGCCTTTACCGAAGAAGAATTAAAGTCTATGGCTAATGATATGACCAGCATTATTGAAGTTATGGATACCGTTAAGGAAATGGACATAACTTATGACGCTTTAAAAGATAAAAACGTCTATATTAACGACCTACGCAAAGAGATTGTGGATACCGAAATTAAATATCCTTCTCACCCTGTAGACGTTGAAGAGATTAAAAAGGATAGCAGAAACGCTTTTCTTAACGAACTTCGTGAAGACGTATCTAAAGAAAGTTTTGCTACTGAAAAGATACTACAAAACGCTAAAAACGATAGGGACTGCTTTATAGTTCCTAAAGTAGTGGAATAATATGGAGGGTACTATATAACATGGAAATTACTTCATTAACTATTAGAGATATTCGTAAAATGCTCGATAGCAAGGAAATATCCTCTGTAGAAATTACTAAAGAATATCTAAACAGAATAAAGAGTATAGACGATAAACTACAAAGCTACATCACCGTAACCGAAGATAAGGCTTTAGCTCAAGCTGAACAGGCTCAAAAAGTTATAGACAGTGGCAACGCTAAAGACTTAACGGGTATTCCTTTAGCTATTAAGGATAACATTTGTACTATGGGCGTTAAGACTACCTGTTCTTCTAAGATGTTAGAAAACTTTGTACCTCCTTACAATGCCACAGTTATGAATAAGTTAGACGAACAGAACATAGTAATGCTTGGTAAGGCAAGCATGGACGAATTTGCTATGGGTGGTTCTACACAGACTTCGGCATTCGCTAAGACTAAAAACCCTTACGATTTAAACAGAGTTCCAGGGGGTTCTTCTGGTGGTTCAGCCTCTTGTACGTCTGCGAGCCTATGTGCAGGTGCTTTAGGTTCTGATACTGGCGGTTCTATTAGACAGCCAGCCTCTTTCTGTGGTGTTACTGGTTTAAAGCCTACCTACGGTAGAGTTTCAAGATTTGGTTTAGTAGCCTTTGCATCTTCTTTAGACCAAATAGGCC
>CAKSDC010000008.1 GCA_934444765.1 uncultured Oscillospiraceae bacterium
CGTTAAAGACTGTATCAAGTTTTCATTGATAGCTACTTTGTGAATGTTCAATTTTCAAGGTGTTTTCACCTAATATTTAAAGACTATGATATGTAGTTATTTGACCTTATGGGTTCTATATGTTTAGTATAGGCACCATTAGCTCAGTCGGTAGAGCAACTGACTCTTAATCAGTGGGTCCACGGTTCGAGTCCGTGATGGTGCATTCAGCTTATGGCCCGTTGGTCAAGCGGTTAAGACACCGCCCTCTCACGGCGGTATCATGAGTTCGATTCTCATACGGGTCATACAAAAATAGTCGGTGCTTATGGTGCAAAGGTTCCACCCGTTCCCATTCCGAACACGGCAGTTAAGCTTTGTTACGTTGAAAATACTTGGTTGGCAACGACCTGGAAAGATAAATCAGTGCCGATTTATTAATAGTGTTTAGTCAGAAGTCTAAGATATTTAGTTTCTGACTTTACTAATATCGGGCCATTAGCTCAGTTGGTCAGAGCTCCCGGCTCATAACCGGACGGTCCTGGGTTCGAATCCCCGATGGCCCATGTTTAAAAGCAATCTTAGATATAAGATTGCTTTTTTTATGTTCAATTAGATTAAGTATAATAATAGAGGATTGCCCAATTGCAATCCTCTAAAACTATTAATAGTTGCCCATTTTAGTTTGATAGTCTTTTTTAAGCATTTCAAGACGTTTACTATCCTCAGCACGTTTAACCTTAGCATCATTTTGAATTCTTTGAGTTTCCTCTATACCATTAACTATAGTCTGCCAAGTCTTTTCGAGTGTCTCAACTTGAATTGAACTACCAGAAGCCATTTGAGCAATCATTTTAGACTGTTCTACTGTATTTTGAGCATTTCGAATAAGCATTTCGTTAGTCTTTTCATCAAGAGCCTTTAAAGCGTCGGCTTGAATTTTTTGTCTTCTAAGCATTACCGCTTGAGCTAAAGACTGCTTAAATATAGGCATTGTGATTATGAATGCGGAGTTAATCTTTCTAATTAGGTTTAAGTTAGAGAACTCCATAGTCTTTAGCATTGGAATAGTTTGCATAGCTACGTTTTCAGCGATTTTTAAGTCCATAACACGTTGGTCTAAAATTTCCCTGCACTGTTTTAAATTTGATAGGTCCATTCTTAGATTGCCGTCGTTAGGATTTTGAGCCACTTGCTGTTCATAGTCTGCAATGTAGACGTCAAGTTCTTTAACGCCCTGTTCACCTGCAAGGATGTATTCAAGAAGGTCATTGTAGTATTGCATATTAGCGTTGAACATAGTCTCTAACTTAGTGTTAGAGTGACCTATTTCGTTTTCGTAACTCTTTAGTTGAACGTATATCTTATCTATTTCTTCACCCATAGTGTGATACTTACCAAGTATTCTGTCTATTTCCTTTTGAGCCTTGCTGAATAACTTCTTTAGACCTGTAGGTTGTTCAAGTTCTTTAGCGTCGAACTGGTTCATAACGTTGGCTAAGTGAGTTAATAGTTGACCGCTATCGTTTACTTGGTCCATGTTCATAGAGTTAAGCACTTGGTCGGAAGCCTTAGATACTTCTTCTGCTACCTTAGAACCGAAAGTTACTAAACTATTAGGATTGCTTACGTCTATTTCGCTGGTTAGTTTATCTATTCGGTCACTATTTACTATCCTATCGGTTAGTTCATTTTTAACTTCAGCAATGCTGAACTCTTGCTTTGGAGCTTCTTGTTGAGCAGTTTCTGTAGCAGTAGCATTTATAGTTTGTGAACTATTGTTACTACCATTTGGTTTAAAGTTTAAAGCCATTAAAAATACCTCTTTCTAATATTATTTTTTTCGGAAGATACCAAATAGTTTACCTTTATTTTTAGGCACTTTAAGACTATGTGGTGGAACTATATCATATATATATTCGCCTATACTGTATTCTTCAAAAGCCTTTATGTCTATAAAAGCGTCTATATTTTTGTAGCCAGTAGGAGTATATATTAATATGTCGAAGCCTATAAAGTTCAATAGTAGTAATAGTATGCACTCATAAGCGGTAAAAGGAGTTTTGTTAGTATGAGTAATTACTACTTTAGGAACTTCTTTAGTAAAGTCGTAGTTTTGTATCAACTGTAGAACGTCGTTAGGTAGCATAGTACCTACTTTTATGGTTAGATGCATAACGTCAGGATATGGCAACTTTAGATACTTACTATCTATAATATCTTGCATTTTTTGGAATATCAAATCTTGAACACTATCTGGTAGATGTGCATACTTGTTAATGTTAGGATTTTTCTTAATAGAAGCCAAATCTAACCTTGTGCCATTAAAGTATCCTGTAAAGTCGTTAATGCCATATATCGGTTTAAAGAATGGTGTTAGTCTGTATAGTACCGAATTAGGGGTAATCATATTTTGAACCTCTTTCCAGTACTTAGGAGCGTCACCATTAGGAACGCCGTCCAACTTTGCAAATATGTTAGGAACTGTTACCGTGTGTTCATCGGAAGCGAACCCTGGGCGATACTTAGCCTCAGCATTCCAAATAAGATTAATCTCCTCATAAGTAGTCTTTAAAGTAGCAGTGTTACAGTAAGAATAGTGTCTATCACGGAACATACAACCATCGTTATATAGTATATGGTCTAAGTCCTTAGAGGCATTATAAGCTGTAGTAGCCACTTTAGCTCTAACCAATTTTTCAGGAAAAGGTTTAATATTGCCTGTGCAAGCGTATTCAAACACCTGTAAAGATTGCGAAGTATCCAACTTTTTAATACTTTCGGTGTACTGTTTATCTGGGCAAGCTATTAATATATCAAAACCTATGCTATTAAGAAGTTCCATTAGAGTATACTCTTGAAGGTTAGGATTTCCGTATAAAAAGAATACTGGAATATCACAAGTATTAAAGTCCAAAAGTTCCACACACTGTTTGAACCATACGCATACGTTGATACACATGGTAAATAGTGCGTTAGAAGATATTCCCGACTTTTTAGCATTCATTAACTTGTAAAACGAACGCTTAGCTAAGATAGTCCTTTCTTCCGAAGAAGGTACTTTGATAGTATCTATAAAAGATAGTATCATCTTATCAGTATCTGTTCGGGAAAAGTTTCGATATATGCTAACGTCGTCGTTATTAGGTTTTTCCAGACCGTCTTTAATTAATATTAAAGGCTTTTTAGAGTTAGTTATGTTCTTCCAAATGTTGAATAACATATTTCTATAAGCGTCTTCGTCGTCGAAACCTGATAGTAATACATAGTAAGTAGGTTCTGTAACGCCGTCGGAAGTACCAAGTCTTTGGTCACGAAGCATAGATAGTTCTTTTTCAACTTCATTTTGAGATACCATTTCACAATGTACCACTTTTAAGTTAGTGTTTCCACTGAGTATCTGTGAAACTCTATCTTGATACCTGTACTTATCTACGTCTATAGTTCTAAAGTCTACGTTTATAGGTTCAAACTTAGAACCCATTATCAAGTTAGAGTACTTATTTTGAGTATCCACTTTTAGATACTTTTTATTATCGTCTATACAAGATATGGTGTTTACGTTGCAACCTATTCTATTTACCATGTATAGCCAATATATTTCATTCTTAGTAGGAGTACCAAAGTATAGTATGTTTGTAAGTTCGTAAGTACTATACCTACTAAACCAGCACATAAAACTAATAAAGCTGGACTTTAACATACTGGATAGAGCGCCTTTTTGTTTAGCGTCATTCAGTACCATAGATATAACTTCTACAATTTCGGGAATTTGTAATTTGTTTCCAAACTTAGAGAAGTTTATCATATTATTGGCTATCAATTTAGCTAATATTTGGTATATATTCTGTTTGTTGAACTCTGTAGGAATATCAGTAATGCTATTTAGTTTATCTGTTTCTTGTGTAGAAGGTGGTAGTATATTACTTTTGATTAGTATACCATCTTTTTTAGTGTTAGCGTATAGCTGACCCAATATTTCGTTAAAGGAATCTATATCGTTATATCCCACGTATCTATTATATCTATCTCTATTATTGGTAGCAGGTTTAACTGTAGAAGAGTTATCAGTATAGTTATTCTGTGTTCTACCTAAGTTTATCATGCAATCACACTCGCTTTTTATTAAGATACAATATCATACTATTATTATAACTTTATAAGCCGACTTTGTCAACAACTTTGAATATTTTGTGCAGTATCCATAGAATAGTACACTATCTATTGACTAATAAGTGTGTTAGCGACTTCTAAAGCCTTGTTTAGTTGAGTATCTTCTGTAGCGTCTTCTTCAAGTGAAACTTCATAATCAGGAGCTAAACCTACACCATGATAGCATTCATGACCGACTATGTTATAAGTAGCTACGGTTAATACTACTGCTCCACCATTGGATAGAGGCTTAGTAGTTTGCATTACGCCTTTACCATAGGTATTTTCACCTACCAGTATAGAGCCTTCAAGTTCACGCATAGCGGAAGAAAATAGTTCGCTTGCACTGGCGGTCATACCGTTTGTTAGTATCACACTTGGAACCGTAATAGTAGCGTCGCTATTAGAAGCCACGATAGTTTGAACCTTTCCGTTATTGTACTTAGCCTCTGCGATATTACCTTTAGGGACTAAGTCGTTTAGACAGCCTTGAACTGAATTAGTATATCCACCAGTATTATTTCTTAAATCGAATATAAACGCTTTAGCACCCTGACTAAGTAGTTCTTGATACGCTTTGTTAAACTGTTCAGGAGTATTAGTGTAAAAGTGAGTTATTTTGATATATCCTATGTTGTTTTCGAGCATTTCACCATTGGCAGTAGTTACTTCCATAATAGTTCTATTTACGTCTATTGATAGGGTCTGAGTACCACGCAATATAGTAAGGTTTACCGTAGAATTTTCTTCACCTTCTTTGATTAGCTTTATAGCCTCATCATAGCCGAGTTCTGCTACGTCGTTTCCGTTGATAGACTTAATGATATCGTCTACTTTTATTCCTGAAACGTCTGCGGGCATACCTTCGGTAACGCCTTCTACATGAATGTATCCGTCTTCTGTTAAGGTTACTGTAATACCTATACCTATGCTTTCACCAGCGTTTTTAATCTGTGATTGAGTAAAATTATTAGGGCTTTCGTATCGTGAAAACTTATCGTCTAAGCCTGAAATATATCCGTTGATAGTGGCATCTAACAGAGTATCTTCACTAAATCCAATATAGAATGAGTTATCCACGTACGCTTTAGCTTCAAAGAATGGAGAATACTCTTTTAGAGTGCCTACAAACTCTCCTATAGACATACTATACTTAACGCCTACGTATACTACTACGGCAGTTATAGTTATGACTATTCCAGAGAGTATTAATAGTATGGAATTAAAGACTTCTTTAGCAGTAGTAACCAGTTTAAACTTTTTAGTCTTTACAGAGGCAGTATCTTTTTGATTTTGGGTGTGATTTTCATTCAATGTGTAACACTTCTTTCTATAGTTCTATATGTTAGTATGATAGGTATGGCAGAGGGTCTATACGATTTCCGTTGTATCTAACTTCAAAGTGTAGGTGATAGCCTGTAGAGTATCCAGTAGAGCCTACGTGTCCTATTACTTGACCACGTTGTACGGTTTCACCGATAGATACTGTTACGTCTGCACAGTGTCCGTATAGTGTAGAGTAGCCATTGCCATGGTCTATTATTACGTAGTTGCCGAAGCCACCACCACAACCACAGCTTGCATTCTTGCCGTAGTTGTGCGTACAGGAATTTTTAACTAATACTACCGTGCCACTTTCGGCGGATACTATATTTGCACCGTTTACGTTCACACCAGAGATATCCATTCCATAGTGCATACCTTGACTGTTCCAAGTACGAGTGCCATAGTAGTCTGTAATGGTGTAGAAGTTAGGCACAGGCCAATTGAAGTATCCACTGGTTATGTAGTCTGAATATGGATTTTGAGTGGTAGTTATAGTAGTATCTACGGTTACGGGTTGAGTACTGATGACGGGAGCTTTAGTAGTGGAAGTAGCTATATAGTCTTTGTAGTCTTTTATCGACTGTGATACGCTTTGACTTTCCGAAATACTTGCAGAAACACTCTCTGAGATACTCTGACTTTCTGAAACGCTTTTACTAACGCTTTCACTTTCGCTTGCAGAAACGCTCTTGCTAACTGCTATACTGCTTTGAATGTAATAGTCTTCTAAAGCCTTTTGTATCTGTTTTTCTTCTTCTTCCTGTTCTTTTTGATACTGTTCTAAGTCTTCGATGTTTCCGTTAAGAGCCTCCTGTTCTAAGGATAGCCTATCTATTTCCGATTGGGTGTTTTCGTAGTCGGAAGATAGACTACTTAGTGTTTCGTTAAACTCCGACTTTTTGGAGGTAGCCTCTTGTTTTTTGTCTTCCAACTCTTTAAGACTTTGAGTTAGTATTTCCTTGTCTTCGTTGTAGTCGTCTATTTGTGACTGTAGAGTTTCCATTAATGCGTTGTCGTGACTGGATATCCTGCTGATAAATTCCATTTTGGATAGCATCTCAAAGAAGTCAGTAGTACCTACCAGTATAGAGGCTATGCTATCATCACCTGAAACGTACATAGCCTTTAGACGTTTTTTGAACTGTTGCATATTAGTATCTATGTTAAGTTCTAAGGAGTTCATTTCACTTTCTAAGTAGTCTATATTTTCGTTGAGTGTAGAGATATCGTCTTGTATTTGAGATAGTTGCGTTTCGATATACTGAATGTTTTCCTGTTGTAAAGTCATCTTATCTTGTAGTTGTTGTTGATACTCTTCTTTTAAAGTCGTATCGTTTTGAGACTGTTCCAACTTCTGTTTAGTATCGTCTAACTGATTTTGAATCTCTTCTATTTCCTTTTGGTTAGCCGATTTTAAAGCCTCTATTTCCGATAAGTTTAGAGTATTCTCTTCTTCTGACGTGTTAGTATCCGACGTAGTAGTAGCGTATGCTCCTACAGTGTTTAGTATAGTCATGCAGAACGCCAAAGCTACTATTATAGAAAGTTTTTTTCTATTCATAGTTAAAAAGTCCTTTCTTATACTTTTATATGCTTTTTAGTGCTTAGTACACTACCTATAGAACCTATTAACGCACCCAATCCAAGATAGAATAGTATTAAAGTCCACTTTATGCTACTAAGTTCCAAAAATCCACCTATACCTATTATGTTCCAAAGTGACATATCTACAGTAATGACGCTTATTAATGAGTTATATCCCCAGTAGGTTATAAGTAACGATAGTATACCACCGAATAGTCCAGTAGTAAAGCCTTCTACAAAGAATGGTATTCTTATAAACGTACTGGTAGCACCTACGTATCGCATGATGCTGATTTCCTTTTTACGCAACAGAACGCTCGCTTTAGTAGTGTTAGAGATTATTATTATACATACTATAGTTAAAGCCACAAATAGCACACTGGATATTACCGAAATAGTCTTTTTTAACTGACTTAGAGTATTAGCGAAGTTATAAGGTGCTTTTACCTTGTATATGTTGTTTAAAGACTGTATTTCGGCTACGGTTTGGTCTAATCGTGAGATGTCAAGGACTTTTATTCTGTAAGTATTAGGTAGTGGGTTATCGTCTTCTAAAGAGGCGAATATATCTTCAAAACCTGTCATAGTCTCTTCATAGCTTTGTAGAGCCTCTTCTTTAGAATAGAACGTAACGTCTTCTATATTGTCCATAGAAGATAGTTTTTGTCCAAGTTCTTCTATGTTGGCTTGTGTTAGGTCGTCGTTTAAGAATACTGCAACTTCGTTAGTATCTTCTATACCGCCTATTAGACGGTTCACGTTATCGATAAATAAGAATGTGAACCCTACCAACAGTAGCGATATAGTAATTACACATATACAAGCAAAAGTCATCATTAAGTTTCTTTTAAGGTTAATAAGACCTTGTCTTATTAAGTATAGCAGATTATTTAAAGTCATATTGCACTCCTTGTACGTCGAAAGCGTTGGTGAACTCTAAGTCGTTATCGTTTATTACTATTTTAGACTTTTGAACATCACTATCTGCGTCCACATAGTCATCAAACATTATAATTCCGTCGTCTATGTTTATAACTCTGCCACCAAAGTATCTAACTATATCGTGTTCATGGGTAACCATTAGAACGGTAGTACCACAACTATTGATATTCTTGAGCATTTCCACTATTTCGTAAGACATATCGGGGTCTACATTACCAGTAGGTTCGTCGGCGATTATTAGTTTAGGTTCGTTAGCTAAAGCTCTTGCTATAGCTACACGCTGTTGTTCTCCGCCTGAAAGTTCGTTAGGATAGGATTTCATCTTATCTTGTAGACCTACTAAGTGGAGTACATAAGGTACTCTACGGGTTATATACTTTGCGGGCTTGTTAGTAACACGGAGTACGAACGCTACGTTATCGTATACCGTCATATTGGGAATAAGTCTAAAGTCTTGAAAGACTACTCCTATAGTACGTCTGAACATAGGGACTTTTTTAGGAGTTAGTCTGTTAAGATAGAAGTCGTTTACTATAATAGTGCCACTGTCAGCGTCTATTTCTTTAAGGAGTAGTTTAATTAAAGTACTCTTACCAGAACCTGAAGAACCTACTATAAAAGCAAAATCGCCATCGTTAATAGATAGCGTTATATCTTTTAGTACGTCTATGCCTTTTTGGTAAGATGCAGTAACGTTTATTAATTCTATCATAATGTAATCCACCTTACTTGAATAATATATTAAAAGCCTGATATAGTTATATTATACGTATATCAGGCAGTAATGTTTTAAGATAATATTTTGATATTAGAACTTTACAGGGTTAGCAGATAGATACTTTTTAACCATTAAAGCAATTTTGAATATAATAGCATGGTCAAACTCTCTAAGGTCAAGACCTGTTAGCTTTTTAATCTTTTCTAACCTGTATACTAAAGTGTTCCTGTGTACGAATAGTTTTCTTGAAGTTTCGGAAACGTTAAGATTGTTTTCAAAAAATCTTTGAATGGTAAATAGAGTTTCATGGTCTAAAGCCTCTATGCTACCTTTTTTGAATACTTCAGCTAAAAAGGTTTCGCATAGGGTAGTAGGTAGATGATATATCAACCTTGCAATACCTAAATTATCGTAACTAACTATAGCCTTATCAGTATCGAATACTTTACCTACTTCAAGGGCTGTTTGGGCTTCTTTAAAAGAACGAGCCAACTCTTTAACGCCAGTTACTATAGTACCTATACCAACGTTTACTCTGGTATAAAATTCTGAACTTAGAGTATCTACTATCGAACGTGCCAACTTTTCAAGGTCTTTAGACTCTACCGAACTTTTAACTTCCTTAACCAATACTATATCGGTTTCGGTTATGTTAAATACAAAGTCCTTGCTCTTATCAGGGAATAGATTTTGTATTACGTCGTAAGCCGAAATATCGTTAGCTGAAACTATTCTAATCAAGAACGCTACACGAGAAACTTCTGCATTAAAGTGTAGTTCTCTTGCCTTAATAACTATATCACCTGGGAGAATGTTATCTAAAACTACGTTTTTAATAAAGTTGTTTCTATCGTACTTTTCGTCGTAATATGTTTTGATATTAGATAGTGTAATAGCTAATATATTGGCATAACGGAAGGCACTATCGTCGGTGCCTTGAACGAATACTGCAAACTCTGGTTTTTGGTGAGTACCAAAAGCCTTATAAGTATAACCATCTCTAATAAATGGTTCTTGAGACTCTGTTAAGTCTATCGAAATGTATTCCGAGGTAGCACCTATTTTGGTTAAATCACTACAGGCTATAATAGTAGATTGTTCGTCTATTACTCCAATGGTAGCGTCTATAACGTCACGCATTTGGTGTATCATATTTTGGAAAAGTCTATTTGACATCTAAAATAACAACTCCCTTAATAATTAGTATTTGCCTATATTTAAGCACGTATTAAAAGTGCGTATTTAAAGTTAATTCGCAACTTTTACAATGGTATACTGTTCATATGTTACAAATTAATTATATCATAGTGGCTTTAATTTGTCAACATTTTTAATCGAAAAACCACTGTGTATATGTGGAAGTATAGGCTAAATATTAACCATAAGTACTGCTATATAATATAGCACTCATATAGTGTTAATGTGTTGATAGTGTGTTAGTTCTAAGAAATATGTAAATGTTCTTGACTTTTTTTTGGGTAAGTTATATAATAATACAATGTAGAAATCTATTCGTAATATATTAAAAAGCGAGGTACTATTTTTATGGCTGAAAAAAAGATGATGGACCGTGCAGGTTATGAAAAGTTAGAGAAAAAGTTAGAAAAGTTAAAGACTGTTGACCGTGTTCAAGTAGCTGCTGAACTAAAAGAAGCTCGTTCCTATGGTGACCTTTCAGAAAACGCTGAATATGATGCCGCTAAAGATAAACAAGCTGCCTTAGAAGCTGAAATTACTGAAATTCAGTATCAACTTGAAAACGCTATCATAGTAGACGATATATCTACAGATGAAATAGGTATAGGTTCTATATTCGAGATTAAGCGTAAAGGTTCAACCGAAATAGAAAAGATGAAGTTAGTAGGTACTAACGATTCTAACCCTCTTGAAGGTTTAATCTCTGACGAATCACCAATAGGTAAGTCTGCTATGAAAAAGAGAGTAGGCGAATTCTTTTTAGTAGAAGCTCCTGTTGGTACTATGGAATACGAAGTAATCTCTATTTCAAGAGAATAATATACTATGGGTTTATACCATATCGAGTAAAGTTGTGCAGAATGTTAAATTATTCCATCATTTTTCATTCTGCATTTTTTGTATATACTTAGAACGGAGGGCTAACCTTTTGAAAGATGAAGATTTAAAAGACGACGTATCTACACAAGAACAGACTTCTAATGAAACTAACGAGGAAGATTCTAACGGTGACCAAAAAAGCCTATTAGATAGGGCTAAGGAGATAGAGGCTAAAGAAAGACTACACGAACTGGAACTTGAAAATCGTCAGCGTGAGGCTCACGAAAGGGAAAGAGAAGACTATGCTAAAAAACTTCAACAGGATAAGATAGAACTTATTAGACTAAAGCAAGGCGTAATAGACCAGTCGGAAACTATCCATGAAGAACATGAGGTTGAAAGAGAACTTTCTTTTAAAGAAAGAGTGTATAACTTTTTCTACCATAATATTTGGTGGCTTTGGATAGTAGCGTTCGTATTAGTGGTGGTTACGTATATCACCTATAGTATAGTTACTACTCCTAAACCTGATACCGTAGTGTTAATGTTCGTTACCGATGATGAACTATACAGTCATAGCGACTCTATTGCCGAATACTTTGAACAGTTCGCTGAAGACGTAAATCAAGATGGTGAATGTTTAGTAAAAGTATACTATATTCCTTTAGGTTTAGACCCTAACGATATTAACTATACCAGTTATATGGCTAAGTTCACGGGTGAAATGCAGTCTGCTAACTCTATGATAGTAATAGCCGATAGTTCTTGTGACGAACTCTTAAAGCCTGAAAGTACTCTATACGACCTATCTAACGACTTCCCTAATGTAGATAACGTTAAAGACTATGGTTACTATCTAAACGATACCGACTTTGCAGAGTATATCGGTTACGAGGGTACTTTAGAAGACGATATATATCTTGGTATTAGAAAGGTTCAAAAGGTTTACGACTCCGAGGAAACTATGCAAGAAAACTTCGATATAGCAATCTCCTTATTTACTAAACTATTAATGTATAATGAAAGTGGTGATATCTTAAATGGCTAAAAAGTGTAAATACTGTGGGGCGGAAATGTCCGACAGTGCTATTACCTGTCCAGAGTGCGATAAGCCCGTAGCAGGTGCTGAAATACTATTGGCTAAACAGAAGAGTGATAAGAAAAGAAGACTTGTAATCTCTATAGTTGCAATAGCTTGCATAGTACTAATAGTATTGGTAGTGATAGTAGTGAACGTAAGCAAAAAGAATAGTCAAGGTTCTAAAACCTACGTAGAGGCTATAGACCTTAACTTAGCAAGCATGGTAGACGATAAACCAGATGAGTATCTAAAGTCTTATCCTGAATTTTTAAGAGGATATATGCAAGAAACTTTGGGATACTTAACCGAAAATGGTTTTGAAGAGTATCTTGAACTTATGAGTAACGAACTTATTAGAGTATATGGTAGTGACGTATCTATATCTTATGAAATGCTATCTAAAACCCATATGGAACAAGACGATATAGACGAATATATGTCAAAGATATTTGAATATCTTCCCGAATATACCAAAGATGACTATAACATTCAAGATGCTTATCAGATAACCTTAAATATTACCGCTAACGGTTCGGTTAGTAAACAGGATATGACCACCAGTGTAATGGTGGTTCAAGTAGACGGCTATTGGTATACTATGAACTATATAAATCTTATAAGTCAAGGTACAGATAGTCAGTATCAAACTATAGAACAGTAACCTATTAGACGTTAAAGTTATACAGGGGGTGTTTTTTTGGAAAGTCGTAGCAGAAGGACTAAAAAACAGTTGCGTTTGAACATAAAGTATATATTAATATTAGTGGTATCTTTAATATTAATAATAGTGGTGTCGGTAAGTGCTTCTAATGGTGGATATAAAAGTCTTATAAAAAACTATTGTAAGTCTATAGTCAGTATGGATTATGAAAAGTATAAGTCATTATTTCCGCCGTTCTATGTGGATAACGGCTTAGAAGACTTAATACTATTTTCATACGATACTGGCGACGCATATATGCAACATCTGTACGATGACTATGTAGAACAGTATGGCGAAAAAGTTAAACTATCCAGTAAGATTACTACAAGAACTAAACTCTCTAAAGATGAACTTACTACATACTCTCAAGAGGCTACGGCAGTATGTACCGACGGTACAGAAATAAACCTTAAAAAAGGTTATAATCTAACCGTTTCCATTAAGTATAAAGGAAAGTCTAATACCGAAACTAAAGAACTTTCAGTAGTGGTGGTTAAGTACGACGGTAACTGGTACATATACGGTGGCGATATATACTATTGTAACTAATATCTTTTAAGGACTACTTATATAGTAGTCCTTTTTTTGCTATGTGTAGACTGATATCTTTAATAATGCTTAATATACTGTAATTTTAGTGTAATAATATTGAAACTATATTGATATTGACTTTTATTCCTCAATTGTGATATTATATACTTGTAGAATATATACTATAACTTAGAAAGGAGCATATTCAAGTTGGAAGATAACAAAGATAAAGAAAATGCACTTCCTAATGAACGTGGTAATACTAAAAGACGCTCTATAGTAGGTAAGATAGTTCATGCATTTATATTGCTGATACTTATACTACTAATAGGTTGTGGTTGCTTTATAGCAGGTATTATGTTTCAAAATGGAAACTCAATAGATGAAGACTCTACTGTAGAAGTGGATTTAGCTCAACTACTTACCGACGTTCAAGAGGTTGGAGAACTTACTACTGTAGACTATATGTATACCGATATGGGCAAGTTTGAAGATTCGGCTAAGTTTAACGGTCATGATATTCCTTTGACTACCAAATCGTTTATACTAAGTTGGGACGGCGTAATTAAAGCAGGTATAGATGCTACTAAGATAGAAATTAATGTAAACAATACCGCTAAGGTTATTAATGTACATATCCCAGAAGCTGAAATACTAAGTCATGAAACCGATGAAGACAGCGTTCAGGTATTCGATGAAAACAATAATATTTTTAATCCTATAGAAGTTGAAGACTATACTTCATTCTTTGCACAGAGTAAGAAGCAGATGGAAGAACGTGCTTTAGAAAACGGTCTGTTAGACGAGGCTTCCGAAAATGCTAAGACTGTAATTACTAACATCTTAAGTAGCGACGGTACTATAAAAGATAACTATTCCATTAATTTTAACTAACTATGTATAATAGCACTATCTTCTTGAAATACTATACTATATAGCCATATATATAGGCAATATTTAGAGAGGAAAGTATATTATCATGAAAAAAAGAATATTCTTAACCGTAACCTCTTTGATAGTTATGTTAGTATGCACCGCTTGTGGTAACAACGCAAACTCTAACAAGGACGAAACTACTACCACTACTACCAAAGATACCACTACTACTACTGCAACTACTACCGAGGCTACCTCCGATAGTACTACCGTAGTCACCACTACAGATACTACCAAAGATGATACTACTTTGGATACCGACAAAGACGGAGTAGGTGACGTTATAGACGATATCGGTTCTGGTGCAGGCGATATATTAGACGATGTTGGCAGTGGATTAGGTGATATTGTGGACGACGTTGGCAAAGGTGCTGAAACTGTTCTTGATGATGCTGGTACTATGGTATCCGATGCCGTACGTTAGGTATCTTAGGCGGAGAGTATCCGCCATACATAGGTTAAAATATTCTATAATATCTTAAAGTATAAACGAGGTTATATTATGAAACTAAAATCATTACTATTAGCTATGCTATTAACTGCTACTATGTCTACTATGGTAGCTTGTCAAAGTGGGGATAATTCCACTACAGAAAGTCCTAACGATACAGAAGCACAGACTACTACATCCGCTACTACTGAAGAAGTCGATACTATAGAAGATACCACTATCGAGGAAACTCCTACTATAGGTGACTCCATAAACGATGGCGTATATCTACAGTCTATGGTAGATACCGTAACTTCTAAAGTGGAATGGGCTGCTCTTACGGAAGTTGACGACAAAGACCTTATTAAAGAGTTCTTTTTGTTAGACCCTGATAATCCTAACTATAAGCAAGTGTTAGTTGAACAGTGTCCTATGAGTGCCGTAATAGCTGAAATTATACTAATTCAAACCGACGATGTGGACAGTGCTATGCAAGACCTTCAAGCCCGTAAAGAAAAACTTATCAATACCGACGCTTACTATCCTGAACACATTGAAATAGCTAAGCAAAGTATAGTAGGTAGCAAAGGCGATATAGCCTACTTTATAGCTTGTGACGATGCCAAAGATAGCGAAAAGGCTCTGTTAGAGTGTATATCTTAAAATATTACTATACGTCTTTCAAATATATAGGCTACTCTTATGATTATTCCATAGAGTAGCCTTAACTTTACCATTAAAAATTTTTAAAAATCTATTGACATAGCCGATATTATGTGTTAAAATATAGTTGCCTCTAAATTAGGGGTGTATTTTTTTGCAGTTTTATTATTTAAACGATGCTAAAGAATGTTCAGTCGATTGTAGTAGTCCTAAAACCCGACTATTACTATCTTCTTAACTACTAACTGTAGTTAAGGCTTTTAAATAAAACAGGAGGTGCCGATAATGAGAGTAAAGATTATGTTAGCTTGTACAGAATGTAAACAACGTAACTATAATACTAAGAAGAACAAGAAGAACGACCCAGACAGACTTGAAATGAACAAGTATTGTAAGTTCTGTAGAAAACACACTCTTCATAGAGAAACTAAGTAATCGGAGGTCGCTATATGTCTAAAAACGTTAAGGCGTCTGAAGGTAAGCAAACAAAGGCTCTAAAAAAAGCTGAAGATACTAAAGTAAAGGCTAAATCTAAAAATACCAACGGAAAAAAAGAAACTGGTAAGGTTAAAAAATACTTTAAAGACTTAAAGAGTGAGTTTAAAAAGGTTATATGGCCAAGCAAGAAAAAACTTATTAATAATACGTCTGTAGTATTGGTTAGCATAGTGGTTATGGGTATTTTTGTAGGTCTTTTAGATACTGGCTTATTTAAACTTCTTCAACTTATAGTTAATATAGGGGCTGAATAATTTCGTTTCGGTGAAAGCGTGGAGGTTTAAAATGTCAGAAGAAGCTAAAGCTGGTTGGTATGTTATCCATACCTATTCAGGATATGAAAATAAGGTTGCACAAAGCATTGAAACGGTTATAAAGAACAGGAGTCTTGAAAATCTTATTCAGGCTGTAGTAGTTCCAACAGAAACAGTTACCGAAATAGCCGATGCTAAGACTAAGGTTATTGAACGAAAGATATTTCCTGGCTATGTACTATTAAAGATGATATACACTGACGATACTTGGCACATAGTTAAGAGTATTAGAGGCGTAACTGGTTTTGTAGGTCCAGACTCTAAACCTACACCTATTTCTGAAAAAGAAGTTAAGGCTATGGGCGTAGACCTTGGCAACGAACCTAAGAAGAACGTTATTGAAGTAAACTTTAAGGTTGGCGATACCGTTCGCATATGTGGTACGTTAATGAATGGTCTTTCTGGTCCTGTTCAAAAGATAGACATAGCGGAAGGTATAGTTACTGTTCTTATTACTATGGTTGGTAATAGACCTAATGAAGTCCCTGTAAAACTTAACCAAGTAATTAAAGTTGAAGATTAATATATTCTTATAGTAGTATTTGCTATACGAATGTTTGTACGTTTTTTTGCACTGAACATATGTGCAAATTAAGTTTGGCAGAAGTTCTAAACTGTGAACTTCTCGTGGGAGAAACTATAGTAGTTTCGCCTTACCACAAATTAGGAGGAATTAACATGGCACAAAAAGTAGTAGGTTTTATTAAGCTACAAATTCCAGCAGGAAAGGCAACTCCTGCACCACCAGTTGGTCCAGCTCTCGGTCAACACGGTGTTAATATTATGGCGTTTACTAAGGAGTTTAACGAAAAGACTAAGAACGAAATTGGTATGGTTATACCTGTAGTTATTACTGTATATGCCGACCGTTCATTTACTTTTATTACTAAGACTCCACCAGCTCCTGTTCTTATTAAGAAGGAATGTAACATAAAGAGTGGTTCTGGCGTTCCTAATAAGACTAAGGTTGCTACTATTACTAAGGCACAGGTTCAAAAGATTGCTGAAATCAAGATGCCTGACCTAAACGCAAGTAGTCTTGAAAGTGCAATGAGCATGATTGCTGGTACTGCTCGTTCTATGGGCGTTACTGTAGTAGATTAATATTTCGGGTTTTTTCAATCTATGTTACTACGTAACTTGGTTGAAATGGTGGGAGGAACTCTTTCCGCTAATACCACTTTTATAGGAGGATTTTTATAGTATGAAACACGGCAAAAAATATATGGATTCAGTTAAGGCTATCGACCTAAGCAAAGACTATGACTCTCAAGAGGCTTTAACTTTAGTATGTGATAACGCTAAGGCTAAGTTTGACGAAACTGTTGAACTTCACGTTCGTCTTGGTGTAGACTCAAGACACGCTGACCAACAAGTTAGAGGTGCTGTAGTACTTCCTAACGGTACTGGTAAGACTGTTAGAGTATGCGTATTCTGTAAAGAAAACAAGTACGAAGCAGCTCAAGCAGCTGGTGCTGACTATGTAGGCGGTCAAGACTTAGTAGATAAGATTATGAAGGAAAACTGGATGGACTTTGACGTAGTAGTAGCTTCACCTGATATGATGGGCTTAGTAGGTCGTCTTGGTAAGATTTTAGGCCCAAGAGGCTTAATGCCTAACCCTAAGGCTGGTACTGTTACTCCTGACGTAGCTAAGGCTGTTACTGAAGCTAAGGCTGGTAAGATTGAATACCGTCTTGATAAGACTAACATTATCCACTGCCCAATAGGTAAGGTTTCCTTTGGTACTGAAAAGCTATCACAAAACTTTAACACTCTAATGGAAGCTATAGTTAAGGCTAAGCCAGAAGCTGCTAAGGGTACTTACATTAAGTCCTGTGTAGTATCTTCTACTATGGGCGTAGGCGTTGCTGTTGCTACTTCTAAGTTTGGTGCTTAGTTTGGTATAACATTTTAAGTCTATATTATGGGTGTATCTAATATGTAGATACACCCTTTTTGTTGGCTATTATACGTTATTATGTACATATATACTATCTAACTATCTGATATTTTGTGCAATCCTACAAACATTAAGACTTATTACAAAAAACACTTGATTTTTTTTAACAATGTGGTAAAATATTATTAGCACTCAAGGAGAAAGAGTGCTAAACACATAAGTAAATACTTCACTACTATGTAGTGTTTAACTTTTGATTGGAGGATTACTGTTATGACTATTAAACCATTAGTTGACAGAGTAGTTATTAAAATGCTTGAACCTGAAGAAAAAACTCAGGGTGGTATAATATTAGCAGGTACTGCTAAAGAAAAGCCTCAAATTGCTGAAGTAGTAGCCGTTGGCGACGGTAAGTTTGAAGATGGTAAGCTCGTTCCTATGATAGTTAAAGTAGGCGATAAGGTTTTAATTAGTAAGTATTCTGGTACCGAAGTTAAGGTAGATGGCGTAGAGTATACTATACTAAAACAAGATGATATTCTTGCTATAGTACAATAGTAAGTATATATTGGTAGACTATCTTTACACACGTTAAGTATAACTATTTTTGGAAAGGAGAGGCTACTGTTAAGAGTGTGTATCTCTTATGTAGCTAACATTATATTATGGCTAAGCAAATTAAATATGGCGAAGACGCTCGTAAATCACTACAAGCTGGTATAGACCAACTTGCTGATACTGTTAAGATTACTTTAGGTCCTAAGGGAAGAAACGTAGTATTAGATAAAAAGTTCGGTGCTCCATTAATCACTAACGATGGCGTTACTATCGCTAAGGAAGTAGAACTTGAAGACCCATTCGAAAATATGGGCGCTCAATTAGTTAAAGAAGTAGCTATTAAGACTAACGATGCTGCTGGTGACGGTACTACTACCGCTACTCTATTAGCTCAAGCTATGGTTAGAGAAGGTATGAAGAACATCACTGCTGGTGCTAACCCTATGATAGTTAAAAAGGGTATCAAAAAGGCTGTAGACGTTGCTGTAGATACTGTTATCAAAAACTCTAAAAAGATTAACGGTTCTGAGGATATTGCAAGAGTAGCTACTGTATCTTCCGCAGACGAAAACGTAGGTAAGCTAATAGCTGACGCTATGGAAAAGGTTACCGCTGACGGCGTTATTACTATCGAAGAAGGCAAGACTGCTGAAACTTATAGCGACGTAGTTGAAGGTATGAAGTTCGATAGAGGCTATCTATCTCCTTACATGGTTACAGATACCGATAAGATGGAAGCCGTATACGATGACGCTTATCTATTAATTACTGATAAGAAGATATCCGTAATTCAAGACGTACTACCTCTACTTGAACAGATAGTTAAAACTGGTAGAAAGTTAGTAATTATCGCTGAAGACGTTGAAGGCGACGCTTTAACTACTATTACTCTTAACAACCTACGTGGTACTTTCAAGTGCGTATGTGTTAAGGCTCCAGGTTTTGGCGATAGAAGAAAAGAGATGCTACAAGATATAGCTATATTAACTGGTGGACAAGTAATCTCCGAAGAGTTAGGCTTTGATATCAAGGAAACTACTCTTGAACAGTTAGGTCACGCAAAGCAAGTAGTAGTTCAAAAAGAAAATACTATCATAGTAGACGGTGACGGTTCTAAGGAAGATATTCAAGCAAGAGTAGGCACTATTAAGGCTCAATTAGAAGCCTCTACTTCCGAATTTGATAGAGAAAAACTACAAGAAAGAATAGCTAAACTATCTGGCGGTGTAGCAGTTATCCGTGTAGGTGCAGCTACAGAAGTAGAAATGAAAGAGCAAAAACTTCGTATCGAAGACGCTTTAGCAGCTACTAAGGCAGCCGTAGAAGAAGGTATCGTTGCTGGTGGTGGTACTGCTTTAGTAAACGCTATTCCAAGTGTTAAGAAGTTAGTAGATACTCTTGACGGCGACGAAAAGACTGGCGCTAAGATAGTACTTCGTGCATTAGAAGAACCTGTTCGTCAAATAGCTATCAATGCTGGTCTTGAAGGTAGCGTAATCATCGATAAGATACTACGTTCAAGAAAGGTTGGCTACGGTTTCGACGCTTACGACGAAGTATACAAGGATATGATTTCCGCTGGTATAGTAGACCCTACTAAGGTTACTCGTTCAGCACTACAGAATGCCGCAAGTGTAGCTTCTATGGTATTAACTACCGAAAGTTTAGTTACCGATATCCCAGAAAAAGAACCTCCAATGCCTATGGCACCACAAGGCGGAATGGGTATGGGTTATTAATATAGTCAGTACTAATAAT
The DNA here is from genome assembly GCA_934444765.1 of uncultured Oscillospiraceae bacterium. Classification (GTDB taxonomy): domain Bacteria; phylum Bacillota; class Clostridia; order Oscillospirales; family Ruminococcaceae; genus UBA5884. Next base: position 20,093 of record CAKSDC010000008.1, read on the forward strand.
CTTACTATACAAAATATAAATAAAAAGGTCCACTTCCTATATGGAAATGGACTTTTTTATCTGTTATTGTAACACTTCGTAGTTGTCCGAAGCGTTCTGTTTAGTAACGTATTCGGTAACGCACAGAACCTTAACCTTTAGTGGTTTTTGACCCATATTAATCTCTATCACGTCGCCGACTTTAACGTCGTATGAAGCACGAGCTACTTTTCCGTTTACTGAAACTTTTTCAGCATCGCAAGCCTCGTTAGCTATAGTTCTTCTTTTAATTAGTCTTGTGACTTTTAAATACTTATCTAAACGCATAGTGTAACCACCTTAAATAAAATGATATATAGCAAAAAACCACCCTTGAAGACTTCCAAGAGTGGCGTATAGCAAGTATAATAACTACTTATTAACAGCTTCCTTTAAAGCCTTACCAGCTCTAAAAGCAGGAGCCTTCTTAGCAGGTTGAGTATAAGGAACCTTAGTTCTTGGATTTACTGCTTGCTTTTCAGCTCTTTGACGAACTTCAAAAGTACCAAAGCCGATAAGTTGAACCTTTTCGCCACTGGATAGTACTTCTGTAATAGTATCGATTACAGTAGTTAAAGCCTTTTCTGCGTCCTTAACGCTTGTGTATTCGCCATTTTCCTTAATCTTTTTAATTAGTTCAGATTTAGTCATTCTTAGTATCCTCCTGATATTTTATAGTTTTTGCCTTTTGCCAATAGGCATCAAGCTGATGTATGTCAAGGGATTTGATATCTATCCCGTCTGACCTTGTTAAATCCTCTGTAGTCTTAAACCTACCTATAAACTTGTCGGTAGCGTCGAATAGTGCACGTTCGGAGTCTATGCTTAGCTTTCGTGCAAGATTAGTACAAGATAGTAGTAGGTCACCAAATTCTTCGTATATATTTTCGCTGTCGTTGTGTTCTATAGCCTGAGTAAGTTCTTGTAGTTCGGAACGTACACTGTCTAAAGCGTCTTGAACGTTAGCAAAGTCCATGCCCGACTTACTGGCACGTTTACCAACCTTTTCAGCACGCATTAAAGCCGGTAGCGACTTAGCTACACTTTGAAGAGTTTCGGTATAAGTAGTTTGACCTTTAGTAGCCATTTTTATGTTATCCCAATTGTTAAGAACCTTTTCGGTCGTATCGGCTTGTACCGTACCGAATACATGAGGATGTCTAATAATCATCTTTTGGCATATGTCGTTGCATACGTCATCAAAGTTAAAGTTACCGTTTTCGGTCTCTATTTGAGCGTGGAACACGGTATTTAATAGAACGTCTCCAAGTTCTTCTTTTAATAGGTTACTGTCTTTAAGGTCTATAGCTTCTATAACCTCGTAGACTTCTTCTATAAAGTCCTTGCGGATGCTTTCATGAGTTTGAACCTTATCCCAAGGGCAACCATTTTCGCTTCGTAGTATAGAGACTATCTCTACTAAGTCGTCAATGTTATAACGTTCTTTAAAATTAAACATACTATATTCCCCTTTATCACGATGTTATGTAACTTCAGCAAATATTATAGTACATTAAAATATCATAAAAAGCAAGTGTTTTTTAAAAGTTTGTTGATATTAACCAAAGATACACACCGTACACTAAAAATATAGTGTATATTGTTTAATATCTACACACCTATGAGATGTATAAGTATAAAGCTCCATAGTATAGACACCATGGAGCTTAAGATTACAGAGTATAGCCTTGCTCTTTAAGAGCGTCTATAACGTCTCCTAAGATGTTCGCATTGGTCTGTGATACGGAATGGAGCAAGTATATAGCACCGTCGTGTGCTGAAGACAGTATCTTATCCATAGCGGTGGCACTATCAGGTTGACTATCTACGTTCCAGTCTACGTATGCAAAACTCCAGAATATAGTCTGGTAGCCTAACTGTTTAGTGACTGCCAAACTCTCTTCCGAGAACTCACCACAAGGTGGTCTAAAGTACTGCATAGTATAGCCGTACTCTTCTAATACGTACTGATGTAGTGACATAATTTCAGTCTCTATTTCTGCCTGATTAAGCGTAGGTAGTTTAGCATGGGTCATGCCGTGGTTACCTATACAGTGACCTTCATCTATCATACGTTGTACCAGTTGATGTTCCTTTTTAGCGTAGTCACCAGTAACAAAGAATATAGCTTTAACGTTCTTTTCTTTTAAAGTATCTAATATTTTAGAAGTATAGCCGTTTTCATAGCCTTGGTCGAAAGTCAATACTATCTGTTTCGGAACGTTAGTAAGAGCGTACGCACCATATTCGGCGTAGTTAGAGTTAAACTCTTTAGCACCTGTAGGAACGTTATAGCTATCTACTATAGTGCCTTGTCCGTAGCCATGAGGGGTTATATCGTAAGCATTAATAGTAAAAGGTGATAGTATTAGTGTAGCCATTACGGGTACACTAAGTAGCACACTTAAAAACTTCAAGATATATATCCTCCTTAGTATATATTATACTGTAATAGTATAGTAGTAGTATACACATTGTAGGATATAATATTCAAGGACTATCTTTCTAAGTATGATTTTACCATGTACTGTAGTAGTTGGTCTCTGTCTATGTGTCTAACCAATCCACGAGCATTATTATATGTAGTAATATAGGTTGGGTCTTCTGATAGGATATAGCCCACTATTTGGTTTATAGGGTCGTATCCTTTTTCAACTAAAGCGTCGTATACCTTGTGAAGGTTTTCTTTTACTATTTTTTCAGGGTTTTCGTTAAGTTTAAAACTTCTTGTTTTTTCGTCCATAACTATTTACATAACCGTCTAAATGAACGGTATCTCCTTTCCACATAATAAATCTAATAACGTAACTTGGATATTAATATTATATACTATTTCTTTAGATATGGCAATAGATTTTTTTAAAATTTTAGAATATGCCTAATTTGTTCCAAATATTTTGGATACTATTACCAAATACTAACGTAGGTGTCCACATAGTATATGCAGACACCTACTATAGTTTAAAAAGATAGTTAGTATACTATCTTAGTTCAAAAGAGTTGCAATCGGTACACTCTGGAACTGTAGGGTTATTTTCGTGAGTACCTACTCTAATAGCGTCTAAAGAGCAGTAGTGTTCGTTTACGCAGTTATGCTTGCACTGTTCTACTGTACACATAATACTTGAATTTTTCTTTTTACAACCACAATCCATGATTATACACCCGCTACTATTATAATACCATATAACGTGGGATATAGTATAGTAATAGCAGTCCTTTCAAATAATATATTGTGTTCCTAAGTGGAACACTAATAGTATTATCTAAACGGAAGGACTTTAAACATGGAAATATTTTCATACGTATTAATAACAGTCCCAAGAGTATAGTACGTCGTTGAAGTTCAAGTCTTTAAGGTCTTGTGGTTTGATAAAGAAGTTAGCTACTCCACAGTCACCGAACATCATATCTGCATCGTCGTCGGTGTCCAACTGTAGTAGTAGTGTAGAGTATTCTTCAAATCTTTCTTCACTACGTGGGTCACCTTGTATATTGTAAGGATATCCACCTATAGCGTGACCACCAATAGGAGTTTCTGGGGTGTAGATGTACTGTTCGTAGCCGTCAGAGAGTGTGTCGTAATCGTCTATAAAGTCTTCAACTTCTTGTTCGGTACTATTTGGATATAGTCTTTTTAGAACCTCTTTTAACTTAGTATCAAACCCTTCATTTTCAATAGTGATACCTTGATATTCTAAGTTAGGTATCAGTTTGCAACATATAGGAGCAACGAAAGACCAACTATCACATTCAGGTATTTCTGGAATGGTATCTAAATAGTTAGCGTTGTAGTCTATAGTCTTATGATAGATAATCCTATAGTTTAGTGGTTCAGTAGAGTCGCTGTATAGGTCGCAACCGTACATACTGTCTTCACAGTCGTTTATGAACACTTGTAATATTCCAGTAGTAGGAAAATCCTCTAACTTAGGCATCTGTTCAAAGTTTATTTGAGCCAACAGCCTTAAAGGTACTTCAGGATTAGTAACACTATAAGGATATTCAAAGTCTTTAGGAATGTAAGGCGTTCCGCCTATTTTACTATCAAACTGAGAACATTCTACTCTTAGAGTAGTAAGTCTGATTTTCGGTTTAATAGTAGCCTCTTTTAGAGTGGTTAGTATGAGTTTAAGGTCATATTCTGGCATACTAAAAAAGTCCTCCTTTTAGTAACGTTTGGTGTGTATCGTATGTACTAATGTTATCATAAGTTAGAGTAAAAATCAAGGCGACTATGTACCAAAAAAAGGACTATCTTAATAGACAGTCCTTAATATAACATCTTTTTTTAGACTATGTAACTATACACCTAATAGCTTCTTCTTTAGTTGAATTAAGTCTGAGGTAGATACCTTACCGTCTTGATTTACGTCATAGTGTACAAGGTCGGCATCGGTAACGTCCACTTCAGCTAATAGGTACTTTTTAAGTGCTATTAAGTCCGCAGTAGATACTTTACCGTCTTGGTTTACGTCCCCTGGAACGTCTGTTTTACCGTTATTATCTTCTGGTTTGGTCTTGCAAAGACTTATACACTGAGAAGCTATAGCTGAATGACCTACCTTGTTAGGGTGTGGGTCTAAGTTTAGATTAGTAACGTCTACGTTGGTTAGTCCAGTAGTGTTGAAGGTATCGTATAGGTTGACTACCGTATACTCTGTAGAGCTGGTATCGAATGCTAAGTTAATCTGTTGAACGTATGCATCGGAGATAGTACCTAAGTCTAAAGCACCACTGAGGTTACAACCATAGTATGGATTGTATATGTTATCTACTAATATTTCGCAGTCAGGATTTAACTGTTTTATATCGCTAATTATAGTAGGGAAGTTGTTTTGAGCGAAGTTATTGCAAGCGTCTAATATGGTTTGATTGTTAGGTAGTACAGTATTTAAGTTGTTTATAGCGGTTAATAGTTCTACCATATCAGCGTTTTGATACCATGTTAAAAGGTCTTGACTAATATTTTCGGAATATTCTACACCTATAGTATCGGCTACTATTTGCATAAAAGGTTGTAGTATATCGTTAGAACCTATGCTGATAGTTATAACGTCTGCGTTAGTTATTTGGTCGTCATATTCGCCAGTATCTAACATAGTAATAAGTTCTGCGGAAGTAATTCCGTTAATAGAATAGTTGTCTGCGTTAGCGTTTAAATGGTTTGCAAGTATGTTTACGTAGTTTTCGGTATCAGGATTTTCTAATCCATAACCATAGGATATGCTATCACCAAAAGCTACATAGTTTACAGTATCAGCAGATACGTTAAGACTACTACCTACACTTAGTATAGAAAGACTAAGTGTTATAGTCATCATATTTTTTAATAGTCTATTCATATAGAATGCACTCCTTTATATTAATGTAAGACTATGGTATCATACTTATAATGGTTTGTCAATATGATATTATAACCAAATATCGACAGCAAATATGCCTTGCTGTCGATAACAGTGTACTATAATAGTTAGTGTAGTTTAACTCTATAGTCCTAATAGTTCTTTTTTGATAAGTATCAAGTCAGCCGTAGATACTTTTCCGTCGCCGTTGATATCACAGTATACGCCGTTCACAAAGTTGTTATTGGAAGCTACACCAGTAGTATAAGAAGTAGCAGTGCCAGAGTAAGTGAAGTCTGATGATGTGGTGGTAGTACCATAAGTATAGCTATTATCTGTTTGTATTGTGGTAGTAGTGGTATCGTCATCATAGTCGTATACTATGTTTACTATGTAGCAACCGTCAAAAGCAGTATCATTAATCTTAGTGTTTTTTGACTTTATAGTTACAGTTTCTAAGTTAGTACAGTCTTTAAATGCCTGATATCCAATGGAAGTAATACTACTTGGTATGGTAACTTCTTTTAATGATGAACATTTCCGAAAAGCATTCCAATCAATAGTAGTAACACTATCGGGTATAGTTACACTGGTTAATGATTCACAATTTGAAAAGGTAAAACCATCAATAGTTTTTATGTTTTTTGGTATAACTATACTTGTTAAACTTTTACAATAGTCAAAGGCACTACTACCAATAGAAGTAACACTATCGGGTATAGTTATACTGGTTAAACTTGAACAGTTTGCAAAGGCATTGCTACCAATAGAAGTAACACCGTCAGGTATGTTTATGCTGGTTAAATTGAAACACGTCCAAAAGGCTTTCTCTCCAATAGAAGTAATGGTATTAGGTAACTTGATACTTTTAATAGAAGTCCTTATGGAATATGCTACATTATAAAATGCGTTATTTCCTATAGTAGTTACAGGATAACCGTCTATAGTTTCAGGTACGACTATATCTTCATTGCTACCAGTATAACCAGTTATTACTACATATCCTTGAGTAGTATTAGTAACGTATTCAAAGTCACTGACTGAAGTTTCAGCATATACTGAATGACTATAAGAAGTTTCTATAATAGTAGGTGCAACCATAGAGGCTACGGTAGTTAAAGATAGTATACTTATTAGTAGTCTTTTAAAGTTCATATATAAAACGTCCTTTCAAGTAGAGTGTAACTTATCAATAGTTTAAGTATAGCATACTCTACTTGAAAAGTCAATACGATATTAGACTAAATTAAACCTAATAGCAACTTTTTTAGTATTAAAAGGTCAGCCGTAGAGGCTTTTCCGTCGCCGTTTACGTCACCATATACACCGTTTACAAAGTTGTTTTCTTTAGTAGGAGTATCTGTTGGTGGGTCGGGTAGTACGTTTAACGATACGTCTATAAAAGAGATATCGTTATCGGTAGCGTAGGTATTAGCTGAACTATCTACTACACCCACTATAGTGAAAGGTTTTATAGGAGTAGGGTCTATAAGTTCGTCGTCTTCAATCTTAGAGTAGTCATAGCCAAGAGCGTACGTTTCGATAGTAGGACTATCTTGTGGAATGACTATATAGTACATAGAGTTACAACCAGCAAAAGCACCTTCACGGATAAATATACTATCGGTAGTAGTTGGAATGTCTATGTGTTTAAGGCTATCACAGTTAGCGAAAGCGAAGTAGCTTATCTTTTTAATATTAGGAGGAAGTGTAACGTCTGTTAAAGAGGTGCAGTTCATAAATGCGGACTGCCAAATTTCTGTTACGCTATCGGAAAAGTTCACAGTCTTCAAGGCGGTGCAGTCTTTAAAAGCACTATCATAGATAATTTCTATATATTTAGGAATATCTATAGTAGTTAAAGAGGTACAACCTGCGAATAGTTCAGTGCTTAAATCCTCGATAGTAGTACCTAAGTCCACAGTAGTTAAAGAGGTACAACCTTTAAATACTCCAGTTAAGAACCTTACCTTAGAACCGTCTTCAATAGTTACCGTTTTCAAAGAGGTGCAGTCGGTAAAGGCGTTAGAGTCTAAAGTTTCTACGCTATCTGGTATGAATATAGAGGTTAGACCGCTTCCATAGAAAGCCTCTTGTGATATACTGGTTAAACTATTAGGTAGAGTAACTTCTTCTAATGACGTACAACCATAGAATGCACGAGGGCCTATATCTTGTAAGCTATTAGGCAAGTCTATACTGGTTAGACTGGTACATCCATTAAAAGCATAGTTGCTAATAGTCTTTAATACAGAACCTTCTTTAATAGTAACAGACTGTAAGGAAGTACAACCTTTAAACGCTCCATAAGATATAGAGGTTAGAGTTTCTGGTAGAGTAACAGACTGTAACTTGACCTTATCTTCAAATAGACTGCCAATTATTTCTGTAACCGTGCATACTTCACCTTTAGAATTGGTTACAGTAGAAGGGATTTCAACGTCTACGTCGCTACCCAAATATTTATTGATAGTAGCGTTTAAGCTTGCATCGTATGAAAATTCAAAGTCGTTATCTACTTCACTTGCGTATGTAGATATCATAGAATAGTCGTTACTGATAATTCCAGTAGTAACCATAGGAACACTTAACATAAGTGCCATAGCATAAGAGATAATTTTTTTAGCATTCATAAGTATATTCCTTTCCTTGATATTTTAAGAGTAATATTCCAGTTATATAATACCATATTTTCGGGATAGTGTCAATACTATCCTGAAATACGTGCCTAACACTTTAAAAAATTGTGAATATTGCACAAATACTCAAGCGTATAGTTAAAGATTTCCATGGTAGAATTGGTAATTCTGCACATCATAACGGACGCAAAAAAATTGAGTATAGAAATACTATCTATACTCAATCTATGTTATTAAAAGTTAAGTACTATATTAGACTAAATTAAACCTAATAGTAACTTCTTTACTATTACTAAGTCCGAAGTAGAAACCTTACCGTCGCCGTTTACGTCGCCGTATACACCGCTTTGAGAACCAGTAGTAGTAGTCTGTTCACCGTCAGAAGTTTCTGTAGGAGTAGTAGTAACAGTAGGTTCTTCTGTAGTGGTAGTGTTAGTATCATCAGTAGTAGTTTCGGTAGTTACTGTAGTTACGGTAGTAGTAGGAAGTTCACCAGAAGACGCATCTATAAAGTTTATACCAGCATTTTCGGCATACGTTTTAGCGTCGCTGTCTTCAGTACTTATTATAGAAAATCCCTCTTGAACCTCAGCTGAATTGAGGTCAACACCAAAGAAAGTACTGATACTACCAGTATATCCTATACAGTATTTACCTAAAGTTACTACGCTTTCAGGAACTTTAATATAAGATAGGCTTGTACAGTTTGCAAAGCAACAATCATCAATAGTAGTTAATCCCTCTGGAAGTGTTACAGAAGTTAAACTCTTGCAGTTAGCAAAAGCAACACTTCCTATGACTTTGGTCTTTTCTGGAATAACGACACTATTTAGTTTAGAGTTCATAAATGCCTTGTATTTTATAGTGGTTAAAGACTTTGGAAGTGTAGCAGTAGTTAGACTTGTGCAGTTATAGAATGCATATTCACCAATGGTAGTAACGTCGTCTGGAATATCAACTTTTTGTAAAGCAGTACAACCGTTGAATGTGTCGTCTGGTATTTCGGTAATAGAAGTTGGTAGTTTTACGTCTACTATGGCGATACATTCTTTAAACATACCCTTGCCTAAAGTTTCCATACTATCTGGCATATTTACGGTAGTTAGACTGGTACATCCGTTAAATGGAGTTTCACCTATAGTAGTATTAATACCGTCTTCAAAGGTTACTTCTGTAAGTTTGGTGCATTTGTCAAATACGTTATAGCCAATAGAGGTTACACTCTTAGGAATAGTAATAGAACTTAACTTAGTACATCCACTAAATACCTTATAGTTGATAGTAGTTAGAGTACTTGGTAGTGTAATAGTCTTTAGGCTCTTACAACCTGAAAATACTGCATAGTCCATTTTAGTTAGATTTTTAGATAGTTCTACTTGTGATAGGCTGGTACAACCTGAAAATGCACTACCTTTTATTTCGGTTACGCTATCAGGTACGGTTATACTACTAAGAGCGGTACAACCATCAAAGATAGACTCACTTAGAGAAGTAATGCCTTCAGGTAAGGAAATTTCTGTTAAACTTGTACAGTCTTTAAATGATGAGCTACCTATAGAAGTTAGGTCAATACCATCTTCAAAAGATACGCTTGCTAAACTGCCACAACCACAGAATACAGAATTTCCAATCTTTGTAATAGACTTAGGTATAGTAACACTCTTAATAGAGGTATTGTTATAAAAAACCCCATTTTCTATAGTAACAACAGGATATACTGTTCCGTCTTCTGTAGTAATAGTGCTTGGGATTACTACGTTGTCTTCTTTACCAGAATACTTGGTAATAGCAATGTAAGGGTCTTCTCCATAAGGAGTTTTAATGCTAAAAGTGTAGTCACCTTGTGTGGTATCAGCGTATGTAGATACTATAGCTGAACTATTACTAATAGCTACAGTAGTAGCAGGAACGCTTATAGCAAGTGCCATAATAAGAGATACTATTTTCTTGTAATTCATAATGTCAAAAATCCTTTCAAATATAGTATATTTAGCTAATAATTAACTAACAAGTATAATTATATCATGCATGGTTAAAAAAGTCAATAAACTAATAGTTTAAAATATGGATAGTAATATTCTGTTTTTTTGTTAAATTTACCACATAGATGTATTAAAAAAATCGGGTATGAATACCATACCCGATATATATAAGTATTTACAACTAATATTAAGCCTTGTCGATAGAACCGAATAGTTCCATTTTTTCCTTAACGATAGTCTTAATGCCTTCAAAACCAGGAGCAAGAAGTTTTCTTGGGTCAAAGCCCTTACCTTGTAGGTCCTTACCTTCTTCGATGTACTTTCTTGTAGCTTCTTGGAAGTATAGTTGACACTCAGTATTAACGTTAATCTTAGAAACGCCTAAGGAGATAGCCTTTTTAATCATATCTGCAGGGATACCAGTACCACCGTGAAGTACAAGTGGAATATCGCCAACAGTCTTCTTAACAGCTTCAAGAGTTTCAAAACTTAAGCCAGCCCAGTTTTCAGGGTACTTACCGTGAATGTTACCAATACCAGCAGCTAACATAGTAACGCCTAAATCAGCTATCATCTTACATTCCTTAGGGTCAGCACATTCGCCCATACCTATAACGCCGTCTTCTTCGCCACCTATAGAACCAACTTCTGCTTCAAGAGATATACCAAGAATATCGCAAGCGTTTACAAGAGCCTTAGTCTTAGCAATGTTTTCTTCGATTGGATAGTGAGAACCATCAAACATGATAGAAGAGAAACCAGCGTTGATACACTTCTTAGCACCTTCAAAAGTACCGTGGTCTAAGTGTAAAGCTACAGGAACAGTTATGTTAAGTTCTTCTAACATACCGTTTACCATACCTACAACAGTCTTGTAACCACACATATACTTACCAGCACCTTCAGATACACCAAGAATTACTGGTGAATTGTTTTCTTGTGCAGTAAGAAGAATAGCCTTAGTCCATTCAAGGTTGTTAATGTTGAATTGACCTACAGCATAATGACCAACCATAGCCTTATTAAGCATTTCCTTAGCTGAAACTAACATTTTAATTTCCTCCTAAATAGATGAATTTATTCGCAAAATGCGTATGAGTATATTATACACTAATCGACGTTAAAAATCAATACGTTTTATAAGAAAAATTTAGTATCATAGTAGTTCGTAGTCTTTAGGAGGTTCAAACATACTGTTGCATTTGGTTAATATATCTTTGGTTATGGTGTAAGTGTTGCAATCTTTTTGTGTATTGCGTAATAGAATGCGTTCTTTTTGAGTACTTTCGTCTACACTGATATAGTGTAGTTTAGTGTTAATACCCTTACTGTTGAATAGTCTTTTAATAGTACTGCGTTCTAATTCAGTCCAAAAACCGCAGTCTAATATAACGTTAGTATTGCACATAGCAATTCTAATAGCTATAGTGTATAGATAGTCTTTACAGTTGCGTTCTACTATTGGGTGACGTTCTCCAAGGTTTTCGTCAAATAGTGATAGCATAATTTCATCACAAGATAGTATTACGCCGTTGATATCTTTTCGAAGCTGTTCAGCAAAGGTAGTCTTACCAGAACAGATTTTTCCACACATTAGATGTATAGTTCCGTAGTTATTGATATAGCATCACCTTTCTTGAAGATTATTCTTCTTCAGTAGAGCCGTCTGCTGAGTTATTAACTTCATTAATAAGAGTGTCTACCGCACTATAGTTAGCCTCTACTACTTGAGCCCAAGTACCTTGACCAGTAGTAGATACTCTAATACCAGTAGTACCACTATCTATTATGTTAGTTAGGTCGGTACTTACGCCAGTATAGAAATCGAATACTGGATTTTTAGCAGTAATTTCGTCAAGTTCGAACTTCATATTGTACATTTCTTCAGTCCAACCGTAATCGGTGTATAACTGTTCGTTAGCGATTTCACGAGTTTTTTCGTTTAGTAGAGTAGCACGCTTACATTCAGTAAATTTGATTACACCTTCTGGGTTGTGTCCTCCACGTACTAATAGATAGCCGTCTAAACCAGCAGGTAGATAGTACTCATCACTTTCAGGGTCTTTAGGCATAGGAACGAACATTACGTTCTGTCCGAACGTAGTCTGCCATTGGGAAGCCTCTTTGTATAAAGCCCATAGTCCGCAAGGATAGAAAAGTTCTTTACCTTCACCCATAAAGTTTACCTGTTCACTATAGCCAAAGTCTTCTTTATTTAGGAATAGTCCTTTGTTGTAGAGGTCTTGCATATAGTTTTGAACTCTTTCAAGATTAGTATCTTTAAGATTGTTTACCAATTTGCCGTCTTGTAGACCTACATAGGCTACACCTGTAGTTTTAGAGATAGCCGATTCAAAGTACCAACCGTCAAGACCGTACATATCCTCATCTTCATCTACATAGGATAGTAGCATCTCTTCAAACTTATTCCAATCCCATTGACCGTTTACGTATAGTTCGTAAGGGTCTTCAAGATTGTTTTCTTCTATAGTATCTTTATTGTAGATTATTACACAACTATCGCCCGTAACCTGTTGACAGATAATATAGTGTTTGCCGTTCCACATTAGTTTGTCGTTAGTATCTTTTACGTCTGCCCAGAGTTCGGAGTTGTAGTCGATGTAGTCGTCTGCTGGCACGAACATATTTTTTACTACGCCTTTAGGAAATGCGTCGAAGTCGCTCGCACCGAAGAAGTCTATACCTTCATCACCGTTTATAGCGTTAGCTAAAGCGTCGAAACGTTGTGAAAACGCTACTATTTTAGATTCCACTTCACCACCATAGCGTTCTTTAAATACTTGAAGTTCTATAGGGACGTTTTTACCAGTGGAGTCTGGGTTTATATCCCAGCTATTGAGCCATTTAATAGTCTTATTTTCAAGTTCGCCAGTTAGTTTTTCGTCTGCCGAAACGATTTGAGCGATTTCTTCTTTGGTAGCGTCGTCTAAGTCCTTATCGTTTACGTTAGCGGAAGATGAGCTACAAGCACATAGAGAACTCATAAGAGCCAATATAGAAACTATAGATATAGTCTTTTTAATAGTATTCATAGGTAGGGTTTATCCTTTCAGAGTATTATTATTTAGTATTAGATATGTTCCAACGGAATGGACATATTTTGTTAGCCTTTCTGTTGTCGTACATAGTATTGTTAAGAATAGTATCATAGTCTAAGTATCGGTAGTTAGTCTTTTCTTCCGAACTGATTATTTTAGACTTTATGAACTTTAAAGCGTTATTTTCTTTAGGTTCGCTACGTTGTAATACTGGACCTAAACGATAGTTATTAGACTTCATAAACTTGATAATTTCGGAAGTACTGGTTAATAGCATATCGCACACGTTGTACACTCCCGAATAAGAAGTATCTTCGGCTTGCTTTAAGTAGCATAGAATAAAGTCTGATAAGTTGTGTATACAACAGAAGTGAAATCCATAGTCACCTAATCGATATATAAAATTAGAACCGTCTTTAGGGTCTTTAATTTTAGAAACTAAGTTATCATAAAACTTTAAAGAGTACACTTGAGGTACTCTTGCTATAGCAACTACCATAGTCTTACTTCTTTTAGATTCGTTAGCTAAGACTTTTTCCGATTCATACTTCATCTTAGCGTAGTTGGTAATAGGTTTAATATCGGCATCTATTTCACGTAGAGGCTCACGAGTTTTCACCTTCATGTATACTTGAGTAGTACTAATTAGTATAAACTGAGCAACTTCTGTTTCAACTGCCATACGATACAGACTTCTGTCAAATTCCTGACTAATTTTAGCTTCTTTATCAGTAAATATTGGACCCATGTCATTATCAGCCGTACAAGCTAAGTGTACTACTGCATGGAACTTATAGTTTTCAAATAGGTAGGCTAACGTACCCTTTATGCTTTCGCCATATGCTACAAAAGTAAAATGTTCTTTGTCTTTGTTGTAGTCGCTAAGTTTTTCATCAAAGGCTGTAACGTGGTAGCCTTTCTTCAATAATCCCGAACACACCGAGTCCCCAATGCGACTGCACGCACCAGTAACTAAAACATTATCCATCTTAAATCCTCCCTAAAACGATATTATTGAAGTACATAAGACTATTATATCATACTTTTTAATATTTATCAAGGATTTGGAAACGATATTTTGTGCAAATGCACCATAATATTTTAACGATTAACTTAATGTAGTTTTTTCTTGAAGTAATTGTGATAGTGTGATATAATGGTATTTGCAATACTTATATAATATTTGGAGGAATATATAATGAAAATAACAGTAATAGGATTGGGCTTAATAGGTGGCTCTATCTGTAAGGCTATAAAAAAGTATACTAATAATCAAGTCTATGGATACGGTAGAAACAAAGAAACTCTAAACAAGGCTTTAAACTGCTACGCTATAGACCAAATAACAGACGACCTATCCGTTGCAGATATGACTATAGTATGCACTCCACCAGATAACGCTTTTAGTTTTATGCAACTAAATGCTAATAAGTTCAAAAAAGGTTCTATAGTTGCTGACGTGTGTGGTATTAAAGGTCAACACGCTGTAGATACTAATAGTATATTAAAGTCTGCGGGTGTGAACTATGTAGGTACTCACCCTATGGCAGGAAAAGAACGTGCAGGTTTTGATAACTCCGATGCAGACCTATTCTTAAACGCTAACTTTATAGTAACTCCTTTAGAAGATACTAACAAGGAAAAGTTAATGGAAGTAGTAGTACTTGCTAAAGAGATGGGATTTGGTAGAATAATCCACGCTACACCTTTCGACCATGATAAGATTATAGCTTATACTTCACAGTTAGCACACGTGGTATCTAATGCGTACGTTAAAAGTCCAACTATGGAAATAGAACTTGGTTTTAGTGGTGGTAGTTTTCAGGATATGACCAGAGTAGCCACCGTGAACGAATATATGTGGACAGACCTATTCTTTGATAATAGGGAGTGTCTATTGAACGAAGTCACTACTTTAATAGATAATCTAAAGGAGTATCAAAAGGCTTTAGCAGACAGCGACCGTGAAAAGATGATATCTTTACTACGTGATGGTAGAGTACTTAAAGAAGAAAACCTTAAAAAACATGGCAGACTATAAAGATTATACTACTAAGGAATGGTATATTTGCCATTCCTTTTTTTATCTATTCACATAGATGCGTGTATGCAACCAGTGGTTTCCTATGCAACGTTAGGTATATGCGACGCTATGTAAATTAAAATAGGTTGAAAACTTTTAAGACTTCTGTTATTATATATATTAGTAAATACAACACCTTAAAGGCAGTAAATATATACTTAAAAATACCAATTAGAAAGGATTGTAGATATATTATGAACTTAGAGACTGCTAATAAACTATTAAGACTACGCAAACAAAACAATCTTTCACAAGAGGAATTAGCTGAAAAGTTGGGCATTAGCAGACAAGCCGTTTCCAAATGGGAACGTGCCGAGGCTTCACCAGATACCGATAATTTAATAACTTTGGCTAACCTATATAGAATATCATTAGACGAACTACTGGATATAGACGTTAAAACTATGAGAAGTGAAGAGTATCAAGATATTAAGTCTAAAGTAAACCTATCTAAACCAGAGGATACTCAAGAAGTACCACCTCAGCCACAGTATAAAAAAGTGGTGTATCCCAAAGATAGCTTATCTGAAGAACTATATAATAGTAGATATGCAGAAGGCATAGACGATACCCCTAATAGTGCTAATCAGTCTTCTTTCGATGCCTCCAACTATGGCAGTACTAAAGTAGATAGCATTCCAAACTATCAAGCTGAAAACTATATACAACCTATTCCCGATAGTAGTAGTACTAATAAGAAAAAGAAGAAAAAAAAGCGTTTCGGTGGGTTCGGAGGTGTTCCACCATATACCAGTAATGGCTTTATACTAAAGTTTGAACAGTTTATGAAGAAGTTCCATATAAGCTATAAGGGATTATATACTTTTCCTTATTATGCCATAGCCATAGTTATGATGATACTATGTGCCGATATATTTTGGAATGGTGGTTACTTAGCAGGTTTTTGGGCGGTAAGTATTCCTTTGTACTATACGTTTGTAGGGGCGGTACATAAAAGAAATCCTAATATCTTTGGATATCCACTATTAGCGTTTATGTTGATGTTGTTATCTATGTTTTTAGGTTTTGACGGTCTTTCATGTACATGGTTAGCTACCATACCGTTCTACTATTGGATAGTGAATAAGAATAAGCACTAAAAAGTAATAGCTACTCTTATAATAAGAGTAGCTTATTTTTAGTTATTAACACTTATGCGTCGTTTGATGTAGTTATCGACCATTTTAGGTTCTATGTTTAGTGCAAAGGATAGTTCATCAAATAGATACTTTTCAGCCATATGCTGATACTTGCTATCTACTATGGATAGTCTTTTACCTATCTTGTTAAGAGCCTCACTTTTTTGATGTACTGTTTTAAGAATCTTAGAGTAAGAGTAGCAGTTGTAGTGGTGAATTTCGTTTCTGTACTCTTCATCTATAGCCTTAGATATAGGGGTTATATTAGGCATTAAGTCTATAAGTTCTATAGCCTGTTGTTTGGTTAAAGGTTTTCTAATAGAGGCTTGGTTTTGAGTAGGAATGTAAAAAGTTTCTTTTTCAAATAGAGAGTTCATAATATAGTAAGTATTATCCTTATCGAAGCCCATATCACTGTAATCTAACTTGGTAATGTCGGTTATCTTGCATACCCAGTATTGATATACCACATAGTCGTTAATATTATACATAGTTAAACATCACCTCAAAAGTATATTAAAGCACGTATTTGTGTATTTCAAATGCGTTCTTTAATACTATTATACCATATATTTAATAAAAAGTCAACCACGCTTAGTATTTTATAGATATATCATATATTAGATATATACTATATGTGACATAGTATCTTTTAGATATAATATTAGAGTGCTAATAACTATTAACACTCTAAATAATAAGGTATGTGTATATTGATAGTGTTATTTTGCGTCTTGAGTATTAGCCTTAACCAACCTACTGGACATATACTTTTTAAGAAGTTGTAGTCCAAATATTACCACACCACCTATTATAAAGAATAGTATACTAAAAGTATTAATACTCATGGCAGGTTGAGGAGTATCTAAAGTTTCGGGACCCTTAACTATAGCGTATAACGAACCTATCATTAAACCAAGAATGCAATACATAGTTTGAGGTCTAAAGTGTTCTAAGCAGTACTTAACACCTTTAATTACTAAGGCTATTCCTAATAGAACGCCTATTCCGAAAGCCATTAAATAAGGTACGCCTTCAAAGTTTAGGTGTAAAAATTCATAGATGTAGTTCATAATAGGTATGTACAGACCGAATATAAGTAGTAGTGTAGAACCTGATATACCAGGTAACACCATAGCCGAAATAGCTACCATTCCAGCGATTAGGATATATAGTAGTGTACCTACATTTAAACTTAAAGTATCGTCACCGGTAGTAGAAGAGTTCAATATAGTAATTAATATTACTATAGCTATTCCCACTATACAGGATAGAATACTTTTAACGTTTACTTGTTTAAATACATCTCTTTCTTCTATGAGTATTATAGGTATAGAAAAGATTATAAATCCCAAAAATAACGAACTTATGTTGTATATATGGCTCTCAAATACTTGATTTAATATCAATACTGCCGAAATAAAGCCTATAATCCAACCTATGCCCAATCTTACTAAGAACTTTAAAGACTTTATCTTTTCGGGTTTTTTGCCGAATATTATTCCGTTTAAAGAACCTATAAAGTCATCATAAAATCCCATTAAGAACGCAATAGTGCCTCCCGAAACACCAGGAACACTATCCGCTAAAGCCATTAACAGACCACCTAAAGATATCATAATACGTTAATATTATCGTACAAGATAATATATTCTCCTTTCAAAAAATATTCATTTTGAGTAGCATATTTAGTGTATATTTGGTAGTATATCATACTATGTTTAGGTTGTCAAGCATAGGTAAGGCACATAATCACATATATTAGTAAGTTTAACCAATATTTAATATTCCGTTAATGTGAATTTTAATCTTGGCGTTTGGATAGATTAAAAAAATCTTGAAAAGTCTACAATAGTATGGTATAATAATAGAATGTGATAGTATAGACTATCTTTAAAAAGTTTAAAGGAGTTGCACGGCATTATGAAGATTTTAGGTATCGACCCAGGCTATGCTATAGTGGGTTACGGTATAGTAGAACATAATGGCTATCAGTTTAAACCCATAGGCTATGGAGCTATTACTACTTCTGCCGATATGCCGTTCTGTAACAGACTTAACGTAATATATAACGATATGGTTAGTATAATAGATACGTATCAGCCTGAATGCGTTGCTATAGAAAGGTTATACTTTACTAACAACGTCAAGACGGGCATAGACGTGGCTCAAGCGAGGGGCGTAATAGTGCTATCGTTAGTACAGAATAACGTGCCTATATTCGAGTATACTCCGTTACAGATAAAGCAAGCTCTAACTGGTTATGGTAAAGCAGAAAAAAAACAGATTATGGAAATGACCAAAAGCATACTAAAGTTAAAGTCAGTTCCTAAGCCAGATGACACTGCCGACGCTTTGGCGGTGGCTATCTGTCATGGACACTTTTCTAATACTCTTTTGAAAGGAATATTCTAACATTATGATATACAGTCTAAGAGGAAAGTTAATAGTAAAAGAACAGTCTTTAGCAGTTATAGAGTGTTCTGGTGTGGGTTATGCTTGCAAGATTACTCTTGGTACGTATGCTAAACTTAACGAACTCAATTCCGAACAGTTTTTATATACGTACTTCAACGCACGAGAAGGCAATATAGACCTATGCGGTTTTGCTACTAAAGAAGAGCTAAACTGTTTTAAACTTTTAATAGGAGTTTCTAACGTAGGTGTTAAGGCTGGGATATCTATACTTTCGGCATTAACTCCCGAACAGTTGGTATTGGCTATCACTTCAGGCGATAGCAAAGCTATATCTAAAGCTAAAGGCATAGGTACTAAGACCGCTCAAAGAATAGTATTAGAACTTAAAGATAAGATAGCTAAAGAAGATATTACTATAACTTCGGAGGCTTTTACTAATGATATTAGCGTCAGCAATTCCGATATGGACGACGCTATTCAAGGTTTAATGGCTTTAGGATACTCTCAATCTGAGGTTATGCCTTACATTAAAAGACTTAGTGGCAAATTGAATACTTCCGATATTATTAGAGAAGTACTTAAAAATATGATGTAGTATATCGAAAGGGGCGTAATCGGTTGATAGAAAAATCTGATATGGAATTAGAATATCTTGAAGACGATAGAGAAGTATCTCCACAGTATCATGAGGGTAACGATAAAGAGTTAGAATATACTCTTAGACCTAAAACGTTACAAGAGTATATCGGTCAAGATAAGGTAAAAGAAAACTTAGCTATATATATGGAAGCCTCTAAACGTAGAGGTGAACCCTTAGACCATGTACTACTATATGGTCCTCCTGGTTTAGGTAAGACTACTCTTGCAGGAATTATATCTCACGAAATGGGCGTAAACTTACGAGTTACTTCTGGTCCTGCTATAGAAAAACCTGGAGACTTAGCCTCTTTACTTACTAACTTAGGCGATAACGACGTACTATTTATAGACGAAATTCATAGACTACCACGAACCGTAGAAGAAGTGCTATATCCTGCCATGGAAGACAACGTACTTGATATAGTGATAGGTAAAGGACCTTCAGCACGTTCTATTAGAATAGACTTAAAGAAGTTCACTTTAGTAGGTGCTACTACTCGAGCTGGTCAGCTTTCAGCACCTTTAAGAGATAGGTTTGGCGTAATACTAAGGTTAGAGTTGTACTCCTATGAACAGTTGACGGATATCATTCGTAGGAGTGCTAACCTATTGAACATTCCATGTGATTACGACGGTGCGTACGAAATAGCTAAACGTTCACGTGGCACACCAAGAATTGCTAATAGACTATTGAAAAGGGTTCGTGACTTTGCCGACGTAATAGCCAATGGTACTATAGATAAAGAGGTGGCTCAAATGTCTTTAGATAGGCTTGAAATAGATAGCTTAGGTTTAGATAGTTTAGATAAACGTCTATTAACCATGCTAATTAAAGGATATAATGGTGGCCCTGCTGGTTTAGAGACGTTAGCTTCTGCCATAGGGGAAGAGGCTATCACCATTGAAGACGTATGCGAACCATATCTAATGCAGTTAGGATTTCTTTCAAGAACTCCACGTGGTAGGTGTGCTACTAAGTTAGCATATCAGCATTTAGGAATTATTCCTAAAGATGATGATACCCAACTAACCATAGATTAATAGTTGATACTAATCATAGTATCAATTTAATAGTATATAATTATATTTTATTTTAAGGAGATTTTTATAATGGGCAGACTATTCGGTACAGATGGTGCAAGAGGTATTGCAATCACTGAATTAACTTGCGAGTTGGCTATGCAAATAGGCAGAGCAGCCGCTTTAGAACTAACCAAAACTACTAATCATAAACCTACTATATATATAGGCAAGGATACAAGAATATCTTCTGATATTTTAGAGTGTGCTTTAGTATCTGGTATATGTTCTGTAGGTGCAGATGCTGTCTTATTAGGAGTAGTTCCTACACCTGCCGTAGCGTACCTAATTAGAAAGAATAAAGCAGACGCTGGCGTTATGATATCAGCATCTCATAATAGTGTAGAGTACAACGGTATTAAACTATTCGCTGGTACTGGTTATAAACTTCCTGATGAAGTTGAAAACGAAATAGAAAGACTTATATTAGATAATCCTGAAGAGATTAAGTTAGTATCCAATACAGAAGTTGGTAGAGTTTTACACTATGAAAATTCTCAGCTTGACTATATAGAGTATGTATGTTCTACTATCAAACAAGACCTAACAGGCATTAACGTAGCCTTAGACTGTGCTAACGGTTCAAGTTCAGTAACTGCTGAAAGACTATTCACTAAACTTGGAGCTACAGTACATCTAATACATAATACTCCAGACGGTACTAACATTAATAATAGTTGTGGTTCTACACACATGGAAAGTCTAATAGAGTACGTAAAATCTAATCACTGTGATGTAGGTCTTGCTTTTGACGGCGACGCAGATAGATGCCTTGCAGTAGATGAGAATGGCAATCTTATAGACGGCGATAAGATTATAGCTATATGTTCTAAATCCTATAAAGATAGAGGTCTTTTAAAGGGCAATACCGCAGTAGTCACCGTTATGACTAACATAGGATTTTCTATATTTGCAAAGGAAAACGGTATAAACTTTGAAACTACCAAAGTAGGCGATAGATACGTTCTTGAAAATATGCGTGAACACGGTTATAGTATCGGTGGTGAACAGAGTGGACACATCATCTTTTTAGACGACGCTACTACTGGCGACGGTGAACTATCTGGTGCTAAACTATTAGAGATTATCAAACTTACTGGTAGAAAGGCTTCTGAATTAGCTTCTTGTATGGAAAGTTATCCACAAGTATTAGTAAACGTAAATATTACTTTAGATAAAAAGGGTCTTTGGGATAAAAACTCTGCTATTATGGAGTGCATTCGCAAACATGAGGACACCCTAAACGGTGCTGGTAGAGTGTTAGTCCGTGAAAGTGGTACAGAACCTTTAATTCGTGTAATGCTTGAAGGTAAAGACTTACAACAGATTACCACTATGGCTAACGATATCGCCGAAACTATAAAAGTTAGTCTATAGTAAACGTGATTTAGTATGGTTATAGATAAGTAACCGTTAAATCGGAACGCCGTTTTTTCGGTGTTCCGATATATTAATATTTAAGGAGTTTTATTAATGCGAGTAGCAAAAGATTGGATAGAGTATAAGCTATTAGATACCTCTAATGGTGATAAGTTTGAAAGTTGGAACGGTCATACTTTGGTGCGTCCAGACCCACAGGTTATTTGGAAAACGCCTCATAAGGTGGATTGGAATAG
This sequence comes from uncultured Oscillospiraceae bacterium, assembly GCA_934444765.1. Lineage (GTDB taxonomy): Bacteria > Bacillota > Clostridia > Oscillospirales > Ruminococcaceae > UBA5884. The sequence goes on from CAKSDC010000008.1 coordinate 42,111, forward strand.
GGCGGACGCAATATATCATAGGTCAAGTGAGGGTGGTGGTGCTTGGAGTTACAACTCTAAACTTCCTGAAAGTTGGACTATGGACTACAAAAACTTAACCTTTAAAATCAAACCTACTGGTTTTAAGCATACGGGTTTATTCCCAGAACAGGCTGTAAACTGGGACTATATGTCTAATAAGATAGAGTCAGCTAACAGACCGATTAGCGTATTGAATATGTTCGCATATACTGGTGGAGCTACTCTATCGTGTGCTGAAGCAGGTGCTTCGGTGTGTCACGTAGACGCTTCTAAGGGTATGGTCAACTGGGCAAGAGAGAACGCTAAACTTTCCAAATTAGAGGACAAGCCTATTCGTTGGATAGTAGACGATTGCGAAAAGTTTGTATCTCGTGAAATCCGTAGAGAAAGAAAGTACGACGCTATAGTTATGGACCCACCTTCATATGGTAGGGGTAAAAATGGCGAAGTATGGAAGTTGGAAGACGGCATATATGAACTTATTCAGTTATGTGCAGACGTGCTAAGTGATAGTCCGTTATTCTTTATAGTAAATAGTTATACTACAGGACTTTCGCCATCTGTAATAGCCTACATATTGCAAGAAGTTATAGTTCCAAAGTTTGGCGGTAAGGTATCTTATGATGAGATAGGAATACCAGTACATGGTACTAACTTAGTACTACCATGTGGTTCTACTGCCATTTGGGAGAGGGTTTAGCCTATGATAGAAGTTCAAGACGTACACTTTTCGTATACTAAAGAAGTCGAAATATTAAAAGGAGTTACTCTTAACTTCAAAGACGGCGAATTTGTAGCAGTATTAGGACACAATGGAAGTGGAAAGTCTACGTTAGCTAAAACTTTAAATGCTATATTAACTCCTAATAGTGGTAGAGTTCTAATAGACGGTTTAGATACTTCCAATGAAGATAGTCTACTTGAAGTTAGAAAGCGTGTAGGCATGGTATTTCAAAATCCCGATAACCAAATAGTCTCCGCCGTAGTAGAAGAAGATGTAGCTTTTGCTCCTGAAAACTTAGGCGTACCACCTACAGAAATTCGTAAACGTGTAGACGAAAGTCTAAAAGCCGTAAATATGTACGACTATCGACTACACGCACCAAGTCAACTATCTGGCGGACAGAAACAACGTGTAGCTATAGCAGGTATTATAGCTATGCGTCCTAAGTATATCGTTCTTGATGAACCTACTGCTATGCTTGACCCTTCAGGACGTGCTGAAGTTATGGAAACTATCAAAAAGTTGAAGAAAGAGTATGGTATTACGGTAATACTAATCACTCACTATATGGAAGAGGCTGTGCAATCCGATAGAGTAATAGTAATGCATGACGGAAAGCCTCTATTAGACGGCACTCCAAAAGACGTATTTTCTAACTATGCACTAATTAAAAAAATCGGTTTAGACGTTCCACAAGTTACCGAAGTTGCTAACAGATTGCATTCTTTGGGTGTGAATATTAATCCTAACGTACTAAACGAACAGGAACTTGTATTAGAACTCTCTAAACTACTATAGGTGGTTAATATGAATAGACAAAGATTTCTTGATAGGTTAGTACTTAATGTAGTAATGGCAGTAATAAACGTTCCATTGATATGGGGAGGTATCGCTATTACTGAAAGAACCAACTTTAAATTGGCTACTTATGGATATACTCTAATAATACTTCCATTTGTCAGTAACTTATTTTTAAACTACGCACTATACGATGAACAGTATCAAAAAGAAAGTCCCGATACTAAAAAAACCAAAAAGATTACCACTAAAAGCGTCATAATACCCACACTGATATTAGATATACTATGTATATTGCAATATCTATTTATGAAAGGAGTATTTTAATTGAAGTCTATAATAACTATATTAAGTAGAATAACTACTAAGTTAGATACCCATTCAACGTTGTACTCTTTTATCGTGAATAGTATAGCGTGTATTCTAATGTGGTTGTTTATGTGCTATAGAAGTCATGTTAGTATGAACTTGTTTAGTGTTGCATTCTATATTATTCTATTTTTGGAGTTTTTATTGATATTCAGGTTAAAAGGATTTGAAAGTTTTTGTAATCGTGTCATGAAGTGTTCATTGGGAACGTTGCTATCTTTTGTATTAATATTAGTGATATCCTTAATACATATTAACTTAGTAGATACTGTACATAGTGTAATATCTAAAGCAGGCGGAATAGTATATGTATACTTTTCTATAGTAGCATCCGATATTATTCTATTTGGAATGCCTTGCTTTTTTGGAATGTTAGCTTACCTTGTAGGCAAGTTATCAAAAAAGTATCTAAAATAGAGGAGTATCTGTCACCCGAACAGTAATAATATATGTGACTAATATTAGTCATGCACTATACTATATAGATTGGAAGTTGAAACATGAACCCTATTATTAAAACTGAAGGTTTAACCTATACTTATAGCGTTGGTACTCCTTTTGAAAAGGTTGCAGTAGATAATGTAAATATAGAAATTTTTCAAGGTGAAATAGTCGGAGTTATTGGACATACTGGTTCGGGTAAGTCTACACTAATCCAACATCTTAACGGACTGTTAAAGCCTACTTCTGGAACTGTCTACTTCGACGGTGTAGACGTATGGCAAGATAAAAAGAATATTCGTGACGTTAGGTTTAAGGTTGGATTAGTATTCCAATATCCTGAATATCAAATATTTGAAGATACTGTAGAACGTGACATAGCCTTTGGTCTTAAAAACATGGGACTTTCCGAAAGAGAACAGAAAGAGGCTATACTTGAAGTAGCTGATACTCTACAGATTACTAACCTATTAGAGAAGTCTCCTTTTGACCTGTCAGGTGGACAGAAACGTCGTGTTGCTATAGCTGGTGTTATGGCTATGAAACCTAAAGTGTTAATATTAGATGAACCTTGTGCCAGTTTAGACCCTGCAAGCAGAAATCAAATCCTTGCCATGATTAAAGAGTATCACCGTAAGACTAATGCTACTATATTGATAGTATCCCACAGTATGGAAGATATGGCAGAGTTCAGCGACAGAATATTAGTTATGAATAAGGGCAGAGTGTTCTGTTTTGATGAGAATAAAAAAGTATTTGCTAAAGCGGAAGAGTTAGTAAGCATAGGTTTACAAGTTCCACAGATTTCAAGAGTATTTATGACTTTAAACTCTATGGGTTATAACTTGGGAAATGCTTATACTATATCTAATGCTATTGAAGTGTTAAAACATAGACTATTATAGGTGTTATATATGAATATTTTTCTAATAGACTACGAAAACGTCAACTCTATTGGTTTAAATGGAATTGACCTACTAACCAAAGACGATAGAGTATACTTATTCTATAGCGAAAATGCTAATAGTATCAATATAGATATTATGAATATTATAGTTAAAGGTAACTTTTCATTTAAGAACTTTAAGCTAAACAAGTCGGATAAAAACGCCTTAGACTTTCAGTTAGTGCTATTTTTAGGTACTATGATTAAGTCTAAAAAGAGTTCTACTAACTTTTACATTATAAGTCATGATAATGGCTATCAATCTGCCATAGACTTCGCAAAAGAACAGTTTAACGTGGATATCAAAAAGTTTGATAGCATATATAATGCAATCAATGGAATAAATATAAAAAATAATGCTATTGAAAATATTATTTCTCAAAATAGTGATATTTCAAATGTGAATAATACTATAATCAAAGAAACTAATCCTATTAGAGATAAGATAGAAGCTATATTATTGAATAATCAAAAGATAACCTCTAAAATTTCTGAACAACAAATAAAGCATATTTCTAATGTATTGGTAAATCCTGAGAAAAATACTCAGCAGATTGCTACAGAATGTATTAAAAAGATTATAGGTAACAGTAAATTAGATTTAATACCTGTTATATTGGAATCATGTTCTATACATTTAATTTTTGATTATGTTAAAAATGAACCTTTAGATTTAGTAACCAATTCTTCAGAAATGAGATTATATAGAAGGAGTTTAATATTAGATACATTGAATAAAAATACTACTCTTAAAGAAAAATTAACCCAAAATCAGTTGAATAATCTTGCAACATTGCTTGCAGATAGCAATAAGAATACTAAAGAGATAGCACCTTCTAAAGTGGTATTACAATCTGTAGGTAAACAAAATCAAGATTTAATACCTACTATTTTAAGTGTTTGCAAAGATTATATTAGATAAAGATAGGAAAGGTATTATAGTATGTTAAAGGATATTACACTTGGACAGTACTTTCCAAAAGATAGTGCTATACACAGGTTAGACCCTCGATTTAAAATAATAATTACTGCTATATATATAGCTATACTGTTCTGTACTGATAGTTTTGGTGGGCTATTAGTGGGAACTCTATTCGCATGGATAGTGTGGTTTATGACTAAAATTCCCGTAAAACTTATGTGGAAAAGTCTAAAACCTATACTACCTATAATAGTATTGACTGCTATACTAAATCTGTTTATGGTGGAAGGCGATAAGACCCTTTGGAGTTGGGCGTTCCTTAGCATTTCAGATGAAGGACTACATGAATGTATATTCAATGCAGTAAGAATAGTAATGTTGATAGTAGGAACTTCTATACTAACGTATACTACTTCTCCAGTAAGTCTAACCGACGCTATAGAAAGACTATTTTCTCCATTAAAAAAGTTTAACGTTCCAGTACATGAATTAGCCATGATGATGACTATAGCTTTAAGGTTTATTCCGCTACTTATAGATGAAACCGATAAGATAGTATCGGCTCAAAAGTCAAGGGGAGCAAGTTTTGAAACGGGTACTATAAAAGAACGTGCTTCTGCGATAGTGCCAGTAATAGTTCCGTTGTTAGTATCAGCTTTTAGACGTTCGGAAGAGTTAGCATTGGCTATGGAATGTAGGTGTTATCATGGCGGTGAAGGTCGTACCAGATTAAAACAGTTGCATATTCACCCTACCGATTGGGTAGCCTTGACCGTTAGTATAGTCGTATTATTAGTGAACATAGTAGTATTTTAGTAGAAAGGATAATTCTTTAACACAATGAGAAACTTAAAAGTTATTATGGCATATAAAGGTACTAACTACCATGGATATCAGATACAGCCTAACGCTGTAACGGTTCAGGGAGTAGTAGAAGAACGTCTAAGCAAGGTACTAAACGAACCCGTTACTATAGTAGGGTGTTCTCGTACTGATACAGGAGTTCACGCTAAGGGGTATGTGTTTAATGTGCATACTAATAGTAGTATCAAGACTATAGGTTTAGTTAGAGGTATGAATAGTCTGTTACCTAACGATATATCTTTTTTGCAGTGTGAGGAAGTTCCTGAAGAGTTTCATTCACGTTTTGACTGCAAGTATAAAGAGTATATGTATCTAATACACTGTAGCGAAAGTAAAAATCCATTCGCTGAAGATTTACAGTATCATTACAGAAGACCCGTTCATTTAGACCTTATGCAAGAGGCTTGTAGACACTATATAGGTACTCACGACTTTAGAAGTTTTTCCGCTTGCAAAGACTTAGACTATAACACCGTTAGAACTATCTTTGATTTTAACATGGAGTACAAAGACCAAACTCTAAAGATATTAGTAAAAGGCGATGGCTTTTTATATAACATGGTTAGAATATTAGTAGGTACTCTATTAGACGTAAACGAAGGCTACATACTACCTAATAGCATTCCAGATATTTTAAACGCTAAGGATAGACTTAAAGCGGGTCGTACTGCTATGCCTCATGGACTATACTTAAATAAGGTATACTATTAACTATATCAGTTGGGAGGTATATATATGGCTAAACGTATAAGAAATAATAGCGATAATGCTAATATCAACAGTAACGATAAACGCAAATTTATACTATTAGTATCTTTAATAGTAGTGGTAGTAATAGTTCTGCTACTGATTATATTTAGAGGTAGTTTGGGTAGTCTGTTCGGTAAAAAAGATGAAGTTATAGTAAACTCAGGAACACTGTTTCAGGATAACTTTCCTATAGAAGTTAATAGTAATATAGAGTATCAAATGGATAAGATGGATAAAGAACTTATTATGTTAAGTGATACTCATATATACATATACTCCGCTGACGGTGAACTTTTAGATACACGTCAACATGACTATTCCAACTCTATACTAAAAACTTCTGGTAAAAGAGCCTTAGTATATGAGAGTGGTGGAAAAAACTTCAAAGTGGAGAGTAAACGAAAGACCGTATATACTAAGTCTATGGATAACAACATAGTATTCGCAAGAATAAACGATAAAGGCTATGTGGCAGTAGTAACGGTTGCGGAAATGTATGCTTGCGAACTCCACGTATTCGATGAAAACGGAAACGAAGTATACTATCGTGGGTGTGTTGACAGAATTGAAGATTTATGCTTTAATAGTAATAATACAGGTTGTGTGGCAGTGACTGTAAGTGCTTCAGGTGGACAGATAGTCTCTAAGGTTATGTACCTACACTTTGACGATACTAACAGCGATTGGACAAGCGAAAGTTTAGAAACTCTATGTTTGGGTGTGGAAATCAATAGTAAAGATGAAATATTCCTATTAGGTGATACCAAGTGTGCCTATTACGACGGCACGGGAACTCAATTAGAGGCTTTTTCGTATAAAAATCAGTTGATATCGGGTAGTATAGATAACGGTAAATGTGCTATGCTATTCAAAAATGAAGAACGTAGAAAGACTACTCTATTACTAATAAACGATTATAATAGTACCCCTATAGAAATGTTAGTAGATAGCAATATTAAAAAGGTATATACCGAAGATAGTAAAGTATACATCTTAAAAAACGACGTTTTAGAAACCTATGACTATTCAGGAAAGCTATTAGCTACCGCCGACGTATTAGACATATACAAGGACTTTATTAAGTTAGATAATACTATGTTATTAAGGTCTTATGATAAGATAGACAAGATAGACTATATATCTTGAGTGGGAGAGTTACTATGAGTGGATTTCAGTTATTCTTAATATACGATATAGTAGTAGTACTATTAGTAGTGATATTTATTATCCTAAACACTAAAAGAAAGTTTTCTAACGTATTCGTTACTATAATAGGCTATGTAGTGGCTATAGTATTAGGTAGTATGGTAGGGGACGCTACAGGCGAACCTTTATATACTAACTTTATTCAAAGTAGCAACGTTCAAGATATCTCCGACGTGTTAGAAAAAAATACTGTAACTGAAGATATTATAAGTACTATCAAAAAAGAAACTTTTGGAGTGAACATTCCAGAAAATAGTCTAAAGGCTATAATATCTTCTCCTGATAAGATGTACTCTACTATTAATGGCAATAAGGGTTCGGAAATGTTCACTAAAGAAGAAATAGCCGATATGATTAGTAGTAGTATCAACGATAGTCTGTACGATGACTTAGTACAAGTAATGCCGTCGGTAGCCGTTAAGTATATGATGAACAGTATAACTTCTGATGATGACCTTACCTATCAGGTGGCTAATCACTTTGTAAACGACGATTACTATGATAGTACTCTATCGGAATATGTAGTTAGTACTTTTATCAAGCCTATAGTTATATATATTACTAAGGGAGCGGTATTTTTAATACTATTCCTAATAGTTATGATTATCACTAAGATTATCCATAAAAACTTAGACGATAACGGTAGACTACCTATACTATCCGACTTTCTTGACGGCTTTTTGGGTGCTATCTCTGGCATAATAGAGGCTGTAGTATTAGTGCTATTAGCTACCATAGTATTAAGATTAGTGGTATTGGTAGACTGTAATTTAAATAGTATGTTTACTCAAGATACCATTCAACAGACTATGATATATAAGTATTTGTATGACATAGTCCTATTGAGAATATCATAGATTAAACCATAGGTTTAGTTAAAATTTAATCTTATTTTAATATTAGCTTGTTAGTATAGTCTAATATGGAGGGTTTAACTACTCCATGTTAGGGATTAAACTATATGATATATATTACACAAAAGAATTGGAGGATTGTTTTTATGATGATGCCATGTGCAAGATGCAAAAAAAGACCAGCAACAGTGTTTATTTCTACTATTTCTGGCTCGGAAAAGAAGAATGAAGGTCTTTGCATTCAGTGTGCAAGAGAATTGAAAATTCCACAGATAGAGCAGTATATGGAAAGTCTTGGAATTACAGACGAGGAACTTGACAAGTTAGATAACTATATGGACGGTATGTTAGACGGCGAGGACTTTGAACTCGGCGGTTCGGATACTATGCCTCCTTTTATACAAAATCTTCTTGGTAACGCTTCCGAAGTTATAAATAACATCGATAAGGATAAGCTAAAGTCTATACTACCTTCCGAAGAAGATATAGCTAAAAGTCTAAAAAACTTTAACGAGGCTAAAAGCAGTAGTTCCGAAGAAGAAGCCCCTTCTAAGAGTAAGCGTTCCCGTTCAGTAGGTAACACAGCTAAGAAGAAAGAAAAAAAACTTAAGTTTTTAGACGGTTACTGCACTAACCTAAGTAAAAAGGCTGAAAATGGCGAAATAGACACTATTATCGGCAGAGATAGGGAAATATACAGAGTAATTCAAATACTCTCTCGTAGAACTAAAAATAACCCTTGTCTAATAGGTGAACCTGGTGTAGGTAAGACTGCCGTTGCTGAGGGTATAGCTCAAAAAATATGCGACGGAGAAGTTCCTTATAGTCTACAGAATAAAAAGATATACCTATTGGACTTAACAGCCTTAGTAGCTGGCACTCAATTTAGAGGTCAGTTTGAAAGTAGAATGAAAGGCTTAGTTGACGAAGTTAAGTCTGAGGGTAACATTATTCTATTTATCGACGAAGTTCATAGTTTAGTAGGTACTGGAGATTCTGAAGGTACTATGAACGCTGCTAACATCTTAAAGCCTGCACTCTCAAGAGGTGAAGTTCAAGTAATAGGTGCTACTACTTTTAACGAATACAGAAAGTATATCGAAAAAGACTCCGCTCTTGAAAGACGTTTTCAACCTGTTACAGTAAATGAACCTACTATCGACGAAACGGTAGATATCCTAAAGGGTATTAAAGGCTACTACGAAAAGTTCCACAGAGTACACATAACCGACGACTTAGTTAGAATGTGTGCGATACTCTCTGAAAGATATATTACAGATAGATTTCTACCAGATAAGGCTATCGACCTATTAGACGAAAGTTGTGCTTGCAAGTCTATCTCCAGTAAGGAACTTATAGAGTATGATACTAAGACTAAAGAACTTAAAAAACTTACCGAAACTCAAAAGAGTTTAGAAGATGCCGATACTCCTGACTATGAGGCTATAGCTAAGGTTAAATCCGATATCATGCGTTGCGAAGAAGACGTTAGACCTTTAGAAGATAAAGCTAAAAATGTATACGTAGAACCTGATGACCTTGCTAAGGTTATAGAACTTTGGACGGGTATTCCTGCTAACAAGATTGCGGAAACTGAATTTAGACGTATATCTAATCTTGAAGCTCAACTTAAAAAGAGAATTATAGGTCAAGACGAAGCAGTAGAGTTAGTAGCTAAGGCTATCAAAAGAACCAGAGTACAACTTAACAAACGCAGAAGACCTGCTTCCTTTATATTCGTTGGACCTACTGGCGTAGGTAAGACCGAATTAGTTAAAGTGTTAGCCGACGAAATGTTCGATACAGCAGAACCTTTAATTAAACTGAATATGACCGAATTTATGGAAAAGCACTCGGTATCAAGAATTATAGGTTCTCCTCCTGGATACGTTGGCTATGATGAAGCTGGTCAACTTACCGAAAAGGTTAGACGTAAGCCATACTCTGTAATACTATTCGACGAAATAGAAAAGGCTCACCCTGACGTTATGAACATCTTACTACAGATATTAGATGAAGGTAAGATTAACGACGCTCAAGGTAGAACCGTAAGTTTTGAAAATACTATTATAGCTATGACTTCCAATGCAGGTTCTACTGATAAGTCTACTGGCGTTGGCTTTAACAAGACTACTAACGAAATTACTAAGGAAAAGGCTATTAAAGGTCTTAGAGACTTTTTACGTCCTGAGTTCCTAAGCCGTGTAGACGAAGTAGTAGTATTTAATCAGCTTGAAAAACCTTCATATGAAAAGATTGCTAAACTTATGATAGACGAAATGAAAGAACCTCTATCAGAACGTGAACTATCTATTAACTACTCAGATGAGGTACTATCCGTTATAGCTGAAAAGTCTTACAGCAAAAAGCACGGTGCAAGAGATATCCGTAAGGTTATTCGTACCAACATAGAAGACAAAGTGGCAGAACTTATTATAGATAATTCGTTAGACCACACTAAAAAGACTATCGACGTTTCAGTTAAGGACGGAAAAGATATCGAAGTTACTCTAAAAGATTAACGTATCTGTGTGCATTTAAGCGTTGGGAATGGTCTATCTGTTCCCAACGATAATTTTTTAAAAAAATTTTCGAAAAACCCTTGACAAATTAATATATATGTGATATACTAATTAAGTCGCAAGGGACAGGAAAGAGTTAGAATTAACCCCCTATTTTTAAAAAAATGTTATTCTATTTGCGGATGTAGTTCAATGGTAGAATTCCAGCCTTCCAAGCTGGTTACGTGGGTTCGATTCCCATCATCCGCTCTATGCGATATAGCAGAATATATATGCGCCATTAACTCAGCTGGATAGAGTAACTGCCTTCTAAGCAGTAAGCCACTGGTTCGAGTCCAGTATGGCGCACTTGATATGGTGGGTGTAGCTCAGCTGGTTAGAGCGTCGGATTGTGGTCCCGAAGGTCGTGAGTTCGAAACTCATCTCCCACCCTTTAAGATTGGTTGTAAGTTTAGAGTAGATAGTATTTCTACTCTTTTTTTGTTATATGTGCATATATGATTAGTGGAACGTAAAAGGTATACGTTCCACTAACTGTATATATTAGTCTGTACTTTCGCTTGCTCTGTCGTCGGTGGTAGGGGTGAACCTTAGTTGAATACTCTTGACGTGGTGTTTAGTAGTAGAGAGTACTTTGATAGTGTAGTTATCTTTAGTAATAGTTTCATCGTTGGTAGGGATATAACCAAACACTTCGGAAACCCAACCGTTTACAGTAGTAGCGTTAGTAGAGATGTAGTCGTCTGGTAGGTCTAAGTGTTTAAGAAGTTCGTTAATAGTTACTTCCCCTGAAACTTCATAAGAACCGTCAGGAAGTGGAGTTATAGTAGGTACTACTTCATCGTTTTCGTCGTATATTTCGCCTACTAACTGTTCCAGAATGTCTTCTATAGTAATTATACCCTTAGTACCGCCATATTGGTCCATTACCACTGCCATATGTGATTTTTTAAGTTGCATTTCTTTTAATACTTCGCTTATCAGTTTGAGTTCTGAAATGTGTAGAACGTCTTGTACTATTTCGGATATGTTAGACTTGCCTTCGTTTTCCATATGGAAAAACTCTTTTTCTGTAATAATGCCTACTATGTTGTCTATGTTTTTTTCATAGACTGGTAGTCTTGAATACATTTCAGTTAAGAATATCTTTTTAACTTCTTCTACTGGAGTATTAATATCCACGCTTACCACTTTCACTCTTGGGGTAAGAATTTCGTTTACTGTGATATCGTCGAAGTCCAATGCTGAACGTACTAAGTCGCTTTCCTGTTCTTCAAGAACGCCTTGTTCTTCTATTTCTTCTATGATATATTTCAGTTCATCTTCAGTAACGCTTGGCTGTTCCGTGTTGGAGTAGAACTTTCCCATAAGGTTCTTTAACTGGGTAAATAGCCATACTATAGGAGTTAATACTTTTATCAATAGTGTGATGTACGGTGCAAACGCTAAAGATAACTTTTCAGAATTTTCTTTAGCGAACGTTTTAGGGGTAATTTCACCGAATATTAGTACTACTACGGTCATTACCATGGTAGCTATACCTACACCACCAGCCCCGAACGTCTTAGTGAATAGTACCGTGGCTATAGAAGATGATGCTATGTTTACTATATTATTACCTATCAATATGGTAGTTAAAGCCTTATCGAAGTTTTCGACTATGTTTAAGGCTTTTTTAGCGTTTTTATTGCCTTGTGAGGCGTAATTTTTAAGTCTTACCTTGCTTACGCTTGAAAATGCGGTTTCGCAACTTGAAAAAAATGCAGATAGTCCTATTAAGACTACTATTAATACTATGTTTATCATATAGTTTCGACTTGATTAGTCGAATAATTCTCCTTCCATTAATAACGTATACGTATAACTTACTATGCTATTAAAGATAGTATTACATTGAATTTTGAACCTCCAAATAGTATTTTAGTAACTATTATATCATAATGTACTAACATAATCAATAGAGTTAATGAAATATTAACTAATATTAGAAATATTTAAAGTTGTACTAACTATCTAATGTGAATAGTACACAAAAACCATAAAAAAATATGGCGTATAGTGTTGGTTATGACGTTTTTTTCGGTTTTACTTGAAAGTTTCCAACTACATGGTGTATATTATTACTATATATACTTAAAGGAGACTTTGGATTATGAATAACTTAATAGAAAAAATAGTATCTGTAATGCCTAAACCGTTACAGGAACTATATCACAAATATGAAGATATTATACTATATGTATTCTATGGTGGACTTACTACTGTAATATCGTTTGCTTCTCAGTTTTTAGCCACGGCTATATTAGGCGGTGGAGAGGTTCAGGACGCTATTAGTACGGCTTTTTCTTGGATATGTTCCGTTACGTTTGCGTTCTTTACCAATAAAAAGTACGTATTTAAAAGCGTTACTAACACTAAAAAGGCTTTTTGGACTGAACTGTTTGAATTTTACGGTGCAAGAGCGTTCTCTTTACTGTTAGAGGTTATTATTATAGAAGTCTTCCATACTAAACTTAAGTTTAAACTACTATTCGTTAAACTTGGAGCACAGATAGTAATATTAGTTACTAACTATGCACTAAGTAAGTTTATAATCTTTAAGGATAAGTCCAAAAAGGCACATTAGTATGTACTTCTAAAAACGAAAGGATATATTTTTAAAACATGAACACTATATTTAAAAAGATTTCTATATTAGCTTTAACTATGGCGACTTCTGTTATTACGGCTTGTGCTGACGCTAATGGTTCTACCTCTGCAAATGCACCAGTAGAAGATACTACCGTTACTACTCAACAGACTACAGTAGTTACCACTCCTGAACCTGTTCAAAACCCAGTGGTAAATATCACTGTAGAGGGGGATAACTTAATACATTCTTCTATATACAATCAAGCTAATGCAAGAGCTAACTATGAAGGGTATGACTTCTCTTATGCCTATGAACACGTAGCTAAACTGTTTTCAGGAGACCTTAACATTATGAACCAAGAGACTTTAATCTGTAATGACGAATATCCGCCGGCAGACTATCCACAGTTTAACTCTCCAGTAGCTTTGGGCGACTACATGATAAAGTTGGGAATTAACGTATTCAGTATGGCTAATAATCACATGATAGATATGGGCGAAGAAGGTCTTTCTGCTTGTTTGGACTACTGGGATACTAAGTATCAACAAGACGGCGTAGTATGTTACGGTGCGTATCGTAATGAACAGGATATGCAAAACATAAAGACTAAAGAGATAAATGGAATAACGTTCGGATTTGTGGCTTTTACGGAGTATACTAACGGTCTATACCTACCAGAAGATTCCGAACTACAGGTCATATATACCGATGAAGTGGACAAGATGAAGTCTCAAATAGAGTTAGCCGACCAAGTAGCCGATGTAGTAGTAGTTAGCGTACATTGGGGACAAGAAGACTCTTTTGAGGTTACAGACGATAGGAAAGAGTTGGCTCAAAACTTTGCCGACTGGGGCGCTAACGTGATAATAGGTTGTCACCCACACGTGGTTCAGTCTATGGAGTTCTTAACTAATAAGTATGGTGACCAAGCCTTGGTGTTCTACTCTTTAGGAAACTTTATTTCGGCACAAAGCGACAACTTCAACTTAATAGGCATGGTAGGTGACTTTAACGTGACTAAAGACTTATCTAATAACAGTATACTAATCAGCGACGTTAAAGCTAAACCTATCATTACACACTACGGATACGGCTATTCCGACGTTACAGTATATCCTTATGATGAATACGATGACGAACTGGCAAGCGAACACGGTATACATACCGTTAGCAGTGGTAACTATCACGACTTTGATATGCAAACTATAGACGGAATATTAAAAGACAATATCCCAGAAGAATTTTTAGACCTATCTTAATAGCAACCTATTAATACTTTTGGAATGAGTAGTATATTGCAACAATAATTTGCCATTTACCTCTTGACATTTTGAAAAATATGAAATATAATATAAAGTGTAAGTGAATATATGGTTGAAGTATATCCTTAGCAGTTTGGAATACACTATGTTTGAATATTGGAATTTTTAGGATTATAATATTAGTAGGTCTAAAATATTATTGGTAATTTTCACAGTTTATGACCTTATTTTTGGGAAAATTCTATAATAAGTTACAAAATGTTTACTAAACTATTGACTTTATACCAACCACTAAATATAATTAGTATATACACTTAATGGATATACGTAGTATTTTCATGTAGTGTTGAGTACGTACCATTTAATTAATACGCTATGGTATGGCTGAACATTAAGTTATGGTATTTATTACTTTTACATAGTTGTCTATACTTTTAGTGTGAACTGTGTCTTTGAGAATGCTTACGTGCTTTGAATTAAAGCTAATGTTTTTGATTGCTGGTTATGTTTATATTGTTTTGTTTCTGATATAGTATATTAAGGCTACTATCTGTCTGAGAGTATTATATGGGATACTTAGTTAAAGGTTTAGCTTTTATTATACACGGGATTTTATCGAAGAATATTTTTAGTGTGTACTTTTAGTGTTTAAACTATTTTAATAGTTAAACCACCTAAAGTATAAGATTTTACTATTTGGAGGATAACATGAAAACATCAAAAAAATTTATTGCAGGCGTTTCTGCTGTTGTAATGGCTTGTTCAGGCGTAATTACCGTTTCTGCAGTTAACACAAACGAAGCTACTACCGACTTTACTATATCTGTTTCAAGTGCTACTAAGAGTGTTGAACAGAATGGCAAGTTTGAAATTACTGTTGACTTAGCTAACGTTCCAGATACTGGCGTTGCAGGTTTCCAATTTGCAGTATCCTATGACCCAAGCGTTTTAACCTATGAAGGTTACAAGGAAGGCGACATTATGGGTAATGCTGCTGACGTTGAACTTGGTTTAGTATCCGACTTAGCTGGTAGTATGGTAAACTCAGATAAGTACTCTTGCTTAGACTGTGTAGACTTAACTAACACAGACGGAAACTCTACTGGTAAGATAGGTTGCTTATATGCTACTGGTTTAACAGATAGCTCTAACTGGATTACCAAAGACGGTACTTTAGTTACTTTCTACTTTAGTGCTAAGGAAGTAACCGATAGTGTTGATACTAAAGTAACCGTTGGTGGTATCGGCGAAGGCGAAGACCTTATAATCGCTGGTGTAGACCAAAACGGCAGTGCTTTCTCTTACGATAGTGTAAATGATGATAACAATCAATTAGATATTGAAGTAGTTCCTACTGAAACTCCTACAGAGACTACCGTAACTACTGAAGTAAGTGAAACTTCTGCTACTGAAACTTCTAAAGTAAGTGAAACTTCTGCTACTGAAACTTCTGAAGTGAGTGAAACTTCTGCTACTGAAACTTCTGAAGTAAGCGAAACTTCTGCTACTGAAACTTCTGAAGTAAGTGATACTTCTACTTCTGAAACCTCTGATACTGATGAACCTTCTGGCGAAACTCTATTAGGTGACGTAAACGTTGATGGTAAGGTTTCTACTGCTGACCTATTAGCTATGAAAAAACATCTATTAGGCACTAAGGAAATAGAAACAGGTTCTCAATCATTTACTAACGCTGACGTAAACGTTGACGGTAAGGTTTCTACTGCTGACCTATTAGCTTTAAAGAAGTATCTATTAGGTACTATTGAAAGCTTTAACTAAGCCCCTCACGAATTAACTTACTTGGTTAATTCTAAAATATATTATTAATTTATGCCTATACTTTTTAGTATATAGGCAAACAGAAAGGAAAAAAAATCATGAAGAAGGCTATTTCTCTATTAACATCTATGATGGTAATGTCCCTTGTAGCTGCAAACATGGCTATCCCAGCTACTGCTGCTGGCGATGTTCAATTCGATATTGATGATGTTACCGTTAGTTTAGATGAACTAACTACTGATGCTGATGGCAACTATGTAGTAGATGTACCAGTTCTATGTACTGATAACAGTGCAAACGGCGTTGCAAGTTTCGTATTAAAACTTGACATCGCTGGCACAGACGTAGGCTATGTTGCTGACGGCGACAGCATGACTCTAACTGGTGGTTCTTATAAGGATAAGGACTTAGATAGTACTGTAAGCAAGCAACGTATTCTATACTTAAACAACAACCCAGGCTCAAGAGCTATTCAAGGCGGTCCTGAAACTGCATTCTCTATCCAATTAACTATTCCTAAGGACGCTAAGGCTGGCGACGTATATCCAGTAAACTGGGATAGTTCTTTCGCTATAGACGTTTCTGACGGTGAAGAAGAAAGTGTTAACGACATCGTTGATATAGTTAACGGTTCTATCACTATTGCTGGTGGCGAAGTTAGTGATACTACAACTACTACTGCTACTGTAGAAAAGGAAGGTACTCTATACGTAGACGATTTAGAATACGATGTATCTGACGTTATAGTTGACGGTAAGACTACTCAAGAAATCACTGTTCCAGTACCAGTTAAGATGGCTAACAACCCAGGTCTTGCAAGTGGTGTTTGGGAACACGTTCTTGGCAACACTACAAGTGCTGTAACTCCTTCTCTAAGTTCTGACTTAGTATCCTTCGGCGATGACGCTCTATTTACTACTAAGGAAGTAGACGTAAACGGCACAAGAGTTCTATACTTAAATGCAAGTGCTACTGAAGTATCTGACAGCGATGCTACTCTATACTATGTAGACCTTGTAATCCCAGCTGGTGCTTCTGTTGGTGATACTTTCGATATCGGCTTCAATGAAGACGTATATGACTTTAGTAGAGCTGATGAAACTTCTTACGTTCCTAACTATCAAACTGGTACTGTTACTTTAGTAGCTAAGGATGAACCTACTACAACTACTACAGAACCTGTAGTAAACAAGGGTACTTTAACAGTTTCTGACTTAGAACAAGACGTTCACGATATATTAGGCGCAGACGGTAAGACTACTGAAGCAATCACTGTAGCTGTACCTGTATACTTAGCTGACAACCCAGGTCTTGCAAGTGGTGTTTGGGAACACAAGTTCGGCGAAATCAGCAGTGCTGTAACTCCTTCATTTGCTGACCCTGTAGGTTCTACTGGTGAAGATACTCTATTTACTGATAAGGAAGTAGATTACGCTGGTTCAAGAGTACTATACTTAAATGCTAACGCTACTGCTGTTACTGGCGACGATACTCTATACTATGTAAACGTAGTAATCCCAGCTGGTGCTTCTGTTGGCGATACATTCAATGTAGACTTCGATGAAAGCGTAGCAGACTTTACTGACGGTGCTGAAGAAGCATTTGTACCTGCATTCCAAGGCGGTGTAATCACTCTTGTTGATAACACTCCAAGTGATACTACTACTACTACAGAACCTCCTGTAACTACTACTACTCCAGAACCAACTACTACTACTCCAGAACCAACTACTACTACCCCAGAACCAACTACTACTACTCCAGAACCAACTACTACTACTCCAGAACCAACTACTACTACTCCAGCTCCAACTACTACTACTACTCCAGAACCAACTACTACTACTCCAGAACCAACTACTACTACTCCAGCTCCAATTACTACTACTCCAGCTCCTGTAACTCAACCTACTGTAACTCAACCTACTGTTACTGGTACTGGCGCTGGCGGTGGTGATATCATCGTAAGCGTAAGCAACGGTGCTACTGGTGAAGGCGGTCAAGGCGGTCAAGGCGGTAGCGCTGAAGGCGGTCAAGGTGGTAACGGTCAAGGCGGTAGCGCTGAAGGCGGTCAAGGCGGTAACGGTCAAGGCGGTAACGGTCAAGGCGGTAGCGCTGAAGGCGGTCAAGGCGGTAACGGTCAAGGCGGTAACGCTGAAAACAACAACACTAATACTGCTGAAGGCGGTCAAGGTGGTAACGGTCAAGGTGGTAACGCTACTGGTGGTAGCATCTCCATCGGCGATATTAACATTAATATCCCAAGTGGTAATGTAACTGGTACAGCAGCTCCTACTGTAACTACTGCATCTGCATCTGCAACTTCTGCAACTACTGCTTCTTCAACTACTAAGGCTTCTGATACTACTAAGGCTTCTACTACTGCAGCTTCTACTACTAAGGCAGCTTCTTCTAACTCACCATCTACTGGTTCTGCTGGTATTGGTGGAGCTATTATGGCTATGATTGCTGCTGCAGCATCTGCATTCGCTCTAAAGAAGAAGAATAAGTAATCTATTGAATTAAAAGATACTTACTTATAAGTTAATATATAAAAGCCTCCTACTTATGTAGGAGGTTTTTTTAATCTTTAGGTTTAGGTGGAATGTAGCTTACACCACCCCAACCGTCAACGTTAGCTCTACGCATAGCACCGAATAGTCGGTAGGTAAAGCCATGGTCGTTGCGTTCCATGTTCGCTAAAAACTCTTTAGTCTTTTGACGGTTAGTGTGACCGTCGGCAGGACATTTAGACTTTACTACGTTTAGGTTGCTACGATAACAAGCACGTTTGATTTCGCTTTCGGAAGCGAATACTAAAGGACGTATTAACGTAATATCTTTTTTAGATAGGTACGTTTTAGGCGAAAAACAGCCTATTCTACCTTCTGTGAATAGGTTCATAACGAACGTTTCCACTGCGTCGTTGTAGTGATGCCCTAAGGCTATCTTGTTGCAACCCATTTCTATTGCGATATCGTGTAAAGCCCCACGACGCATTTTTGCACATAGACTGCAAGGATTAGTTTCTTTTCGGATATCGAATACTATTTCGCCTATATGAGTGCGTTCCAGTCTGTACTCTACGCCCTCACGGTTGCATAGTTCGGCTACCGAAGAGTAGTCGCCTTGAACTCCGTTAAACTGTGGGTCTAAGGTGATAGCCACTATAGAGTAGTCTATACCTATAAAGCGTTTAAGTCTTATTAATCCTTCAAGCAGAACTAAGCTATCTTTACCGCCCGAAACTCCTACGGCTATGCGGTCGCCGTCCTGTATAAGGTCAAATTCGTTAATAGCTTTTCGCATATATCCCAATATTTTTTGCATATAAAAACCTCCAAATATAGTGTATTCTGTGTATCTAAACCATTGTACTATATATTACAAAAAAAATCAAATATCTATTGAAAATCTTAATAAGATAGTGTACAATAAGACTATCAACATATGGAGGTTTTTTAAATGGAACTATTAAAAGATATAATACATTCTATATCTAACGGTGAATATGACGACTGTCTATTAAGAATGTACTGCACTACTAAAGATGGGCTATCTTTTTACAGACAGAGACTATTAAACTTAGTGGATACTTTTGGCAGAACTTTCGGCTACGATAGGGAAGTGGAACTGTTTTCCGCCTCTGGTAGAACCGAAATATGCGGAAACCATACCGACCATCAATTGGGACACGTAATGGCAGGTAGTGTAAACCTTGACGTAATAGCAGTAGCTTCTAAGAATACCGACGGTACCGTTAGAGTAAAGTCTGAAGGCTATCCAATGGATACAGTAACCGTTTCCGAAAGTGAACCTATAGAGGCAGAAAAGAATACGTCAGCTTCTTTAATTAGAGGTATTAACAGATACTTTATCAATAAGGGTTATAGTGTGGGCGGTTATGATGCTTGTACTACTTCTAACGTGTTAAAAGGTTCTGGACTATCGTCTTCGGCAGGCTTTGAAGTCTTAATAGGTAACATAGTAAACGGTCTATACGCTAATCAAGAGCTTAACTCTAAGGAGATAGCCATAGCTGGGCAGTATGCCGAAAACGTATTTTTCGGTAAACCTTGCGGTCTTATGGACCAAATGGCGTGTTCTGTAGGTGGTATAATATCTATCGACTTTTACGATAAACATAGTCCAAAAGTTCAAGCCATAGACTTCGACTTTGCTAAAACAGGATACTCTTTATGTATCATAGATAGTGGTGCAGACCATTCTAACCTTACTAATGAATATGCCGATATCACTAAAGAGATGCGTTCAGTATGTGACTACTTTGGTGTGGAGTATCTATCGAGAGTTAATGAAGAAGACTTCTATAGTAGCATCATGCAGTTAAGAAGAGTATGTTCCGATAGAGCCATACTACGTGCTATTCACTACTTCAACGACGATAAAAGAGTATCTAAAGAAGTAGAGGCTTTAAAGAGTGGCAATCTACAAGAATTTTTCGACCTTGTAAATCAATCGGGACGTTCTTCGTATATGTATTTACAGAACGTATACGCACCTTCTATGCCACAAAATCAAGCAGTAGCGGTAGTTATAGCACTCTGTGAAAAGTATCTTAACGGAAAGGGTGCTTTTAGGGTACACGGTGGAGGATTTGCTGGTACAGTTCAAGCGTTTGTACCTAACGAATTAGTGCAAGAGTTTAAAGCTAATATAGAAAATGCTATAGGTAAGGATATGTGTCACGTACTGAACATCAGGTCAGTAGGTGGACTAAGACTATATAAGAATATCTAATGGAGGTTTTTTAATATGAGTACGATATTAGTAACGGGTGGTACAGGTTTTATAGGTAGTCATACTTGTGTAGAACTTATAAAAGCAGGTCATTCAGTAGTGATTATGGACAATCTATGCAACTCTAAGGCAGAGTGTGTAAACAGAATAGCTAAGATTACAGGTGTAAAGCCTGCATTCTATCAAACAGATATTAGAGACTTTGACGGTACAGATAAAATCTTTAAAGAACACAAGATAGACGCAGTAATTCACTTTGCAGGACTAAAAGCAGTAGGAGAGTCCGTTCAAAAACCTTGGGAATACTACGAAAATAATATAGGTGGTACTCTAACTTTAATAGACGCTATGAGAAAAAATAGTTGCAAAAATATAGTATTCTCATCTTCTGCAACCGTGTACGGATTAAATAATACTGCTCCTTACACCGAAGATATGTCTACTTCTGCTACCAACCCATACGGCTATACTAAGGTTATGATAGAACAGATACTCCACGATATGTGCGTTGCAGATAGTGAATGGTCTGTTATGGCTTTAAGATACTTCAATCCTATAGGTGCAGATAAAAGCGGTCTAATAGGCGAAAATCCTAATGGTATCCCTAATAACTTAGTACCATATATAGCTCAAGTGGCTATAGGTAAACTTCAACAGTTGAGTGTATACGGAAACGACTATGATACTCCAGACGGTACGGGCGTACGTGACTATATCCATGTAGTAGACTTAGCTAAAGGTCACATATGTGCAGTAGACTACGCTTTAAAGCACAAAGGATTTGAACCTGTAAATCTTGGTACTGGTAAGGGTTCAAGCGTTTTAGACGTGGTTAAAGCCTATGAAAAGGCTTGCGGTAAACCTATCAACTATAAAATCGCTCCAAGACGTGCAGGCGATATTGCTACTTCTTTTGCAAACTGTCAAAAGGCTAAGGATATCTTCAATTGGACTGCTGAACTAAATCTTGACGATATGTGTGCCGATAGTTGGAACTTTACAGTTAAAAATCCTAACGGAATAGTTGAAGCTTCTAACAGTTAGAGCAAAATTACAAAAAGTCATAAAGTATCTATTGACTTTTATAGCTTGTTAAGGGGTTGGTTGAAACTGATAAAGACGATTAAAGTAATGCTTTTACCAAACAATAAACAGAATACAAAGTTATTTCAAAGTGCAGGAGTATCAAGGTTTGCGTATAATTGGGCTTTGGGAATAGAGATTGAAAACTATAAAAACGGTGGAAAGTTCATTAATAACTACGATTTAAGGCGTGAATTTACTCTTTTAAAACAGAAAGAAGAGTATCAATGGCTAAATGATTATAGTAATAATATCACAAAACAGGCTATAAAAGACTGTTGTAAGTCTTTTCAAAGTTTCTTTAAAGGAGTTTCAAGATATCCTAAATTTAAGAGTAGACGTCATTCAAAACCGAGCTTTTACGTGGATACTGATAGAGTTCAATTTAATGGTACTCACGTTAAACTTGAGAAGCTAACTTTAAGTCAAAAAAAGAAAAAACAAAAATTCAATTGGATTAGACTTGCAGAACATGACAGAATACCCTCAAACGTAAAATATTCTAATCCAAGAGTAACTTTTGATGGTCTTAATTGGTGGATTTCAGTAGGCATTGAATGTAATGAAAATACGCAACAACCTACTAATCAAGGTATTGGGATAGACTTAGGTATCAAGGACTTAGCAGTATGTTCTAATGGTGAAGTCTACAAAAACATCAATAAGACTAAAAAAGTCAAAAATTTAAAGAAGAAAAAGCGTAGGTTACAACGCAAAATTTCAAGAAAATACCTTAAAAATAAGAAAGGAGAAAGTTATTGCAAAACTTGTAACATTATAAAGAGTGAAAGACGACTTTTAAAAGTTACTCACACACTAACGAATATCCGCCATAACCATATACATCAAATGACTTCTGAAATCGTGAACCGAAAACCAAAGTTCATAACTATTGAAGATTTGAACGTTATGGGAATGATGAAGAATAAACATCTATCACAAGCTATACAAGAACAGTGTCTTTATGAAGTTCGTAGACAGTTAGAATATAAATCCAAACGTAACAGTATAGTTTTAAGAATAGCTAATAGGTTCTATCCAAGTTCAAAACTATGTTCTTGTTGCGGAAACGTCAAGAAAGACTTAAAACTTAAAGATAGAATATACTATTGTAATAAGTGTAAGAACATAATGGATAGAGACTATAACGCAAGTATTAATCTTAAAGATTGTGAAGACTACACATATATAGCATAATAAAAATGTTATATATATGTACCCATTCGTTAGTGGGGAATTTAAGCCTTTGGAGTATCATACAAACGTTAGTAGACTTTAGAAATAGAGTTCAAAACGGATACAACGAAAAAGGAATGAAACCTAAAAGTTGTGAGTTTTATAATATATTTAGAAGTATTATAACTTTTTATAAGTTTTCAGTAACGGAATACTATGGTGTGTTCGGTCAAAAAATGATAATAGCTGTGAACGTATCAGGACTATACAGCAACTGCGAAAAGGATACTAAAAAACTAAACCTATATCTAAAAAATGGTTGGAACTTTAAGCGTGTAGATACCGACGGTTCAGGAACTATGTTCTATATGTTAGAAAAACAATAATAGTATAATAACGGTCGTAAACTGACGCTACAACGGTTTACGACCTATACTATATAAAACCAATGTTGACAACTCTAATCTGATGTGTTAGAATATAACCGTTGATTAGGTTCACAAAATACTATCTTGAAAGGATATATACATATAATGGATACTAAAAAGTTAGCAGAGTTGCTATTCCCTAATGTGGATAAGTCTACAGACTATTACGAACAGTTATACCCTAACAGAGTTATGCCACAGGGTGCTTGTATTACAAGAATAGGTCCAAGTCCTACAGGTTTTGTACATCTTGGAAACTTATATAATGCCATAATAGGTGAACGTTTAGCACACCAAAGCAACGGTAAAATATTCCTTAGAATAGAAGATACCGACAGTAAAAGAGAAGTAGAAGGTGCAGTCGAAACTATTATCAATTCTATGAACTACTTTGGTGTAACTTTTGACGAAGGAGTAACTCTAAATGGTGACGTTGGAGACTATGCTCCATACACTCAAAGCAAAAGAAAAGATATCTACCAAACTTTTGCTAAAAAGTTAGTCGAAATGGGCTATGCTTATCCTTGCTTTTGCACCGAAGAAGAACTTCAAGAAATGTCTCAAAAGCAAGAAGAACAGAAGTGCGACTTCCGTGGATACTATGGTGAATGGGCTATCTGGCGTGACCGCTCTATAGAAGATATTAAGTCTAACTTAGATAAAGGTCTACCTTACGTGTTAAGATTTAGGTCTAATGGCGATATGCACAAACATATTTCCGTACAAGACGGCATTAGAGGAGAGTTAAAGGTTCAAGAAAACTATCAAGACTTTGTACTATTAAAGTCCGACGGTATACCAACCTATCACTTTGCACACGTGGTAGATGACCATTTAATGCGTACTACTCACGTAATACGTGGTGAAGAATGGCTTGCTACTCTACCTATACACGTTCAGTTATTCGATACTTTAGGTTGGCAAAGACCTTTATACTGTCATACTGCACAACTTATGAAGATAGACGAAGAAACTGACAAAAAGAGAAAACTTTCTAAACGTAAAGACCCTGAACTTGCTTTGGCTTACTATGTATCAGAAGGTTATATTCCAGAGGCAGTATGGGTATATCTATTAACCGTGTTGAACTCTAACTTTGAAGAGTGGTACTATGCTAATCCAGAAAAGTCTTATTTAGAGTTCCCATACTCTTTGGAAAAGATGAGTAGTTCAGGCGCTCTATTAGATATTCCTAAGTTTAACGATACCAGTAAAGAAGTCATATCCCGACTATCCGCAGAACGTATATACAAGGGTATAGCTGAATGGTCTAAAACTTATGATACTACTTTCTATAATGCCTTTACTAAAGACGAAGAGTATTCCAAAAAGGTTATAGATATCGGTAGAAGTGGCAACAAGCCAAGAAAAGATATAGAAAATTGGAAACAGGCTACTAAGTTCTTATCTTTCTACTACGATGAAACTTTTGCTCAACAGGATGAGTTTCCACAGAACGCCAACGGTTCCGACAAAGATACTATCTTAACTAAGTATCTACAGACTTTAGACTTTAACGATACTCAAGAAGAATGGTTCAATAAGGTTCGTGCTATAGCAGAAGAACTTAACTATGCTTTACAGCCTAAAAAGTATAAAAAGAACCCTGAACTATACAAGGGTAGCATAGTAGACGTATCTAACGTTATTAGAGTGGCTCTAACTGGTAGACAAAATTCACCTGATATATACGAAATAAGTCAGGTAATGGGCGAAGTAGCCGTTAGAGATAGACTTTCTAAAGCTATAGGTTAATACAAAGATTACCATATAAAAAAGACTTCCACTAATATTAAGTGGAAGTCTTTTCTCTATTTAGACTTGTAATACAGTCCACATAGACAGTAACCGGAAAAGTTTTCGTCTTTAATCTGTTCTTTAAACTCTTTGCAGATACACTTGTTATCTTCTATATGTTCCAAACGGCATGGACAGTATCCGCCAGATAGTTCTAAACCTTTTTTAATTCTGTCCACTACGGACTTATCGGGATTAAGAGTTACTTTCATAGCACAGTTACTCCGCACTCTGTAGCATACTTACTATAGCGTCCTTAGAGACTACTCCTATAGAACGGTTTACTATTTCGCCGTCTTTAAATATTAGTAGTGTAGGTATAGAAGATATACCATAACTAATAGCAAGTTCTCTTTCGTCGTCTACGTTCAGTTTGCCTATAGTATACTGTGGATACTCTTCAGCTACTTGCTTAACTACGGGTGCAAGAGCGCAACAAGGGTTGCACCAAGTAGCCCAAAAGTCTACTAATACTACCTTTTCGGAGTTTAGCACTACTTCTTCAAAGTTTTTAGAGTTTAAAGTTACTTCCATAATTAAGTCCTCCTTGTATTTTAGATGTATAAATATATTATGTCCACTAAGTGGGCAATAATTCTGTTACTTTTGAACGTATAGTCCGTGAACGTTACAACCTATTAATAGTTTTCCATCTCTAAGGTTAGGAAATCTTATTTGAGGGTTCTGTTCAGGATATAGTTTGACAGTATATACTCTATCGTAGGTTACGTACGATATAAAAGAGATATAGTGTTCTTTGGTCATAGGGTGATTTATAGTTAGTAGAAGTTCGTCTTCTATAGGTTCTATGGTTACTTTGTGAAGTTCATCTATAGGTTGCTCCTGTAGAGGCTGTAGTATCTTACCACAACATGATAGTTCTATAGGTTGAGTACTTGTAACCACGTTACCACACTTATTGCATATGTGAAACTTAGTACGTTTCATATTTCCTCCTAATATTAGATTTTTGTAGACTTCGGCATTAAGGATACTGTCCACACTAATGTTAAACGCCTTAGATAGTTCAGGTAGCATGCTTATGTCGGGACACCCTAAACCACGTTCCCATTTAGATATGGTTTTATTGCTAACGTGTAGCATTTCAGATAGTTGTTTTTGAGTAATATTTAGTTCTTTTCTTCGTTCAAAGATGTACTTTCCAATCTTAGCACAGTCCATAGTATAATATCCTTTCAGTAGAAGTTCTATGATAATAGTATACTACATTAGTAGCTAAAAATCAATCTACGAATAGTAGAACTTAAAAACTTCATGAATTTTCGATAGAGTTAGTATACTATTTTTGTGAAAAATACCTATTACATACGCTATCAAAATGTGATATAATATAGGTAATAAATCGTGTAGCTATTAAAGGCATAAGTCCAGATTTTTAATAGCTACACGATTTTTTTTATATTTGGAGGTACTATATGAAACAAAAACAGCAAGTTTCGACTAACAAGATGGGCATAGAACCTATTAAATCGCTACTGATTAGTATGGGCGTACCTATGATAGTTTCTATGGCTTTACAAGCCTTATATAACATAGTGGATAGCTACTTTGTTAGTTGTATGAAGGACACGGCAGAAATTTCTAATATGGGAGATAACGCTTCTAATAGTTTAGTATTAGCTTTTCCTGTA
Source organism: uncultured Oscillospiraceae bacterium (assembly GCA_934444765.1). Taxonomy (GTDB): domain Bacteria; phylum Bacillota; class Clostridia; order Oscillospirales; family Ruminococcaceae; genus UBA5884. The sequence continues at coordinate 69,101 of CAKSDC010000008.1, forward strand.
CAGATGCTAATGGTGGCAATAGGTGTGGGAACTGGTGTAGGTATTAACGCTTTGCTCTCTAAGAGTTTAGGCGAGGGGGACAGAAAAAAAGCGAGTAAGATAGCAGGAAACTCTATATTTTTAGGATTGTGTATGTTTGTAGTATTCTTAGTGTTTGGTATATTCGGAATAGATGCTTATGTACGTTCGCAGACTTCTAATCCTATAATAGTTTCGCTAACTACCGACTATCTAAAGATATGTACTATAGGTTCTTTGGGGATTAGTATGTATATCACTTTTGAAAAACTGTTACAATCTACAGGTAAGACTATGCTTTCTACCATATCACAAATCACTGGAGCATTAGTAAACGTAGTATTAGACCCGATATTAATATTCGGCTACTTAGGACTTCCAGAGTTGGGAATAAAAGGTGCTGGCTATGCTACTATAATAGGACAGTTTGTAACTTGCATTATGGACGCAATCTTTCACTATAAGTATAACAAGTCGGATATAGATACCGAACTTAAGTATATCAAACCAGTGGGTTCTATAATAAAAGAGATATACTTAATAGGCATACCAGCTATAATAATGCAAGCGTTGATGTCCTTTATGACCTATGGTGTGAACATAATATTTAACTTAGTATCTACTTCTTGTGTTACGGCTTATGGCATATACTATAAAGTACAACAGTTTGTATTCTTCATGGCGTTTGGAATGAATAACGCTATAATCCCAATAGTAAGTTTTAACTTTGGTATGGGAAATAGACGACGTGTAAACGACGGTATCAAGTACGGCGTGATATACACCTTAGTGATAATGTTATTAGGTGCTATAGTATTACAGATATTAGCTAAACCTTTAATAGGAGTGTTTGCAGTATCCGATGAAGTAAAGTCTTTGTGTATACTGGCTATTAGAATTATCACTTTAGGATATCTTTTTGTAGGAGTGAACATAGCGTATCAAGGAGTATTTCAGGCATTGGGTAGTGGAGTACGTTCTTTGATACTATCTATGGTTAGATTGATAGTAGTAGCACTTCCGTTAGCATACGTATTTACGAAGTTCGACAATGCTATTAACTTAGTTTGGTGGGCTTTCCCTATTGCAGAGGCTGTAGCTGTAGTAGTAGCTATAGTGTTCATGAAACAAATTCGCAAACAGACTATCGATACTATATAATAAATATTTGTATGGACATATCGCAAATATTGTGGTATAATAGTATTACATTAACAGATACGAATATATATCAGATTGGAGTTGATTGTATGATTATTACTATTAGCAGACAGTTCGGTAGTGGTGGTAGAACCATCGCTAAAGAAGTAGCCGAAAGATTAGGCTATCAGTATTACGATAAGGAACTTATAGAGGCTACCGTAAAAAAGAGTGGTCTATGTGAAAAGTTCATTACCGAAAATGAAGAGTATGCAACTTATACTAACAGTCTACTGTTTAACCTATCTATTGCAGGTAGCGTGGTAGACGGTCGTACCATGTCGGTGTACGATAGACTATACGTTGCACAGTTCAACGTGATTAAAGACCTTGCCAAAGTTGGTAACTGTGTAATTCTTGGACGTTGTGCTGACTACATTCTAAAGGATAATGAAGACTGTCTAAACGTGTTCATATATGCCGATATGGAAAGTCGTGCTAAACGTGTAATAGAACACTATGGCGAAAGCGACAAGTCTATTGAAAAGCGTCTAAAGGAAAAAGACAAGAAAAGACAGGTATACTATAAAAACTACACTGGCAGAAACTGGGGTACTATGACTAACTACAATCTTTGCTTAGATAGTGGTTGTATAGGTATCAATCACTGTGTGGATATCATAGTAGATGTGGTTAAACAACATACCAATAAGAATATCTAACAGACTAAAATACTATAGTTAATTGAATTAAAAAAGTCCCTTTGATACTAAAGGGACTTTTTTTGTACATAGTCGCACCCTGTACAGTCGAACTTTGTTGCATTTCCACGAAATATAGAGTATAATAGTACAATACTAATATATTACGAAAGGTGAATTATTTATATGCAAGGAAAAACTCACATAGCAGGTGCTACTGCTACTGCTATGTTAATTACTCAACCACACACCATAGGCGAACTATTGCTATGTGTTGGAGTATCTGCCGTAGGTGGTGCTATATGTGATATAGACGTGGATAGTTCTATAGGTAGCAAAAAGTTAAAGCAGATTAGCGGATTTGGTATAGTAGTAGTACTAATATTAATAGTCGCTCTATTGACTGGTAAGACGGAGTTTTCCGCCGTATTTACTAAGGAAAATTCTGTTATGCGAGCCGTGTTCGGAGTGGCTTTAATGTTCATACTGTGTTGGTTCGGTAGAAAGCAACCACATAGAACCTTTATGCACTCTATATTGGGAGTGGTTACTATATCGCTTGCTTCTTACCTTATATTTACCGAAGTTTGGATATATATGGCTATAGGTATGGTTTCCCACATACTATTAGACCTTCTAAACAAGAAGAAGATTATGTTACTATATCCATTAAAAAAGCCTAAGTTTGCATTTGGAATATGTCATGCTGATAGTACTTTAAATACTGTACTGTTCTATGTGTTCTCAGTAGCTACCGTTTTAGAGTTCATATACTATGTATATACTATATTCTTTTAGATATATTCCATATTGATAGTATGTACAATATTTGTGTATTATACCTAATATCGCATGGGCGATATGTGACTATCTAACAAAAATGCTCCATTAACTTGACATCTTAGAAATTATAGTGTAGAATGTTTTTAATAAGTAATAATTGTAACTCTTTTGTAACTAATTAGTTGCACATTACAGCTAAGGAATATTTTAATACCCAATTACTAATGTTTGTTAAACGTTTAGAGGCTTTTGGTACGCAGTTCGGCGTACGTATGGAATGGAGGAAAATAAAATGGTTAAAAAAACTATAAGTTTAGTACTTAGTCTTGCGTTAGTACTACCAGTGATGACTACAGTATCTCAAAGTAATAATACTTCTATAGTGGTATCCGCTGACGAAAACTACAACATGAAGGCAAGTAGCAAAGCAGTTCAGTTAATAGAAGAATGCGAAGGCTTCAGCGAATACGCATACTGGGACTACAAACAATGGACTATCGGTTACGGAACTTATGTTGAAAGTAACACTACATATCCTAACGGTATTACTAAGGCTCAAGCAGAGCAACTACTATATAACGCTTTAGAAACTTTTGAAGGCTATGTAAACGCCTTCTTAAAAAGAAACCAAATACAGGTAACACAAGACCAATTCGATGCTTTAATCTGCTTTACTTACGCTCTCCCTTCTTGGAGCTTTAAGGGTAACGAAGACTATAGCCTATCACAGATGCTTATTAACGGTTGGAGCAACTACTCCGATAAGGAAATATTCGATATATTCGGTCTATATGTAAAGGCTGGCGGGGAAGTTCTTCCTGGTTTAGTTAGAAGACGTATGATGGAGGCTTCTCTATTCCTATATGGTAATACTAACGCTACAGGTCCACTATCCAATAGCAGTAACTCAGTAGCAGAAAATAACCCTACTATCGATAGCACAGTAGACACTCCAGCAGAAGATAGCACTATAGAAGAAGTATCTTATGTAGCTTGGAAAGTATCCGATACTGACGGTCTTAACCTACGTGACGGCTATGGCGTTTCCAGTGTCAAACTAACTGCACTACCTTATAACACTACCGTATACGTTTACGATACTGTAGAGTATCAAGGCAACACTTGGGGCAAGGTAGACTACAACGGCTTTACTGGTTGGTGTGCTTTAGACTACTGCACTAAAGTAGATGAAGAGTACGTCCCTGGTGATGCTAACAACGACGGAAAACTATCTGCTTCTGACCTATACACTATAAAGCAGTATCTATATGGTAAGGTAGAGTTAGATGAAGACGCTCTTAAACGTATAGACTTTGACGGCAATGGCAGAATTAATATGTTCGACTATAAAAAGGCTTTAAACACCTTCTTATACGATTAATGTACATACTATAATATAATATATTAAGTCGGAACAGAATGGATACTCTGTTCCGACTATTTAGTTATGTACGTATTATTAGATATGCTACCCATAATAGTATCAAGTGTGTAGGATAGAATATATAGAATATCCACTTTAGTTTTAACTTTCCACGTGTACCGTCGTACATCATAATAAACGGAATGGATAGTATACAGTATACTTGCAAGCTATATCCAGCGTTCAAGATTAATAGTATTAGACCTATAGCTAATAGTATCAGCTTTACACGTTTAGTCTTGCCCATGTAGACTAATAGTGGAACTAATATTCCAAAAAAGCCATAGTCGAACTCTACATAGTGACATAGTATATATACCAATATCAGTGCTAAAAAGAACAGTATACTCTTATTGCGAATATCTTTTATACAGTAGTCGTACAGATATATTAGCATTATGGAAATCGAAAAAGTGGACAGTATACAAAAGAACAGTACACCATCTTCAATAGAGTACGCTATACTACATACTAAACCTAATATTAGTATCTGTAATAGATAGCGTTTTCTGTTATGAGTATACTTACAACCTTCGGATATTAAGTACGCATATATAGGAAAAGCTATTCTACCAATAATTCTAAAAGCGTCCACTTCTGGGTAGAATAGTAGTCCAAAGTGGTCTATAAACATAGTAATCATGGCTATAATTTTTAATGCGTTATTAGATAGCAAACTTTTCATTATTAATGAGTATCAGTCCTTTCAAAGTGTTTTAACTAAAAAGATTATATATCATATTTAGATAACTTTCAAGTGACATTAGCAGTATCGTTAAAAGCAACAAAGCACCAAAGATATATCTAATAACTTTTATGGAATACTAACAAAATGTAAAAGAAACTTGTCATTAAAATGGAAAACATACTTGACATTTTGTATTGAGTATGATATTATATTTAATGTAAAGCGGACTTTCCATTAATACATAACATCATATGAGAAAGCGGAGGAAAAGTCGTTGAAAAATAGGTTAGAGGAAATCCGTAAAAAAAAGGGTATTAAACAAGAAGAACTTGCCGTTGCTTTAGAAGTTTCAAGGCAGACTATAGGTTCTTTAGAAAACGGAAGATATAACCCCTCGATTATTTTAGCTTTTAAAATAGCTCGTTACTTTAATATGAGCATTGAAGATATTTTTATCTACGAGGAGTGATAGTATATGAATAGAAAAGAGTTACAAAAGTTATTGTTTAAGTTAGGTACTATCATCGAAATAGCTACAGTATTTATATTCGCTATATGTAGAAAAGATATTGTAATGTATGTAGGTTTCACATTGGCTATACTATTAATAGTATTTGGAAACTTTCATAAAAAGACTGTTGAAGAAAAAAAACTGGAACAGATAGAACTTAACGACGAAAGAAACATTCTTATTAGAGATAAAGCACAGTCTAAGACTAACTTAATTATGATATATCTTGCTTTACTAATAATAATACTATTGGCGATTACTGGCAAGTACACAGCTTCTGTGTTGGTGTCTATTGCTATTATAGTGGATAGTCTAATAGTACAGTTATTAATATACTATTATAATAAACGACTATAAGGTCTGAAAGGAACTATATATTATGATTAGCGAAATAGTATTAGCCAAGTATGGCGAAATAGTACTAAAAGGAAACAATAAATCTTCTTTTGAAAAACTACTATTAAAGAATATTAGAAAAAAGATTAAGTCTTTGGGCGAGTTTGAAGTGTATGCTAAACAGTCTACTATATATGTTATCCCTAAAGACGAAACTTGTGATATAGACTACTTAATAGAAAGACTTAAACAAGTATTCGGTATATCGGCTATATGCAGATGTGCCGTATGTCAAAAAGACTTTAACGACATAGTTAAAACCGCTATAGAGTACTTTAAAGATACTCTACCTTATGTTAAAACTTTTAAGGTGGAATGTAAACGTGCCGATAAGCGTTTTGCTATGAAATCCCCTGAAGTATGTGTTGAACTTGGTCACGAACTATTAGAACACTATTCTAATTTAAGTGTGGACGTTAAAAATCCTGATGTGATAGTAAACGTTGAAATTAGAGATACTAACGCATACCTTCATGCTGGTAATATGGAAGCTGGTGGCGGTCTTCCAGTAGGTAGTTCTGGTAGAGCTTTGGCTTTACTATCTGGTGGTATAGATAGTCCTGTAGCTTGTTACATGATGGCTAAAAGAGGCTTACAGATATCCGCTATACACTACGTAAGTCCTCCTTACACTTCCGAAAGAGCAAGACTTAAGGTTGAAACTCTTTGCGAAAAACTTACTAACTACTGTGGTACTATAGCTTTTCACTGTGTACCATTTACCGAAATTCAAGAGGCTATTAAAGAACACTGTCCAGAAGAATACTTTACCATTATTATGAGAAGAATTATGATGGAAATAGCTCAAAGAATAGCTAAAAGAGACTATTGTGGTGCTTTAATTACTGGCGAAAGTGTAGGTCAAGTAGCAAGTCAGACTTTAATGGCTATTACTTGTACCGATGCAGTATGTAAGATTCCTGTATTTAGACCTGTTATAGGTATGGATAAGGTGGAAATAGTAAACATAGCAAGAAAGATTGATACTTACGAAACTTCCACTTTACCTTATGAGGACTGTTGTACAGTATTTACTCCTAAGCACCCTAAACTTAAACCTATCTTAGAAGACGTTGAAAAGGCTCAAAGCAAGTTCGACTTCTCCGAATTGATAGACAAGGCAGTAGAACAGACTACTGTTACTGTTAAATATGCTGATTAGTTTTTTATCTTCATAATAAACTCTTTTAACTCAACGTATATAGGGGAACGCCTATGTAGGTGTTCCCGATATATACTAATTATGATTGATAACCTTCTTCAAATAAATTTTTTCTGCCCTGCCAAGTATACTTTAATACGCAGGGTGACTACTACGACATACTAAAGTCTTTCTCCCCCTTATAAGTTTTAGTATGTATTACAATATATCTCTCTGTATTATAATGGTAATAAGGACATCATATAGTACACTGTGTGGTGTCCTTAATCCATTAGTCTACTAACAGAGCAGACTATGTTACGGCTATACTATTTAAGATACTAACGTCAACTACCTATTCAAGTTGGCGTTATATAAACATTAAGTGACTTGTTATATTAACATGGCGGTGAATTCAAATGGATAATAGCATTTTAAAAATATCTTACTCACCTATTAGTAAGACGGACGACATATCTCAATTGGCTAAAAAGACGGTATCTCTATTGAAGGCTAATAACTTAAAGTTTTCGGTAGCCGAAAGCTGTACTGGTGGAATGATTTCTCAAGCTATAACCTCTATAGACGGTGCGTCTTCGGTGTTTGAGTTTGGAGTATGTACGTACTCTAACAGAATGAAGACTGAATTTTTAAACGTATCCCCTGTAGTGTTAGATACTGTAGGTTCGGTTAGTTACGAAACCGCTGAGGCTATGGTAAAGGGTTTAAAGATTCGTTCCGGTGCGGATATGTGCGTTTCGGTTACTGGCGTTACTGGTCCTACTGAAAATACTTTAGAAACTCCTATGGGTACTGTGTACTTGGGAGTATCTTTTAAAGAAAGAACCTTTGTTAGACTTCTACGCCTTTGGGGTATGGGCTACGATAAAGACACTATTAGACGTAAAACTACTATATGCGTATTCGAAATAGTAAACTCTATATTAGAAAATATTAAAGACTATACCGATAGGAGGATTTTTGTATAATGGCTTCAGAAAGTGTTGCAAAAAAAAAGAAGAAGAAAAAGAAAAAAAAGACTACAGCAGTAGACGTATTACAAGAACTATTCCCTTGTGCAGGTGACTCCTTTGCGGAGGGTATGCGTAAGATAGTATTTTTGATATCTATAATAGTATTTGGCGTATGTGCTTATTTGGTATTCGACTACTTTTATCAACAGTACCAAAACAACAAAATGTATCAGGAACTATATCAGGGATTAACTCAGTATGTTGAGGTGGATAAGCCTAACACTAACGATAGTGATACTACAGTTACTACTATCGCTGATGACGGTTACGTTGAAGCGCCTACTACCGAAACCGAAGTGGTAGACGGTGAAGTTCGTAAAGTTTGGATAAACACTCCAACTGCTGACTATTGGAAGTCTTTAAACCCTGACTACGTTGGATATATATATATCGAAGATACCAGAGTAGACTATCCTATAGTACAAAAGACTACCGCTGAACAGAAAGAGTACTATTTAACCCATAACTTTTTAGGTCAAGACGCTAAAGCAGGTTCTATATTCTTAGACTACAGATGCGTATTAGGTGGCGACCAACAGAGTACTAACTTAGTAATATACGGTCACAATATGAGAGATGAGTCTATGTTCGGTGAACTTAAAAAGTACAAAGACGAAGACGGTTACTACTCTAAACATCCTATCATACAGTTAAGCTCTCAGTATGAAACTTCACTATATAAAATATTCTCGGTATTCGTTGAAGACGTAAACGTGGACAATACCGAACAGTTCCAATACTACAATCAAATAGGTTTTAACTCCGAAGATGAGTTCTATTACTATGTAAACGGTTGTAAACAAAGAACTTTAATCTCTAACGACGTAGACGTTACCTATGGCGATAACTTAGTTACACTATCTACTTGCTCATCTGTATTCGGTGATGACGGTAGACTTATAGTAGTAGCAAGACGTGTGCGTTCAGGTGAAGACCCTTATGAGGGTACGGAAAACGCTACGTACAATCCAGACCCTTTAATGCCACGTGCTTGGTATCAATCTAAGGGTGGTAGTTACGACGGTTCTAACTTTGTACCTTTTAATTAGATTCGTATATACGGAGTGATGCACTTTGAATACTAACAAAAGACTAACTATGTATATAGTATTTTTTGTAATATCTATAATGGCTATATGCATACTATTAATATTAAAGATTAATTCTAAAGATTTTGACTATGATACTACTATGTTAGCTACTATAGGTACTTCAGAAGAGTATACCATAGGCTATAGCGAAACTATAACTACTACCACACAGGCTTATACTACTACTTCAGTACCAGTTACTACTATGCAAGAAGTTAGTTCTGTTACTACTACTACGACTACTACGTCCCCTTTGGTGGAAGATAGTATAGCTAATACTAATCCTTCACGTGCCACGTTGCCTAATGGCAGAAGTTCACAGGTAGCCGACCTTAAACAGTCTAACCCAGATACTCGTGGTTGGATAGCACTTACTAATACTAATATAAGTTATGCGTTTACTCAACAGGATAATAACGACTTCTACTTAGACCACGACTTTGACGGAAATTCATCTTATGCAGGTTGGGTATTTATGGACTATCGTGGTACTTTTGACGATAACGGACAACAGTCAGACGTTGTTACTATATACGCTCATAATATGGCTAATGGTTCTATGTTTTCTACGTTAAAACGCTATCGTGATAATGGGGACTTTTACAATGCTAATCCTATAATAACGGTATCCAGTAGTAACGGAGTAGCATACTATAAGATATTCTCTTATATGGTGTGCAACGGTTTAGAAGGTTCTGACTTTGAATATTGGAAGTTTTCAGACCTTTCAGACCCTAACGACTTCTACTACTTTGTAAATAAGGCTTTTAGTAAGTCGCTAATAGTTACTGGTGTAGACTTACAGTATGGCGATAAGATTATGGCACTGTCTACTTGTAATACTGGTAGTACTACTAATCATGATAGGTTTGTAGTAATGGCAAGGCTTGTACGTGATGGCGAAGACTTATATTCTGGTTGCTATCGTATTAGATAGCAGTATATTATGAAAATTATACAAAAAATACTTGACAACACAACCTTTTAATGGTATAATTATTAAAAATTTAATCGTAACTATCTATATAGGAGGTATTTATATGGGTTTTTTTGATAAAGTAAAAGCAACAGCTTCTAACATAGCTAATAAGGCTGTGGAAACTGGTAACGATTTAGGCGAAAAGTCTAAGGTTGCTATAGAAAAACAGAAGATTAAGAGTGCTATTAACAAGGAAAATTCTGCTATCAATAAAAAGTATACCGAAATTGGTAAAAAATACGTAGAACTATTTGCTAATAACTATTCTCCTGAATTTGAAGAGTTTATTTTAGATATTAAAAAGTCTCAAGAACAGATTACTAAGTTAAGCGTTCAGTTAGAAAGTTTAGAAGACTATGTACTATGTTCTTGTGGTACTAAAGTACCTAAAAACGCTATGTACTGTCCAAACTGTGGAAATCAAGTAGTAGTAGCACCTACTACCGCAGTAGAAAGTCCTTCTGAACCTGAAACTGCTACTCAAGAAGACGTTTCAGAAACTACTTCAATAGAAGAAACTTCAACAAATAATAGCAAGGATTCTCCCACCTCTATAGGTGAATGAGATGAATTGCAAGTAGGAAAAATAACGGCAGTGGTGGGCGGAGAGAAATCGGTATCCCCCACTGACATGAGGCAAACTACAGTCAGTGTTCTGCTGGCTTGTCAGACTCTGTGAAATTACCGACTGTGGATTGAAACAACAGAAGATGCTACTACACAAGATGAAACTCTATAATAAACATAAGATTGAAAGCCCCACTCTAAAAAGAGTAGGGGCTTTTGTCATGTTAGATTAGCTAAACTATAAGGTTTCGCCTATGTGGTATGCCTTTTGACAGACTTGGTTTAAGTCGCTATTGCCACCTACGTTGATGTTAGCTATTAAGTCCATACCCTTGCTAATGAACGTATTAAGATACCATTCATAGTTAGGTAGATACTTAGGATAGTCTTGTGGTGCTCCTTGTGAGAATATTCCTACTAACTTGATACCCTGTTTTAAACGTGAAGTCCTATCTGCATTATTCATGCAATAGTGACGGTTCATAAAAGTTATCATGTGACCTGCTACTTGTGAGTAGTAGTTAGGGGCAGTAAGTACTAAAGCGTCGCAAGTATGTAAGTCTTTATAGTAGGCTTGCATATCGTCTTGAATAACGCAGTCTGTTCCGTTTTTTCTGCAACTGCCACAACCCATGCAACCTTTGACGTTCATATTGTAGGCATCGTATACTACTACTTCTGCACCTTTAGACCTTGCACCGTCTATTAGACTTTGTGCAACCTTTTTAGATACAGAACCTTCTCTAACGCTACCTAATACTACTAATATTTTCATAAAAAATTCCTCCTATTTTAGAATATTTAGTATAGTATATATTATAGTATCATATTGAAAAAAGTCAAGATATTAAGCATATGAGTATAACATTATAGTGCTATTGCACTTTTTAGATATATAATACTAATGTAGTATAGTATAATATAATATCAACGAATTTTTTTGTGCATATTGTACAAATACGCTATTCTCTATTGCATTTTTTAAGAGGATATTATATAATATGATTATTCAAAGCTATATATTTATATATGCTGTGCCTATAACTATGAAAGGAGCGAAAAATGTCTTGGCACAAGACAGAATATCATGAAAACTGATAGTTTAACTTTAAACCCAAAGTCGTTTAAGAGTAGATTTATTAGTCTTCTACTATCTGTTATGGTCTTGTTTATGTGCGTACCTGCACAGGATTTGACCTTAGTCTCGGCAGAGGACTCTACCATTGCTACGAGCATGAATGTAGAGTTTACAGATAGTAAGTATAACGCTATAGATAGCGTTAGTTCTGGAGAACTATTCTACATACTACTTACTTTGGGTGGTGCTAACGTAACCGAGACTGGACAAAATACAGACGTATATCGTTTTTACATTCCAAATGAGTTACAGTTAGTAAACTTTCCAAACAATGGATTTACCGAGGGGGCGGAGTATCACGGATTTGTGGTACACGTTGAAGGTGATGTACGTTATTTAGAGTATTCTCAAAATAATGGTGATACTCAAGTAATGACACTTCAGGGTAGGTTCGCTAATGGTATAACCCCTAACGATACTAAGTACACTTTTGACTTAGTATATAGCGGAGACGGTACTAAAGTATCTAATACTATGGTTACTAAGTCCGCTTCTAATTGGAGTACTTCCAAAACTGCTGATAAGCATACTATAAACGCTAAGGATATCAATGACGGCGTAAACATAGCCTATACTTTGAATGCTAACTCTAACGGTTCTAAAAAGGGTAATTGGTATATGAGAAAGCTATTCTTTACCGATACTATTACTCTACCAAGTAACCTTACTTTCACTGATAGCATACGAGATGCTATCTCAATTGAAGGTGCTACTATTGAAAACGTAACCGTTAATGGTAATACTGCTACCGTTAAATGGTCTGTAGAAAGTAGCGATACTAAGAATGAGTTACCTAATCAATCTTTTAAGATGGACGTAACTCTTAATAGTAATACGGTCACTGGCGAACTTGAAAGTTCTGACGACATAGTTAATACTTTAGCTGTAAAGGGTCAACGTGTGGGTGAAGATAATGCTTCTTATACTCTACCAGACGCTTCCGCTAAAGTTAAAGTAAACGCTTTAGAACCTAAGTTTGAAATCAATAAGACTGTAGATAAGTCTATATGTAACACAGGCGATACTGTAACTTATACCGTTACTGTAAAAAATACAGGTGGTAAGTATGGCAATGTAACCGTTACAGATAGTATACCTTCTTACTTAGAAGATGCTAAAGTAGTTTCTACTTCAGGTAACTATGGAAGTGCTACTATAGTTGATAACGTTCTAACTGCTAACTTAGTAAGAGTTCCAGTAGGCGAAACCGTAACTATAAAATACTCTGCTAAGATTAAGTCAGGTGCTTCTGGTACTATAAGCAATACTGCCGTAGCTACTAAAGATAACACTTACTACGGAAGTTCTACTGCTAACGTTACAGTAAAGACTCCTAAACTTACTATTTCCAAAAATGGTAACGTTGAATACGACGGACAGAATATCGGTAGTATATACTACACTAATACTCAAAATCAAAAGGCTATATATACTATCACTGTTACTAATAGTGGTAATGTAGACTTAACCAACGTATCTGTTAGTGATGACATTCCAACCAGTATTCAAAGTCCTGAGATAGTCGGTAGTGTTGAGGGTGTATCTATTAATGGTAACACTTTAAGTGGTACTATAGCTTCTTTAAAGGCTGGCGAAAGCGTAACTATTAAAGTTCAAGGTGATATTGATAACAGTACTACAGGTAATATCACTAATAAAGCTAAAGCCTCTAACATTGAAAATAGTTTAGACGTAACCAGTAATGAAGTTACTTTTACTCCTAAAGATGCTCAACCTAATATAGGTTTGGTAAAGTCTTCGGATAAGAGTACTTTCGTTAAAGGCGATACTATCACATTTACTATTAGAGTTTCTAACTCTGGACCGAAGTCTACTACTATAACTGTAAAGGATGAACAGTTATGGAACTTAGTAGATAACGGAACTATAACTATTAGTAGCATTACATTAGATGGTCAAAGTCAGATTGATGAAGATAATACTGCTGAAAGTCTATTAAAGACTACTGGTATTCAGGTAACTAACCTTGGCTTTAATCAGTCTAAGGATATAGTTATAACTTGTAAGGTTACTGGCGATATTTCCAAGATTGAAAACACTGCCAGTGCAACCTATGGTGACAATCAAGACACTGTAGATAGTAACAAGGTAACTATTACTAAAGATACTTCTGGTAACTATAAGGCTGAAAAGTGGATAGTGGATGAAAATGGTAATACTTTAGTCGATAGTAATAATACAGTATCACCTGATTTTGAAGGCTTTTCTGTAGGCGATACTATTACTTTTAGGTCTAAATTTGCTAACAACAGTGGTAGTACTATAAAGGATTTATATATTTCAGATACCTGTTATTTATACGCTTCAAGAAACTATGATACGTTCACTATTAAGTTTATTAAGGGCGTAGGTAGTGATGAATATGCAACAGGTTCAACATACACTAAAAGTTTAACTTCTGATGATTATAACGACGCTAATATTAATACTGCTTTTAGTATGGCTAATTTAGAAAACATCAATCTACCAAACAACGACTATATTATTATTGAATACTCCATGCCTATTAGGGAATTAAACAATAATGAGTATAATAATATGTGGACTAATAATAAATATGATTTTGGTAGTAATAATCATATAGAATTTAAAAATGCTTTTAAGGGTAATGTTTATGCTAATGCAAAAGTATTAGTTCCAAAAGCAAACACCTATGGCGTTACAAAACAAGTAAAAGATAATAACTACTACACAGACAACAAAACGGTAAACATTAACGAACTATCTAAAGGTTTAGTCGGTCAAGAGTATGAATACAAGATTACTTTAACTAAGAATGACAAAATGTTAAATGGCTATTCTGGTAATACTATAACTATTACTGATACTCTACCACAAGAACTAAACTATAAAGACGGTTCTGTTAAGGTTGTTAGTGGTGGTACATTAGTTAGTGCTACACAAGAAGGCAAAGAATTAGTTATCGCTCTAACTCCTGAAAACTTACAAAGTAAAAGCGTTGAAATTACTTATACTGCTACTATAGACCCTACTTCTATAGATAGTATAACGACTGGTACTGCAAAGAATGGTTCTGTTGTAGAGGCTATTAATACAGTATCTAATATTACTATTACAGATACAGACGGAAACGTAGTAAATTCTAAAAAACCTAATACTACTTCAAAAGTAACTTTCAAAAACGTTCAACCATTACCTGGTTTTGCTAAGTTAGCAGTAAAGTCTTTTGCTGGTAAGGTGTACGATGAAGATGTTGAACTTCAAGGAGTTAATAACGGTTTAATTACTGCTGGTGATACTCTAATATGGCAAGCAGTAGTATATAACGGAAAAGGTACTTCTACTGATATTGCAGACTTAAAGGGTAAATTTTCCGTAACTGATGAACTTCCAAGCACTTATGAGTATGATAATACTACAGGATATCCAACCACTGCTAAAATATGTGCATTAAAAGAAGACGGTTCTTATGATTTTGCAAGTGGCACGTCTGTAACTTTACCTAAACCTACTATTAGTGGAAACTCTATAACTTGGACTTTCACAGACGTAAAACTAAGTCCTAACCAATGCTTAGTAGTGGAATTTCCAACCGTTGCTAAAGAAGGCACTTATGCCGACGGTGTAATCACTAATAAGGGATATGTGACTTTTGAAAATAAAGAATATAGTCAAAATCAAGTAGTAGCGGGCGAACCTAAGGGTGAAGACATTTGGAACTATGCTAACTATCATATAGTAGGCTTAACTACCAAATCTTATAAGACTATTGCTTATAAAAATCAAGGACACGTTGGTGACCCTCATAACGACCCTAAAGACGATACTGCTTATGGTTATGAACCTACACACAACTATGTACAAGGTATGCAAGGTGAAGAAGTTACTTATACTTTGAATATTACTAACACATCATCTTCTTTAAACTTAGAAAATCTTACTATTATAGACCGTCTACCATACGTTGGAGATAAAGGTTTAGTATCTGGTCACGATAGAAACTCTGCTTTTGGCGTGGCATTAGGAAAAATTTCAGGTGTAACAATAGATGGTGACGCTATAAGTTCAAGTCAGTATACAGTAATGTATTCAACCGATAAGAACTCCATACTAACAGACGATTGCAAAGACTGGGTAGGCGAAAACGACATCATGTCTTGGAGTCCAAATTCAGCTAATGCGGTAAACTTTAGAATTATGTTTGATAGTTCTGTAGTAGTTAAGGCTCAACAAACAATAACGGTAAAGTTTACTGGTATAGTTCCTAACTACGTAGAAAATACTGGCGAAGACAATATAGCTTGGAACAGTTTTGCTTATGCTTACAAGAATAAGAGAATATTAGGTTCTAAGATAATGGTAGCTGAACCTGCTAAGGTAGGTGTATGGGTAGAAACTCCTGAAACTGCTATAGATATTACTATCAATAAGAGTGTAAACTCTGCAACTACTAATACTTTCTACTTTGCACTATTCAATAGTGAGGGCGTACGTATTAGTGATGTAGTATCTTTAGACATAGTAAACGGTACTACAGGTTCTGTAACTATGGAAGATATAGACTTAAAGTCTATTAAAGAAAGTATAAAGAACAATTCCGATAATATCTATCTATTTGAAACTAACTCTAAGGGCGAAAAGATAGATAGTACTAACTCAATCTATGACGTAGAATATAATAATACCAATACAATTTCTACATTAGATTCCACAAAAGATAAGACTGTTACAGTTACTAACACTAAGCAGTCAGGAGAGATTACAGTAAACAAAACACTTAACGGTGAAGATGCTGATACTTTCTACTTTGGACTATTTACAGTTAAAACGACTGAAACAAAAGTTGACGGAAAAGATACACAAGTAACTGAGTATATAAGATACGAAGAAGCTGGTATTAAGTCTTTAACTTTAACTCCTAATAATGGTACTGCTACAGGTTCAGTCACTTTTGAAGACGTTCCAGTAGGTACTTTCTACGTATTTGAAACTAATGCTAACGGAGTAATAGTAGGTAGTGATATTCCTAATCATACCTATACTGGTTCTGTTAGCGGAACTAAGTACGAAGTAGTTAATAGTCTTACTAATGGTGTTACAGTTACTAAGAATGGTATTGCTACTGTTGATATCACTAATACTGAAGTAAAGAACTATAGTATTACAGTAAGTAAGGCTATGATATCCGATAGAATAGAGACTACTCCAACTTTCTATGTAGGACTATTTGCAGATAATGTTTTAGTACAAGCTAAGGAAGTATCCGATGGCGATACTGTAACCTTTGACGGATTAGACAAAGATAAGACTTATCAAGTGTATGAACTATCTAACCTTAATGACCCAAATTCTAAGGTTGAAGATACACTAAAAGACTATGAAGTATACTTAACTGAAAAGGATGAAGATGCTACTAAGGTAGACTTTAAGGTTATCTATTCCGACAATGACGGTATAAACTTTAAAGACGGTAGTACAGAAAAATATGTATCTATAACTAATAAGGATATAGAAAAGACAGTAGATAAGATTGACGTATTTAAGACTATCAATGTAGACTTAACCGAAGAAGAGCGTGCAAACTTCAAGAATACTACTTTCAAATTTGGTCTATACACTAAGAACACCGACGGAAGTTATCAACAAGTTAAATTTACTACAGTATCCATTGCTAAGGACAAATTAGAAGTCAGTGCAGACCATAAAGGTTATACGACCTATACTGCAACTGCTACAGCTTCTTTTGAAAACCTTGCAAATGGCACATACTATGCGTTTGAGCTTGACGACAATGAAAACAGAGTTTCCAATGGTGGTTCTTTAACTAATAATGGTAATACCTATGAAGTAGACTATGCTAATGGTAATGCTAAGATAGTAGATGATACTTTAGCTACTGCACCTACTTTTAGAGTGGTAAACGCTTCTAATAAAGACGTTACATTCAAAAAGGTAGACGTAAACGGTAACGAATTTAAAGATGCTACATTAACTATCACTGGCGATAACTATTCTAAGACATGGAATACTGATACACAACCTGAACTAATACTATCTGACCTATCAAACGGTGAATATACTATTACAGAAACTGCAATAGACGGTTATGTTCAATTAGTAGCTACTTTTAAAGTCGAAAATGGTACTGTTATCAATTCAAATTCAGTTGGTGATTATAACAACGTTACTAATACGGCGAACTCTGTAACTTTAGTCAATAAGTCTATCGTAAGCATTAGCAAGGTAGACGCTACAGACAGTACAGAACTTGCAGGTGCTAAAATGACTATCACTTCTGATAGTATTATTCCAATTAATAGTTTAGTACTAAAAAGAGGAAATACTACTTTAACTAAAGCTGATAGTCTCTCTAACGACTACACCAACTATACTGTATCTAATGGTAAAATCACTTTCTATTCCGACGGTAAAAATTCAACAGACGTTATAGGTCTTCCAGACGGTAGCTACACTCTAAGAGAAGAAGTAGCTCCAGACGGTTACAATACTATAACTACCGACATCAGGTTTACTATCAAGAACGGCAAGGTTGTAGATAGTTCTACTACTACAAGCAACGAATACTCTATTACAGACAACAAGATTACTGTTAAGGATACTGCTAAAAAGTCAGTAACTATTAGTAAGGTATCTATTACAGAAGGCAAATCTACTGAACTTGCTGGTGCAACTCTAACTATTCAAAACGTTGATGGACAGAGTAACGACCTAAGCAAAGTAACAGTAACTCAAAACGATGTAGAAGTATCTAATACTTCTACTAAAGACAAGGTAGAATTTACTACTATCAAGGATTTCAATTCCGAAATTAAGGGACTACCTGCTGGTACTTATACCTTAACAGAGACTACTACTCCTAATAATTATCAAACTGCTGAAACTATCACATTTACAGTAACAGAAGACGGAACTATTGAAGGTGTAACTAACGCTTACAGTTCCGAAGAAAACACTATAGTAATGCTTGATAAACAGAAAGGTCAAGTAAGTATTAGCAAGTTAGACGCTACCGCTGAAAGTGAAGAGGTTGAAGGTGCTACGCTATCTATAACTTCCAATAAGGTATTACCTAACGATATCAAACTAACTCAAGGCGATAACGAAATTACTAAGGGTGAAGAACTATCTAA
This sequence comes from uncultured Oscillospiraceae bacterium, assembly GCA_934444765.1. Lineage (GTDB taxonomy): Bacteria > Bacillota > Clostridia > Oscillospirales > Ruminococcaceae > UBA5884. Next base: position 87,844 of record CAKSDC010000008.1, read on the forward strand.
TACTACTTATACAGTATCTAAGGACGGAAAGACTATAACTTTCAAGTCAGGTACATTACCTACAGTAGTAAGCGGTTTAGATGACGGCGAATACACTCTAACAGAAGTTACAGCTCCAAACGGCTACTTAATGACTACTACTAACGATGTAACCTTTACTATCAAAGACGGAAAAGTTACAGATGATAGTGTTACTTCCATAGAAGATAAGCCAATAACTGCTACTATTAGCAAGATAGACATTACAGATAATAAAGAACTTGAAGGTGCAGTATTAACTATCACTTCCAAGAACGATAATGTTGACCTAAGCAAGGTAACCTCTTCTAATAACGACAGTCTAAAGGTTATCGAAGACGGTAAGACTATAAAGTTTACTTCTAAGGCAACCTCTACAGAACTTTCTAAGTTACCAGTAGGAACTTACACTCTAACAGAGACTACCGCTCCAAATGGTTACACTATCAATAAGGAAGCAGTAGAATTTACAGTATCCGATAACGGTACAGTAACTAACTCCGCTACCATGAAGGACGAAGTTACAAAAGTTACTATCAGCAAGATAGACATTACAGATAATAAAGAACTTGAAGGTGC
>CAKSDC010000009.1 GCA_934444765.1 uncultured Oscillospiraceae bacterium
AGTAGCTTTAATAATAGCTAATAAGGGTGCTGCTATGGGCTTAATAAATACCGAAAAGTATTTTGGACCTGTAGTAATCATGGTAGTAATAACTACTGTTATTACCCCTATACTACTAAAGTTAGTATTTAAAGATAAAGATAATGCTCAAAACGGTGGTATTGCCGATAGCATTAACAAAAAACTTGAATACGAACACGATATTCAAAACCTTAGCAAATAGAATATACTGTCTAAAATGCCGTCTTACGTAACAGTAAGACGGTATTTTTTGTATCCAATATTTTTTCTACTTTTTTATTATAGACGTTGACTTAAACGACTAAATGTGATAAAATATAATGTGTTGCATTAGTAACATATTCACTATATATTAGTAGATTTTTACCAGTTAAAGCTCTACTAACTATTAAAATAAGGAGGTTTTATCCTTTGTTAAACGACTACGAACGACTTATGAAAGATAGAGTATGTTCTATATTGGGTGGCGACCAAAAGGCTTTTGGTTACTATAAAAATCCTAAAGACAATACTTCTATTGATATACTATTCTGCAAAGATAGTCCAAGCAAAAACTACTTAACCTGTGCTACTTTGGGTTTAGTAAACCATAAAAATCAATTTTCGGCTAATGGTAAAAACATTAGAGTGGAACTTTTAGGACTTTCTACCACTAATATGGGCGATGCTCTGGGTAAGATTATGGCTGTAACTTACAAAAACATTGTAGAAAAAAATCTTCCTTGTGCCTACGGTGCAATATACGAACATATATTAGAAGGTATTATTCCTAACTCCGAAATGAAACACATACTATTTACCGCTCCACCTCTATTTTGGAAGGAAAACTTCGGCACTGTAAACTTAGACGATAACAACGTATTAACTTGGCTATACGCTATGCCTATATCCAATGCCGAACGTAAGTTTTTAAAAGACGGTCAAGATAACTTTAAAGATACTATGGTTAAACTTCAAGAACTTTTTACCGTTAAAAACGTTGATACCTTCGACTTAAATAGAAAGTCTATTATATAAATAAAAAAGGAGTTTTTTATTATGGAATGGCGTGGTTTAAACGACCTTAGAGAAACTTTTCTCTCTTTTTTTGAGAGTAAAAATCATACAAGAATGGATAGTGCTTCTTTAGTACCACAGGGCGATAAAAGTCTACTACTTATAAACTCTGGTATGGCACCTTTAAAGAAGTTCTTCTTAGGAGAGGCTGTCCCTCCTAATACAAGAGTTACTACTTGTCAAAAGTGTATACGTACCCCTGATATCGAAAACGTAGGACACACTGCACGTCACGGCACTTACTTTGAAATGTTAGGTAACTTCTCTTTTGGCGACTACTTTAAAAATGAAGCTATAGATTGGGCTTGGGAATTTTTTACTGAAGTTCTTAAAATGCCTAAAGATAAACTACACGTTTCAGTATATCAAGACGACGATGAGGCTTATGATATCTGGACTAAACGTAAGGGTGTAGCTACTGACCATATGGTTAGAATGGGTAAAGAAGATAACTTTTGGGAACACGGTTCAGGTCCATGCGGTCCATGTTCTGAAATATACTTTGATAGAGGTCCAGAAAAGGGTTGCGGTAGACCAGACTGTCACGTCGGTTGCGAATGCGATAGATTTGTAGAAGTTTGGAACTTAGTATTTAGTCAATTCGATAGCGACGGTAACGGTCACTATACCGAAATGAAACACAAAAATATAGATACTGGTATGGGATTAGAACGTCTTGCTTGTGTTATGCAAGGTGTAGACAACCTATTTGAAGTAGATACCGTTCAAAATATTATGAAGCATATCTCAAAAATAGCTAACATTCACTACCACCAAGACGAAAAGTCGGATATATCTTTAAGAGTTATAACCGACCACATTAGAAGTACTACTTTTATGGTTGGTGACGGTATACTACCTTCTAACGTTGGTAGAGGATACGTATTAAGACGTTTACTCCGTCGTGCTTGTCGTCACGGTAGATTGATAGGTATTCACGAACCATTCCTATACAAAGTATGCGATACCGTAATAGACGAAAATAAGTGTGCTTATCCTGAATTAGAAGAAAAAAGAGAGTACATCAAAAAGATTATAAAGGTAGAAGAAGAACAGTTCGCTAAGACTATCGATAAGGGTACGGAAGTTCTTAATACTATGATAGAAAATATCGGTGCTGATAAGGTTCTATCAGGTGAAGACGCTTTTAAACTATCCGATACTTATGGCTTCCCTATTGACTTAACTATCGAAATCGTTCAAGAAAAAGGCATAACCGTAGATAAAGATAAGTATCAAGAATGCGTAAACGAACAAAGACAACGTGCAAGGGACGACCACAACGCTAAAGCTAAGTCTTCATGGGCAAGTAATACTATTAAAGTAAACGTTCCTAAGACTGTATTCACTGGCTATACTGATACTATCTCAAACGATAGCAAGATATTAGCTATCTACAACGGTACTGATAGCGTCGATACTGCTACTGCTGGCGAAGACGTTACCGTTATATTAGATAAGACTCCATTCTATGCCGAAAGTGGTGGTCAAGTTGGTGACATTGGTCTTATGACAGGCTTTGAAGTTACCGATACTACCAAAGATGATGACGGTCACTATCTACACTTTGGCACAGTAACTAACGATAGCATAAGTGTAGGCGACGTAGTAACTGCTGAAGTGGACGTTGAACGCAGAAAGTCCATTATGAGAAATCACACTACTGCACACATTCTACAAGCAAGCCTAAGAACTGTATTAGGTGAACACGTTCACCAAGCTGGTCAGTTAGTAGACGCTGAAAAGTGTCGTTTTGACTTCTCACACTTTTCAGCTATGACTACCGAAGAACTTAAAAAGGTAGAAGACTTAGTAAATCAACAGATACTATCCGCAGTACCTGTAACTATGACTGAAATGCCTATCGAAGAGGCTAAAAAGTTAGGAGCTATGGCTCTATTCGGCGAAAAGTATGGCGATATAGTTAGAGTAGTCAAAGTTGGCGACTTCTCCACAGAATTTTGTGGTGGTACTCACGTAGATAACACTTCTAAAATAGGTCTATTTAAGATAGTATCCGAAAGTTCAGTAGCTTCTGGCGTTAGACGTATCGAAGCCGTAACTGGTAAGGGCGTACTAAACTACATGAACCAAATCAAATCCACTATGGAACAGTCTGCACAGGTACTAAAACTCGCTAATACTCATGAATTAGTTTCTAAGTGTCAACAGGTAGTAGCAGAAAATAAGGAACTTGAAAAGACTATAGATAAGCTAAACCAACAGATAGCAGATATCAAGTCCAACAACATATTCGATAACGTTATGGAAGTAAACGGTATCAGTATCGTTTCAGGAGTATTCAAGAATACTAAACCAGACGTTCTATTACAGATGGGCGACAAGGTAAAGAATAAGTACTCTAACGGCGTAGGTGCTTTTATCGGTGAAGTAGACGGCAAGGGTTCTATAGTAGTAGTATGCGGTAAAGACGCAATATCTAAGGGTATGCACGCAGGCAAGATAGTTAAAGCTATAGCCGAACTAACTGGCGGTAAAGGTGGCGGTCGTCCAGACAGTGCAAGAGCTGGCGTTGGCGACTTCAACAAGGTAGACTCTGCAATAGCTGAGTTATCAAACATAGTAAGTTCTATGATAAAGTAATAACACAATAGTATTGGAACGCTAATATATCTGTAGCGTTCCATATACTAAATATTAGGAGGTTTTATAATGGACTGTCTATTCTGTAAGATAGTAGCTGGTGAAATTCCAAGCACAAAAGTATATGAAGATAATAAGGTTCTCGTATTTAAGGATATTCAACCTATAGCACCTATACATTGGTTAATAATTCCTAAAACTCACATTAAGAGTGTAGACGAAATAACTTCAGAAAATTCTGAAATAGTATCATACATATTTGAAGTAGCTTCTAAGTTAGCTAAAGAACATAACTTAGGCAACGGCTATAGAATAATTACTAACTGTGGCGACGATGCAGGACAGTCTGTAAAACATTTACACTTCCACTTATTAGCTGGAACTAAAATGGGTTGGTCTGTAAAGTAATAACATGATTAAAAAACCTTTATATGTAGCTATTCCCTATCTATTGGGAATGTTAGTGTATTACAACTTACAAAAGAGCCAATATATACCATACATAATAGTATGTACTGTCGTCTTAGGAGTGCTACTGTTTAAGGTTTTTAAATTGAGTATTAAGCAATCGGTACTATGTGTAACTTCATGCATAGTAGGAGTATTCGTGTATGCTAACTATATAGTTACCACTCAAGACGTTCTGTTAGCGTATAGTGGGTATACTGTGGAATACTCTGGGCATATAGTGGAACTTAAAGACTATTCTAACGATAAGTCTTGTTACGTGTTAAAAGGTTCTATAGGTGATACTACAGACGCAAAGTTGTTAGTATATACCAATTCGTTAGAATGTTCTTACGGTGACGTGCTAACCTTAGAGTGTACCGTTAAAGGGTTCAATAACGAATACCTTTTCAATAGTAAAGACTACTACTCATCTAAGGGAATATACTTACAAGCCGACGATATACTATCGCTAAACTTAGAACCCTGTACTAACGTAGTATATAGTACGATATCCAAACTGCATAACTATCGAAACGACGTAGTTAGTACGTTCAAACTGAATATGTCAAAGCAAGGTTCTGCATTGCTAAGTGCTATACTGTTCGGCGATAAGTCAGGACTACAAGATAGAGATAGTCTAATACGCAGTGGCATAGGACACGTAATAGCGGTATCAGGACTACACCTAACTATACTAATATCGTTTATAGATATAGTTCTTTTGCTAATAGGACGACGCATAGAAGTTCCCATAATACTAAGATACTTAATATATGAACTGTTTATGATAGCGTTCATAGTAGTAGTAGACTTTCCAATATCTGCCGTTAGAACCTTTATAATGCTAACTATAAATAAGAGTTCTGTGCTATTCGTCAGAAAACATGATACTTTAAATACTCTGTGTATCACGTGTTTAGTAATGCTCACTTTAGAGCCATACTTAATACATAACGTATCGTTTTTGCTATCCATAAGTGGAGTATTTGGAATAGGGGTATTAGCTCCATACGTGACTAAAGAGTTTAAGACTTCCAATAAGATATTGCGTAGTTTAGTCGCTTTGATGTGTGCAACGCTTAGTGTTTTTCCAGTATCTATGGTGTACTTTGATGAAGTTAGTATAGTATCGCCTATTAGTAACTTAGTACTAATACCACTGTGTGAAGTTGCACTGATATGCGGATTTGTAGTGTTCGTGTTGGGTGGAAAGTGTTTAATATTAAGCAAGTCACTGCTAATAGTTGCGGACTACTGTTGTAAACTAACCATAGCAATATCTAATGTGATATCTAAAGTTTGGATTACTAATGTACCTACAGGTTATACCGTTCCTAAATACGTAGTACTATTAATGATACTGTTAATAGTAGCCTCTATGGGAATGTTCAAAGACAGGTCTAATCTGATAAAGAACATATTAACGTCTATACTGACGGTTGCAATAGTACTATGTTGTACTAAAGTATATCAAAGTAGCACTTTAAAGGTGGCTATATTAGGAAGTTCAAAAGATACCGCAATAGTGATAACATATCATAACGATACTAACGTTATAGACTGTTCTAAAAATAGCAATACTGCAAAGTATGTGAGAAAGTATCTAAAGTCGTATGGAATTAATAGTATAACGTCTTTAACGTTTACTAATATAGCGTATCAAAGCATTACCACGTACAATCAGTACTTAAAAGATTACAGAGTTACATCTGTAAACCTATTAGAAGGTACTCATTATAAAAGTGGATATACAGTATTAGGAGTATCCCCTAACATGACTAATAAAGATGCTACAGAGTATGTATACCATTACGGAACTATAGACGTTACTATAAGCGTCGACGGAAGCGTAACTATCAACAACGGCATTAGTGTTCAGTCGTTTGAACTAAACGAACACAACATAGTTATAGAATATCACAACAATGGACTATTTAAAGTAAGGAGGTTAGTCTGTGAATAGGTTAATACACGATTTAAAGTCTAATAGTTTTAAAAGACTATACTACTTCTACGGAAAGGACGTAGTATCGGTTGAACTACTCGTAAAGACTGCCATATCCTGCATAGTGCCAAACGGCGACGACTTTAACATATACAAGCTCGACGGAAACGCCTTAAACCTACAAGAACTATCAGACGTAACCGAAAGTTTTCCTATGTTTGCAGACCACAAGTGCATTACCATACACGACCTAAACTGCGAAAGTTTAAACGCTGACTACTTAAAACAGCTACTGAACATATTAGATAACGCTCCTGATACCAGTATAATAGTATTCTACGTTACAGGGTTTGACGTTAAAAACGGAAAAAAGTATCCTACTGCTAAGAATAAAAAACTAATAGACTACGTCTCTAAAGATGGTGTGGTGTTCGAGGCTATACAGAAAACGCTACCTCAAACGGTTAAAGATATTCAAACCGTATGCAAACAGCACGGCAACGATATAGACTATCAAAATGCACAGTTAATAGCTAATAAGTGTCTGTGCAACTCCTTAACCATTAAAAGCGAACTTAAAAAATTACTGGATTACGCTCAAAATCAAACCATTACTAAAGATATGATAGATAACTTAGTATACAGTAGTTACGACGTAAACGCTTTTGAATTTTCACGTGCAGTGGTTTCTATGAATAGTCAGTTATCGTTTAAAATACTCAATGAACTATATTCACTACGTTCTGAACCTATAGCTATACTTTCTGCGGTATCTATGGCGTTTATAGACCTCTACCGTGTAAAGACTGCTATTAACTATAACCACTCCGAACATGAAATACTATCGGACTACAACTACAAGGGCAGAGAGTTTGTAATTAAAAACTATCTTAAAGATAGCAACACTATACGCTTAGAACATCTTAGAGAATGTATAAACATTCTAAAACAGACTAACCTTTTATTAGTATCTTCCACTACAGACAAAAAGTTTATATTAGAAAAGGCTGTGGCAGAAATGATTAACGTAGGCTACAAGTACTATTGATATCTTGAAAGTAGGTGCTACTAAACTTTGTTAAAGGTAAAACAGGCTATAATAGTAGAAGGTAAATACGACAAGATAAAACTATCTTCTATAATAGATGGCATAATAATTCAAACGGACGGATACGGTATTTTCAAAGATAAAGAAAAGTTGAACCTTATCCGTTTTTATGCTAATAGTACAGGTATTATAATACTAACCGACTCCGATAGTGCAGGTTTTAAAATTAGAAACTACATAAAAAACGCCATAGGTAATAAGGGCAACATAATAAACGTATACACTCCCGATATCTTTGGAAAAGAAAGACGCAAAGTAAAGTATTCGGCAGAAGGCAAACTGGGTGTAGAGGGTTTAGATACTGCTATTCTGCTTGATGCGTTTAAACGTGCAAATATAGACAATACTATTAGTATTCAAGACGTTCCCACTAAAAAGATTACTCACACAGACCTATATACACTTGGACTTAGTGGTGGTGCTAACAGTAGACTTATTAGAGCTAAACTGTTAAAGCGTTTAAACTTACCTGAACGTCTTTCAACTTCTGGACTATTGGAAGTGTTAAACACTATATACTCTTTAGAAGAACTTACTGCCACTGTAAGCACTCTAACTAAAGAAGTTGAAGTGTAACAATCTACAATCGTAAACTAATGCAAGCATGTTAAGTGTCAATACCTAACTTGCTTAAACGAATATAATAAAGAAAGGGGTTTAGTTATACAATATGGTATTTTCAAGTCTTACCATGATATACGTATTTCTGCCAATAGTATTAATTACGTACTTTCTGTCACCTAACAGAGTAAAGAACTTTATACTAATGGTTTCGGGATTAATCTTCTACGCATGGGGCGAACCCGTATATATTTGGGTAATGATAGTATCTTCTTGTGTAGACTATATGGCAGGCTTAATTATCGATAAGTTTGACGATAATCAAAAGGTGCGAAAGATAGCCTTAGTAACTTCCATGATAGTAGACTTAGGATTTTTAATAGTGTTTAAGTATAGCGGATTTTTCATCACAAATATTAATGAACTGTTCCATTCAAGCATACCAGTTCCAGAACTTTCGCTACCTATAGGAATATCTTTTTACACGTTCCAAAGTATGTCGTATACCATAGACTTATACTGGCGTAACATCAAGGTACAAAAGAACTTTATGGACTACTTAACCTACGTTTCACTGTTCCCACAGTTAGTAGCAGGTCCTATAGTTAGGTACGAAGACGTTCAAAACGAACTGACCGAACGTAAGGTGAACATAAAGTTAGTAGGTGAAGGTGTAAACTACTTCATTAAGGGATTAGCTAAAAAAGTACTGCTTGCTAATAACATAGGTCCATTATGGACGAGCATTAAGGCTATGAACTTTTCTGAAATATCCACAGTGACCGCTTGGATAGGTATACTATCGTTTACGTTCCAGATATACTATGACTTTAGTGGTTACTCCGATATGGCTATAGGTTTAGGAAAGATGTTAGGATTTAACTTTCCACAGAACTTTGACCACCCATACATTTCTAAAAGTATATCGGAATTTTGGAGAAGATGGCATATAACATTGGGTTCATGGTTTAGAAGTTACGTATACATTCCATTAGGTGGTAACAGATGTAGCAAGCTAAAACACATTAGAAACTTACTAATAGTATGGGGACTAACAGGTTTTTGGCACGGTGCAAACTGGAACTTTATAGTATGGGGACTATTCTATGGCGTACTATTAATATTTGAAAAGTTCTACTTCAATAAGGTATTAGAAAAGTTACCTTCTGTAATTAGAATACTATACACGTTCTTATTAGTAGTAATAGGTTGGGTATTCTTTGATACCGATAATATGACGCAAGCACTATCGTTAATAAAGACCATGTTTGGTGGTTCTCACATCTTTATAGACGACTATGCAAAGTATCAAATATCAAGCTACGGAATAGTATTCCTACTATGTGCAGTATGTGGAACGGGTATCTCCAACAAAGTTTCGGAGTTCCTAAAAAAGAAAAAAAGTTCTGCAAAGATATACTACTATGCACTACCAATATTACAGTTAGCCGTAATAATCATCAGTACTGCCTACTTAGTAGATGCCACCTATAATCCATTCTTATACTTTAGATTTTAGGAGGATATACTAATATGCGTCTAAAACAGTTAAAAATTAGTGCTATTATATTTTTGATAGTAATAATAGTACTTCCTATAGTAACAGCATTTTCCAAAAAAGAGACTAAGTCGGAAATGGAAAATAGAAACCTTGCAACTTTTCCTAAGTTCTCACTGAGTACTATATTAGATAAGTCTTTTATGGACGGCTTTGATAGTTATATCTCTGACCACTTTATAGGTCGTATCAACTGGATAGAACTTAAAATAGATATGGAACTTGCCTTAGGTAAAACCGAAATAAACAACGTATACGTAACAGACTATGATATGCTTATAGAACACCTTCAAGAACCAAACTATCAACAGATAAACTTAGCAGTAGATAGCATCAATAGTCTTTCCGAACGCTTTACCAATCCTAACTACTACGTACTAATAGCACCTACTTCAGCTGGTATCTATCCTGATAAGTTACCGGCAAACGCTCCACAGTTAGACCAACAAGAGTTTATAAACTACATCTACGGTAGTTTAAATAGCAATATAACCTCTATAGACGTATACAATTCCTTATATGCGGTTAGAGATGAATATATATACTATCGTAACGACCACCATTGGACTTCTTTAGGAGCTTATAATGCTTACAATACAGCCATTCAAAAGTTAGGATTTACTCCAATATCCTACGATAAGTTTAATATTCAGCACGTCAGCGACGATTTCAAAGGTACGTTCTATTCTAAAACGTTATATAACGACGTAACCGCCGATACTATAGATATATACAGTTTAGACGGTTCTAAAGGTATTCAAAGTATGGTAGTAAACGACGGCACTACCGAAACTACTTTCGATAGCCTATACGATAAGTCTTACTTAGATACTAAAGATAAGTACGCAATGTTCCTATCTGAGAATAACCCTATAGTAACCGTTACTACCAACACCAATAACGATAAGAAGCTACTAATAATTAAAGACTCTTATGCTAACTGCTTCGTACCGTTCTTAGCTGAACATTATAGTCAAATTACCATATTAGACTTACGATATATCGGTATAACCAGTGAAAACATAGTCAATGTAGATGACTACAATCAAGTACTATTTTTATATAACGCTTCCACTATAGCACAAGACGAAAACCTTAAAAAGATGGACTACATCTTTACTAAAGAAGAATAACAACATTATTATTATATATACCACTCCCCCATTACTAAACTAATGGGGGATAATTATATATTCCGTTGACACTTAACCAAAAATATGTTACAATAATATTGATAATATGATATTGCACAAAAGAACCTATATAATATTAATACTATATTAAGGAGGAAACCCCTAAATGCTTGACATATGTTTATTAGGCACTGGCGGAATGATGCCACTTAAAGATAGGTGGTTAACCAGTCTATACTTAGAATATAACGGCAAAGCTATACTTATAGACTGTGGAGAAGGTACTCAAATAGCCCTATCGGAATTTGAATGTAAGATGAGCAAGATAGAACTACTATTAATAACGCACTTCCATGCAGACCATATTTCAGGTTTGGCTGGATTTTTGCTATCTTTAGGCAACTGTTCACGAACTGAACCGCTAACTATATACGCTCCCGTGGGTGCTACCGAAGTTATTAAAGGTCTTACCTGTATATGTGGTGCTCTACCTTTTAAACTGATAATAAAAGAACTATCGGTTAAACAGACTACCACCTTTACCGCTAACACTATAGATAGTATGCTAACTATCACGGCTATGCCCGTTAAACATAAGGTGAACTGTTTGGGATACTCTTTTAGCTTTAATCGAAAGCCAGTATTCAATCCGCAAAAGGCTAAAGAGTTACAAGTTCCCGTTAAACTTTGGAGCGTTCTTCACAAGGGCGAAAGTGTCACCTTAGACGACGGAACGGTAATAACCACTAACATGGTAACCGACGGCAATAGAAAGACTCTAAAAGTAACCTATGTAACGGATACCCTACCTTTTGACGAAATAGCTGAATTGGCTTTTCGTTCTAACCTGTTCATCTGTGAGGGTATGTATGGGGACGAAAACCAAAAACAGAGCATGAATGAAAAAAATCATATGCTAATGCAAGACGCTTGCTACTTAGCTAAACTGGCTGACGTTGAAGAACTTTGGCTAACTCATTACAGTCCAGCTATGAAAAATCCTAACGACTACAAGGAAACTTTAAAGAAAATATTTCCAAAAGTAGTTATTAGTACAGATGGACAAAAAAAGGCCATTTAATCACAAAAATTTTGCACATATTTAAACGTTTAAGTGGGGCATTTTTTGTTTAAAATCACATTAATATTGTCTTAAACCTATTGAATATTTTGACTATTTGTGATATAATATTAGTATCAGCTTAATACAGGGGGATTATATATGGATTGGAAAACCTTTAATATGCTTATGACCGATTTTTCTTGTAACTTTGATAAGCGTATACAGTCAGACAATAACCTTAATGAAGGTATATACAATGCCGAAATATTCAAAGACGTAATTCCAGACCTTGCTAAAACTTTAAACGTATCAAAAATAGTGCTATACTTTAAGCCAAATCCTGAATACTCTAATACGTTGCTAATACGTAAATGTGGAATATGTCCCAACGGCAACAACGTTATATATAATAGTGGTATACCTTGCGACGAAAACAGTCAATACAGTTTTGATTGCTTTCAAGCAGATGGCATCTATACCATACTATTTATAAAGACTAAAAACGAAGTTCAATGGAACGTTTTAGACTATAGAATGTTAAAAATATTAGGAAGTTCTTCCATTAATATGTTATATAAGATTAGACTTATAGAGATTTCTAAGTCTAACGAATACTACGACTATTCCACTAACATACTAAACAATACAGGTATTTTATACATAATAGACCACTTTATAAATAAAAATATTGCCAATAATTACTGTTGCTTCTATCTAAACGTAAGAAGGTTTAAACTACTAAACGATAAGTACAACTATGGCGGTGGAAACGTCATCTTAAAGACTTTAGCTATGAAGTTAGACGATAGTCTTGGCGAAAATCAATACATAGGGCATCTTGGTAGCGATAACTTTCTATGTATAGTAAAAGCCGAAAATAAACAGTCTGTATTAGACCTATTAAGCAACTTCTATATATCCTATCAAAACGATACCATTCAAATCGACTTCTACATTGGTATATATAATATGTCTAACGATGACGACGTTGCTACTACCATGAACAACACCAACATGACCTTTTCTTTAGCTAAAGCTAATCCTAACAACTTATATATGGAGTTTACAGAAGATATGCACCAAAAAATATTAGAGATTAAAAAGATAGAAAACATTATGCGTTCGGCATTAGCAGATAATCAATTTGTAACGTTCTTTCAACCTAAGGTTAGTCTGCGTGACTTTAAACTTGTAGGTGCCGAAGCGTTAGTTAGGTGGAACCGTGAGGGTTCTATGATACCACCTTATAAGTTCGTTCCAATATTTGAACAGAACGGTTTTATATGCGAAATAGACTTTTGTATGCTTAAAAACGTTTGCAGAAGTGTTAAAGACTGGATAAGCAAAGGAATAGAACCTGTCACTATATCGGTAAACTTTTCCAAACTGCACTTGACCAATCACCACTTTGTACAAGACGTTAAAAACATTATCGAAAGTTACGATATACCTCCTAAGTACATAGAGGTAGAGTTCACCGAAACTTTAGACGTGGAAAACTACAATAGCTTAGTTCAAATTAACCGTGAACTTAAACGTTATGGCATAAAAACTTCTATCGACGACTTTGGGGCAGGATTTTCATCTTTAAGTATGTTAAAAGACGTTCCTGTAGACGTTCTCAAATTAGATAAGTCTTTAATAGACTATACTTCTTGCTCTGTAAGAGAAAAAATCATCATACAAGATATAGTTAAAATGGCTAAGTCTTTAGACATAGAAGTAATAGCCGAAGGAGTAGAAGACTTAGAACAGTTAATGTTCCTAAAGAATATAAAGTGTAACCAAATACAAGGATACATATTCGATAAGCCTCTACCTTTAGAAGAGTTTGAAAAGCGTCTAATAGATAACAGGTACTACAACAATAATCCTAAGTTTAAGTATCTAATAAAAGATAAGAACGAAGGTAACAACGACTCTAACTATACTTACGGCAAATTCTCAGTAGATATTAATCAGGATTACAAGATAATAGACTTCAACGAAGACTTTTGTAATATAATAGGTTACTCTAAAGATGAACTTCTTAACGGTTACTACACTATGGAAGACTTTATCCTTAAAGAAGACTTTTATAAGTACACTCAAAATATACAACACACTATCGAAAATAGTACCGAAATCTGTGAAGAATATAAGATGATTAAAAAGAACGGTAGCAAAATATACGTAATGTCTTTAGGCATATACGACGGCAACAGTACTATAACTTTTATGATTAGTGATATATCACTTAACAAGGTTACTAAACGTGAAAATGAAGTATTACGTTCTTATGTTGAACTATTCCAAAAGCAGATTAAAGAACAGGAACACTTTACCGAACAGGTTAGAATGAATATCGAAGGTGGTGTGGGACTATTCGCCCTACAGAACGACAACTCTTTAGAAGTTATATATCTAAGCAATAGTATATATAATATATTCTCTAAATACGATATCGACAAGCACAAAAATGATATCTCTAAACTGTTAGTTCCTAAGCATAAAGACGACTTTTTTAACGATATAAACTACTGCTTAAACACTAACTCAACGTTAATTAAAGACTACATATTCACATACGACCAAAAAGAAACTTTTGCTCTTACCATAAAGATAACCAGTGCTAAACAGAGCCATAACAATCTACCATTAGTTAAAATGATAATAGTACGTTCTTATGATACAAACTTCAAAAAGAAGTACATAGACACTATAGAAAATCTCACTATCTTATCAGAGTCTTCTAATATGGATATTATAAAGTTCAACAAATAATAGCAAGGATTCTCCCACCTCTATAGGTGAGTGAGATGAATTGCAAGTAGGAAAAATAACGGCAGTGGTGGGCGGAGAGAAATCGGTATCCCCCACTGACATGAGGCAAACTACAGTCAGTGTTCTGCTGGCTTGTCAGACTCTGTGAAATTACCGACTGTGGATTGAAACAACTAAACACATTAAATTAAACTATTACTATATTGGAACATTCTAAGCTACTTGAATGTTCCAATATTTTTAGTAGAATAGTTTTGGAGGAAATATATGCGTACACCATTAAAAAGTTTAATATCATGCATATTGAGTATAGCCACTACTACTATATGCAGTCAAATATACACCTATGCCGACACCTTAGAAGATAACCAATATCTTAAAGACTTTGATACTATTAAATTAGTAGGTTATAACGCCTCAAAAAATGACAACGACGAAGTGGACAGTAGCAATCAGTTTGAATTTTCGGTAAACGGTTCTATACTTGATGACATTCTAAACGGTATAAACCATAATAACTTCCCTACCACTTATGATATGAGAAAGTTAGGATTAGTAACTAAGACGGAGTATCAGGCACACAATGGAACTTGTTGGGCATTTTGCACTACCGAATCGGCAGTATCTTCACTATTAGGAAGTAGTCCATTTACAAACTTTTCGGAATGGCATTTGGCATACTTCACCTATACAGGAGATGACGCTATAGAGTTCTATCTTAGAGGTAGCAACGCAGACCCATTTCAAAAGGGAGGAAACTCTACATTTGCCACCAGTACGCTGTCTAAATGGAACGGTTTTGTTAGCGAAGACGTAGTACCATATGGAACTTCTACCACGTTAGACGAAAGTTTAAAGAACGTTTCGGAGTATCATTTAACCGACGCTTATAGCTTCAATAGTAGTTTAGACCTAACTAACATCAAGACTTACAATCAAGCCAACGTCAAACGCATGATATTAGACGGAAACTCTGTATCTGTGAACCTATACTATAACGGTAGCTACTACGATAGCGATAACCACTCTTACTACTGCCCTACTAACAGTGATACTTCCAACCATGGAGTAACTATAGTCGGTTGGGACGACGACTACTACTATTATGACAGTCTAACTGAAAAGCCTTCCAATAAGGGTGCATGGCTATGCAAGAATAGTTGGGGATACGACTTTGGAGACTATGGTTACTTTTGGCTATCTTATGATAACGCTACCATGGTGAACGCCACCGCCTACATAGTAGAAAGTAGTCAAGACTATTCTAATAACTACTACTATGATGACTACGGTTGGACTACATCTATAAACTCATTAAATGAAGACGGTTTTCGTGGAAGGTATTCCGACTATGCAGGCAACGTATTCACGGCTAAATCTGATGAAAACGTAGACGCAGTATCTTTTTACACTACAGACTATCAAACAGAGTATACTATTAGCATCTATACCGACGTACAGGATACCAACTCCCCTATTGGAAAGTTGGTAAGTACACAATCGGGAACGCAAGCATATATGGGATATCACACTGTAAAGTTGAACACTCCCGTATCCGTTGAGGCTGGCGAAAAGTATTCAGTAGTAATTAAGTTTAAAAATCCTACGTATAAGAATACTATCGCTGTAGATAGCAGTATGAACTTTATTCAGTATGGAGAACTAAACAGTTACAACGTCAGTCAAGAGAGTATAGCTAAACATTCCAATACAGGTGAAAGTTTTATAAGTAACGACGGCAAAACTTGGACGGACATACACTCTGTAACTGGTGTTATGACCCAGTACGACCAAGACTTTGACTACTCATACACTCCAGACTTTGACTACTCAACACTATCTAACTATAAAGCGTCAGCGGTATCTACTTTAGGAAACGTATGTATTAAAGCGTTCACAAACCCAACCGATAAGGTATACTATTCCAAATATAGCGGAAGTCTAACCGAAGGAGATACTATAGAACTATCTACCAACTACAATAGTCAAGACGCAACCATATACTACACGTTAGACGGTTCTAAGCCTACTAAAGATAGCTTAGTATACTCTAAACCGATAGAATACACTGGCAAAGATATGACTATCTCAGCGGTAGCTTGTACCAATGGCACTATGGGAACGGTCTACACACAAGAGTATACTCTTGCAAAGGTGGTAGTATCTTCCATGTGCATTAAAGAGTACGACGGAAAAGAATACACATTCAATGAAGTTTCGGTACAAGATAAGGGCGTTCCTACGACTAATATAGTCTACCATTGTAACGAAGATACCACTTCTATTAACGTATTCGCCATAACTAACGGAAGTGCAACTATAAAAGAAGATACTCTAACTTCTGGACACCAAAGCGATACCATACCACTAACCGACAAAGTTACCACCATTCCTATTAGTGTACATAAAGACGGTTATCAGGGTACAGACTATACTTTAACTATCGTCAAAGGTGAAGATACAGAGCCTCTATTAGGGGACGTAAATCAAGACGGTACTATAGACTATTCCGACCTATTACTACTAAAAAAACACATCATAATGGAATACTCAAGTAAAGATATCCTATCTACTGAAGACTTAAATCAAGATAGTACTATCAACGTATTAGACGTAATAGCTTTAAAACAGATATTAATAGCCAACTAAACTTTTAGATAAAAAAATGCCGTTCTAAAACGTTAGAACGGTATCTTTTTTTATAACTATAACTTAGTGATATCTTGATACGTTACTATCAACATCAAGCCAAAGAATAGCACTAAACCTATAGCATGAATTAAACCTTCCTTTTCACGTGGGATAGGTTTTTTTCTAATAGCCTCTATAATTAAGAAGAATATTCTACCACCGTCTAAGGCTGGCAACGGCAACAGATTGAATATTCCTATATTAATAGTTAAGAATGTAACCAGCGTCAATAAAGAACCTATTCCTAAAGTAGAGGCTTCACCTATAGCGGAGATAACTCCCACAGGACCAGAAAGGTCTTCCACGCCATACTTACCACTAACTAAGTCTATTAAAGATATCCATATCAAGCGTCCAATAGATACTGCATCTTTAAAAGAGTAGCCTAATATAGTAATAAAGTTCTTATCGTCAGCCTCTACATAGAAGTCGAACCTACTTTCAGCGGTCTTAAGTTCCTCACTACCTGAATAGTCATCGTCTACATATACATATTCATTCTTTTCGGTGTCCACATAGTACTTATATGAATAGTAAAACTTAACGTTGTTAAGAGTGACCTTTTGACCATCACGTTTGACCACCACGGTGAAGTCATTACTTTCAGTATTGCCTATTTTGTAGCTTATATCGGTATCGGTTAGAACCCTCATGCCGTTTATGGATACTATAGTATCACCAACTTGTAGACCACTCTGTTGACTGCAAGCGGTATCGCTACGGAAACTCTTAATAGTGCAAGTAGGAATTTTATCCGTCATAGAAGTGGTAACTATTAAAAGTATCAAGCCGAGTATCAGGTTCATAGTAGCACCGGCTACGAGCACGGCAAATCTTTTTGGAATGGACTTGTTGTTAAAAGCTCTGGTATCGGAACTATTTTCGTCTTCACCTTCCATAGCACAAAACCCACCTATTGGAAACAGTCGCAAAGAATACTCTGTTTCGCCAATCTGTTTTTTAAGTAGTACGGGACCCATACCCACCGCAAACTTTTCGACTTTAATTCCGCATAGTTTTGCTACAAAGAAGTGTCCAAATTCGTGAATTATAACTATAACACCGAATACTATAATAGCTATAATAATTCCAGATATACTCATCTATAGAATTGCCTCCTTTTTGGTATAGTATCTATATACTGTCTATTAGATAGTTAGCATACTCTCTTGCGGAACTATCTGCCTTAGATACTTCCTCATAGGTAGAGTAGCTGTTAAGACCGTCTTTAGCGAAGTGTTCCATGGTTTTAGAGACTATTTCGCCTATCTGTAAGAACTTAATCTTTCCGTTTAGAAATGCGTATACCGAAACTTCGTTAGCACCATTAGCGATACAAGGGTATAGACCACCCATATTTATAGCCTTAATGCAAGTAGATAGACAGTCGAAAGTATCATAGTCAGGCTTTTCAAAGGTAAGAGTTCCAAAGTCTGTTAGAGATAGTCTTTTAGTAGGACAACTTACACGGTTTGGATATAGTAGTGCATATTGAATAGGTATCTTCATATCAGGGAAACCCATTTGACCTATTACAGAGTAGTCGTTATATTCCACGGCAGAGTGTAACACGCTTTGACGGTGTACTACTATTTCTATTTGGTCTGGGCGTAAATCGAATAGCCATTTAGCCTCTATAACCTCTAAACCCTTATTCATAAGAGTAGCCGAATCTATAGTAATCTTATTACCCATGCTCCAGTTAGGGTGATTTAAAGCCTGTTCAACGGTGACATTTTCGAGGTCTTTTTTAGTCTTTTTGAAGAATGGACCACCTGAAGCGGTTAGGATAATCTTACTAAGTTGACTTCTTTTGTTACCTTGTAGGCACTGAAATATAGCAGAGTGTTCGCTATCGACTGGATATATCATAACGTCTTTATCTTTAGCGGACTTCATAACCAAATCACCGCCAGCGACTAAAGTTTCTTTATTAGCCAATGCTAACGGAATGCCATTATTTATGGCGGTTAAAGTAGGTAACAGACCTACCATGCCTACCACAGAGTTGAGCATAATTTCAGCGGAGTGGTCGGAAGCTATTTCACATAGACCGTCCATACCTGCTAACACTTTAGTATTAGTATCAAATAGGTTCTGTTTTAGTGTAGAGTATAGGCTTTCATCGAACACACACGCAAACTTAGGGGAAAACTCTCTAACTTGCTGTTCCAACTTTTTGATGTTGCTATTTACTGCTAAAGCCGTAACTTTTAGACTATGTTTTCTTGCCACCTCTAATGCTTGAGTTCCTATAGAACCCGTAGAACCTAACAGAGAAAAACTGTTCATCGTATAAAATCCTCCAATCTTATTAGTAAAAAAGGAGCTAAAAAGATACTCTTAGCTCCTTGAAAGTATTAATAGTTAAATATTCCAATATATGCAATATATAGATATACAAAAGGCACTACAAATAGTACACTATCAAATCTATCAAATAGACCGCCATGACCTGGCATAATGTTTCCAAAGTCTTTAATACCGCACTGTCTTTTTACTAACGAAGCGGTAAGGTCGCCTACTGTACCTATTACGCCTGTAACTATTCCCATAATAAAAGTAGATAGGTAGTTTACAGTTAGATTGCATTCAGTTGGAGCTATGCACTTACTATATACCAAACATATTAAGCATAGCAGAATGCCATTAGATAGTATTCCACCTATAAAACCTTCAACGGTCTTTTTAGGGCTAATTTCTGGACAGAGTTTATGCTTACCCAAAAAAGTACCCACAAAGTACGCACCCGAATCGGCTAACCAAGCGGAACATAGTGCAATTATCATGTACACCACACCAAAGCGAGCGTCTAAATCCTTTAAAAAGATTATGCAACACATCGGAAAAGATACAAAACCACATGAGCCTATCATAAATATTAACTTATCCACGTTTAACTTATTGTGATTAAATATGTATACAGCAAATATAGCAAATACAAATATCATAGATATAGGAAAGACTAAGTTTAAAGCGTGTATACTATTATACAATAAAAACGGCATCAATATTACTATGCCATAGCACATATAGGTTATAACCTTACAGTCGGTACACTTTTCTGCCGAAAATAGTTCGTGTAGCATAATTACACATATGCCAGCCACTACCACGTTAAGTAATAGTGTATCGGAAAATATCATAACC
This sequence comes from uncultured Oscillospiraceae bacterium, assembly GCA_934444765.1. Lineage (GTDB taxonomy): Bacteria > Bacillota > Clostridia > Oscillospirales > Ruminococcaceae > UBA5884. The sequence goes on from CAKSDC010000009.1 coordinate 20,104, forward strand.
AATATACCAATAGCTATGCCCACTGCGGAAGATATTAATCGAGTAACCAATTAAACACCTCCAAAACGTCTACCCCTATTAGAGAAGTCTATTAAAGCCTTAGTAAGTTCTGTACGATTAAAGTCTGGCCAAAATACACTGGTAAAATAGAATTCAGCATACGCACACTGCCATAGTAAAAAGTTAGAAATTCGATATTCGTTGCTTGTGCGAATTAACAAGTCTACAGGAGGAGCATCTAACGTATATAGTTCTTTTTCAAAACTATCCTCATCAATTTGGTCTATGCTTAGTTGACCGTCTGCGACTTTTTTACATATACTTTTGCAAGCGTGAACTATATCGTCACGACCGCCATAGTTTACAGCCATTAAAACGGTCATCTTGTCAAAGTGCTTAGAATCTTCTTCAAGGGCTATCATATCTTCACGAAGGTCGGGAGTGAATACCGCCTTATCGCCCAAGAATTGAAATCTAATTTCGTTTTTAAAGTAGTTACGAGCGTCTGCGATGTACTGTTTAAAGAGTTTCATTAAAGTGTTTACTTCGTCGGTAGGTCTTTTCCAGTTTTCAGTTGAAAAGGCATAAAAAGTAATATACTTAATACCTATTTCACGACAGTAGGTAACTATATCCTTAAAGTTTTTAGCACCCTCACGATGCCCGAAGGTACGAGGCATCATTCTTTTTTTAGCCCATCTACCATTACCGTCCATAATAAAGGCGATATGAGTAGGTAGACTTTCTGGCAGTTGCACATTAGATTTATTATTATTAATAGCCATATAAGTACCTTTCTATAACGTTTAGTTACAGTACTATAATTTTAAATATAGTCTGTATAGTTTAGACTAAGTCTATAGTATAGTACTATAGGCTCATAATCTCCTTTTCTTTAGAAGATACCATATTGTCTATATTAGTGCAAAAAGTATCTGTAACCTTTTGCATATCCTTTTCAGCAGTTTTAACGTCGTCTTCAGTAAGAACGGAATCCTTTTTAAGTTTTTTAACCTTGTCTAAAGCGTCACGTCTTGCGTTTCTTATAGTAACCTTAGCCTCTTCGCCATACTTTTTAATATCCTTGCAGAGTTCCTTACGTCTTTCCTCGGTAAGTTGAGGGAATACTAAACGTATAACGTTGCCGTCGTTAGTAGGGTTAATACCTATATCGGACTTTTGAATAGCCTTTTCTATGCTGTGTAGTACTGACTTATCAAAAGGAGTAATACATAGTATTCTTGATTCGGAAGTAGATACTGAAGCTAATTGATTAATAGGCATTTCAGCACCATAGTATTCTACACTAACCTTGTTTAGTACGGCAGGATTAGCTCTACCTGCTCTAATTTCTTTAAATTCTCTGTCAAGAGCGTCGATAGTCTTTTGCATCTTTTCTTTAGCAACTAAGATTTGTTCATTCATGATTAAACCTCCTTAACGATTGTGCCGATATTCTTATCGAATAGGGCGTTGTAAATATTTTCTGGGTTACTCATATCGAATACGAGTATAGGTAGTTTCTGCTCACGGCAGAGAGTAGCAGCAGTAGTATCCATAACGGCTAATTTTTTTTCTATAACTTCGCTAAAGGTTAGCTGATTATACTTAACTGCATCGGGGAACTTATGAGGGTCTTTGTTATATACGCCGTCCACCATAGTAGCCTTAAAGAACACATCGGCTTCAATTTCGATACCTCTAATAGCACCAGCGGTATCGGTAGAAAAGAATGGGTTACCAGTTCCGCAAACGAATATAACCACTTTACCTTCGTTTAGATGACTAATAGCCTTTTCTTTGGTATAGTATTCAGCCACTTTTTCCATAGGAAAAGCAGATTGAACTCTACACTCTAAGCCTTGAGTCTTTAAAGCGTCCGCCAAGACTAAACCGTTCATAGCGGTAGCAAGCATACCAACGTTATCGGCAATAGCTCTGTCCATAGTATCGTTAGAGCGACCACGCCAAAAGTTACCGCCACCTACTACTATAGCAATTTGAACGCCAACGTCCGAACACTTTTTAACGGTTTTAGCAATGCTTTGTAATACGTCATTATCAAAGCCAGTCTTTTTTGAACCTGCCAAAGCCTCGCCACTAACTTTAAGCAGAATTCTTTTGTAATTAGGTTCCAAAAAAAACACCTCACAGTAAATCATTCCATGTACAGATATTCCATACAGTAGTCAATTATATTTTACCCCAAAAACCTAAAAATGTAAAGTGTATTTTGATAGTATTTTAAAATTTTTTTAGTTTGCTACCAAGTTTTGGAGTTATCAAAAAAGGCACAAGAGAGTATAACGTTCTCTGTGCCTTATATTAAAAGCAAAAAATAACTAATAATAGATTACTTCATCATGCTGTTTACTTCGTCGGCAAAGTTTTCTTCTTTCTTTTGAATACCTTCGCCTCTTTCGTAACGAACGAATTCTACTACAGAGATAGGAGCGCCTAACTTTTTAGCAACGCTATCGATGTACTTACCAACAGAAACCTTATCATCCTTAACAAAAGCCTGTTCTAATAGACAGTTTTCAGTGTAGTACTTGCTAACCTTACCTTCAACTATCTTAGCCTTAACCTGTTCTGGCTTGTTAGCCATCTTAGGGTCTTCAGCCATTTGAGTTAGCATAATAGTCTTTTCTTCTTCTATAGCAGAAGCAGGAACGCTTTCTCTGTTTAGATAAGGAGGGTTCATAGAAGTAATTTGCATACATACGTCCTTACCACATTCGATTAACTCTTGATTATCAGCAGGGATAGTAGTATCTAACTTAACTATAACGCCAAATTGACCTTCGCCGTGAACGTAAGATACTAAAGTACCTTCTAATCTCTTAAAACGTCTAATTTGCATATTTTCACGAATCTTTAAGAATAATTCATCGTAAGCCTCTTTAACGGTTACGTCTCTGCCGTCCATCTTGCAGTCGTTAAGAGCTTCAACGTCAGCAGGATTTTCGTTAAGAATAGTCTTAGCTACGCCGTTTACGAAAGCCTTAAAGTCATCATTCTTAGCTACAAAGTCAGTTTCGGAGTTTACTTCAAGAATAACGCCTAACTTCTTGTCAGCATCTATTAAAGTAGTAACAATACCTTCAGCGGCTACTCTGCCAGCCTTTTTAGCTTGAGTAGCTAAGCCTTTTTCTCTAAGGATAACTATAGCAGCTTCAACGTCGCCGTTAGTTTCAGTTAGAGCCTTTTTACAATCCATAATGCCAACGCCAGTTCTTTCTTTAAGAGCTGCAACGTCTTTAGCAGTAAAATTTAAAGCCATTTTAATAGTCCTCCAATATATAATAGTACACACAAGGTAGAACTTATTAGTATAGGTTCTACCAATAGTATACATACAAAATAACAATAATAATTAAGAAATACTGTTAGGTTATTCTTCAGAAGCTTCAGCTTGTTCTTCAACTACTTCTGCAGTATCTTGTTGACCTTGTCTACCTTCAATGATAGCGTCAGCGATAGTACCAGCGATAAGTTTAACGGCTCTAATAGCGTCGTCGTTACCAGGGATAACATAGTCTACTTCGTCTGGGTCGCAGTTAGTGTCTACTATTGCAACTATAGGAATGTTAAGTCTCTTAGCTTCAGCAACAGCAATCTTTTCTTTTCTTGGGTCAACTATAAATAAAGCACCAGGAAGTTCCTTCATGTTCTTAATACCGCCCATGAACTTTTCAAGTTTTTCGATTTCAAGTTCTAACTTAACTACTTCCTTCTTAGGTAAAAGGTCAAAAGTACCTTCTTCCTTCATCTTGTATAGTTGTTCAAGTCTTGCTATTCTTTGTTGAATAGTCTTGAAGTTAGTCATCATACCGCCTAACCATCTTGCGTTTACGTAGTGAGCGCCAGCTCTTAAAGCCTCTTCCTTAACAGAGTCTCCAGCTTGCTTTTTAGTACCTACAAATAGTACTTCCTTTCCTTCAGCGGAAATATCACGGATAAACATATAAGCTTCTTCTAACTTCTTAACAGTCTTTTGTAAGTCTATGATGTAGATACCGTTTCTTTCAGTAAATATATACTGAGCCATTTTTGGGTTCCATCTTCTGGTTTGGTGACCAAAGTGTACACCAGCTTCAAGAAGTTGTTTCATTGATACTACTGCCATTGTAGTTTTCCTCCTAATTGGTTTAATAAAATATAAAAATTTTCCACCGCCAAACTTAGCTTACAGGGAAACCAAATAGTTGGTCAACCGCCTGTAAAAGTTCAAGCGTGCGAACTGCGTCTTAAATTATAACACAGTGAGTTATAATAAGTCAATAGTAATATTGCACAATATTAGATGAAAAATTTGTGCAATAGTGACTTTTTTGTATCTTCTTCAGGAGTATCCTCAGTATTTTCTAAAGATACCAATATAGTCTCCTCGCCTACAAGGTGTATTTGATTACATTCTATTAATAGGTCGTTCTGTTTGCCTAATAGACCAAATAGTCTTTCTCTGCCGTATATTATAAACGATTTAACGCTGTTATTTTGAGTATTAAAGCATACATCGTCAATAAATCCCAATCTTTCGCCATTGAATATGTTTATAACTTCCTTGCCTCGTAACTCTTTTAGAGTACATTCCAAGAAAGACCACACCCTTTTCTAATGCAGTTTACAAGTATAGACTAATAATATAATAGTTAATAGTATAGTATATGTTACAAGATACTATAGTATGAATACTACTTCTTCTTTTTTAGAACGTTTAGTACTACCATAGCTACTATTAAAAATAGTGCTATTATACCTAATATTAAAGGTAAACTTACTCCAGAGTCTCCTGTAGCTGGTGAAGATACTGCTAATAAAGATATTATGTTGTTTAACATTATAGTTAAGCTCCTTTCTCTAAAATTCTAAAAGTATTTTTATATACATATAATATTATATCCGTACTACACTTAAAAGTCAAGATTAAAATTGGCAAATATTTTAGTATATGCTAACTTAAAAATCCTAATTGTGGAACTTGCACAACTTTTAAAAATGTATTGACTAAATTGCATTTAAAATGTATAATAATACTTAACGAATACTATGGATACTATTATAATAACTAAAATTATCCATTTAGGAGGCTTTTCTATTGAAATTTATAAACGTAAACAACATAAATGCCAAAGTAGAAGATGATACTATAAGATTTATTCAATCGAGTGAGCAAGAATACGTTTCCCAACTAAAAGAGGTAGCTAAACACGTAGTAAAACACGCCGAACATAAACCGATAGTTTTAATCTCTGGACCGAGTGGTTCAGGTAAGACTACATCAGCACTAAAACTTTCACAGATACTATTAGAAGACTATAACCGCACTTCTGGAGTAGTATCGTTAGATAACTATTTTAAGTCTAACGATGAATACGATATGCCTAAAAATGAAGACGGTTCTATAGACTTAGAGTCCCCATTGTGTGTAGATATACCATTGCTAAAGTCTAATATACAAGATATTGCTAATGGAAAATCTTTTAATATGCCGTACTTCAACTTTGTGACGCAACGTCGTGGAGGATATAAACCTTTTACTGTAAACACGGGAGATATAGTAATATTTGAAGGTATTCACGCATTAAACCCAATGGTTACTGGTGACTTTGACTGTACTACCAAAGTATACATCAGTGTTAGAACCCGTTTAGTAAACGATGACGGTAGCGTGTTACATCCACGCAGAATACGTCTTATGCGTAGACTACTTAGAGATAGTCTTTTTAGGGGTAAGGATTACAACTATATATTCAGTTATTTTGAATCTGTATCGCATGGAGAAGATAAGTACATTATGCCATTTAAACAGGTTTCGGAGTTCGATATAGATACTTTTCATAACTACGAAGCGTCGGTGTATAAAGGCTATCTGTTAAACAATCTAATAGAAGCTAAAGATACCCTTAAAGGTAATTTAGAGTATGAAGAGATAGTAAGTTTTCTTTCTGAACTTGACGATATAGATAGTAACTTAGTACCGAATAGTTCATTGGTAAGAGAGTTTATAGGTGGCAGTAGCTTTAACTATTAATATTAAGAACGTCCTAATATGGGCGTTCTTTTTCGTCGTGCTACAGTTAATCGGTTACTATAATAGAACTTATAATTCTATTAAAAGTAGTATCAGATAGTGGATAGTCCCCTAAAGATATATAGTCGAAAGAGTACACCGTTCCGTTAATAGTGAATATCACACTACTTTCCGAAACGTTTTCACCTGATTGATTAACGTATGAGTAGACTAACTTCCTATAGTATACACCGTCTATATTGCTAAAGTGGTCACTAATTAGAATATAGTCCGAATACCGTTGTATAGTATCTAACAGAGTATCCGCACAACTATTAGTAAGTACTTGGTCGGTATCCTGTAGCATTCCAGAAGACCTACTACTAACCATTAAGTACACGTCGTTATTATAGTAGTGATATACTCCCTCTTTAGATATAGTAGTGTTCCAATCTATAGGTACTTCATAAGATATCCCGTCCACTAAGTCTATGTGACAGTAAGTAGTAGTTTCCAAAGTAGAAATACACTCTTCATTAGTAGTCTGTGTAGTGTGTGACGTTCCTATACTGTAGCAATCGCCAATACTTATGTAAGTTTTTTCAGGTTCGCAAGAGTTAAGATATGTACTAAAGCACATCAATAGTAGTGTATAGTATACTGCCGATATGCACTTCATAGTATCACTTCCTTATTATGGAATTTAAAATCAGACTTATTATATAACAGTATTAGCCAAAAGTCAATATCGATAGTGGTCTAATATGAGTATATTTTGGTACATAGTATCGCAAATATGCTATAGACTTTAAAATAATACTATGTTATAATATTAGTATAAAACTTATCGATAGGAGTTGATTTATATACTATACTTTATAACAGGAAAAGGCGGTACTGGTAAGTCACAAAAGATGATATCTATACTCAGTGATACCATAGCCTCTAACGTGAAGAACGGTCACCCAGAATACAATAAATATGTGTACGTAATAGTTCCAGAACAGTTTTCTCTTGAGTTCGATAGAAAACTATACAATACTATAGATAACATAGACCATTCTATAGACCTATCCAACGATGACTTTAGAAACGATACCACGCTATATTCTCCAAACATATATAACTCTTTAGGAGCATATAAGTATAATCAAATTAACGTTACTAAGTTCACAGGCATTGCGGAAAAGATTATCAAAAAGTACGGAAAAAATCTAAGGGACTACATTAACGACCTCTCTAAAGTAATAGCCATGCACCAAGCTATAGAAAGTCTAAAAGAAGACCAAACGTTGAACGTATTTCAAAAACAGGCACAGAGCATAGACTTTATATCTTTAGCACTTAACGAAGTTACTTCTTTAAAAAAGAATAAGATTTCAGCAGAACTATTAATGGAAAAGTCACAAAATACCGACCTAACCAAACAGGTTAAAAGCAAAGCGTTTGAACTTTCCTTAATCTACCAAAAGTATGAGGATATCTTAAAGAGTAAAAATCTACAAGACGCTATTAGCGATATATCAGAGTGTACTAACTTAGTAGAACAGAATATGTGCTTTAAAGATGCTACTTTCTTTATAGATGAGTTTGACGCATTCTCTTTAGACGAACTACAACTATTAGAAGTAATACTATCTCAGTGCAAAGACTTTTATATCTGTCTAAATACCGATAATATATTAGATAGTAAGTCTTCGGTATTCAAACCAGTAAACGATACTTTTTTAGAGTTAAAAAAGTATGCCGAAAACCATTCACAAGAGTATAAAACCATTCTTTGTGATACGGTGTACAGATACACTTCAAATAGTTTAAAGCATCTTAATAGTAATATCTTCAACAATGCAAAAGCCTCTAAAATAGAAGATAGTTCTAACATATCCATTACAGAGTGTTTAGACTACTATCAAGAATGCGACTATATCTGTTCTCAAATTAGAAACTTAGTAGTTAATGGATACTCATATAACGATATATTTATAACTGCACGTCACCCAGAACACTATACAGGAGTAATAGAAACTGCTTTTGAAAAGTATCAAATACCATACTTTGTAAGTGTAGATAAGTCTTCAATATACACTTCTGTAATGATATACATAATAAATCTGTTAAACATACTATCTAAAAGAGTATTCAATACCGATGACATTCTAAGATACGCTAAAAATCCACTAAGTAACATATCGTTTGAACAGTCTTCCGACTTAGAAAACTATTGCTACAAGTGGAACATAAAAGGCAACCTATGGAACGAACCGTTTATACAGAAGGGCGACGAACTCTCTGAACAGGCAAGACAGAGTATACTAATCCCTATAATAGAACTAAAAAAGAACATTCAAAATAAGACTTGCAATGAAGTATGTATAGCTATCTACAAGTTTATGAACGATACGGGAGTAATCTCCACTTTAGATAAGACTATAGACTTCTACAAAGATACTAATCAAACCGAATACGCAAGCGAACTTTCCACCGTATGGGAAATGCTTATGAACATCTTAGATACTATATGCGACTTTATGGGTGATAGTATAGTATCCATTAAAGAGTTTAAAGATATAGTATGTGCTATGATTAGCAAGAGTAACTATAAGTTAGCCCCTCAAAAGTTAGACACTGTTACTTTTTCGTCCGCAAACAGTTCAAGATTTAATTCACCAAAGATACTGTTCGTATTAGGTGTAAATGACGGAGTATTTCCATCTTTAGTAGCTACACATGGAATATTCACAAATTCGGATATGGAACTACTGTCTAAAAAAGCAAACCTGACCTTTGCTAAGACTATCAGTGATAAAAACGCCGACGAAAAGTTTATAGCCTACAAGACGCTAACCGCTCCAGCAGAAAGACTATACTTAACCTACCCTTTAAAGAACACCATGGGAGATATACTGTATCCGTCGTATATATTAGATAGCATAAAAAACCTATTTACAGACTTACCAGTACAAAAGGCTTCCGAAACACCTTTAGAGGTAACGTGTTCAACGTTTAAATCCTGTTACGACTACTACGTTAAGAACTTTTGGAATAACTCTGTAAATAAGTCCACAGTAGAGGAAGTACTAAGTAAAGACGCAATATATAAGTCTAAAGTGGAGTACTTAAAAAAGATATCCACTAATACAGACCTAAAAATTCAGGATAAAAACATAGCCATAAAACTATTCAAGAACAGACTTAAAGTATACGCTACCAGTTTTGAAGACTTTAATACTTGTCACTTTAAGTACTTCTGTAAGGAAGGACTAAGACTTAAAAAGCCTCTAAAAGTAGATATTACCACTTTAGAGATAGGCAACATAATACACTACTGCTTAGAAAACATAATAAAAAATAACGGTAAAGAAGGTTTAGTATCACTTACTGAAAGTCAAATAACTGAACAGATAGAAAGCCTTGCCAATAATTACAAGTTAGAAAAACTCTCTGGTGACTACGCTAAAAGTCAGCGATTTGAAGGCAACTTCAAGCGTATCAAAAAGAGTATCATAGATACCGTTAAACATATCCAAAAAGAGTTTTCACAGTTGGAATTTGTACCTAAAGACTTTGAACTTATGATAGACGAACACGCCGAATGTGAACCTTTAAAGATATCCACCCCTGACGGTATGCAAATACTACTATGTGGAAAGATAGACCGTGTAGATATATTTGATAATCCACAGAATGGAAAGTCTTACATTAGAGTAATAGACTACAAAAGCGGTAAAAAAGACTTCGATACTACACGTATTCCATATGGTATGGATATGCAAATGTTTTTGTACCTGTTCGCAGTAACCAACAAAGACGGCAAGTATAAAGGTTATAAGCCTGCTGGTGTACTATATATGCCAGTCAGTGAGATTAAGATTAGTAATAAACGTACCAATGAAGATAGTACTTCCACACAGGAAAACTCTCACTTTAAGATGAAGGGTGTTATTCTTAACGATGAGGTAATAGCCAAAGCTATGGAAAAGGATATTCAAGGAGTATACATTCCGTTCAAGATTAAGAAGAAAGATAACACTAACTATAATCTAACCCTAACCGAACAGCAGTTCAAACAGTTAGAAGACTATTGTATAAACCTATTACAGAACATGGCTAACTGTCTATATAATGGGGATATCTCAGCAAAGGCTACCATATTTGAAAGTGATAGGTCTAATAAATCGGATGCGTGTTCTTACTGTGACTATTGGAGTATATGCAATTCTTACCCACGCAAAAACTGTAACTTAGTAACTAACGATATAGCCAAAGAACAGTTCAACAACATTATAGATACGACTTCTAAAAATAACGATAAGGAGAATGGTAATAATGATTAATTGGACTACTGCTCAACAGAACGCCATAGACGGAAAAGACTGTTCTATAATAGTTTCAGCTGGTGCAGGTAGCGGAAAGACTGCCGTATTAGTAGAACGTCTATTAAAGATACTATCCAATAAAGAACTAAACGTATCAGCGGATAAGATTATAGTAGTTACTTTTACTAAAGACTCCGCTAACGAAATGAAGCAACGTCTAATGAAGGCTATATCTAAGCGTTTAGACGAAGAGCCTCAAAATGAATGGTTAGTAAATCAACATTCCATGCTACCTAACGCTAAGATATGTACTATACACTCTTTCTGTTTTGACCTAATTAGAGATAACATCACAGAGTTGGATATTTCGGCGAACTTTAAAATAGTAGAACCTACTGAAGAAAATACTATGCTAATTAAGTCCACTAACGAAGTAATAGAACAGGCTTATGAAGACTTTCCAGAAGATATGCTATTCTTAAGCGAAACTCTTTGTGATAAGACCGACAACGCTTTAAACTATGAACTTATCAAACTCTATCACTTTATGATGTCAGTACCATTCTATAACGATTGGTTTACTGAAAAGTGTATAGAATACTATTCCAAAGAAGACTTACACTCTGACCAATCATTAGACTACTGCTTTAATGCCTTACAGACTTCTTTGAAAGAGGCTTTAAAACTAAGCGATAAGATAGTCTCTCTATTGGAAGACGATACCGAAACCACTCAAAAAAGCAAAGACGTTCTATTGGAGGAAAATCAATATATACATAACGCTTTAGAGTTTGTACAGTCTTCCGAACGTTTTAACGTAGATACTCTAAAAAGGTTCAGTAACTATAAGTTCAACAGAGCCACCATTAAAGGAGAATATAAATCGATTATTACACAGTATCGCAACGAATACAAGAGTATACTAACTGACGATAAGACTTCAAGTATAAACTTTTCCATATTAGCCGACGTAATAGAACACTATCATAGCGATAAACAGATTAACAAAAGAGTATCCCAAATACTACAGATACTATTAAATCGACTACACGAACACTTTTCAATCGCTAAAAAAGAGGAAAACTGTTTAAGTTTCAACGACGCTGAACAGTTAGCTATAAAGCTATTAGCCTACAAAGACGAAAACGGAACTATTCAAAAGACTAAACTTGCTAAAGAACTAACTCAATACTATAAAATCATCATGATAGATGAATTTCAAGACTCCAACAACAATCAAGACTTAATCTTTAAGATGCTATCACAAAATGATGAAATGGTAGAACAGTCCAATCAAACGCTATCCCCTGCCGACGTTATGGGAAAGAATATGTTTGTAGTAGGAGACGTTAAACAGTCGATATATGCTTTTAGATTAGCTAACCCTAAAAACTTTTTAAAGGCATTGCATAGTTCAAAGCCATATAATAAAGATAGTCCACAGATACACTCTTATATAAACTTAAACCAAAACTTTAGGAGTTCACAACCAGTAATAGACTTTGTAAACTATCTGTTTGAAAACTCCATGAGTTATCAAGTAGGAGAAGTAGACTACAACGACGAAGAAAAGTTAATCTATGGTGCTAACTACTCAGATACAGATAGTAGAAATGGCAATCCTATAGATAGAAGTACCGAAATTCCTATCATAGATACCGAAAAGTATACTTCCCCTGAATACGTAGCTAACACTATAAAGTCTATGATAGATAGTAAGTATCCTGTAACTGATAAAGACGGTTATATTCGTGCTTGTAGATTAAGTGACTTTTGTCTACTATTTATGGCTACTTCTTCCATACCAGAATATTATGATAGACTATATAGTTCAAACTTAGACGTACACTTTGAAGAAGATGAAGAATACTTAAAGTCCAGAGAGGTTTCGCTACTAATTAGCATGATGAAAGTAGTAGAAAATCCTATCAACGATATGGCTTTAACTTCCATATTGATATCGCCACTATTTATGTTTACTCCAGACGATGTAGCCACTATCCGATTAGTAAATATGAAAGGTAGTATATACTCTTCCATGCTAAAGATAGTAGATGAAGACTATCTAAGCTACCCTACCGAACTATTGGATAAGATAAACTACCTAATAGAGGTGCTATCCGATTTAAGAAACTACTCTACAAGGTGTACCACATATGAACTTATGAAAAAAATTATCGACGTTACCGACTTAATATCCATAATGCAAGTATACGATACTAACAATAATAAGCGTCGTGAAAATATTCAGATACTATTAAAGATAGCCCAAAATCATGATAGTGTTTCTACTACGGGTATTTCAGGATTTTTACGCTACATAAATAGTATACTCGATAGTCAACAGGACTTTGATATCAAGCGTTCTAACAGTGTACAAGATGCCATACATATTAAGACTATTCATAAGTCTAAGGGTTTAGAGTTTCCGTTTGTGTTCCTATGCAATATAGAGCGTAACTTCTACGAAAAGGACGTGAGCGAAAGTATAATAAAGAGTTTTGAATATGGTATATCTTACAGACTAAAAGATAGACGTAACTTTATAGAGTATACCACTTTAGACCGTATAAGGTTAGCCAATCAAACACTGTTCGATATTAGAAGCGAAAAGTTACGTCTGTTCTATGTAGCACTGACCAGAGCAAAAGAAAGACTATTTATACCGCTACCTACTGCTATCACTCATGATAAGAACGGAAACCCAACTGGGGACTTACTATATATTCAGCAGTATATTAACCACATAAACGACGATAAAGAAGTATCTTGTAACTTAGTACAGAGTGCTAAGAGTATGAAGTCTATTCTGTTAATGGTGTTATCCTGTTGTGATAAGACACAGCCTCTTAGAAGATACTTTGACGTAAACACGGACTATCTACTACATTGTAAGTCCAATATAAACATCTATGAGTACTCCAACAAACCGAAAGAAGACGTAATCGCAACGGATACAGAAAGTATAGACGTCGAAACTGCTACTATAGATACTATCAAACGAGATGAAATTCTGAACCGTTGTTACTATAGATATCCTAATTCACAAGCAGACCTACCAGCTAACGTAAGCGTTTCGGCTATAGCAAAGAAGAACGTAACAGTCAGTGGATATGCTGAAGGTTCTAACTTGCCACAACCTAAGTTTTTAAATCGTACAAGATACACCGCTATGGAAAGAGGTACTACCTTACATACCATACTACAGTATGCTAACTTTAAAGCACTATCGGAAGATACTACTAAAGAAGTATCACGTTTAGTAGAAAATGGTTATATATCCCGTGAACAGTATGAAGATATCAATAAGCAGTATATAGTAAACTTTGTACATTCGGAAGTGTTCAAGTTAGCCATGCAGTATCCAATAGAGAGAGAAAAGAATATATTCGTGAAACTTTCCGACCTAAAGAATATCGATGAAATTAAAGAGTACAAACACTCTAACACCATGCTTGAAGGTTGTGTGGACTTAATGGTATTTGAACCTGACGGCATTACTCTAATAGACTACAAAACAGATAACGTATCTTCTATGCAAGAGTTAGTAGATAGATACCGCCTACAGATAGTACTATATAAATCCGCCATAGAACTGACCGAACTTCAAAGAGTAAAACGTTCTATAATCTACTCATTAAGATTAGGCAAGTATATAGAAGTATAATCTTTTAAAAAAAATGGGAACGTTAATATAACGTTCCCTATACTTTTATACGTTAGCCTATGTTGATATCTATATCCCCTATACTAACCGAACCAGTAACTTGACCGTCTCCACTTGCTACCTGTTCGCCGTTTACGTACACATTAGCGTTGAACACATTATCTATATATATGTTAGCACTCTCATTGGATATAGATACTACACTGTTGCTATCTACGGTAGTAACAGTAGTCGTTTCTTGCGTATCGGTAGTAGTGGTAGTAGTTTCGATAGGTTCTGAAATGTCATTAGTAGTAGTGTCTTCAACTGGATGTTCTTGATAGTCGCCGTCGTTAGAGTTAGAATATTCTGCTATAGTAGAACAGCCCATCATAAATAGACACACTCCAATAGCAGTAAATATTAAAGTAGAATATTTCATAGTATAAGTTCCTTTCTTTTTTTTATATATTATAGTATCTATTACTATATAAGTCAATAGTTAGACAAGCCTTAAAGATAGACTTTTCAAAAAAATAGTAGTATAATACTAATAATATAGTCTTAAAAATAAATCGAAAGGATATCTAATTATATGCAAGTACTGTTTGTATTTTTCAGTATAGCCGTAGTGATATTTTTACTAAAGTGCATATACAACAACTTAGAAAGACCAAAGTTAGAAGCAGAAGCTCCACCACCTCCACCTACGCTACAGGAAACGTTAATAAGTATACTATCTTATTTTAAGTCACATATACATAAAATTTCAGTGAGTTGTGACTGTGTAACGATATACTGTTTTAAAAACTCCCCACAAGATGATATATCCGACTACAACGAAATGCACTTTAGATACTGCGACTTAGGGTTTAAATCTGTAAACTCCGAAGACTGCAAGTCTTTACAAGAGGCTTTAGATAATGCTATACTTCCCCCAAAACCAGAAACTGAACCTAAAGAAGATAGTCCAACGTAACTATACTCTTTTAGGAGTACACCTTGTCGTTATAGTGTTAGACTTAGAACGTTTAGTATTATCTTTAAGGTTCAGGCATTTGGCAACGTATAGTATTCGTGAAGTGTTACCTACTACGTTACTAACATAGTAAGATACTACTATTCCGTAAAAGTGGAACAATGGAACGCATATCAACAGAGTGGATATTCTAACCAAATACTCTGCTATGTAGTTTACAGAAGAAAATCCATGTTTACCCAAACCTTTAAGTATACTTTCAAGAGTAATTTCCAAATAGATTAACGGTACTACTGGGGATAGTATCTTTACTATCTTGCCACTGAATACCGTGCTACCTATCAATAGCGCTATATCGTCACCAAAGATTAATAGTGCTACTACTACTATCAAAGAGAACGCCAAAGTCAGCCTAATAACTTTTCGGGATATTCTGTTCACACGACCCCAATCGTTAGCGGTGTGACTTCTTGCCACCTCAGTGACCATAATACAAGATAGACTACATAGTATAGTAGACGGAAAAAACAGTATCGGTATTACTATAGCCTCGAACATTCCGTACAGTGCTAAAGACTGTTCCGAAGAAGTTCCGCACTCTTTTAGAGTAATAGGCAATAGAGCGTCGTTACAAGAACTCAATATTAAAGGTATACCACTATTCAAAGCTATAGGAATGGAAGCCTTAACGTAATCTTTAAAAGAACTATTAGTGACGTTGGTATTTTTTCTGATAGTAAGCGTTAAAGATACTCCTAAGTATATAAGCGTTACTACTTGACTAATCAACACGCTTAAAGCTATTAATACTATTATGTTCATTTTGAAGTAGTAGATAGATACTATTATTACTGCATTTTTAATTGCGAACTCTATTCCGCCAGCTACTAAAGGAACGGTAACTTTTCTATGAGCGTAGAAATAGCCTCTAATAGTGGATATCATAGCGGTCAATACTAAAGTGCTTGCAAGTATCTTTACACCCTTAGAGTATTCTGTATCGTTAAACAGATGTAAACATAGCCTATCCGAAAAGATAGTAATTAGTATCGTACTAACAGTAGCAAGAATACTTCCCCATGCCAAAGAGTACACCATTATAGTATTAGGATTTCCATTAGCTTTTCCACGTTCTTCCGAAATGAACCTATTAGCACACAGAAAAGCGTTTCCGTTAGATAGCACTATAAAAGTACCATAGAAAGACATTACTAAGGATACTATTCCTAAAACTTCTTCACCTAAAGCCTTAGTTAGTAGTATGTTTACTAATAGAGATACTCCTTGTAGTACAAAGTCGACCAACGTCATAGATATGGTATCTTTAGCTACCTGACTTTTAAGACTGTATATAATATATAATCCCTCCTATACTAAGTATTATATAAATAGTATATGAGGGATTTTTGGTAATATTACATACTATCTTTTTCGTCTTCTTTATTTTCAAGTTCAGGTTCAATAGGTTTATATTCAGCTAAAGGGTTAGTATCTATAGCCTCTTTAATCTGTTCGTTGGAGGTATGAGTATATATTTCAGTAGTAGCAATGTTAGAGTGTCCTAATATTTCCTTTAGTACCAAAGTATCGGTCTTACCATGTTGATACATAAGTGTAGCGGAAGTGTGTCTTAACTTATGTACCGAAAAGCCCATATTACCAAGTCCCGCATCGTTAAGAGCCTTTTCGACTATCTGTTCCACACGTCTGCGACTGATACGTTTTTTATGAGTACTCAAGAATATAGCGTCAGGGTCAACCTCAGAGTTTTCACGTGAAGATAGGTATTCTTTAATAGTACTAATGCAAGCATCGTTTATGTATATAATTCTGTCCTTGTTGCCCTTGCCGTGAATTAGCATAGTCTTTTCTTTAAAGTTAATATCGCTGATGTTCAAGCCCACTAATTCACTTAGACGCATACCACAGTTTAGGAACAGTGTAATAATACAAAAGTCACGTTCAAAATGAGAAGTATCTATACTATCTAATAGTTCTATGCTCTGCTCTAAAGTGAGATACTTAATCATCTTCTGTTTAGGTTTGTGCATCTCTATATTTTCCATAGGATTAGATATTAATATAGTAGTGTTCAACTTTAGATACTTAAATAGACTTCTTAAAGAGGATACTATTCTCGCCCTTGCTATAGGACCATTATGGCGTTGGTCGGACATATACTGTAAATAGTCATACACTTCGGACTTGGTAACGGTCGCAAGTAGTTCGGAATTGAAACTTTTAATAGGAATCTCTTCCAAAGGGATATCAGGGAATAGGTCAGTCTTAGACCAAAGAATGTATCTTAAAAACATTCTAATATCTATGTAGTATGCGAACACCGTTCTATCCAAGCAACCCTTAACTATTTGAATGTTAGTCAAGTATTCGTTTAAGAATGTAGGATTTTCCGCTCTCATTTTAGCAGTAACTTTCATGTATAAAAACTCCTTTAAAAACAGTGTAAACGGTTGAAGATAACTTTCAACCGTTCACCTAATATATAGTATGTAATATAAGCTATTCAATACCAAGTAATATCTTCTTTAAGGATAGTAAATCGGCAGTAGAAACTTTTCCGTCTGAGTTTAAGTCTGCGTTAGTGTATCCTTGACCAGTAAGTTCAGTAATACCTAATAGGTGTTTTTTAAGTACTAATAAATCGGCAGTGGAAACTTTACCGTCTACATTAGCATCACCAATAAGAGTATCAGTAGTAGTAGTAGTAGTTTCGCTATTGGAAGTAGTGGTAGTATCAGTTTCAATACCTATGGTAGTAGTAGTATCAGGGTCTAAGACTTCTAACTCATCTAATAATATTTTACCTATAGACCTATCATAACTACCAGTAATCTTAACAAGGTCGCCTACTTTAAGATTAGAGATATCTAATCCATTAGCGTCTAATGTAGCCGTCTTAGCTCTTATTTGAATTTCAATAGTATCACCGTCGATACTATTAACAGTACCAGTATAGGTTAGCTTATCGGCATTGGATACTTCTGTAGTAACGGAGGTATCATCGGTATTAACGGTAGTTTCGGAGGTGGTATCTGTAGTAGTTTCGGTAGGTGTTGGAGTGGAAGTTTCTACAGGAGTAGTACCGTCAGGTTCAGTACCCCAGACTAACACGCCGTCATAGTACATAGTGATATAAGGAGTAATAGTCAAGTTGCTCGTATCGTTAGTTAGACCTTGGAAG
This sequence comes from uncultured Oscillospiraceae bacterium, assembly GCA_934444765.1. Classification (GTDB taxonomy): domain Bacteria; phylum Bacillota; class Clostridia; order Oscillospirales; family Ruminococcaceae; genus UBA5884. The sequence continues at coordinate 38,263 of CAKSDC010000009.1, forward strand.
GAGTAGTCATTAGAAGGGTCCCAAACGTTAGAAGCGTCTGGCATAGCGATTCTAAACTGTAGTTCAGCGGACTCTTGTTCTTTACCTATAGGAGCTATTACAGAACCTTCGCCATACTTGATTTCTACATAGTAGATGTTGCCGTCATACTGTATAGGGTCGGATATTTCGGTATTAGTCCATTCGTCGTAACCCTTAGTAACTGTAATATCGTTTACTGTGTAGTCTGTACCTTCAAGTTCGGAAACGTCGAAGTAGTAACGATAAGATATATCTTCGGTATAGCGAGCCGGCCAAGCGGTATGATTGGTAGCTAATACTTTTAGTTCGGTAAAGTTATCGTTATCCTGATTTATACACGCTTGAACGTATAGTTCTTCAAGGTCATCGTTAGCCTTTTCGGATTGAGGGAAACTTTGGTCTATCTCTCCTCCATATTTGGTTACTAACTTACATAGCATAGCAGTAAAACCTGCATTGTAGTCACAAGCCACTTCGTTATTAGTGAAGTTTGTAACCTTGTCTTCATTTTCGCCATAGCTATCATCTTGATTAGGTCCACCTACTAAAGCACCGTATAGAGTGTGTCTGTGATGGTCTAAAGCCTCGGATTGGTCTTCCCAAGCACCCTGTGAGGTTCTGTGGTGTGGGTGTTGTGGATAGTTTTCACCATAGCCGATAACGTAACTCATACTGTTAGGATTATCGCCAAGAGCATAGTTTACTTGACTTTCAGCGAACTTTTCGTACTTTTCAGAAGCTGTAGGGTCGGTATCCTTAAGATAGTCAGACCATACACCAGCCAAAAATGCTGAAGTAGTAGCATATCTTAAAGCACCCCATTGGCTCATGTATGCAAGACCACCAGCGGTATACTTAACGTCACCAGTACCGTTTACCCAAGTGTCTAAGTGCTTGTTTACGTGCTGAATATATTGAGTTTCGCCAGTATTCATAGCGTATAGTAACATAGCACCTTGAGTAACGTCGTCCCAACAGTGTGCCCAACCGTATGAAAGTTCTGTAGACTGGCTCATCTTGTTAAGGTTAGGAATGTAAGAAGTAGCCTTATCAAGATAGTATTGGTCACCAGTAGCCATATATAGCCAGTTAGCTGACCAGAATAGTTCGTCCCAAAAACCACTCCAAGAGTCGTAATAGCCGTTAGCCTCGGTATAGTCTTCATCGGAACGGGTAGTATCTGCAATCTCGAATAGATTTTTAGCGTGTTCCAAATAGTAATCATAGTTAGGGTCATCTTTACCAAGAGCCAAAGCACCTGAAGCTAAAGCGGCAGCCATTTCACCAGTGACACAAGAGGCTTTACAGGTATAGTAAGGTCTTTCCATTTCAAGTTCTATAAGTTCAGCAGAACCCCACCACTTGTGGTCTGGACCACCTGCACCTATTTGATATACTACTTCATCTCCTAAGTCGCAACGTGCAAGATAGTCTAAAACAAAGTTAAGATTGTTTTTGTACATTTCGGATAGTCCTACAGCCTCTACACCGTCGCCATAGGAATATAGACCCCATGCTAACATAGTAGCCGAATAAGCCATAGGTAGATTAAACTTAACGTGGTCGCCAGCGTCGAACCAACCACCTGTGATATAGTCATGAGTGGTAGAGTCTCCACGCCATTCTACTACGTTCCAACTTGGCAATGCACCCGATTGTTGTACCTCGTAGAAGTATAGCGACTTTTCTAAAGCGTCGGCATAGTTAAACTCCGAAGTTTCGGTTTCAGCGATAACGTTCATAGGTAAACAAGTAGCTACTCCAGTTAGCATACTAAGAGAAGTAACCCAAGCCACCAACTTTTTTCCATAATTTTTCAAAAAAAGCCCTCCCTAAAATTATAGTAAGAATATTCAATAGATACATTATAACATTATATACAAAAAAAATCAACCTAAAAATCATTTTTTTACTCATATAGTAGATAGTATTAAAAAAGTCAAAAAAATTTCACTAAAATTTCACACTATAACACATATTATGTGATATAATGTACTATGGTATTTTAAATACGAATATTATCGAAATGAGGATTTATAAACTATGAAAACATATAAAAAGTTAGTAGCTGGTGTTATGGCACTATGTATGTTCAGCTTTGCTATGGTAGGCTGTTCTAAAGATAGTACTACAGACGAAACAGTGGGAGAAAGTTCTTCTACTTCTGATACTGCTAATGCCGACGCTGATACTACTCAAGCACCTACAGACGAAAACGGTTCCGATACTACAACCACTACCGCAATAACTTATAATACCGAACCTAACAATCTTGACTATTCCGATGAAATTACAGAAGGTACAGTCTTAACAGTAGCTGGTTATGATATAGACGTTGAAGAATACAGATACTACTTCTTAAACTTAAAAAAGTCTTTTGATAACGGGGACGACTCCTATTGGGACGGCGAAGCTACCGAAGGTACAGACGAAAGCGGTAACGATAATACTAAAACTGCTCAACAGAGTGCTGAAGAAAGACTTAAAGACCTTAAAGACTACGCTCTAACATACATCATTAACAACTACTGCGTTGAGCAAATGGCTAAAGACTATAACGTATCTTTAACCGATGAGGAATTGGCAGAAGTAGACAAAGACTATGAGGACGTTAAAGCCTCTTATGAAAGCAACACTTCTAAGCCTTATAGCACTTTTGAAGACTATCTAACCAGTACCTACTGCACTAAAGAACTATATATGAAGTCTCTACAAAGACAAAAGTTGGAAGAAAAAGTAGTTAAGTCTTTATACGAAGAAGACTTTAGAAAGAACCTATTACCACAATACTATCACTGTAAGCATATACTATTCAGTACTATGGGATTACAGTATGAAACTTCAGTAGCTGGCGACGACGCTACGGACGAAGAAAAGTCTAAAATAGAAGAAAGCAATACCGCTTCCAAGGAAAAGGCAGAAGCAGAGGTTCAAGCTAAGGCGGAAGACGTACTAAAACAGATTAAAGAAGGTACTATCTCTTTTGATGACGCTCTAAAAGAATACAACGAAGATACTGGCGAAGCTGTAGACTCCGATGGTAAAGTAGACGGTTACTACTTCAAAAAAGGTACTATGGTAGATGAATTTGAAAATGCCTTTTTTGCTCTTGATGAAGGTCAAATGAGTGACTTAGTAAAGACTAACTATGGCTATCACATTATAGAAAGACTTCCACTTGACGATGACTATGTAAACGAACACTTACTATCACTAATAATGTACGATATGAACACTGGCGAAAGTACTGAATACTATGAAGAGTACGTAGCGTTAGCAGATACCTATTACGAAAATACCAAAATAGACTTCTCCGACCTATACGCTAACATTAATACTAAGTCTTTACCTGAAAAGTCTTCTGTATATGCGTATATCGAAACTACTACTGCTGAGGCACAATAATAATAGTCAATATATTGCAAAGAACGTCACCTATCATTATAGATGACGTTCTATTTTTATATATAGATTAATCGCAGACTGAAAGTTTCAATCTGCGATTAAAAGCGGGATATTATATCTATATAGTGTTTAGTCGATAGCGTTTAATATATCTAAGTGTTTCTGTAGATATTCACGAGTAATCTTACCGTTGCTAAAGCTAATAAAAGCACGCATAGGATTATCTTGTAGCATAGCAAGTTTCATTTGAGCAGTACCCTCACCCATTTCGCAACCGTCGTCATCGCCGTCAATACTTGAGAAGTATATGTCAGAGAGTTCCTGTAAAAAGTCTTTAGCGTTAGGGTCTTTCATAAGGTCGCCAGCAAGAGTGTTCATGTTATAGTTTTTAGGTAGCTTAGTAGTAGACTGTACATTCACAGTAGCACTTAATACTATATCACGTGAAGACTTACCTACTAATACTTCAAAGTCGCCAGTCTCAACGAACCAATCGTTTATATCCACGTTGTAGTAAGCAAATGAACGCTTGTTTAGTGTAAAAGTAACGGTTTTAGTTTGGTTAGGTTCAAGGAATACCTTTTCAAAGCCTTTAAGTTCCTTAATAGGTCTAACTACTGTGCTTTGACAGTCTTTAACGTATAGCTGAACTACTTCCTTACCAGCTACTGAACCAGTATTGGTTACGTCTACGGTAACGGTTAAAGTATCGGTATCTTTGATACTGTTAGAAGATACTTTAATATTAGAGTATTCAAAAGTAGTATAGCTTAAACCATAACCGAATGGGAATAGTACAGGCATATCCTTCATATCGTAGTAGCGATATCCTACAAATATACCTTCTTTGTAGTCTACACTATCGAGTACACCAGGGAAGTTTAGGTATGATGGATTATCTTGTAACTTAATAGGGAAAGTTTCGGCTAACTTACCTGAAGGGTTAGCTTCTCCGAATAGTATCTTAGTAGTAGCAGTACCTACTCCCTGACCACATAGATAAGTTTCCACTACTGCTTTAACGTCTTTTAACCAAGGCATAGTAACTACTGAACCGTTATGGAGTACTACTACTACATTAGGTTGAACCTCTGCTACTCTCTTAATGAGTTCGTTTTGACAGTTAGGCATATCCATATGGTTACGGTCAAAACCTTCACTTTCAAAAGCGTCTGGAAGTCCTGCGAACACTACAGCCACATCGGAATCTTTAGCGACTTCTATAGCCTCTGCCATTAAGGTTTCGTCTATAACGTCTTCTTTGGTGTCGTAGCCTTGAGCGTAAGTGATATCAGCATACTGTACCGAACTATCTAAAGCGTTAGACACCTTAAACGAATTGATATGTGAACTACCACCGCCTTGATATCTTGGAGACTTAGCAAACTTACCGATATACGCTACTTTGGTATGTTTTTTAAGTGGTAGAATGTTGTCTTCATTCTTTAGTAGTACTATACACTCTTCGGCTATGCGTTCTGCCATAGCGTGGTCTTTTTCAAAGTCAAACACTGCATCAGGATTTCTATTATCTGCATAAGAGTATAGCACGTTAAGAATAGCTTCTACAGTAGAGTTTAACTTCTCTTCCTTTAGAGTACCGTCTTTAACTGCTTGTACTATTAAAGCGTCGTTATCGCCACCACTTGCAGGCATTTCTAAGTCTAAGCCAGCTATAATGCCGTTTACTCTTTCGTTTACAGCACCCCAGTCGCTTACTACAAAACCTTTGAAACCCCATTCGTTTCTTAGAACGTCGGTTAATAGCTTTTTATTTTCGGAAGAGTAAGTACCGTTTACTCTGTTATAAGAACACATGACGGTCTTAGGTTTAGCCTCTTTAACTGCAGTTTCAAAACTTGCAAGATATACTTCTCTTAGAGTACGTTCGTCAACGTTAGCACTAACGGACATTCTTCTGCATTCCTGATTGTTAGCACAGAAGTGTTTTAAAGAAGTTCCAACGCCTTGACTCTGTACACCTAATATGTGGTGTTTAGCCATATTAGAAGATAGATAAGAGTCTTCGGAGAAGTATTCAAAGTTACGACCACATAGTGGTGAACGCTTAATATTACAACCAGGACCTAATATAACGCTAACGTCTTCAGCTTGACATTCATTACCTATAGTTTTACCCATAGTTTCTATTAGTTCCTTATCGAAAGAGCAAGCAGTAGCACAGGCAGAAGGAAAACATACTGCTTTGATGCTTACGTTGATGCCTAAATGGTCGGCGTGTAGGTCTTGTTTTCTTAGTCCGTGAGGTCCGTCGCATAGCATAAATGCAGGAATGCCAAGACGTTCTATAGCCTTAGTGTGCCAAAAGTCGCCACCAGAACATAGGCTTGCTTTTTCTTCTAAAGTCATCTTAGATACTAAATCTTTTACGTTGGTTTTTAGCATGATATTATACCTCCATTGCTTTCCATAAATATAGTAAACGGTCCGTCGTTTAGTAGATTAACTTTCATATCTGCACCAAATCTACCAGTTTGAACCCTTTTAACTTTTCCGTTGAATAGTGAAACAAAGTATTCGTATAGAGTATTAGCCTCATCTGGATTACCTGCATATATAAAACTTGGTCTGTTACCATGTTTGCAGTCGGCATATAGTGTAAATTGAGATACTATTAATACTTCGCCGTCTATATCTTTTAACGATAGGTTAGTCTTTCCATTTTCGTCAGCGAATATTCTTAAGTTAAGTATCTTGTCGGCTAACTTGCAAGCGTCCTTTTCGGTATCGGTCTTAGATACTCCCAATAGTATTAGATAGCCTCTATTAATCTCTCCTACCACACTACTATCTATAGTAACGCTTGCATTCTGTACTCTTTGAATAATAACTCTCATTAAGTGTTCCTCCGTTTTGTATGAGTATAGTATATCATATAGACTAAAATATTACCAGTCCAAATATATACATAATAATGTTACAATATTAACTTTTTAAAACCGTATAAAAAAATGAAACGATACTTTAATATACAGTATCGTTTCACAATATATGTGTAAGTGACCTAATTGTTACCTTGCATAAGATTAACTATAATATCCACACAGCCATCGATACCCAAAGCACTGCTATTAAGTATAAGATGATAGTTATCACGATATCCCCATTTTTTACTGGTATTAAATTCATAGAAACTGGTTCTACGTCTATCGTTTCTACGGATAACCTTTTCAACGTCTATAGGTTTAACCGAATATTCCTGAGTAGCTCTGTTAATTCTGTCTTGCATTTCGGCACATATAAACACCCTTAAACAGTCCGATTTATTACCAAGTATAACGTCGCTACATCTACCGATTACCACAAAGCCGTCTTCGGTAGAAGCGTATTCTCTAATAACCTTAGCTTCTTCAATAAATAGCTTATCAGCCATAGGTAAGCGACCGTCATTGAACATATCAGGGTTAGAGGCTAAAGATAGTCCGTATATCACACTGCTTGCCACAGTCTCTTCCGCTTTTTTAGCTTTAGGAAGTTCAACCCCTAAAGATAGAGCAGACTTTTCTAAAATATCTTGGTTATGATAGGGTATACCTAACCTTTCGGCTACCTTTTTACCTATAGTAAATCCCCCGCTTGCGTATAGCCTATCAAGAGCTAAATAGTTATACTTTTTCATAAGCCTAACCACCTTTCATACTTTCATATAGTTATATTTTTGACACACACATATTATACTATAACTTTCCACAAAATTCAATAGTTTTTATAAAAAATATCCCAACATTTTTGTAGATAGTTACCCTTTGTGAATATTCATCATGTTAATAGTGTGGTCTATATACTCTATAGTCACGGTGCGGTAGTTCATTTGAGCGTAACGGTCTTGTACCAAGCTAATAGGATATGCCACCTTACCGACTAAGCTATCGTTAAAGAATATGTACTGGTCGTTGTGACCTATAGCCACTAAACAGTGTTCATTTTTCATATATTGAAAGATAGTATCTGTACCTGTGATATGCCAAGTCAATCCGCATTCAGAGTCTACCATATTTTGAGTAGCCCATATTATTACAGGAACGCCATTATCTAAATAGTTAGTAACGTCTTGCATGGTTAAGTTTCTATGAGCCTCAACTTTAAAGTATTCGCTAATTTGGTATTCATCTAATACACTGTTAATAGCTTCTACTATAGTATTTTCGTAACAACCCAGACCTTCAGCACTTTTAGGATTACCTATAAAAGACTTGTTAGGGTGTGGTCCTTGTAGTATCTTATCACCATAGCGATTATACCCTATAACAGTAAGTTCCGACTTATTAAGATGTTGGTCTATAAAGTCATCTACTGAGATATCCAGTCCATAGTATTGTAGCACCGAAACTGCACTAACGCTTTCGCAACCCGTAGGATATCTATACGCTTGATACGTATAAGGAACGTCTAATATAGTAGCATCTTCTATAAAGTCGTCTTCTAACAGACTATAAGGTTCTAACGAATACTGTTTAATAGTAATACTCTTAGTATCTTTAGGAGTATATTCAAAACTTTTGGAAGTACTATCTAAAGGACTATTCAATATTATGTTCACACCACCATTACTATTAATATTATCTACTATAAAGGAACTATCTTCAATAGTATCATCACTAATTGAGCTTCCAATGGTCATGTTGATATCTAAGTGATTAATCCTATCAAACGGTAACATTAAAAACAGTACTATACTTATGCCAAATAGTAGCTTTAATATATAGTGTCCATTAACTTGCATGAGTGTACTACCTATGAGTATCTTGTATGTAGCATAGTGTTTCTTGACTATCGTTATAGTATATCAACCAATTAAAGTGATTAGATACTATGGTAAAGTCTCCGCCGTTGCCTAAAGGAACACCTTCAAATAGAACCTTTACTATAGCAGAGAGTTCACCCTGATATACTGCCGAAAAGTCTTCATCTTGTGCAGTACCAGATATACATAAGTAAGCCGAATTATCACTCTTGGGTGCATATGCGAATATGTACTTTAAAAAGTCTTCCCAACTGCGTTCACCAAGGATTATAGACTTAGTTAAGTCGTTGTTAGATAGTCTATCGTCTAACTTATCGTATATCTTATTAATGGAAATAGTGCTATATTGCGAAACGTCCACAAAGCTATAGTAAGTATCTTCTATAACAGATTTTTCCACTTCATCGGAAACTTTAAAAAATTTAGACTTATCTATATTAAAAGAAGTCACTACGTTTTGGACTTCGTCTATTACTATATTTTCTTCATCGCACATAGTATAATATCAAATCCTTTCAGTTATGTATTTTTAAGTAGCCAGTTAGCCACACCGTCGTTAAGATTATCGCCTATAGTATCGGTAGCAACTTCTTTTAGCGATTGAATAGCATTATTCACGGCATAACTTCTGTCACATACTTTAAACATATCCATATCGTTTAGACCGTCGCCGAAACAGACCACCTCATCACAGTGCAGATAGTCCTTCAATTGCAATATGGCGTTCGCCTTATTAACGCCTTTAGGAAGAACTTCCAACCAAGCGTTCTTAGTATAATAGTCTTCTTGAAGTATACAGTTATAGTTATCTTTTAAGACTGCATACGCTTGAATGAGTCTTTCGGTGGTATCTATACAGGTATAGTAGAACGTTTCCCCAGCGTATAGCGAACTATCACATTTAACAGAACGTTCTCTAACGTCGCCATTTCGGGACTTTAAATACTCTGCCATATAGTCATTAACTCTACTATCGATATAAGAAAACTTTTCCACACCGTTAATCATAGAGTACACTATAGGAGATATTTTAAAGCTACTTAGTATATCACGAATATTAACACTATCATTATATGTAAAGTAGTTAGATATTAACACTCTATTAGATAGACTATCTACTATCATAGTGCCGTTGTATACTATCATAGGAAAGTTTACTAATAAGCCTTTAATCACCTTATTAGCTGTAATCTTAGAACGTGCAGTAGCTATAGAAAACTTCAAGCCTCTACCGACTAAACTATTGATGACGCTTATAGTATACTCCGAGAGTGTTTCATCATCACGTAACAGAGTACCGTCTAAGTCGGAAACGTATAGAATATTACTCATAGTGTTATATCTTCATAGATAGACCGTTAATTTCCACGCAAGGGTCATCAACGTCTATTAGTATGCATCTTCTACCTTCTATATTGGCAGTACGAACCTTTTCGACACCGTCTTGAGATACGTTTACAGTAATCTCTGGAGTAGATATTACGGTCTTAGTATCTACTAAGTTAGAGGCTATAAAAGAACCTTTTCCCATAGTAGTTTCATATACAGTATCTAAAGCCAATAGTTTTTGACTATCCACACCTACTTCTTGAAGGATGTTCTTTAAACGAGGCTTATCTACTACGGTAGTTTCGGTATCGTTTTTGTTGTAGTCTATGATTTCTTTAATCTTGTCGTTTACTGACGTTATAACGTTATAGTTAAGGTCATCACCTACTACAGTCTTTAGAATGTTTTGAAACTCTGACTTTTCGGACTGTGGGGACATAACGGCTTGACAACCGAACACGTCCTCTATAATAGAAAGGTTTGGTTTTTTAGGAGTCTTAGTGTAGTACATTATAGAGTTAATATCGGAAGTTCTATCACTAAAAGCAGGATATATAAATCCGTCACTTGGCGACTTATTTATCACTAATTCAGTATTTATTTTTTTAAGTATTTCATCTTGAGAGAATATTAAACCGATATCGCTTAGTTCAGCGGTACACATAGCCGAAACCATAAAGTTATAGTCAAAGTTTAGGTCGTCGTTGTACTCATCGTTACGAGTTTTTTTAGGCACGGTATAGGTACAGAACGCTAATAGTATCGCAAAAGACGGAGTATAGTCTATACTTTCAGCTATTCTGTTTATAAGAGTATCCACAGTCTCTTGATTTTCAAACTTTTCGGTAAGTAGTGTATATAGTAGTGTTTGACTTCCGTCTTCTTGATACTGTTCATCTGGGAATTGATACTCTACTAAATTTTTTCCAACACTGGTAGAGAATACTTTTTTAAGAGTTTCTCTAATAGTTTCCACTTCATCTTGAAGGGTTTCTACATAAGGTTTTACAGAGCATACTCTAACTTTCTTATCAGTATCCACAAAAGCGGTTACAAACTTATTAATAGTGAATAGACCAGTATCGTCCACAAAGTTCTTTTTTAGTTCGCTGACTTCTTTTTTATTCATAGTGTATATAGTCCTTTCAAAAATACTAACTTAGAGTATTATAACATAATAGGTTGATAATTTCAAGTGATTTTTAGGTACAAAGAGTTATACAAAAAGTAAGAACGTCCATAATATTACGGACGTTCTTAGTTCTAAATATACTATTAATTAGAGATTTTCGCCATTAGTTTGAATAACTTCTTTAAACCAGTAACCACTATCTTTGATAGTCCTTTCTTGGGTTTGATAGTCTACATATATTAAGCCGAAACGCTTATCGTAGCCAGAAGCCCATTCAAAGTTATCCATTACAGACCAATACATATAGCCTAATATTTCTATACCACTTTCGGAAGCCTTTTTTAAGCCTCTTAGATATCGAGTTAAAAAGTCTATTCTGTTAGGGTCGTGAACCTTACCGTCTAAGAATACTCTATCATGGCAAGCCATACCATTTTCGGTAATTAATATAGGTAAGTGATATCTTTCATATAAAAACTTACAAGACCAATATAGACAGTCATCATTAATAGGCCAACCCATTTGAGTTAAAGGTTGTCCAGTAGTGAACTTATCGCTTGGTAAGTTGTACTCTTGTATAGTGCCGTCTTCGTATACTATACCTTCTGCTTGGTAGATGTTTACACCATAGAAGTCTAAAGGTTGGGATATCAATTCCATATCGCCGTCTTTAATCTCTGGCATATCTTGTGGGAATAGTTCGTAAGCCTTATCTGGATACTTACCTAAGAATATAGGGTCACTCCACCAACTTAAAGATAGTGTAAAGCGGTCGCCGTCAAGGTCAAAAGACTTTTCCCTTGCAATTTCAACGCACTTTTCGGAATTAGTTGCAGGATTGTATACAGGACCTATAGGAGCTAAACCTATTTTAACAGGTTGCTTGCCAAGAGTTCTTAATACCTTAACTGCTCTACCATGTGATAGTAATACGTTATGTGTAATTTGAGTTAGTTCTTTTCTGTTGCACTTATAGAAAGGTGCAAAAGTTCCCATATAGTGACCTACACCTACAAATACTTGTGGTTCGTTAAGAGTTATCCAATACTTTACTCTATCGGAATAGTTTTCGGTTAGAACCTTGGCATACTCTTCAAACCATTCAGGAGATTTAGGATTTAACCAACCGCCTAACTTTTGTAGTTCCATAGGATAGTCCCAGTGATACATAGTAACTAAAGGTTCTATACCGTTAGCTAATAGTTCGTCTATAAGGTCGTTGTAGAACTTTATACCCTTAGGATTAACTTCACCTATACCATTAGGAATTACTCTACTCCAACTTATGGAAAATCTATAGTACTTAACGCCTAACTCTTTCATTTTGGCAACGTCTGCTTTAAAGTGGTGATAATGGTCACACGCAACGTTACCGTTTTCGCAATGTGCTATAGCTGGATTTCCTTGGCAATAGAAGTCCCATACGTTTAGACCCTTACCGTCTTCATTATAAGCACCTTCAACTTGATACGCTGCTGAGGCTGTACCCCACATAAAATCTTTTCTAAAACTCATAACAATATCGCTCCTTTTAGTGTACTTAAAGACTTCTCATAGTCTTTAGTCGTCTTAACTCATTGATGCTATTATACTATAGTGATTAAAAAAGTTCAACGTAAATATTAACTACATAGTGTGACAATATTGACTTTTAGAGTATACTGTACTATTCAGCATATACCGAATCTACTCCCAAATATTCTTCTAAGCATAGATTGTTTTCATGTATGTAAGTAGCAACGTCCACACCGACGTATCTTAAATGCCAAGACTCATATTGATAACCCGTAATATCTTCTTTACCCTTTGGAAAGCGAATTATAAAACCGTACTTATAGCAATTTTCGTCTATCCACTTACCCTCTGGAGTATCTGCAAAGCTATCATCTATAGTATTAAGGTCGAATGCGTAACCCGATTGATGTTCCGAATAACCAGGTCTTGCAGAGTATGTATCTACCACTTCAGGGCTGTCCACTTCACAATAAGAGTTGTACACTCTTTCTTGATAGTAGTATGAACGGTAACCAGAAGCCATATATACGTTTAGTCCTTCAGCGTCGGAATCCGCCTTTAGTTGATTATAAGCCTCTACCACTTCAGGAAATAGTCCTTGAGGAACTTCTGGTTTAAAGTCATCATAACCGCCATTGTATCCTTGATACTCAGCAGGAATACTATAAGACTTGTTTACTATAAGTATACCGTCTATGTAAGTAGCACCGTCTACGACTTGAACATCATGTTGTGATGTAGTATCTTCAGTAGTCGTACTTGTAGTAGTATCTGCCGTAGTAGTAATAGCGGAGTCACTAACTGAAACGTTCACATTAGAAGCGTCTTCTAAGTTAGAACCTTTCTTACTGGTTAAAGAGAATACTATTATAATCAATATTAGTACCAACGCTAATAGGATTAGTATTCTGTCAATTCTAAGTTTAGCCTTTTTGTTGCTCATTAAGTATACCACCTATCTGTGATTAAAATATGTATACTATTAATTGTACCTAATATTCTTTAAGTTGTCAATACTTATGTACGGAACGTATCGCACGTTCCAATATTAATACTACAGACCGCAAGCGGTTATAGTCTCTATAATCTGCTTGAATATAGGGGCAGAAGTAGTATTACCATATTCACCATTTTCCACTAACACGGTAACGGAATACTTAGGATTTTCACATGGAAAATAGCCCGTAATCCATGCCTGACATACTTCTGTACCGTCAGCATTGAATATTCCAGTTTGAGCAGTAGAAGTCTTTCCACTTGCCGTAGTGTTGCAAGGTATTCCCAAAGAGTTGCAATTATCCTGTACGGAAGAACGCATATAACTTTGAAGTTTTTTAGCAGTCTGCCAAGAAAACACTTTGGTATACCTGTTATAGTTTACGTCATGTAAACTTGAGCCGTCATCGGTTAGACCGTTCACTAAGTATAGTATAGGCATATTACCATCGTTAGCTATCGCACAAGTTAAAGAGGCTATCTGTACAGGAGTAACAGTCAATAGACCTTGTCCAAATGAGAAGTTTCCTTTTTCAGCAGGAACTCTTAACTGTTGCACAGTAGGAAGATACCCACTATCAGAGGCGATATCTTTAGTAAAGATAGTCTGTCTACCGAACCCTAACTTTTTGCAGTAGTCTAATATAGTATAGTTATCCAATAGTTGAGAGAGTTCTATAAAGTAGGTATTACAGGAATTTTTTATAGCAGTTCGCATATCCTGAACCCCATGACCGTCTAACTTATGACAGTTAAAACACTGTCCGCATACGTTAAGACTACCATTGCAACAGTAGTTAAAACTTTCACTAATACCACACTCTAAAGCTACACCAGTAGTCACCAACTTGAATATAGAACCGCAACTATAAGAACTCAATGCACGATTTATAAACGGCATATCAGGACTATTTAAAGAACTTTCTAAGTCTAATACGTCATATGTGGGAACACTGACTATAGCTTTAATCTGTCCACTGTTCACGTCAGCGACTATACAAGCACCCTTTTCTACACCTTGCATAGCGTCTTCACATATCTTTTGAATGTGACTATCTAAAGTAGTAACCACTCCAGAAGATACCATTCCATTATAACTTACTATAGGTTCTACAGAGTGGATAATGTTCCCGTAACCGTCTTGAGCGTACTTTACGGTATAGGTAGTATTAGCAGAGTGTAAAAAGTCACTATAAGAGCGTTCCAAACCACAGACACCCACACCGTCGGAGGAATACCCTATAATATGCTGTGCTATCTGACTATTAGAGTATCTTTTAGGAACGTTAAAAGTAATAATATCTTTGCTATCGTAGTCTGCTTTGGAAACTTCTATAGCAAACGGTCTACCAGTAGATAACTTTTTAGAGTACTCCTCTACATTCAAGACGTAAGGTTTAAGTTCTTTAGTAGCCTCTTGAGTAGGATATACCACTGCCATGATACTATTTTCAGTGTTCACCATTTGACTATATTCAGCATCATATATAGTGCCATATACCGAACCTACTTCTACGGTATAATAATACTGTTCATCACTAATAGCAGAATAGGTATCGCTATCCAATACTATAGTAGACATATGCATAATAAGTATATAGTAGCATAGTATCATAGCAACAGAACAGAATAACAGTCTAACTTTCATAATACATCACCGAATATAGTATTGGCTATATGTACTGGTTTAAGTCAAGCGAATATAATAGATACCGTCCTTAGTAAGACTAAAGACGGTATCTATTATCAAAAATAAAATTTAAAAGAGGAGAAATCAATTAGATAGAAATTTCGTTGGCGACATTGTATAGGTCTATAGGGAATTCTTTCTTCATCTTTAGAGCCTCTTGAATATCAAAGTCAACTATTTGGTTCTTTTGCATACCTACTACTCTGTTACCGATATTCTGTTCAAGTAGGTCTACGGCATAGCTACCCATTTGACTTGCAACTACTCTGTCTCTTAAAGTAGGAGCGCCACCACGTTGTACGTGACCTAATATAGTGCTTCTGCTTTCTATACCAGTCATCTCTTGTATTCTATTAGCAATATTTTCAGAGCTTTCCTTAATACCTTCGGAAACTACTATAATAAAGTGAGTCTTACCTAACTTCTTAGATATAAGCATCTTCTTAGCTATTTCGTCAAGATTATACTCAACTTCTGGAACTAATATAGCAGTAGCACCGCAAGCTATACCAGTATTTAAAGCTATGTAACCAGCACCTCTACCCATAACTTCTACTACAGAGCAACGGTCATGAGATTGAGCAGTATCTGTAATTCTGTCTATCATTTGAACGGCTGTGTTCATAGCAGTATCATAACCAATAGTATATTCAGTACAAGCGATATCGTTATCTATAGTACCAGGAAGACCAACGCATAGTATACCTCTTGCGGATAGGTCAGCAGCACCACGGAAAGAACCGTCGCCACCTACTACTACTATACCTTCAAGACCAAGTTCTTCACACTTAGATTTAGCCTTTTGTAGACCTTCTTCGTGTCTAAATTCAGGACATCTTGCAGTATATAGACAAGTACCGCCTCTTTGTAGAATACCTGATACGCTTCTTTCTTCCATTTTAAAAACTTCGCCACTAATAAGACCACAGTAGCCACGTTTAATACCGTATACGTCCATGCCTCTGTTCATAGCAGTTCTTGCCACAGCACGAACTGCAGCGTTCATACCAGGTGCATCTCCGCCACTTGTAAGAATACCAATAGTTTTCATAATTAAAAAACTCCAATCTGCCTTAATGCAAAATTTTAAATTTAATCCACACGTATGTTGTAACTGTGTTTTTTGGATATGTTACAATCCAATCCTTTACTATTCTATCATACTTTTTTATTTAAGTCAAGTACAAAGGTCTATTTTGTAAAATAGCAAAGAATTTTCTGTAATACTACTTACGATAGAAATAGTACTTAAAACCGTATCGATTTAGTAGCAATATAGTACTATCTTTTATAGCAGTGGTAGGAGCATTTTTAGGAGTAAATATACTCTTTTTATCCAACCAGACTATTTTAATAGGAACTCTACCATTAATACCGTTTAGCTTATTGCATAGTTCGGCTGACTGCTTAAACTGTTCCGAAGACACTTCAATATATAGAGTAGAATTTGGTACTGGTTTAGACATATACCGTATAGGTGATTTTGTGAATACGTCTATAGGGACTATACTATCTACTAATATACTACGTTCGCCGTTGTCTTTGTACGATATCTTTCCCGTTAAGAATACTATACTATCTCTATTTAGATAGTCTTTACAGACTTTAAACACGTTTTCGAACACTACACAACGTTCACTATAGGAAGTATCTTCTATAGTCATAAAGCACATAGGTCTGCCTTTTTTGTCCATATGCGATTTGACTTCGGAAATGCAACATATAACGTTTACTACATCATAAGAGTACTGTTTCTGTGTAGTACAAGATATACTCTTTAAGGTATCCAACCCCAAAGCATCGGAATATACTGTATACTCTCTTAATGGGTGACCACTTATATACATACCAGTAACTTCACGTTCCATGTCTAAGAGTTCCCTGTTAGAGTACTCTTTCATAGGTGGAATGTACATATCGTTAAAGCGTTCGGAAGTAGTACCCGTGAATAGGTCTAACTGACCTTCTATATTGTAGTAGTCTATACTCTTAGAGTATCTATTGATAAGCTCTTCTAAGTTAGATAGCATCTGTTTGCGATTATACCCAAGACCGTCTAAAGCACCTGCTTTGATAAGACTTTCTATAGCCTTATAGTTAAGTTCTGTATTAGATAGCCTTTTACAGAAATCGTTAATAGAAGAATACTTTCCATTAGAACTTCTTTCAAATAGTATCTTGTCTACTACTCCCTTGCCTAAGTTTTTAATAGCTACCAATCCAAACCGAATACTTCCATTGTAGATAGTAAACCCTTCATCGCTTTCGTTTACGTGTGGATTTAGTATCTTAACACCTTCAAGTTCACATTCACTGATATATTCCATAAGTTTTTCACTATTATTATATACGCTCGACATTAAAGAAGACATATACTCTAAAAAGTAGTGACATCTAAGATACGCCGTCTGATACGATACGTACGCATAGCAAGTGGCATGGGACTTATTAAAAGCGTATGCGGTAAAGTCCAAAAGTTGGTCGAATATACTATTAGCAACTTCTTCCGATACTCCATTAGCTATAGCACCTACACAGTCGATAGAACCGTCCGCTTTTTTGCTACCATGGATAAAGCTATCACGTTCTTTCAGCATAATTTCAGGATTTTTTTCAGCCATAGCACGTCTAACCTCGTCAGCTCTACCATAAGAATACCCTGCCAATACTCTACATATTTCCATAACCTGTTCTTGATAGACTATGCAACCATAGGTTATATCAAGAATATTCTTTAATAGTGGGGTGCTATAGGTTATGCTATCAGGACTATTTTTGTTGTAGATATACTTAGAGATACTCTTCATAGGTCCAGGACGATATAGCGAAATCATAGCTATTAAGTCTTCTAAACTTTTAGGATTTAGTCTAATAAGAGCGTCTGTTATGCCAGCGTTTTCAAATTGGAATACACCTTTAGTCTTACCTTTAGATAGCATATCGAACACTCTATAGTCGTTCATATCTATGGTGTTGATATCAAAATCAGGTATCTTTTTGCGAATGCGATTTTGACACTCCTTAATTACGCTGAGATTTCGCAAACCAAGGAAGTCCATCTTCAGCAAACCAAGACTTTTCAAGCTATCCATAGGATACTGTGTAATAGTAACGTCACCCATAGTTCTAACAGGAACTATATCCATTATAGGTATAGCTGATATTATTACCCCTGCTGCATGAGTGGAAGTGTTACGTGGAGTCTTTTCTAAACGCATAGCAATATCCAGTATCTTTTTAGCGTTGCCGTCGTTATCGTATAGTTCTTTAAGTTCGGGACTTTCTTGTAGAGCCTCTTTAATGGTAACGTTGGAGTTCGCCTTATCTGGAATAGTTTTAACTATACGTTCGCAAGGAAGTTCTAACACTCGGCTAACGTCTCTAATGGAGTTTTTAGCACCCATAGTACCAAAGGTTATTATTTGAGATACTCTATCTTTGCCATACTTGTTAGTAACATAGTTGATAACTTGCTGTCTACCCTCTACGCAGAAGTCTATATCGAAGTCAGGCATACTTACACGTTCCGGATTTAAAAAACGCTCGAATATCAAGCCGTGACGTATAGGGTCTACGTTTGTAATCTGTAAACAGTAAGCACAGATACTTCCCGCACCAGAACCACGTCCAACGCCCACAAAGATATCATTATCCTTAGCGTATTTAACATAGTCCCAAACGATTAAAAAGTAGTCCACATAGCCTTTAGTGACTATGATATCTATTTCGTATTCCATTCTATTGACAACTTCCACACTTGGAGAGTTGCCATATCTAAACTTTAAACCCTCATGACACTTATCCTTAAAGTACTGAACGGTATCATATACACCTTCGGCGGTATACTTAGGAAGTTTTATCTCACCAAAAGTGAACGATACGTTACAACGTTCAGCTATAGCAACGGTGTTCTGTAACGCTTGTGGAACGTTTTTAAATATAGAGTACATCTCATCATAAGATTTTACGTACAACTCCTGAGATTGAAACTTCATTCTTTTGGTATCCGATAGTTTAGACTGTGTTTGTACACACATTAGCACATCTTGAAGGTATGCGTCGGACTGTTTAATATAGTGTGCATCGTTAGTAGCCACTAAAGGAATGCCCGTCTCTTGACTTAAACGATATAACATAGGTAATATTCTAACCTGTTCTGGTAGTCCATGATTTTGTACTTCTATATAGTAGTTATCTTTACCGAATATGTTGGAATACTCTAATGCAACACGTTTAGCGTTTTGATAGTCGTTATTGGATAAGTTCTTAGCTACTTCTCCAGCTATACAACCTGATAGGCATATCAAACCTGTGTGATACTGTTTTAAAAGTTCTTTATCTACTCTTGGCTTGCCGTAAAATCCCTTAGAGTACGCAAAAGATACCAACTTTATTAGATTACTATATCCAACATTATCCTTGCATAGTAGTATTAAGTGATAGGGTTTTTTATCGTATATAGGGTCTCTGTCGTGGATAGTCCTTGGAGCTACATATACTTCACAACCTATAATAGGTTTAATACCATTAGCTATAGCCTCTTTATAGAACGTTATAGCAGAGTACATACTACCATGTTCAGTAATGGCTACTGCTGACTGTCCTAACTGTTTAACGTGCTGAACTAAGTCTTTAATACGACAAGCACCGTCTAATAGACTATATTCGCTATGTAGATGTAGGTGTACAAACTGACCGTTTAACATATATCTCCTCCAATTATTTACAGTATGTGCCGTCTTTAATCTGACTGCATATATTAGATAGCTTCTGTAATCTTCTACTAAGTCCAGAGCGTGAAATAGGTTCGTTAAACTGTTCTATAAGTTCACGTAGAGGCATTTCAGGATTTTCTAATCTAATATAGGCAGTTTCTTTGAGAGTATCAGGAAGACTATCTATACCTATAGTATTTTCGATATACTCTATATCTTCATACTGTTTTTTACCTGCCGAATAGCATCTAATATAGTTAGCCTTTTCGCAGTTGCTACGTCTGTTCAGTCTGTTTTGAACGTCTTTAAAGATTTTAACGTTCATAATTTCCAAAGTAGAACTCTCTGCACCCATAAAAGTAAGAGTATCTTCTATCTGTTCGCTACCCTTTACATACACTACGTAATATCGACCTCTAACTGAAACTTTAAACGGCAATGAGTACTGTTTTAGTATGGTTAATAGGTCGTTAGCTAATAGTTCCTGTGCTACAGAAAACTCTAAGTGATACTCTACATTAGGATTGGTAATACTTCCACACGATAAAAACGCTCCTGCTAAAAAACTTGATATACTGTTATTGTCTATCTTAGTAAGGTCTACTTCTCTAATAGGATTTATATTATACTGTCTAATCATAGTATCGGCACTGTCTTTGTCGAATATATACTTATAAGAATAGTCTCCGTCTTTTAGTACGTTTTGAGTATAAGTATACTCTATAGTATTGCCGAATACCGAACTTATCAAGTGTGGAATAGTCTGTGATAGAGTTTTACTCTCAGTACGTAAAGTAGTATCTTCTCCATATGCAAACCTATGGGAAAATAGTAGTATTCCATACAGACAAGCATACTTTCTATCCAAATCGGTTAGACCTTTACACAGTTCCGACTTTATGCTTATAGAAAAATTTTCACTCAAACTTATCACCTCACAATAAGTATAGTTTACAATAGTAGCCTGTATATAACAATACGGAACGTCTAAGGGTATGCAAAGACGTTCCGAATATAGCCATATACTACTTTTCGATATCTCTATGAGACTTAATAACCTTAATGTTCTTATCCTTTAAGTGCTGATATAACAGTTCGGTAAAAGTAGCCGAACGGTGTTTTCCACCAGTACAACCAAAGGCTATTACTAACTGACTCTTACCCTCATGAATATACAACGGAATTAAAAAGTCTACTAAGTCGGAAATTTTAGCAAATAGCGTTTTAGACTGTTCAAAACTCATAACGTAGTCTCTAATGCAGTCTTCCATACCCGTATGATGTTTTAACTCTGGAATGTAGTAAGGGTTAGGTAGACATCTAACGTCGAATATCAAGTCAGCTTCAGCAGTAGAACCGTACTTAAAGCCAAAGGACATAACCTTAACCACCATAGAGTCGGTATAGTGTTTTAGGAACATCGAAACGAGCTGTTCTTTCAACTGTGCGTTAGAAAGATATGTAGTATCAACATAGTAGTCCGACATCTCCCTCATGGCGTTTAGTTGATTTCGTTCATAGGCTATAGCCTTACTTAAACATGAATTAAACTGCAAGTCAAGAGGGTGTTTTCGACGAGTTTCTTTGTAACGCTTAATAATAGTCTCATTGGTAGCCTCTAAGTATAGGATTTTAACCGAGATATTCATACTTTTTAGGTCGCTGATACTTTTAGCGAGTTCTTCACCGAACATTTCGCCTGAACGAATATCTACAGCTATAGCCACTTTAGAGTACTTTTCTTCCTTTTCTTCCGAAGCCAAACATATCTCTGCAAACTTAGTAATAAGTAAAGGAGGCATATTATCGATACAATAAAAGCCGATATCTTCCAAAACGTTCATAGCGTTAGACTTACCCGCTCCAGAGATGCCTGTAACTACTATAAATTCCATACTATTACACACCCTTTTCTAAAAATAATAACATAACCAATACATAGTGCTACTTTAAGATTTTAGGTTCTAACTCTAAGGTATAGCCTGTTTTTTGGTGTACGATTTCTATAACCTTATTAGTTAGTTTAATAATATCGTTACAAGTAGCGTTTCCCTTATTGACTACAAAACCGCAATGTTTTTCGCTAACCTGAGCGTCACCACAAGATAGTCCTTTTAGACCGCAATCGTCTATAAGTTTAGAAGCGTAGTTTCCTACTGGACGTTTAAAGGTACTACCTGCACTTGGATATTCTAAAGGTTGTTTAGACTTTCTACGGGATAGCAAATCGTCCATAGTATTTTTAATAGTTTCAGCGTCACCATGTTCACACTTAATAGTAACAGAAACTATTATCATATCGTCATGTATAGCGAATATACTCTGTCTGTAGGCAAGGTTCATATCTTTTGCGGATATACACTGTAAGTCGCCATTACTGTCTATATATTCAGCAGATACTACAACGTCGGACATTTCGCCACCATAAGCACCAGCGTTCATATATAAAGCACCGCCAACAGTTCCAGGGATACCATATGCAAACTCTAAACCAGTTAAAGAGTTATCTTTAGCGAGTAGGCACAGTTTAGATAGCACAGTACCAGCAAGACTTTTAATAGTAGTATCGTCTAATAGTTCTATATTAGAGAAGTCTTTTCCAAAGTGTAGCACTGCACCGTTGAACCCTTCATCGCTGGCTATTACGTTGCTACCGTTACCCAATATAGCGTACTGTATTCCGTTAGATTTAAAGTACTTTAACAGAGTAGTAATAGTATCAACACTGTTTACTTCTATAAATATTTTGCAGTTACCACCTACTTTAAAAGTAGTATGATATTTTAAAGGTTCATCTAATAGATAGTTGCAACCCAAAGTGTTGCAAAGCTCAACTAACTTAGAAACGTATGACATAAGGTTCTAACCAATCCAATCTAAAATATAATATTTATGTATATACAAGATACTCAAAAAGATAATAGAGTATCTTTAATTTAAGACGTTAATTACATATCGTCTATATCGTCTATATCCTTAGTGGTAGTAGTTTCTTCCATTTCAAGACCTAAACGATGTAATAGTTCTTGAGCGGCATTGTAACCCATCTTTTTCTGTCTGTTATTCATAGCAGCTACTTCTAATATAACGGCTAAGTTTCTACCAGGTTTTACTGGAATAGTAACCGAAGGTACACTAATACCTAATATAGTAGTATATTCAGTATCCACGCCCATTCTGTCGTATAGTTTTTCAGGATTCCACTGTTCAAGTTCTACTATAAGGTCTATTTGCGATTCCATTTTAACGCCACCTATACCGAATAGTCTTCTGGTATTAATGATACCTATACCACGAATTTCAAGGAAGTGTCTAATATTAGCTGGCGAACTACCTAATAGTGACTTGTCGGATATCTTTTTAATTTCAACAGCATCATCGGCTACCAGTCTATGACCTCTCTTAACTAACTCTATAGCGGTTTCGGACTTACCTACACCACTTTCACCCATAATTAGAACGCCTTCACCATATATTTCCACTAATACACCGTGACGTGTAATTCTTGGAGCAAGTTCAGTATTTAGGTATGATATCAACTGTGATATAAAAGTAGCAGTAGCCTCTTTAGTTTGAAGTAGAGTAATATTATACTTTTTAGAAAGTTCTATAACCTTATCATCAAATAAAGGTAAACCTCTTGATACTATCAATACAGAAATGTTATGTTGAAATAGAGTTTCTAACTTTTCATACTTTTCTTCTTCTGGTAGGTTGCTAAGATAGGCATACTCCATATTGCCTATTAGCTGTATACGTTCGTGATTAAAGAACTCATAAAAGCCCATTAACTGTAATCCTGGTCTTGAAATTTCTGGTTCGTATACGAATATATCGTCGGTTGCGACTGGAGTACTAACTTTTTGTAGATTAAATTCGTTAATGATATTGGTCAACGAAACTTTGTATTTTTTATCGGACATACTTACCTCCTAATAGTTTAAACGTGATTACTATAGTATATATAGTTGTGATACTAATATTATACACTAATACTATGGTTTTTTCAAGCCATACCAAAACTTTTTTTTAGTGACTAAGAATAGTACACTACATTAAATATAACTAAGTACATATAATAGTACTATATTATTAAAAAGGAAGTGTTATAATGCGTTCTATACTAAAATATCTCACAGGCAGACTATTGATTACTATACTATTAATAGTCGCACAGATAGTGTTAATAGTATCAATCTTCACGCACTTATGGAACGGTTCTATATATATACAGTGTATATTGAATATAATAAGCATAGTATATGTACTGATAGTGTTCAATAACGATACCAATCCAGCGTTTAAGCTATCGTGGGCTATACTTATATTAGTATTTCCTTTAGGTTGGATATTATATATAGTCTTCCATAGAAACAGTTTTTCAAAAAAAGAAGTGCTAAAGTATTCCGACTGTTTAGACCTTACCGCACCATACTCTACTAAAGATACCGCAACTATAGAGGCTATCTCCAAACAGGATACAGACGTGGCTAAACTGTTCAAGTACGTTCAAAATACGTGTAATATGAACGTATTCAGTAATACCTACACTAAATACTACCCTTGTGGTGAACACTTCTTTTTGGACTTTATGGAAGACTTAAAGTCTGCCAATAAGTACATCTTTTTAGAGTACTTTATAATATCGCATGGTACTATGTGGAACTCCATACTGAACGTACTAAAAGATAAAGTACTTCAAGGTGTAGAAGTTAGACTTATGTACGACGATATGGGAACTATAAGTCTACTAAACTATGACTATAGCAATAGGTTAAACTCTTTAGGTATTAAAACGGTAGTATTCAATCCAGTTAGACTGTTACCAAGTTCAAGCATAAACTTTAGAGACCACAGAAAGATTTGCGTTATAGACGGTTCTATAGCGTATACGGGCGGTTTAAACTTATCCGATGAGTATATAAACGTAAAGTCACGCTTTGGATATTGGAAAGATACTGCTATAAAGTTGCAAGGTTCAGGAGTACACTCTATGGTGTTAATGTATCTTCAGCTTTGGAACTATGCTTCATATGATGATAGTCATACTAATATATCTAAATACTTTGGTTCGCCAAGTACTACATCTTGTGGATACGTTCAACCGTTTTATGATAACCCTTTTAATCAGTGTTTAGTATCTAAGTATGCGTATATGAGCATTATCAATCAAGCCAAAGAGTACGTATATATATGTACTCCGTATCTGATATTGGATAACGAAATGATAACCGCTTTAACTATAGCCTCTAAAAGTGGTGTAGACGTAAGAATTATTACCCCTCACGTTCCCGATAAAGAGTACGTATACATGGTGACACGTTCCAACTATCCTAAACTGATTAAGGCAGGCGTTAGAATTTTTGAGTATAAAGAAGGGTTTATTCACTCTAAAACTATAGTATCTGATGATAAGTACGCTATAGTAGGTACTGCCAACTTCGACTTTAGAAGTTTTTATATGCACTTTGAAGACGGAATACTTATGTATAATACTCAGGCAGTAGCTCAACTTACTAACGATTGCAAAGAAGTATTTTCCAAACTTTCAATAGAAGTATCCTATAACGACTGTATTAGCACCCCTTGGAACGTTAGACTGCTACAGTTACTACTAAATTTGATATCTCCTATTATGTAAAAATTTTTTTCTAAAAATATTGACATTTTAAACTTAGTATGGTATACTAATTAAGCTGTATATGTTAAATATACTTTGGCGTAGTATATACTACTATGGAAACGTACCGAAGTGGTCATAACGGGTGCGACTCGAAATCGTTTCTGTGTATACTTCGTATGCACACGTGGGTTCGAATCCCACCGTTTCCGTAAAATAATTATCATATAGTACCACATATTCACATCTATTAGATATGTGGTATTATATTTATCAAATAGCTATAAGCGAAAGGAAGAATTTAAAATGAGCGAAATTAAAGAAAAAAATTTCGATAATATGAGTTTCACTACCAGAGCTATCCATGTAGGTAATGAACCAGATAAGTCTACTGGAGCTATTGAACCTCCTATAAATATGGCTAACAGCTTTTTACTACCTTACGACCCTTCTACTATGAACTGGTCAGCTTCCGAAGGTAATATCTACACTCGTAACGGTGGTGTAAATCAAGGACTACTACAAAAAAAGATTGCTAATCTTGAAAATGGTGAAGACTGTGTATGTCTTGCAAGTGGTGTAGCTGCTCTATCAGCACTATTCTTTACTATGTTAAAGAAAGGCGACCACGTAATATTCTCTAAGGTTACATACGTAGCTACTTACAGAATATTCCATGAACTTTGGAACGAAAAGTGGGGCATCGAAACTTCTATAGTAGATTGCACCGACTTAGAAGAGATTAAAAAGGCTATTAGACCTAACACTAAGTTAATCCACTTTGAAACTCCAGGTAACCCTACACTATGTATCTGTGATATCGAAGGTATAGTTAAACTTGCTCATGAACATGGAATTAAAGTTTCAGCAGACAATACCTTCTCATCACCATACAACACAAGACCTCTTGAATACGGTGTAGACTACGTTGTAGAAAGTCTAACTAAGTACATCAACGGTCACGGCGACGCTATGGGTGGTGCTATTATAGGTTCTCATGAAGATATGGAAAAGATACGCTATCAAGCACAAGTAAACATCGGTGGTGTAATAAGCCCATTCAACGCTTGGCTAATCATGAGAGGTGCAGTTACTTTCCCATTAAGAATGCAAGTTCACAATGATAATGCCTTAGCTATTGCCGAATGGTTAGAAAAGCAACCTTGCGTAAGTTTTGTAGCTTATCCAGGTTTAAAGAGTCATCAAGGTCACGACTTAGCAGTTAAGCAAATGGAACACGGCTTTGGCGGTGTACTATCGTTTGGTTTAAAGGGTGAACACGACCTATACAACAGAGTAGTTACTCACTTAAACATATTCACTTCTGCCGTATCTTTAGGACACGATGCAAGTCTAATAGTATTCCTTGGTGAAGACGACGAAAGAATGTATCTATATCCACAAGAGTTCCACAATGGCTTCTATCGTGTAGCTATAGGTATCGAAGATAAGCAAGACTTAATTAACGACCTAAGACAGGCTTTCAAAGCTGAAGGTCTTGAAACTGTAGACTAATATCAAAACTGTTTCATACACTTTCTACATAGAATAAGCGACCACTAATATTAGTAGTCGCTTATTTTGTGCTATCTTATGTTAGAACCTATTAACATTACCACTCCTATTATAGATATCACTACACCAGTAATCCTATTTAGCACTTTAGGTGTAGACTTATTAGCTATCTTAGAAGACAACATCGCAAACACCAAAGTGAACACTACACACAGTACTAAACACGTAATATCGAATATCCCACCAATAACAAAGTGACTAATTGCACCCGTTAAAGCGGTAAAAGTCATAATGAATACGCTTGTACCCACGGCAGTTTTCAGTTCATAGCCCAGAACACTGGTTAGTATCAATAGCATCATAATGCCACCACCAGCACCTATAAATCCGCAGATAAAACCTATAAACGTTCCACACACTATGGATTGAACTACACGTTTTTTAGCGTCCACATTCAGCATGGCCTCTTTAGTGGTCATAACTGGCTTTACTATGAACTTTATTCCTAAGAATAGCGTCATAATATTAGAAAATCCACCCATAGTATTATTAGGTACATATTTAGATACGTAACTGCCAACCATAGTGAACAGTATAACGGTAGCCATCATAATCAAACCGTTTTTGATATCCAAATTACCGTTCTTTTTGTAGTTGTAGCAACTGACGGCACTGGCTAATACGTCGCTTGCAAGAGCTATTCCCACTGCTTGATAGGCTGGAACTCTTAAAAAAGTTATCAACATAGGACTTATTACTACTGCTGCACTCATTCCAGCGAAACCCGTTCCAAGTCCTGCACCGATACCAGCTATTAAACATACTATCACTTTTAAAAGCATATAACACATCACTCCAATTACAGTATGAGTATATAGTATCATTTTAACATTAACCGACCATTAAAAGAGTATGTACACATTGACTTTACAGTCTACCTGTTGTATAATATTACTCGAAAGAGAGGTGCTATACTCATACAAATTTCAAGCAGAATTACCTTAGCAGTACATATACTGTTATGTATAGATACTTTTAAAGATGGCTACGTAGAGTAAAACTCTTAAGCCTAACTTAACGGTTAGGCTTTTTTATAGCAAAATATACTTTCCTACTGTATTGACAAGCTATTTTCACTATGATATACTAATAGTATCTAATATATTACACAAAGGATAGACTATTATGAAAAAATACTGCCTTTTGACTATAATATCTACTATTATAGCAATACTACTAATAAAGCCCGTATCGGCTAACGCTATGACTTCATATGAGATTAACCAAAAAATGAGTACAGTATCCTACTTCGACGTGGACAGAGAAAGAGAGTTAGCCAATGCAGAACCACTCTCTAACATACAAGGCTATACACCTACAGAAATAGCTATGATATGTTCCATAGTCATGAGAGAGACTGGCTATGGTGACGTACTATCTAAACAGTTAGTAACCAACGTTATTAGAAACAGACTTCTTTCAAGCAGATTTCCTGATACCGTTGAAGGCGTACTGAATGCCAAAGACCAGTTCCCTACCGTTGAAAACTGGTACACTAACGAATGGCCTGTAATTCCTTCTACCAGACTTTCAGTGTGCTACACTCTAATGAGCCAGTACGACGTATCCAACGGAGCGTTATACTTCTATGCTACATACTTAGACAACTACGAATTAGTAAACTGGTTTGAAAATAATCTTACTTTCTGTTGTGAGTACTACGGACAAAGGTACTTTAAATAGTGAACTATCGAGAGTATTCTTATCGCTACTATGTGATAAGAATACTCTTTTATTCTCTAAAAAATTTTTCGAAAAATTTTCAAAAAACTATTGACAAATTAAAAAACCTGTGATATAATATTATTCGTTGAGTGAGAAAAAGCTCGGAAATATAGAGTATATAATATTTGCCACTGTGGTGAAATAGGCAGACACGAGGGACTTAAAATCCCTTGGTAGAAATACCGTACCGGTTCAA
>CAKSDC010000010.1 GCA_934444765.1 uncultured Oscillospiraceae bacterium
CCCTATATGTAAAGACGCTCACGACTGCGGTATCATACTAAACAACATCTCTGGTTGGGATAGCTTAGACGGTACTTCAGCTAAGCGTTCAGTAGAAGACTACACCGCTAAAATCGGTAACAGTATTAATGGTTTAAAGATTGCTCTACCTAAAGAGTTCTATGCCGACGGTATAGACGAAGACGTAAGAGAAGCCGTTTTAAAGGCAAGCGAAGTATACAAGTCTATGGGTGCTGAACTAATAGAATGCTCTATGCCTTCATTAAAGTATGCCGTACCAGCTTACTATCTAATCTCTTCTGCTGAAGCCTCTTCTAACCTTTCAAGATACGACGGTATCAAGTACGGTCACAGGAGTGAAATTGGCGAAAACTTCAACGAACTAATAGCTAACTCTCGAAGTGAGGGCTTTGGCGACGAAGTTAAGAGAAGAATATTACTCGGTAACTACGCTCTATCGAGTGGTTACTACGACGCTTACTATGGTAAGGCTTTAGCCCTTAAACAGAAGATTTCCCAAGAGTACGCAACTATATTTGAAAAGTGCGATGTGATACTCACTCCTACTGCTCCATCGGTAGCTTACAGAGTAGACCAAAACGTCTCTGACCCTGTCAAGATGTATCAAGCAGATATCTGTACTGTTACTGTAAATATAGCTTCACTACCTGCAATATCCACTCCTTGTGGTTACAATGCCGACGGTATGCCAATAGGTATGTCCATAATAGGTAAAAAGTTCGATGAGGCTTCTATTATACAAGTAGCCGACGCTTACGAAAAGCAATTTACTAAGATTGCTCCAAAAATATAATAAGGGAGGTTTTTCAAGATGTCATCATATATTCCAGTAATTGGTCTTGAAATCCACGCAGAGTTACTAACCAATTCTAAGGTATTCTGTACCTGTTCTGCTGAATTTGGTGGTAGTCCAAACTCAAGATGTTGTCCAAACTGTACAGGTATGCCAGGTGCATTACCAGTAATAAACCAAACCGCCGTAGAGTACGCTATCAAAGCGGGCTTTGCTTTAGGTTGTAACATTAATAAGTATTCGGTATTCGATAGAAAAAACTACTTCTATCCTGACCTACCTAAGGCTTATCAAATTTCACAGTTAAACCTACCTTTATGTATCGATGGTGTAGTTCCTATTGAAGTTAATGGCAAGGTTAAAAACATTCGTATTAACAGAATACACCTTGAAGAAGACGCTGGTAAGTTAGTCCATGATGACTTTAACAGCATATCTTTAGCAGACTACAATAGATGTGGCGTGCCTCTAATAGAAATAGTTACCGAACCTGATATATCTTCCTCTGAAGAGGCTAAGGCTTTAGTAGAAAAGATATCCTTATTACTACAGTATGCAGGTGTTTGCGACTGTAAAATGGAACAGGGTTCTTTACGTTGCGACGTAAACGTATCTATTATGAAACCTGAAGATACCGAATTTGGCACAAGAACAGAATGCAAAAACTTAAACTCTATTAAGTCCATAGGCAGAGCTATAGACTACGAAATAAAAAGACAGTCAAGAGTATTAGACATGGGCAGAAGAGTTATTCAAGAAACCAGACGTTTTGACGATAACAAGGGCGAAACTAAGTCTATGCGTAGTAAGGAAAACGCTCATGACTACAGATACTTCCCAGAACCTGATATCATGACTGTAAACTTTACCGACGAAATGTTAGACAACATTAAGGCTAAACTTCCTGAACTTCCTCACAAAAGACTTGCTCGCTACATCGAACAGTACAAGCTACCAGTTGCAGACGCTAAAATCATAGTAAATCAAAAGAAGGTTTCCGACCTATTCGACGAGGCGGTTAGCGTATACGACAGTCCAAAAAGCATTGCTAACTTCATAATCGGCGAACTTCTTAGACGTATCAACTTAGGCGAAGTATCTATCGATAGTCTTCCTTTTACTGCTAAATACTTTGCTATGTTAGTTCAGTTAGCCGATACCGAAAAGGTTTCTAAAAACGACGCTAAACAGATTTTAAGACTTATGATAGACACTGGCAAGTCTGCCGAAACTTTAGCTAAAGAAAACGGTATGCTAATAGTAAACGATACTGCTAAAGCTAAAGAGACTATCACTAATATACTTAACCAAAATCCTGAAACCGTTAAACAGTTCGCTAATGGTGAAAAGAAAGTATTCGGTTTCTTAATGGGACAGTGTACTAAACAGTTAAAGGGTATATGTACTACTAACTCTATCAAGCAGATATTAGAGCAAGAACTTAACTCCGCAAGTGAAAAGCTATCTACTACACAGAGTACTTCTGTACAAGATACTACTTCTACTACTACAGAAGATGCCGTTACTGATAAGTATACTATCTATAAGAGTACTAACCAATACGTTCCTACTGTAGACCAAAATAATACTATGCAAATAGATGGCAATACTCTAACTAAAGTATTCGTTCTACAAGACGCTCTCAACAGCATAGGCAAAGAAATAGAGTTTAAAGCCTGTGTACACAAGGTTAGACAGATGAGCAACTTCTCATTCATAATACTAAGAACTTCAAGATACTTAGTACAGTCTGTATACAGTCCTGAAAACTGTCCTGATAGTTTAGACGGCATTAAAGAAGGTTGTTTCGTAAACGTAAAAGGCATAGTAACTGCTAATCAAAAGGGTAACTATGGTATAGAACTTCAATTAAACTCTATTAGTCTAATATCCAAACCTGCTTTTGAATATCCTTTAAGAGTTTCGGATAAGAAGTTAGGTTGTGCTTTAGACATCAACCTTGATAACCGTTCAGTAGCTTTAAGAAACGTTCAGCAAAGAGCTATATTTAAGTTCCAAGAAGGCGTAGTAGGTGGTTTCCGTGAGTTCCTACTAAAAGAAGGATTTACCGAAATTCACACTCCTAAGATAGTAGCTCAGGGTGCTGAAGGTGGTGCTAACATCTTCCATTTAGAGTACTTCGATAAGCCAGCGTTTTTAAATCAGTCTCCACAGTTCTATAAACAGACTGCCGTAGCATTCTTCGATAGAGTGTTCGAGATAGCTCCAGTATACAGAGCAGAAAAACACGCTACTTCACGTCACATTAACGAGTATATCGGTCTTGACTTTGAAATGGGTTATATAGACAGTATGTACGACGTTATGGCTATGGAAACTGCTATGTTACGCTATCTAATGGACTACTTAAGAGCCAACTACCAAAACGAAATAGATATCCTTAACGCTGATATTCCAGTAATTAAGGAAATTCCTGCACTTACTCTATTAGAAGTTAAAAAGGTTCTTGGCGATAAGGCCTCTGGCAACAAACTCGACTTAGAACCAGACGAAGAAGTTGCTATCTGTGAATACGCTAAGCAAAAGTATGATAGCGACTTTATATTCGTTACACACTTCCCATCTTCTAAGCCACCGTTCTATGCTATGAACTCAAGAGAAGATAGCCGTCTTGCTTACAAGTTCGACTTACTATTTAGAGGCTTAGAAATCACTTCAGGTGGTCAAAGAATACACGACTACAACGAACAGGTAGCTAAAATGAAGGCTCAGGGACTTAACCCAGACGACTTTAAATACTACCTTGAAGCCCATAAGTACGGACTACCTCCACATGGTGGTCTTGGTATAGGTCTTGAAAGATTGGTTATGAAGATACTTCGCCTATCTAACGTTAGAGAAGCGAGTATGTTCCCTCGTGATATCAACAGACTATTACCTTAATATTCTATCTATATACCATTCGGGCAGAATACACACTCTGCCCGATTTTAATACAGAAAGGAACTTTATACTATATGATGTTTGAAAATGCTAATACTATTCAAAGAGTACTACTCGCATCGGTAGATACGGGCGAATTTGATAACGAAGCCTCTATTCAAGAATTAGAAGAACTAACTAAAACTGCTAACGGTGAAGTGGTGGCTAAGGTAGTTCAAAAACGCCCTACTTTTGAAAAGGCTACTTGTATAGGTCAAGGCAGACTACAAGAAGTATCTACAGTATGCCAACAGCTTGACGTTGACTTAATAATATTCGACCATGAACTTACTGCTACTCAAATTAGAAATATTGAAGACATTACTAAAGTTAGAACTATAGACAGAACTACCCTAATATTAGACATCTTCGCCCAAAGAGCAAGAACTAAAGAAGGTAAACTTCAAGTGGAACTTGCTCAACAGAAGTATCGCTTGCCTCGTTTGGCTGGCATGGGTGTGGAACTCTCTCGTTTGGGTGGCGGTATCGGTACTCGTGGTCCTGGTGAAACTAAACTCGAAACTGATAAACGTCACATTAGAAGCAGAATTTCCACTTTGGAGGCTGAACTTAAAGAACTTAAAAAACATCGTGATTACAGTCGAAAAAGACGTAAAAAAGACGGTGTTCTGTGTGTGGCAGTAGTAGGATATACCAACGCTGGGAAGTCTACACTCGTAAACGCACTGACCAACTCTAACATCTTTGCAGAAGATAGACTATTTGCTACTTTAGATACCACTTCAAGAGGTTTAACTCTTCCAGACGGCAGAAATATTCTAATTACCGATACTGTAGGCTTAATTAGAAGACTTCCTCACCAATTGGTAGAGGCTTTTAAGTCTACTTTGGAAGAGGCTTGCAGTTCCGATTTGATACTAAACGTGGTAGACGTATCCTCCCCTAACTATTTAGAACATCTTGAAGTTACCAAGTCACTACTTAGCGAACTCGGTTGCGACGAAGTTCCTAAAGTTACAGTGTTCAATAAGTGTGATAGTTGCAACTATCTAAACACTCTTCCTAACGATGATACTAACGTTAAGGTATCGGCTAAACTACAGTTAGGCTTTGAAGAACTATTACAGGCTATATCTGTAAACTTGCCTGAAACTTTCAAGCGTAAAACTCTACTAATACCTTACGATAAGTCTAACTTGATAGCTAAAATTAGACTGGACGGAAAAGTCTACTCCGAAAACTACCAAGAAACTGGTACTATAGTAGACGCTTTAGTAGACGTTAAACTATTAAAAGAAGTTCAACAGTATACTATATAGTCTATTTCACTAAGATATTCAAAAAACAAAAAGGTTCGTTAAGGATAACTCCCCTAACGAACCTTTACTATTATATATCGCACTCTATGAGTATACCACTTGTGGAAGACACTCTACAGTATGACCGTACTTGATACTATTAGCACAGTCTATAAAGCGTTGGTTGGAACTTCCTCTGAATACTAAGTCGTAACTCTTTTTATCCATTTGAAATTGACCGTCTACTATCATATCACTAACGGTTAATAACTCCATATAGCCGTTTTCTTTAGTGGCATTTTGATACAGATACTCAAAAGTATATCCAGTATAGGTTATAATATCTAAGCCTCTACCTAAGGATTTAACCTTGTTGCCTAAGTACGCCAACTGTTTAGCCTTACAGAACGGTTCGCCACCACTGAACGTAACGCCGTCTAATAGTGGATTTTCTAATATATCGTTAATAATATCGTCAACACTCTTTAGATATCCACCAGTGAAACTATGCGTCTGTGGATTTTGACAGCCATAACAGTTATGTGGGCATCCCTGAACGAATATAGTATATCTAATGCCATGACCGTCTACTATGGAGTCTTGACTAATACCTGCTAATCTAATATCCATAAACAACACCCCTATGATTGATAACCTATAACTTTAGTATTAACTTCCTCAATCACTTGTGGGTTAATATCGGCTATGTTTAACAGATATACTAAGTTTAAACGTGGATTGAATATTCCTAACTTAGTAAGTTGCTTAAACTGTTCTTGATGGTTTGACCTAAGTCCCATTAGATAGTATATCAATAGTTGTAGAGTGTTATCTTTAGTTATATTGCCCTTTAAAACCTTGAACTCCCAAAGAGTATCTGCGGTTAAAAAATCGCCATCGCCAGCAGTGATTAAGTCGGTATAAGCACCGTTCAACCTAAAACCGTCTCGAACTACTGGACCAAACTTACAGAAAAACGCTTTGCTTCTAATTACCATAAACCTTATATTTACTATGGTCTTAGTATCAGGATTTATAGTTTCAACGGGAACGAAACCCTTTTCACCTGCACGATAGCAAACGTCATAACCGACTAACTTACAAGCACTTATTATAGATTGGTCGTCTAAACCTTTTATCCTTAAAAGTAGTCTAATACCGTTTTCAAACTGATTTATACACTTTGCACCGTGTAAGGCATATATAAAAGCGTGTTCTGGCTTTGCACCGCACTCAAAACGTGTTAGATAGTCTACTGCTAATCCTACTAAACATGGGTTGATATTGCCGTCTTCTATAGTAATGCCGTCGTCACCTTGTGGGAACACGTCACATTCTTTAGGTTTGATATATCCACCACGAGGTTGTTTTACTTGTTTAATTCGTTGAGTTACACTTGCCATTATACACCCTCCCTATACGTTACTTGATGACATTCCATGCTTTACACGGTCACGAACTTCAGCTAACTTAGCGTCGTTAAATCTATCAAGAGTGCCTACTAAGTAACCAGTAATACGTCTAATACGTTCAAAAGGAATACCGTCTTCTTTTTCGGAACGTCCACAGTATGGACAGGTATCTCCTATTATGCCAGTATAACCACATACAGGGTCACGGTCTACTGGGTGATTTACTGAACCGTATCCTATACCACTTTCTTTCATATAACGAATAACCTTTTCAAAAGCGGATACGTTAGTAGTAGGGTCGCCGTCTAACTCTATATAGCTGATGTGTCCACCGTTAGTAAGTTCATGGTACGGAGCCTCTAACTTAATCTTTTTGAACGCACTGATAGGATAGTATACTGGAACGTGGAAAGAGTTGGTGTAGTATTCACGGTCAGTAACACCTTCCATTATGCCGTACTTTTCAGCGTCCATTTTTACAAATCTACCAGATAGTCCTTCAGCTGGAGTGGCTAATAGTGAAAAGTTCAAACCAGTCTTTTCGGCTTCGTCGTCCATACGCTTACGCATATAAGATACTATCTTTAGTCCCAATTGCTGAGCCTCTTCACTTTCGCCATGATGTACACCTATTAAAGCCTTTAGCGTTTCAGCAAGACCTATAAATCCTACCGATAGTGTACCATGCTTTAGTACTTCGGCTACGGTATCGTCTACCGATAGCTTTTCGGAGTCTAACCAAACGCCCTGTCCCATTAAGAATGGGAAGTTCTTAACTTTCTTTTGACACTGAATTTTAAACCTTGCCAATAACTGTTCTATGGTTAAGTTTAGATAGTAGTCTAACTTGTTAAAGAATACGTTCAAGTCTCCTTGACTTTCAATAGCTAATCTTGGTAGATTGATAGAAGTAAAACTTAGATTTCCTCTACCCGTTACTATCTCTCTTGACTTATCGTATACGTTGCTAATTACTCTGGTACGACAGCCCATATACGCTATTTCGGTGTTACGGTCGCCCTGTCTATAGTATTTAAGATTAAAAGGTGCATCTAAGAAAGAAAAGTTAGGGAACAGTCTTTTAGCTGATACTCTGCAAGCAAGTTTGAATAAGTCGTAATTAGGGTCTTGTGGGTTATAGTTTATACCCTCTTTAACCTTGAATATGTGTATTGGAAAGATAGGTGTTTCACCATTACCCAGTCCCGCTTCGTTAGCTAATAAGACGTTCTTTATTACCATTCTACCTTCTGCGGAAGTATCCGTACCATAGTTAATGGAACTAAATGGGGTTTGCGCACCTGCACGACTGTTCATAGTATTAAGATTGTGTATCAAAGCCTCCATCGATTGGTAAGTAGCTCTATCGGTTTCCTTGTACGCTCTATCCAATGCGAACTTTTGAGCCTTCTGTACTACGTCTTCGGAAGTATATTCCATTAGTGCAAGTCTTTCTACTGCTTGATACTGGTTGGAATTATCTAATACTGGCACTAAAGACTGTGTATCTTGAATATCTTTTACTACTTTTGCTACGGTTTCGGCAGAGACTTCTCCATTAGTCAGTAAGTCCATAGCCTTTGCAAGGTTAGAAACGTATAACTTCTTGTAGGTCTTCTTTACTCCGTCCGCCATAGCATAGTCGAAAGTAGGAATACTCTGTCCACCATGTTGGTCGTTCTGATTAGATTGAATGGCTATACAACACAACGCTGAATAGCTTGAAATATCGTTAGGAGTTCTTAAGTGTCCATGACCTGTAGAAAATCCCTTATTAAATAGTTTCGTTAAGTCTATTTGAGTACACGTAGTAGTAAGGGTATAAAAGTCCAAATCGTGAATGTGAATATATCCCTCTTTGTGAGCGTCTGCGTGTTTTCTGTCCAGTACGTATAGTTCATAGAAAGATTTTGCACTAACTGAACCATACTTTAACATAGTACCCATAGCAGTATCGCCGTCTATGTTAGCGTTTTCCCTTTTAATATCGCTATCTTTAGCGGAGTTAAAAGTTAGGTCTTTAAAGACCTTCATTAAGTTAGTTTGCATCTCTCTGGAACGTGTACGTTCGTACCTATACAGAATATACGCCTTTGAAGTGGTAGCGTGACCTTCTTCTATTAGAACCTTTTCTACTATATCCTGTATCTGTTCTACAGTAGGAATGTTACTACCGTATATCTGTTCTGCCATGGAAGATACTATCAACGATAGTCTTTCGGCCTCTTTATAGTCGTTACCACCTATAGACTGTGCAGACTTATATATAGCGTCTGCTATCTTTTGAGTATTAAACAAAGCTACTCTGCCATCTCGCTTAACTATGTGAGTTATCACTTATAATACACCTCTTAATATTAAATGTTATATATACAATATATTGTGTCTTTTTCAAACAAAGCCTAATAGATATTATATACCCAACCACTAATAAAGTCAACACAATTTTTGGATTGTATTATTCTTTAATTTGTGCATATTGTACAAATATCCCTTATTTAGTACAAATATCCGCTTAAAATATTTTTTAAGTTACACACTTATGAGTTTATCAGCTATGGCACAATATATAGTGTACTTTAATATTGGTATTATTATATATACCCCTACCGCTATAGTATGTAAATGGTTTAACTGTACATATCTACTTGATTTAACCCACTTTTAAACTTATACTTTAACTTTGCTTAAATATCGTGTATTAAAAAAATTCAGTAATATTGACCAACCCTAAAATTATAGTCTTGTATTTTGGACACCTTTGTGATATACTATAACTAAAATACTATACTAAAAAGATTGGAGACTTTAATTATATATGGCTATTTTGAACTTTGTACTCAGTGCAGGTATAGGTGCAATAATAGGTCTTTTTACTAACGGTTTAGCTATTAAGATGCTCTTTAGACCTTTTAATCCTATATACTTGGACAAAAAAAATAAACGCTTTAGACTTCCATTCACCCCTGGGCTAATTCCTAAAGAACGTAACAGAATAGCCAAGGCTATAGGCAAAGTAGTAGGCACTCAGCTATTAGACGACAAGACTATTATTAATGCTATGCTATCACAAAGCGTTCACGATAGACTTACTGAAAAAGTTGTGGAGTTCGCTAATAGATACACTACTATGGACTGTACCATTCAAAAGTTCGCCACCGAAAAGGGGTATATTCAAAAACTGGACGAAAAAGAAACTCTATTAAGCAAAAAAGTATGCGAACACACCGTAAACAAGATTAAAGAAATAGGTGTGGGCGATATGATAATAGATATCGCTATGCAAGAAATCTCTAAAAAGACTAACTCTTTTATTATGGATATCGCTACTAAGACTATAGACGTTAAGTCTATAGGTGCTAAAATCGAAACTATGATTGAAAATAAAATTCCTAACATATTAGACAACTACATAAACAAAGAATACATCCACCTAAAAGATAAAAAGGTCGGAGAAGTGGCTACACTATTTACTAATCACTATCCCGACTACCCCGAAAAGGCTTGGAACCTATACAAAAAATTAGTAGAAGAAAAAGCTCCTGAAGTTATCGCTAACTTCGACGTTGCCGGCATAGTAGAACAGAAGATTAATGAGTTCGACTTGGCTTATCTTGAAAAACTTATCAACGATATCGCTAAGAAAGAACTCGACGCTTTAGTATGGTTAGGTGGTCTTTTGGGTGCTATTATGGGACTGTTCAACGCCTTTATATAACATGACTACAGAAAGGATACTCTTATCTTATGGAACTAAAACACTATGATTACATTCAAAAAGTATTAGACGATGCCGTAAACTCTGGTTCTGTGGCTGGCGGTACGGTATCTATACTATTCGGTAACGATGAAGTGTATAAAAATCACTTTGGCTATGCCGATATAGAAAACAGAGTAAAGCCTGATGATAACACCATATTCAGACTATTCTCTATGACTAAGCCTATAACTGCTATAGCCTGTCTAATGCTTATCGAACGTGGTATATTAGACTACAACGACTGTGTATCGCAATACTTAGAAGGTTTTAAAAATCAAACCGTTTGGAACTGGAACTCTAAACAGGCAGAACCTTTAACTCAACCCGTTACTATTCGTGACCTACTAACTATGACTTCTGGACTTACCTATCCTGCCGATTGGAGCGAAACTTGTCTACGTACTGCCGTTCTGTTTAACGAAAATACTAAACTTATCAAGCAAGGCGGAGGTATGTCTACTGTGGAGTTCTGCAATAGGTTGGGTCAAATTCCCTTAGTATGTAAGCCTTCGCAATCTTGGATATACGGCACTTCTGCTGACGTTTTAGGTGCGATTATAGAACGTGTTAGTGGAAAGTCTTTCGGACAGTATCTTAAAGATGAAGTCTTTACCCCTTTAGATATGAACGATACTGGCTTCTATATTCCTGAGGAAAAGTATAGCCGTTTGGCTCAAGTATACTACTACGACGACCAAGACCAAAAGTTGAAAGTCTATGACGGTATAAACCTATGTATATCCGACTACAAAAAGCCTCCTAAGTTTGAGTCAGGCGGTGCAGGACTGGTATCTACAGTAAAAGACTACCAAAAGTTCATAAAGATGATACTCAATGGTGGTATCTACAACGGTAACAGAATTATCGGTAAACGCACTATAGAGTTAATGCGTACCCCTGCTTTAAAACCATCTCAAATGGATAGCCTGACTGGTTCTAATTCAGGATATAACTATGGTTGCTTAGTTAGAGTACTTCAAGATAGACAGTTGGCAGGTACTAACGCTTCGTTGGGTGAGTTCGGTTGGGACGGTTGGACTGGCAACTACTTCAGTATAGACCCTGTGGAGAATATTTCCATAATGTACTTTATCCAAAAATGCGGTGCGGGATTTTCCGACGTGGCTCGAAAGATTAGAGCTATTACTTACAGTTCATTAGACTAAGTTAAAGGTGGCACACATATGAAAGTTTTAATAGTAGAAGATGAACCTTCGTTAAATAAGATTATGGTTAAAAAGTTGCGTTCCAGTGGATTTTCAGTAGACAGTTGCTTTAACGGTTCGGACGCTTTGGAATATATAAGCATGGGTAACTATGATATAGTCTTACTGGATATCATGATACCAGAACCTAACGGTGTAGAAGTTCTTAAAATAGTCAGAAACGATGGCAATAACGTTCCTATTATACTCATAACTGCTATGGGTTCGGTAGATAATAGAATTAAAGGTCTTAACTTTGGTGCTGACGACTATATCTCTAAACCGTTTAACTTTGATGAGTTAGAGGCTCGTATGTATGCGGTACTCCGTAGACAGAGTGGAAACGCTACTAACAAGTACACTATAGCCGATTTAGTAGTGGAAACCGACACCCGAAAAGTTATTCGTGGTGGTAAAGATATCGAACTTTCCGCTAAAGAGTTTTCTATATTAGAATACATGATTAGAAACAAAGGTATAGTACTATCACGTGATAAGATAGAACAGAACGCTTGGGACTTTACCTATGAGGGCGGTTCTAACATCGTAGACGTATACATTAGATATCTAAGAAAGAAGATAGACGACGACTTCGATATTAAACTCATCCACACCAAACGTGGTGCAGGTTACGTGCTATCGGAAAACCAAAAGCTTTAGACTTTTCAACAAATAATAGCAAGGATTCTCCCACCTCTATAGGTGAGTGAGATGAATTGCAAGTAGGAAAAATAACGGCAGTGGTGGGCGGAGAGAAATCGGTATCCCCCACTGACATGAGGCAAACCACAGGCTGGCTTGTCAGACTCTGTGAAATTACCGACTGTGGATTGAAACAAATATAGCAAGTAATATCTTGACTTTTTATCTTTTTGAGAATATAATATACTTATAGAATTATTTGTAGTAGTATTATCACATACTACTACATATTTAACTCTAATATAGATATATGTACATTGAAAGGAAACTCTTTACTATGAAAAATACCGTAGAAACGTTTAAACTGCAAAAACTAAATGGTGAAAAAATTTCTATGCTTACTGCATACGATTACTCTACCGCTAAACTAATAGATAGCGTAGGTATTAACTCTATATTGGTTGGCGATAGTTTGGGTATGACCATGCTCGGTTATGAAGATACCCTATCAGTAACTATGGAAGATATGATACATCACACTAAAGCAGTATCAAGAGGTACTAAAAACGCTTTACTAATAGCCGATATGCCTTTTATGTCTTATCAAACTTCGGTATACGATGCCGTGGTAAACGCTGGCAGACTTATGAAAGAAGGTCATGCCCACGCTGTAAAGTTAGAAGGCGGTGCTACTGTACAAAAACAGATTAAAGCCATAGTAGACTGTTCTATTCCTGTAGTGGGACACATAGGCTTAACTCCACAGTCTATTAAAGCGTTTGGCGGTTTTAAAGTTCAAGGTAAGACTATAGAGACTGCTCAAAAGGTGTTAGACGATGCTTACAGGGTTCAAGAAGCTGGTGCTTTTTGCGTAGTATTAGAGGGTATTCCTGAAAAGTTAGCCGAACTAATAACTTCTAAATTGGATATAGTTACTATTGGTATAGGTGCAAGTAGCAAGTGCGACGGTCAAGTATTAGTGTATCAAGATATGCTCGCTATGTTTAGCGACTTTAAACCTAAGTTTGTTAAACAGTTTGGTAGCATAGGTAAAGCTATGACTTCGGCATTTTTACAGTACGATAAGGAAGTTAAAGACGGTACTTTTCCAGCTAAAGAACACTGCTACTCTATTCCAGATGAAGTTATAGAAAAGTTAGTGTAACTTATATATACAAAAGAGGTTTTTATTATGAAGTTAGTTAAAACTATTAAAGAGGTTCGTGAAATAGTAAAAGATTGGAAGTCTAAAGGACTATCTGTAGGCTTTGTGCCTACTATGGGCTACTTACATGAAGGTCATGCAAGCCTTATAGACGCTTCGGTTAAAGGTAACGATAAAACCGTAGTTAGCGTATTCGTAAACCCTATGCAGTTTTCCCCTAATGAGGACTTAGCAAGTTATCCACGTGATATTAACCACGACTCTGAACTTTGCAAACTACACGGTGCAGACCTAATATTTAATCCTGAACCTGACGAAATGTACGACGGTAGCTTCTGTACGTATGTGAATATGTCAGTACTTACTGAAGATTTATGCGGTCTAACCCGTCCTATACACTTTAAGGGAGTATGCACCGTAGTAAACAAGCTATTTAATATAGTTCAACCAGATAACGCCTACTTCGGACAAAAAGACGCTCAACAGTTAGCCATTATTAAACAGATGGTTCACGACTTGAATATGCCTATATCCGTTCACGGTTGCCCTATAGTTAGAGAACCTGACGGTTTAGCTAAAAGCTCACGTAACACATACTTAACCCCTGAAGAAAGAACTTCCGCTTTAGTACTAAGTAAGGCTATCAAATTAGGTCAAAGCATGGTAACCGACGGCGAAACCGACTGCAACAAGGTTACTTCTGCTATGAAAGACCTAATAGATGCCGAACCTTTAGCTAAAATAGACTACGTTAAAATAGTAGACCTTAAGACTATTCAACCTGTAGATACTATTAAAGCTCCTATACTATGTGCTATAGCTGTATATATCGGTAAAACCCGACTTATAGATAACTTTATCTTTGAGGATATTAAGTAATTACTTTTTGGATTGGAGCTTAAACACTATGTATGTTAATATGCTAAAAGGCAAAATACATCGAGCGACCGTTACTCAGGCGGAACTTAACTATGTGGGTAGCATTACTATAGATGCTGAACTTTTAGAACTTTCGGGAATTATGGAGTATGAAAAGGTTCAAATTGTAGACGTTGACAACGGCAACAGGTTTGAAACCTATACCATAGCTGGCGAACGTGGTTCTGGTATGGTGTGCCT
The DNA here is from genome assembly GCA_934444765.1 of uncultured Oscillospiraceae bacterium. GTDB lineage: Bacteria > Bacillota > Clostridia > Oscillospirales > Ruminococcaceae > UBA5884. The sequence continues at coordinate 14,320 of CAKSDC010000010.1, forward strand.
TAACGGTGCGGCTGCAAGATGTTCTCAGGTGGGCGACAAAGTTATTATCATGTCGTACGCCTATATGTCCCCAAACGAAGTTAAAGATAATCCCCCTAAAGTGGTATTCGTAAACGACGATAATTCAATTAACAGAGTTACTCGCTACGAAAAACACGGCTCTTTGGTGGATATGCTTAACGATTAACTATCACAACACAAGGAGGCTTTTATATGCTCAACGGTAAAACCGTAGTAGTGGGAGTTACTGGAAGTATAGCTTGCTACAAGATAGCTAACTTAGTCAGTATGTTGGTAAAGCTACACTGTAACGTTCACGTTATTATGACTAAAAACGCTACTAACTTTATTAATCCTATAACGTTTGAAACTCTTACTAATAACAAGTGCATAGTAGATACTTTTGATAGAAACTTTCAGTTTCACGTGGCACACGTTTCGCTTGCTAAACAGTGCGACTGTATGCTTATAGCCCCTGCTTCGGCTAACGTTATAGGAAAAGTAGCTAACGGTATCGCTGACGATATGCTTACTACTACTATTATGGCTTGCAAAAAACCTGTAATATTCGCCCCTGCTATGAATACCGCTATGTATACTAATCCTATAGTAGAAGATAACGTTAAAAAGTTAAGGTCTTACGGCTATAAGATTATAGATGCCGATAGTGGATATCTTGCTTGTGGTGATACTGGCAAAGGTAAGATGGTATCGGAACAGGTTCTATTGGAACACATCAAGTTAGCCATAGCTTGCCATAAAGACTTATCCGATAAAAAAGTACTAATAACGGCAGGAGCTACTCAAGAGGCTATAGACCCAGTTAGATACATCACTAACCATTCGACTGGTAAAATGGGGTATGCTATAGCGGAACAGTGTCTGTTACACGGTGCAGAAGTTACACTTGTAACCGGTATTACTAACATCGCTAAACCCGTTTCCGCTGAGTGTATACAGACCGTTTCTGCTGAAGATATGTTCAACGTGGTATCTAAGATATTCAAAGACTATGATATTATTATCATGTCTTCGGCAGTCAGCGACTACACCCCTATTACCGTATACGACCAAAAGGTCAAAAAGTCAGACGGTGATATGAACATTCCATTAAAACGTACTAAGGATATCTTAGCGTACGTCGGCGAAAATAAGTTGCAAGGTCAGTATATTTGCGGATTTTCTATGGAAACCGAAAATATTATTCAAAACTCTAAAGCAAAACTTATTAAAAAGCACGCCGATATGATAGTCGCTAACAGTCTAAAGCAACAGGGGGCAGGGTTCGGAACGGATACTAACATAGTAACCATTATTACTAACCGTGACGAAACTTCGCTACCTATTCTTAGTAAACATCAAGTGGCAGAACACATTATAAACCACATCTTAAAGGAAGTTAATAGTATATAGTCTACATATGTAGACTATATTAATATATATTATATAAGTAAGGAGATAGAACTTTATGGTTAAAGTAAGTATATTTTCAGGATTTCTTGGTGCTGGTAAGACTACTCTTATCAAAAAACTACTAAAAGAAAGTTTTAACGGCGAAAAGGTAGTACTAATAGAAAACGAATTTGGTGAAGTTGGTATCGATGGAGGATTTTTAAAAGACTCTGGTATTCAAGTTACCGAAATGAACTCAGGTTGTATATGTTGTACTTTAGCTGGCGACTTTACTAAGTCTCTTAGCGAAGTTATAGAAAAGTTCAACCCAAATAGAGTTATCATAGAACCTACTGGCGTTGGTAGACTTTCTGACGTTATTTCAGCAGTACAAAAGACTTCTGAAGTTCACAATATAGAGTTCAACGGATTTATTACCGTTGCAGACGCTAACAAGTACAAGATGTTCATGAAGGCTTTCGGTGAATTTTATAACAATCAAATAGAATACGCTGACGCTATAGTTCTTAGCAGAACTCAAAACGCACCTCAAAAGAAACTTCTCGACTGTGTAGAGGCTATCAAGTCTATTAACGATAAAGCCGTAATTATTACTACTCCTTGGGACGAATTGGACGGCAACACTATCATGAACGCTATAGAAAACAAGTCTAAACTTGCTGACGAACTCTTAGCCGATATAGAAGAAGAACAGAGTAATCTACACCATCACCACCACCACGATGATGAACATGACGAACATGAACATCACCACCACCACCATGATGACCATGACCACGACCATGAATGTTGTCACCACGACCATGAACATGACGAACATGAACATCATCACCACCACCACGCAGACGAAACCTTTACAAGTTGGGGTGTAGAAACTCCTAAAAAGTTCACTAAACAAGAGCTTACTGACATTCTTGAAAAGTTAGCTAACTCACAAGAGTATGGCGTGGTATTACGTTCTAAGGGTATAGTTCCTAATGCTGAAGGTAGCGAATGGTTCTATTTCGACTTAGTTCCTGAAGAGTACGAAGTTCGTACTGGTAATCCAGACTACACTGGTAAACTATGCGTTATAGGTTCTAAACTTAACGAAGACGCTCTAAAGACACTATTTGGTATATAATGGAGGCTATACATGGAAGAAGAATACGTTGCAGTGTTCGTATTTACTGGCTTTCTTGAAAGCGGTAAGACGAAGTTTATAAATGATGAATGGCTTAGAGAAGATATCTTTAACGACGGTTCTACTACGGTAATCATTCAGTGTGAAGAGGGTATAGAAGAGTTCGATACTCAAAGTTTAGAAAAAAAACACATTCATGTAGTAACCTTAGACGATAAAGACGACTTTACCGAAGAGTTCCTTAATAAGATTAACAAGCAGTACAAACCTAACAACGTTATCATAGAAAAAAATTGTACTCAAACGGTTGAAGAACTGTTCCAATTTGACTATCCCGAAGATTGGCAGATTGTGGATATAGTTACCGTGATAGACGCTTCTACTTTTGATAACTACTCTTTAAATATGGGTAAGATGATGTTACAACAGTATCAGTACTCAAGTATAGTAGTATTTAACCGTTGTGACGAAAACACTTCTAAACAAAAGTATCGTGCTAATATAAAGACTACTAATCCACAAGCTAACGTGTACTTTATGGATAACGACGGCAACATTGAACAGTTTGAAGGTGAACTTCCTTTTGATTACAATCAAACTCATATCATGTTAGAGGATATAGACTACGGTCTATTCTACATTGACCTAATGGACCACCCCGACAGATACGAAGACAAGGTTATAACTTTTAAGGCTCAATGCGTTCAACCTAAGGGTTTCCCTAAGACGGCATTCGCAGGTGGTAGAAAGGCTATGACTTGCTGTTCGGAAGACGTACAGTTTTTAAAGCTACTATGTATTTCCGAAGATATAAAGTTCCCTAAGTTTAAAGACTTTGATTGGTATACTATCACTGGTAAAATGAACCTTCATGCACTACCAGAAAATCCTGACCAACCTATGCCAGTTCTAACGGTAATGGATATAGAAAAAACAGAACCTGCTCAAACTGAATTGGTGTACTTTAGCTAATATCACAACTAAATATAAAAAATCCACGCTACCAACTTAATGGCAACGTGGATTTTTTTGTATATAATCTTTTGTTCTAAAGAGAGTTTAAAGCTAATTAATATTAAGGTACACCGTTGTATATATATTATTCGTACCTTAAAGCGTCTATAGGGTCCATCTTAGAGGCTTTATTAGCTGGATAGTATCCAAAGAATACTCCCGTAAGCATAGAAAATACTACCGATATCAATATAGCCCACATATTAGGCGATACACTTAACGATATTAAGTTTATGTAGTCGGAATATTGTGTCTGTATTATCTTGCCCGCTACTTTGGCTATTATAATACCGTTTATTAGACCACTTGCTATGCCTATTAAACCTCCTATTATACATATCATAACGGCTTCCATAATAAATTGACTTCTAATAGACTTGTTTTTAGCCCCTAAAGCCTTACGAATGCCTATTTCCTTAGTACGTTCAGTGATACTTACAAGCATTATGTTCATAACGCCTACACCACCTACTATTAAGGATATGCCAGCTATTACTGATATTGCAATAGTAACTACGTTAAGTACTGTATTTATAGTATTAAGTTCATTTGAAGCGTTATAAGATGTCACTTGCCAGTTTTTATTGTTAGCGTATTCATTATCGAAAAAGCTCATAACAGTATTAGAAAATTCGTCCATGTTAGCATCACTATTGGCTAACAACTGAACGTTTTGATATCCTTTTAGTTTAGACTCATCACTACCCGAAGGTTGTAACTGACTATACATGGTAATAGGTATAAATGCAGGGGTACTTCTATCTTGCTCTTTAACGGTGGTATCCTGTTTACCAAATATAGAGGCATCATATTGATACACACCTACTATAGTGAACTTTTTGATAAAACCATTTACTTCAAACTCCACTTGCTGACCTATTGGGTTAGCATTAGAATTTGCAAAGTAGTTATTGACAAACTGTTCCGATACCATGCAAGTATTACGTTCTTCGGTACAGTCCCTATCGGTAATGGCTCTACCTTGAAGTATCTTTAGTGCCGATACGCTTGAAAAGTATCCGTTATTTACTGCCTGAAACTCTACGTTAGCGTAGTCTTTACCGTTAGGATTTTTAGCAGTGGCTGAACCTATATAGTTATTTAGTATAGCACACTTGTAGTCATCGCCACAGTATTTAGCTAAACGATTTAGCATATCGTCAGTGATAGCGTCATCGCTGGTTAGTGTAGGATATTCCCAAGTATTCCAATCGTCCTCATTTTCGGGATACTTAGCATCTAAGTAGACGTACAAAAAGTTCGCTCCACCTATCTGATTTAACGTACTTGACAGTGTGGACTTAATGGAACTTCCTATCGTAGTAATAGTAATTACCGCACTAATACCTATAATAATACCCAACATGGTTAAAAAAGACCTCATCTTATTAGAGGTTATTCCATTAAAGGATAGTTTTAAACTTTCCCAAAATCCCATTAGATATCACCTCCAGTATCCGAAATTATGTTACCGTCGCTAATGGTAACTATTCGTTGAGTTTCTTTTGCTAATTCTTGACTATGTGTGATTAGCACTATAGTTTTCCCCTGTTCTTGGTGTAGTCTATGAAAGATATCCATAACCATATGACCCGTCTTACTATCCAACGCACCAGTAGGTTCATCGGCAAGTATTATCGACGGATTATTAGCCATAGCCCTTGCAATAGCCACACGCTGTTTTTGACCGCCTGAAAGTTCGTTAGGTTTATGATACATTCTTTCTTCCATGCCCACCATTTTAAGAAGTTCTATAGCACGTTTAGTACGTTCGGCACGTTTAACGCCAGCGTACAACATAGGAAGTTCAACGTTCTTGATAGCAGAAGTTCGGGGTATTAAGTTGAACGTTTGAAATACAAATCCTATCTTTTGATTACGTATTTCGCTAAGCTGATTGTCTTTAACCTTGCTAATATCCACACCGTCAAGAAAGTACTGCCCACTCGTTTGTTTATCTAAAGCACCTATAATGTTCATTAAGGTACTCTTACCAGAACCAGACTCACCTACTATAGCTACAAATTCGCCATTGTGAACCTTTAGGTTCATACCGTTAAGAATTTGCAATTCGTTAGGCTGACCAACGTAGTATTTTTTAATAATATCCTTCATATCTATTACCACGTTAGAGTTATTAGACTGGTTTTGTAGGTCTAACTGCTTCATAATACCACCTTTTCTTACTGTACTTCGGTAGCAATAACCATTCCGTCGTCACCGTTTGCTACTATGCTTTCGTCGTCGCCCATGGTGAAGTCCATATAAGGTGATAGTGTAATAGTATCGCCCTCAGATACTTCATAAGGAGTAGTAATTACTAAGTCGCCGTCCGATAGGTCACCGCCTGTAATTTGAACGTAAGAACCACTATCTTCACCAGTCGTAACGTCTACACGCTTAACGGTAGCAGTAGTACTGCCATCTTCACTATTAGAACCGTTAGAAGTATCTGCAACGTACACATAAGGAGTACCGTCTTCATCGTACATAATGCAATCGTATAGTATAGCGTAACTATCGGTATTTTCGGATAGCATAATCTTAGCTTTAGCGTTCATGCCGACTAATAAGTCGCAATCGTCGGTAATAGTGATTTCAGCAGTAAATCCAGAAGAAGAACTTCCACTGCCATTACTTCCGTCACTATTGTTATTACTATTACTATTTCCGCCACTGCTTATGATAGTAACTACTTTAGATACCACACCGTTTATTTCAGTTTCGCCAGTAGCTTCGGAAGTTACTACTACTTTCATACCCTCTTTAACCTTAAGGATATCGCCTTCATCTATGTTTACGTTTATCTTTAAGGAGTTATCGTTTTCGATAGTAGCAAGTAGAGTTCCAGCCTCTACAGTATCGCCTTGAGATATGCCTAAAGCGGTAATAGTTCCGTCTTTTTCAGCTTTAACGGTACATTCAGAGAGTTGTTTTTTGAGTTCCTCTAACTGAGTGCTATTAGTACTATCGGTATTTTGATAGTCTTGCATATCGACTACGTTCTGTGCTGAAGCTATAGCCTTATCGGTGGAACGTTTAACCGAAGTATAGTTATCTTTAGCGGTAGTGATAGCTTTTTTAAGACTGTCGAATTGGTCTTCGTAACCAGAACACTCTTGCTTGTAAGTTTCTATCTTAGTGGAAAGTTCCTCACGTTGTTGTATTAGTTGGGAGTACGTATCGTCACCACCACCACCACCATAGCTTAGATTGGTATAGTTATATCCGCCTGAGATATCCTTAACGTCGTAAGACATCAAGTTCATGCTATCGCCGTAACTGTCGTCGTCATAACTACCGTCATCGTAACTACTATCATCGTAGCTACCGTCATCGTAACTATCGTCTAGCATGGAACTTTCATAGTTAGCTATCTGTTGACATACGTCGTTATATTGAGCCACACAGTTATTAATATCGTTAATGCGGTCGGTATACTTTTGGTATGCCTTATCGTACTCTCTTTGAGCGTCGTCTATTTGAGATTGAGCGTCTTTTAGTTGAATTACTTGGTCTTCTTTAGCCTCTTGCAGAGCCTGTTTATTCTGCTTTTTAGTATTATCGTCTATTGCGTTACCATTTTTAATAGAAGTTTCTAATTCGGAGATTTGCTTTTTAATGTTAGTGTCATCTAAGGTGCATATAACGTCGCCTTTTTTGACGTAGTCGCCAACGCTTACGTTTAGACTTTGTACCTTAGAACCGAACGAAGACGTTATATTCATAGAACTTTCACTTTCTACAGTACCGCTAACGCTTATGCTTTCCGAAAGGTCTTGCTTTTGATACGCCATTACGTTTTCAAAGTACATACCAGTATCGACGGTTGAAGCACCATTATTAATATTTTTAAGCACTACAGAACCACCTACACCACCTACTATTAAGATAGCTCCTATTATTATAGCTACTTTAACACCCTTTTTCATATAATGTAACCACAATCCTTTCTGAGTAGTTGGAAGTTCTTAGTGTATCTATTGTACTAAGTGTACTACTCTTGATGTAACAGTTATAGTATATCATAGCCACGAATAAAAGTCAATACTTTTTTTTATTAAATACGTTTTTATTCAATATGACCAAAAATATTAACGTTATCGCCACATCGATTGAGTAGTATTATATCACACAAGCACACACATTACAAGAAACTTTTAGTTGCAAACGCTAACTAAATAGAATTGCAACCATAGGTTTACTGACAAAATTAGGATACTACCTTAATATGGCAGTATCCTATAAAGTTTAATATACTATTCCGTACCGATAGTGTTTACTATGCTATATAACATATTTACTTCCACTTCGTTGATATCTTGTACTCTATTAGTGCCGTCCAATTTGGCTATAACCTGAATACACACGTTATCGTCAGTACTCTCATCGTGATAGTAGTATCTAAACACTAACGTTTTAGTGCCATCGGCAACCATTTCGCGAATATATGGCTTTATGTTTAAATATTCTAACAGAGTATCTTCGGAATATCCTATTAAGTTGGAAGTATCTATTTTACCACCCGTTTTAGAACCCAATATGTTACGACTTAATATTCTAAAGTCGTATATGGTGTACTTGGTAATCATTTTAGAACTGTTCATACTTATATAGGCACTCCATGTGGGAAAAGTCTTTCCGCATATACTGGTAGTCAATGTAGGTTGTAGTATATAAGAATAGTCTTGTTGTAGTGAGTTTACAAGTTCATATTTGGAACTCTTTAATGCCGTTAGGTGTGTAGACTTTTCTACATAAGATATAGACTTCCCTAAACTATCGGTCAACTTGTCAGTCACCATGTTCATACTATTTTTACTGACGTATATATATACTACTATCGAAACTGCTACCAATAGCACCGCTAACACTACTATTAATATCTTTTTGTTTAAAGATATTCTATACTTAGCCTGAGTACGTTCTTTTTTAACGTTATTCATACTTATATAGTTATTAAGTTTTTATCCAACATTTCCTGAACGGCTAACATAACGCCTATCTTACCACTGGTATAGGTTATGCCACCCTGTAGCCATACGGCATAAGGTTCTCTAATAGGAGCGTCTGCGGAAAGTTCTATTGAAGCCCCTAAAGTGAACGTACCCGCTGCCATGATAACTTGGTCGGAATATCCAGGCATATCCCAAGGTTCTGGAGTTACGTAGCTATCTATTGGCGAACCCTTTTGAATGCCTTGACAGAACGCTATTAAGTTTTCCTTATTACCTAACTTTATAGCAGAGATTATATCCCCTTTAGGTTCGTTCTTTTTAGGAAAAGCCTCAAAACCGAGTTTGCTCAATAGTTCACAAGCAAAAGTGGAAGTCTTAACGGCATTAGATACTACATCAGGTGCCATAAACAGACCTAAGTACATCTCTCTATTTTGGTTTAAAGTACAACCTACTTCTTTACCCATACCAACGCAAGTTAGACGATAAGAACATAGTTCTATTAAGTCAGAACGACCTGCTATATATCCACCTGTAGTAGCTATTCCGCCACCTGCATTTTTAATTAAAGAACCGACTATTAAGTCTGCACCTACGTCGGTAGGTTCATGCTTTTCTACAAATTCGCCGTAACAGTTATCTACCATTACTATGGTATTAGGTGATACCTCTCTTACTATCTTAACTATCTTTTCTATTTCGGAAGTGGTTAATGAAGGTCTTAAAGAGTAGCCTCTTGAACGCTGTATATACACAACCTTTGGAGCGACTTCTTGTACCTTACTACGTATAGAGTGTAAGTCTAAAGTGCCATTTGGTAAGAGGTCTACCTGATTATATAACACGCCATAGTCCATTAGTGAACCGTTACCCTTAGTACCAGATATTCCTATTACTTCCTCTAAGGTATCGTAAGGCTTGCCAGTAACCGAAAGTAGAGTATCACCAGTACGTAACACACCAAACAGTGCAACCGATAGTGCGTGCGTTCCCGATACAAAGTTGTGTCTAACTAAAGCATCTTGTGTGTTGAACACCGTAGCGTATACCTTATCTAAAGTATCCCTACCAACGTCACCGTAACCGTAACCAGTACTACCCATTAAGCAAGTAGTATCCACTCTATTCTTTATAAAAGCCGATAGTACTTTAGCGTTGTTGTACTCTGCTATAGTATCGGCACTTGCTAAAGATAGCGAACAGGAATTTTCGCACTCTCTGGCAAGGTTTAAAAGTCTTTCATCTATATTAAAAAAGTTGTAGTTTAACATTAAAAATCCCTCTCTATATTCTCAATCCAAACCAAAATATAATAGACTATAGTTCGTCTATCTGCTGAAGTACGTTTTCGGTACTAAGTTCTGCAAAGCCTATCTCTTGATAGAAACTTTCTCGATAGTCTAAAGCGAAAAGCGTTACGTTTTTCCCTTCGCTTTTTAGCTTACTACATAGCCAATATAGTAGCTCACGGGCGTATTTACGACCTCTAAACTTAGTCTTAGTGGCTACTTGACCTATCACTACGTTATTATTTACATCAAATAGAACCGTAGCAGTGGTACAGTCTTTGTAAGTGTACACCTTACTAATGTTTCGGCGAACCCTACGGGAAGTATCGGTTAGCCAAAGACCGTAGTCTTGCATAGTAGGAAAACTTTCGTATAGTATCTGATATACCTTTTGTAGGTCGGGTTTATCGTCTATAGCGGTAACGTCGAACTCATTATCTTGTTGATGTTCTTTAAACTCAAAACAGGTACGCTTTAGCTTTTTGTAGCCTTCTATACCAACTTTATTTAAAGCGTCGATAATGTAGAACGGAGCTTCTACTCTGTAAGGTCTGTACAATGAGATGTAACAGGATAACTCCTCACAAGGTAGCGGAAATTCGGAACATATTACCAACGTAGAGTTTATTTGAAACATATAAGCGTATACGCCGTCATCGTTTATAGCGTAGAACCTACAAAATTCATAGTTACAACCATACGTTCTTAAATAAGATAATAACTTTCTACCATAGTAGGTCTTGCCTAAGAATGGGATATCAAAGTCATTATAAGTAAAAATTTGTTTTATCATAGCGTAAATATCCTTGTAATAATATTTTTAGCAAGTTCTTCACAAGCGTAAGCGTCGGATAACTTCATAACGCTTGCTCCAGAGTGGATATATCTACACGGAACAGATATCGCCATAGTCTTTACACCGCCTCTTGAAACGTGTATAGAACCTGCATCGTTACCACCAGCTATGGCGGTCTTAGTCTGACATGGAATGTTTAGTTGCTTAGCTAAACTAAATGCCATGTTGTATAGTGTTTTATCGTAAATGGTGCTTCTATCCATGTACGAAACTACGGCACCTTCACCTAAACGGCAAACCTGTCTATCTTCACAAGAACCGTGTATATCACCTGCCGTAGTACCTTCTAACACTATAGCGTAGTCGGGATTTACTGTATAACTGGCTACTTTAGAACCTCGTAAACCCACTTCTTCTTGTACCACAAAAGAGTAGTACACGTCATAAGGAAGTTGACTCTTTATTAAGTCTATCATGATAGCACAACCTACACGGTCATCTAAGGCTTTAGACTTAACGTAACCGTTTCCGAACTCTTCATAGGTGGAGTAAAAGTTTATACTGTCGCCTAAAGATACATACTCTTCAGTCTGTTGTTTACTGTTAGTACCGATATCTACATACATACGTGATATATCGGCTTGCTTGCCTCTTTCGGAAGTTGGTATATTGTGTATCGCTTGACTGCCTATAACTCCAAAGTGACCGTTTACAGTAACCTGTCTTCCTATGATAACGTCAGGATTTATTCCCCCTACAGTGCCTATCTTTATAGTGCCGTCGGAGTTGATATAGGTAGCCATAAAGCCTACTTCGTCCATGTGTGCCGAAACTAATAGCTTCTTATCGCTACTCTTAGAACCTTTTTTATAGGCTAATATATTTCCTAAGTTATCTACCGAATAACTGGTAACGCTATCTTTTATCTGATTAATAATGTACTGTCTAACTAAAGCCTCATCACCTGAGATACCATCTATAGTACATAGTGCCTTTAAATCTTGTAACATAGTATATCGCCCTCCCCTATTTGATAGTCTTTAAGTAAGCGGATATTAAACGTGCAGTATATAGTACGTCGTTTAAGTCTATTACTTCTACTGGAGTATGCATATACTTTAATGGTATAGATAGCGTAGCACTCTTTACACCGTTACGGGTGACTGAAAATCTATCGGCATTAGTACCAGTATCTTCTGGCATGACCTCTATTTGATAAGGAATGTTATTCTGTACAGCTATGCTTTGCAAGTCTTTAGACATAGCCTTATCTAAAGTGGAAGAAAAACCTATCATAGCACCACCACCAAGAAGACCACACTTATATGGACTTTCGTCGGCAGTCAATCCGAATGAAACGTCTACGGCTATAGCATAGTCAGGGTTGATTTCGTAAGCACCTATCAAAGCACCACGTTCGCCGACCTCTTCTTGTGACGAAAACATTACCGTATACGAACAGTTAAGACTTTCGTCTTTAAGCAGACTTAACGCCGTCAAGATAGCCATAATACCGCTTCTATCGTCTAAAGACGGTGCAGTAACTCTATCACCGATTAGCGAATGACACTGCTTTCTAAAAGATACCACGTCACCTAAAGATACTATCTGTTGTAACTCCTCTTTAGTTAGACCTGTATCTATACATAGTTCTTCAACCTTTGGTACTTCGGAACTGTTACTGCTTAGATGTGGTGGTAGTGTACTAATAACCCCTAAGATATCTTTCTTGCCGTGAACGGTGACTTCTTGTGCTGAAAGTAGTCTTCTATCCAAACCGCCTACGCTACCTACTTTTAAAAAGCCGTCCTGTGTGATGTAAGTAACCATCATGCCTATTTGGTCAAGGTGTGCGTCTAACAGTATATGAGGTTTACCCTCTTCACGGTTGCCAAAGTTTGCTATAACGTTGCCATTCTTTACGTACACGTCATTAGAGTACTCTTTTAGAAGGCTTACTAAGTATTCTTCTAAAGAACCGTTATAGTTGGCAATATTAACCTTTGAACATAGTTCAAACAGAGTATCTTTAATATTATCTAACATCTTAAAAATATCCTTTACTATTATTAGTGTAGTTGGTTTACTAACTTTTTAAAGTGTATTCCACGAGCCTCAAAGTTTGGATATTGGTCGAAACTTGCACACGCTGGAGATAGTGTAACTATATCACCTGATACGGCTATCTGTTTAGCCTTTTCCACAGCCTCTTCAAGAGTGTTTACACGGTATATCTTTAGACCACTACTTGGATACTCTGGGCATTCTGTTACGGCTTTTTCAATCTTATCGGCAGTAGCACCTAATAGTATTAAAGACTTAACTTTTTGATTTACTGGTTTAGCTAAAGGTTCAAAAGGAATCTTTTTATCGTAACCACCAGCTATTACTATAAGTTTTTGATTGAAAGAGTTTAAACCTGCTAATACTCTTGTAGGACTGGTAGCTATACTATCGTTATAGTACTTAACGCCATTGAGTTCACGAATGTATTCTATACGATGTTCTACACCGTTGAAAGTCTTAGCTACTTTAACTATGTTTTCGATAGAAACTTCACCCCATACGGCTGAAATTGCTGTTAGATAGTTTTCTACGTTGTGCATACCAGGAATTTTAATATCGTCCTTGTGCATAATCTTAGTAGTCTTTCCGTAGTCGTTGTAACATAGATATCCTTCATCGTCTAAGTAAGCACCACATTCCACTTTGGAAGTCTTAGAAAACTTTACTAACTTACCTCTAACTAAGTCAGATAGACTGTTAGTAATATCGTTATCTTGATTTAATACAGTCTTAGAGAATGCGTTTTGATGTAGTATGATGTTCTTTTTAGCCTCTATGTACTCTTCCATAGTACCGTGAACGTCTAAATGGTTAGGTGCTACGTTGGTAATTACCGCTACGTCTGGAGAAGTTCTCATGGATAGTAGCTGAAAACTTGAAAGTTCTACTACTGCTACGTCGTCGTGTTCTATCTCTTCCACTATAGGAAGTAACGCTCTACCAATGTTACCACCCTTATATACTACCTTACCTTCGGCAGATAAAAATTCGGATATTAAAGTAGTGGTAGTAGTCTTACCGTCTGAACCCGTTACAGCATAGGTCTTACATGGGCATAGATAGAAAAATGTTTCCATTTCGGAAGTGATTACTACGCCTTTCTGTCTAATTTCGGTAAGTACTGGATTATTATAGTACATACCAGGGGTACGATATACTATATCAAAGCCTCTAAGAGCCTCAATGTAGTTTTCACCTAATATGTATTTAACGCCCATATCTTTTAGTACTTTGTAGTTTTCGCCTAACTGTTCGGCAGACTTTTTATCGCAAACTGTAACGTCTAAGCCTTTATTTAGGAACATTTTTATACAGTTAAAGTTAGTAACTCCCATACCTATAAAGGCTATCTTTTTTCCCTTTAAACTTTCAAAGAATATATCTATTCTATTCATAACGAAAAATCCTCCACATTCTGTTTAACACCTTAATATTATGTGTCCAATAATATATTATAATACTACTTAGTTATAAAGTCAATGTATTGGTTAATGTTTTTTTAGCGTGTACATTACGACTGAAAAGGCAGATACTACCATACCTACAAGCAGTCCTAATTTAGTACTATCGGAGGTGTTTTCTGAAGTGTTTAAAGTCTGTACGGTGCTAACCTCTGTAGAAGTCGTCGTAGTGGTGGAACTACTGGTAGTACTCGTAGTAGTATCCATGGTGGTGGTAGTTTGATTAGAACTCTTACTATCAACAGCTTTGATACTATTAGTAGTCGCTTGAGTTACTGGTTGTGTGGTAGGATAGTAGTTAATGGCATCTTTAAAGTTGCGATAGTCTACTAACTTAGCTTTGCGTGTATTGGATAGCGTTTCTACTGGTGTATCGAAGTATGTACTACTATATCCTTTGATAGAAAACTCTCCGTTAGAGTATCTGTTTTGAGAGTCCCATGTACAGTCCACATATACCCACCTATTTTCGGAAGCGTACCAGCAAGCGTTCCATTCGTGATTGGTAGGCGAACTATCAGTAGCTATACTATTACTATCCACTACACCGTTTTCTAATGCTGAGCCTCTAACGTTTATGCAAAAGATATCTTGTGCGTTACACAGTGCCGAAAACAGGTTAGAATATCCTGCACATATGGTTCTGTTGGTATCCAATATGTGTTTTAAAGATACCGTGTTTAGGTCGGCTACGTCTTCATAAGCGTCTAAATCGTAAGATATAGTCTGACATACGTAGTCATGAATAGCCTTCATTTTAGAGTAGTCATCGGAAATGCCATTACATATACTATCGGATAGTTCTTTAACACGCTGAATGGTATCCGATACTGAACTATACTCTGCATTTGGATATACTACATAGTCCACCATAAATTCCGAGCCGTAATAGGTTATATCTTCAGGAAGTCTATCGTTTATCTTGTCCACGTTCTGTTGTAATACGGTATCGTACACTTCTTGACTTAACGCATAAGATACCATACTACAACTACTATTATAGTAGTATTGTGGACTACACACTCCACACGCTAAAGTAGTGGATATAGCTAATACGGTTAATAGTTTAAGTTTTAACTTCACAGGATATCACCTCTTTAGAGTTTGCTTAACAGACACACTGCGTGTGCAGATATTCCTAAGCCTTGACCAGTAAAGCCTAAACGTTCTTCAGTAGTAGCCTTGACGCTAACACACTCTACAGATACGTTACATACTTTGGCTATATTCTCCCTCATAGAGGCTATATGCGGTGCTAACTTTGGCTTTTGACATAGTATAGTACTATCTATATTACCTATAGTATAACCGTTATCTTGTATGAGCTTGCACACCTTAGATAGTAACTTTAAACTATCAGCATTAGAGTATTCTTCGTCTGTATCCGGAAAGTGTTTGCCTATATCTCCTAAAGCTAAAGCACCTAATAGAGCGTCCATAACGGCATGAACTAACACGTCAGCATCAGAGTGACCCAATAGTCCCTTTTCGTAGGGTATATCTACCCCACCAAGGATTAACTTTCTACCTTCCACTAACCTGTGAACGTCGTAACCGTGACCTATTCTAAACATCTTTATCTAATCCTTTCAATAGAGTTTCTGCAACGTCTATATCCTCTGGAGTGGTAATCTTTATGTTGCTATAGTGACCCCTTACCATGTATACTTTAGTGCCTGTAACCTCTACCAGTTGACAGTCGTCGTTGAACACTAAAGCGTTACGTAAAGCGTAGTCTACACCCTGAGCGTATATACTCTTTTTAAAAGTCTGTGGCGTTTGAGTGTTATATAGGCAAGGTCTGTAAGGAGTATCCACTATAAAGTTTTCGGTTACTACTTTAATAGTATCTTTAACGGGAACTCCTAAAGTTGCACCGCCGTAAGTTCTTGCTTTAGCGATACATTCTTCTATATCTTTAATTAATACTAAAGGTCTTGCACCGTCGTGAATAGTTATAAGTTTAGTATCTTTAGCTACTAACCTATAGCCATTTAGAACGCTTTCCTGTCTACATCTACCACCCGTTACTACGTGCTTTAGTTTAGTAATGTTGTTAAGTTCAGCTATACGTTTAATTTCGTCTATATCGAACTTACGTGATACCACTATAATTTCCTTGACACTTGGACTATTTTGAAAAGCAGTAAGGCTCATACCCACTACGGTTGAATTTCCCAAAGGTAAAAACTGCTTATTTACACGTCCCATTCTTACAGAGTCGCCTGCACATACTATTATTGCGGAAGTATCTGGTTTCATAAAAAAAACCTCCTTATGTTTTTAAAGTAATGTTACTATATATTGTAACATCTATTTGATAGTAAGTCAATATGGTGGGAGTTGGAATTGACGTTAAATTTCTTGACACGCTAATATATTTTTGATATAATATCTTTGGAAAGTAGGTGAGTATTATGTTAATATATCTATTTGGTGAAAAGATGGTTGAAACTAATTTGGACTACATAGTTAAAAATAACAGTTCCTCTTTGATACTGGTAAACGAAGACGAATATCCTAACCTATTAAAAACCTTGAATATGTCTTTTGAGGGTGAATGTAAACTTTCGGACGTTTCGTACTGCAAAATGGAAACTCAAATAAACTGTCTGTACAGTACGCTATCTATTCCAAGTCTAATAGACGTTATCGGTATTAGATATAATCTTATTATGTTTATTAACGATAAACACGTGGTCATAGTGGATAACAACGACTACGCCTTAAGAATTATTAGGGATATTAGAAGAAGAAACTCCAATCAGGGCGATACCAAAGAACGCTTTCTATATAACTTTATACTCGGATTTATTACTCGCATTAGTGGTATTATGGACGACTTTGAACGCTCTTTGATGACTTTGGAAGACGACGTTCTACACGATAAGACTGAAGACTTCCAAAATAGACTTATGCCTATTAGAAGACAACTACTTATCCTTAGAACCTACTACGAACAGATGGTAGACGTTTGCGCTGAACTTGAAGAGAACGAAAACAGGTTCTTTAATAAGACCCAACTTAAATACTTTGGCATTCTTACCGACCGTGCAGACCGTCTTATGGATAAGACTAAACAACTATTAGACTATGCCTCTCAAGTAAAAGAAGCCTACAAGGACAAGATAGACAGCGAACAGAACCAAAATATGCAGTTTTTAACCGTAATGTCTACTATCTTCTATCCACTGACTTTAATTACTGGTTGGTATGGCATGAACTTTGAAAATATGCCAGAACTTGCTCACGGTTACCCGTTCGTTATAACACTTAGTATAGTGGTTCTTATAGTATGCATTATAATATTTAAGAAGAAAAAGATATTCTAAAACAAAAAGAACGTTAATATTAACGTTCTATTTCTATTCTATTTAAACTCAAGAATTTTTTCTATGTACAACAAGTCACAGAATAGAGTATTTGGGAATACTAACTTTTTTGCGTACTCCTTAAAGTCTATATAGTACTTTTTACCCCATGAAGATACTTCTAATACGGTCTGACCGTTGCATTCTATAATAGAAGTTATTACCATATAGTGTGCGGTTACTCTATGCGTGCTATGGGATAGCTTTATATCGCTATATAGTGGTAGATACTGCTTTTTATCCATGGTATAAAACGAAAATATCACTGGAATATCTTGTAATAGCATACTCTTAGCTAACTTTAAAAATCTTTTTGGAGTGTTGAAACATATCCATTTACAGTTGTAACCTTTAAAGAAAACCTTCATGGCATTAGGTGTTAGGGTTCTAACTGGAAACTTTAAGAACGTGGTATAGTTAGAAACTTCTTGTAAGTAGTTGACGTACTGACTAAAAGTAACCGTGTACTTGCCCAATAGATACAGTATCACGTCGGTTAAAGCTACCAAACCACAACCGCACTGTTTAAGTTCTTTACTGGATACGCTATCGTTAAAGTATCTTCTATTAGGATAGTTCAACGCCCAGTTTTGCGAACCTCCAAAAGATACTCTGCTATCATCTTTAGAAAGTCTTACGCCTATGTAGTCGGAATGGTCTAAGGTTATAATGTTCATAACTTGTTGCTCCTTTGCGTGTGTGATAGTATACTAATATAATATCATCTTTAATAGAGTATGTCAATAATAGGATAACAAAAAGGTCACGTATAGTGCGTGACCTTTAAGTCGTCCATAACAGACTATGTATATATAAGTTTTATTCCGCCATAGTTTAGAACGTTACAGGAGTACCATAGTAAGTACAAGTTAGTAACTTTTCCATTTCAGCTGGAGTAATAGGTCTTGGGTTAGAACCAGTACAAGCATCGCCAACTGCAAGTTCAGCAATCTTACAGACTTTTTGTTTAAACTCATCTTCATTAATACCAAACTCTTTTAAAGTCTTAGGAATGTTTAACTTAACGTTGTAAGCGTCAATCTTATCGCATAGTGCTTGAACTAAAGCCTTATCAGTAGAACCTGTTAGATTGATACTCTTAGCTATTTGAGCGTAACGCTTTTCAGCGGTCTTATCCTTAGCGTTGTACTTAATTACGTATGGTAGATATATAGCGTTTGCACAACCATGAGGAATATGTCCAGTAGAGAATGCTGCACCTGTCTTATGTGCCATAGAGTGTACTATACCTAATAGAGCGTTTGAGAATGCCATACCAGCAAGACACTGTGCATAGTGCATCTGTTCTCTTGCTTCCATATCGCCACTGTAACTATCAGGTAGATAGTCGAATACCATTTCGATAGCTTTAAGTGCTAATGGGTCGGTAAATGGACAGTTTAAAGTAGATACGTAGGCTTCGATAGCGTGAGTTAAAGCGTCCATACCAGTATGAGCTACAAGTTTTGGTGGCATAGTCTCAGCTATTACAGGGTCTACTATAGCTACGTCAGGAGTGATATTAAAGTCAGCTAATGGATACTTAACACCTGTTTGATAGTTTGTGATTACTGAGAATGCAGTAACTTCTGTAGCAGTACCGGAAGTCGATGGAATAGCTACAAACTTAGCCTTCTGTCTTAAGGTTGGGAAGTTAAAAGGAATACATAGTTCTTCAAAAGTAGTATCAGGATATTCATAGAAAGTCCACATAGCCTTAGCAGCGTCGATAGGTGAACCACCACCCATAGCTACTATAACGTCTGGTTGGAACTCTCTCATAACCTCAGCACCCTTCATAACGGTTTCTACTGATGGGTCTGGTTCTACGTTTTCGATTAGTTTAACTTCCATGCCTGCTTGCTTTAGATAGTCTACAGCCTTATCAAGGAAACCAAAACGCTTCATAGAGCCTCCGCCTACTACTACTACTGCTTTAGTACCTTTAATATTCTTTAGTTCTTCTAAACAACCCTTGCCATGGTATACATCTCTTGGTAAAGTAAAACGACTCATAATTTTAGTCCTCCTTGTTTCAATCAACAGTCGGTAATTTCACAGAGTCTGACAAGCCAGCAGAACACTGACTGTAGTTTGCCTCATGTCAGTGGGGGATACCGATTTCTCTCCGCCCACCACTGCCGTTATTTTTCCTACTTGCAATTCATCTCACTCACCTATAGAGTTGGGAGAATCCTTGCTATTATTTGTTAAAAAAATATACTGTGTGTATTATACACTTTAGATATATTTATCGTTTTCGTTGATATTATTATATCACAACTGCACAACAAATGGTAATATAAAATGGGAATACTGGCATATATTTATATATATATCTGTACGCACTTAACGACCAAAAAAGAACGTCATACTTACGTATAACGTTCCTGATATATAGTGTATATTTCTTATTAGCTAATGTTCACGTTGGTTAATAGACTACTGGTAATTAGCAAGTATATTAACATAGAAGATGCGTCCAAAAAAGTGGACATCATAGGGCCAGACATGGTGGTCGGGTCTATGTTAATACGTTTGGCTATCATAGGCAACACACACCCCACCAACTTGGATACTATTACTATTAGTATTAACGCTAACGAAACTACTATGGCAAGTGGAAGACTATTATAGATTAAGAATATTCGCACGGCATTCACTATAGATAGTACTACACCACATATTAGACCCACTCGGAATTCTTTAAATATTACTTTAAAAAAGTCTTTTAGTTTAATTTCGTCTAACGACATACCTCTAATAATCATGGTTGCACTTTGCGAACCACAGTTACCACCCGTACACATTATAGTACATATAAACGATATTAGAACAGGCATGGATATTAATTGACTTCTAAAGTGGTCGGTAATTAAGCCTGTGATAGTGGAAAATAGTAGTAAAAATATCAACCAAAATAGTCTGTGTTTAACGTGGTCAAACACTGACATTTTAAAGTAGTCGTCGTCACTATGCGACATACCCGCCATCTTTTCAAAGTCTTCGGTAGCTTCTTCTTCAATTACGTCCATAACGTCGTCAAAAGTTACTATACCCACTAACCTATTATCGTTATCCACTACAGGCATAGCCACAAAGTCGTATTTGCTGAACTGTTTAGCTACACTTTCACGGTGGTCATAAGTATTAACGGTAATAACGTTAGTATCCATAATTTCGCTTATGTGCATATCGTCATCAGAAGTTAGCAAATCAAGAACGGTAACAAAGCCTATTAGCTTTCTTGCATCGGTTACATAACAGGTATATACAGTCTCTTTAACGCAACCTATACTTCTAATCTTTTCAATAGACTGCCTAACGGTCATATCCTTGTGAAGATACGTATATTCTACGGTCATAATGCTACCTGCACTATCGTTAGGATACTTTAACATTTCGTTAATCATTTTACGAGTTTCGGTATCGGCATTTTTAAGTATTCTTGATACTACATTAGCAGGCATTTCTTCGACCAAATCCACGGTATCATCAATATATAGTTGGTCTATAACTTCGCTAAGTTCCTTATCGGAAAAGATATCTATTAAGTGTTTTTGCATTTCGCTATCCATATAGGAAAAAGTTTCAGCTGAAAGTTCTTTAGGTAGTAGTCTGAACACTATGTATATGTCATTCTTATCCAGTTCACTGAATATTACCGCCAAATCGGCTGGGTTCATATCTTGAAGGATTTGCTTTAACATATGATAGCGTTTGTTTTCTAAAGCCTCAAAAGCCTTTTCTTTTAGATATAAAAAGTTCATTGGTACAACTCTCCTTTTTTATTGATTTTAAATAAATAGGGAGCAATGTTTATACGCAAAGTACTCTTTTATAGGCTACAGAACGCACGCAAATTAGGGCATAATATTCCTGAAAGTACAGCCCATTGAGAAAGTTGCATACTTAAACTATAGTCTTTAAAAGTTTGTGTAACTGCATACAAACACAATCGGACTCCACAATCCATTAAATTACGCCTCCAATCTTAATAAATAAAGTCTTGCTACGCATATCATAGCGTACTATTATATTATAGCATATAATTTTTGATATGTCAAATGCTACAGAAAAATTTTTCTAAAAAAAATAGCACCATGCCAAACGCATTGGCACAGTGCCGTTTTATTATATTCAAAAGTAGAATACTACCAAGTAGTTATTCCAAGTAGATACTTCTTTAGTAAGAGTAAGTCTAAAGTAGTAACCTTGCCGTCGTAGTTGATATCTCCACGAACGCCAGTATCTCCACTATTGCCTACTGTAGTACTTTCACCTACTGTAGGGTCTTTTGACACATCGAATGTAATCTCTTCTATAGTCTTATTAGTAGCTTTATTTTCAGGAGTATTTTCAATATCCCTTAACTGATATGCAAAGTATGTTTTGTCATTACCTTCAACTATAAATTCGCAAGTATAGTCTACTCTATCTTCTGGGAAGAATGCATCTTCATTATGGTCAATAGTATACTCTTTTAATACTACTAATTTTTTACCATTTAAAACTAAGGTTTTATCTTTATCATCTAATACTGTTTGAATAGTAAAGTCATCAGGTAGTTGATATATTATTTCACCATACTCATTCGTAGTGGTTGGTAAATCATCGTATACCACATCAGCATAAGTAGGTAGTGCTAAGCAAGAAGCCATAGCAGAAGCTACTAAAACACTGCTTAAAATCTTTTTAAAGTTTTTCATAACAGTTTCTCCTTTTCGTATTTATAATATCTCTTTTAGTACTAAAAGTGTAAACATTGGCTCGTTTACTATGAATACAGTATATCACCTTGAAAGTGATAAGTCAATAGGCAATATGCACAAATAACCAAAGTGAAATTAGTCACACTATACATAATATACAAAGTATATATAAAATATGTACTACAAAAAAATTTCAAAAATACTATTGACAAACTCCAAATATAGTGCTAATATAGTATATTGAAAATTGAAAATGAAATTCAATTTCAAATTTAAAGATTAGGAGGTATACTGTTATGTTCAAAAAGATAGTATCTTTTGTGACCTCAGCTATAATGGTTGTAGGTATGCTAACTCATAGTACCAGTCTTGCAGAGGCTCATAACGATAAGCTCAACGTAGTATGTACTATCTTCCCTGAGTACGATTGGACGTATAACATAGTGGGTAACAATCCCGATGTAGACTTAACTCTACTAATAGATAACGGAACGGATTTGCATAGCTTTCAGCCGTCAGCACAAGATATGGTTACTATATCCAATTGCGACGTGTTTATATATGTAGGTGGAACTTCCGAAACGTGGGTAGACGACGCTCTAAAAAACGCTAATAATAAGAATATGCAAGTGATAAATCTTTTAGACGTGTTGGATACTAACGTTAAGACTGAAGAAGTAGTAGAGGGTATGCAAGAAGAACCTCACGAACACGACCATGACGACCATGACGACCACGACGACGATGACGAATATCACAATCAAGAGGTTGAATACGACGAACACGTTTGGCTATCTTTAACTAATGCCGAAACTATATGTAACTATATATGTGACGTTATGTGTTCGATAGATAGCAATAACAGTAGTCTATACAAAGATAACACCGCAAAGTATATCAACAAGTTGCAAACTTTAGACGATAAGTATAAGTCTATGGTAGAAGGTTCTAAACGTAAGACTATAATGTTTGGCGATAGATTTCCTTTTAGATACTTAGTAGACGATTACGGCATAGACTATTACGCAGTATTCGTTGGATGTTCTGCGGAAACTGAGGCAAGTTTTAAGACGGTCACATTCTTAGCTAACAAGTTAGACGAACTTAAACTTTCTACAGTGCTAACCTTAGAAACTTCTGACCAAGCTATAGCTAAGACTATAGTAAGTAATACTACCAATAAAAATCAAAGTATACAGGTTATGAACTCTATGCAGTCGGTGACGGCTAACGATATAGCCAACGGTACAAGTTATCTTTCCATAATGGAACAGAACTACAACGTATTAGACCACGCTTTAAACGACGACGTTCCTACAGGTTCAGCGTTAGCCTCTACCACGGAACAGAACTCAGGAGGCTTTAAAGATACTCTAACTAAATACTTATCTTATCCGTTCGTAAGATACGCTTTAATAGTAGGAACGCTAATAGCTTTGTGTTCTTCCATATTAGGGGTAATCTTAGTATTAAAAAGATTTTCATTTATAGGTGACGGACTATCGCACGTAGCCTTTGGAGCTTTAGCAGTAGCTACAGTATTCAGCGTAACTAATAACATGATAGTAATACTTCCTGTTACGGTCATATCTGCTATACTGCTTTTGCGAACTGGTCAAAATACTAAGATTAAAGGCGACTCTGCCATAGCTATGATTTCGGTAGGTGCTTTAGCTTTAGGTTACTTATTAATGAACGTCTTTTCCACTTCTGGAAACGTCAGTGGCGACGTATGTAGTACACTATTCGGTTCTACTTTGATACTAACTCTATCCAATAGTGACGTTTGGTTATGTATCGCTATGTCCGTGATAGTACTATTGATATTTATACTATTCTATAACAGAATATTTTCCGTTACGTTTGACGAAAGTTTCGCTACTGCAACGGGAACTAATGCTAACACCTACAACACTATAATATCCATAATAACGGCTATAATAATAGTGTTAGCTATGAACTTAGTAGGTTCTCTGTTGATATCAGCTTTAATAATCTTCCCTGCCCTATCTTCAATGAGGGTGTTCAGTGGATTTAAAGTAGTAATAGTAAGTTCAGCGATAATTTCGGTAGTGTGTGCAGTATCAGGAATATTAATCTCTATACTACTTTCTACACCAGTAGGCTCTACCATAGTAGCGGTAGATATCGTAGTATTTTTGATATTCTACACTATAGGCACGTTTACGGGTAAGAGAGCGTAACGTCTAAAACTTAACACTAAAAGTATAAGGATACTCTTAACAGTAAGAGTATCCTTAACTTGTGTATACATATAGTACTATATTGATACTACTTAGTAATACCTAATAGAACTTTCTTGAGTGATAGTAAGTCAGCAGTAGTAACTTTTTGGTCTTGGTTCATATCGCCGTTTACTAAAGACTGTCCAGTTAGAGTAGTCATACCCAATAGATACTTCTTCATAACTAATAGGTCAGCAGTAGAGACTTTACCGTCTAAGTTTACGTCACCTGCTAAGTAGTCGCCAGAAGTTCCTGGGTTAGGGTCTACTGTGGTCTGTGTAGTGGTGTCATCACTATCAATAGTGCTGTCGATAGTAGTAACAGAGGTTTCAGAGGGTTCTGTAGTAGTAGTATCAGTATCAGAAGGTTCTTCTGTAGTAGTGGAAGTGGAAGTAGTAGTAGTATCAGGTTCATCAGGTTGAGTAGGTTCGCCAGCCTTATATCCACTGTATAGGTTAGAAGGAAGTTCGTCTAACATTATGCAGTAGTCACTGGTATACATTTCCTTTAGAGTATCAGGATTATTGTATTCTGAACCTGATAAGAAGTTACTTTGACCGTTATCGTACCATGGACAGAAGTATAACCAACCAGCCTTTTCTACTGTAAGATTTTCAAGGCTTGGAACGGTATCATTTTCTGGCATAGATACCAACTTATTACCGCCACCTATCTTAACCAATGCGTAGAACGTCTTAGAAATAGCGTCTTCGTTAGGGCAACCTGATAGTCCATCGTGACGGTTATATACTGTATTGTACTTATCGTAACCTATAATGTCTACATAGTCATCTCCAGGGTACCAGTTAGGTGAAGTATCGTAGTCGTAACTATTGAACTCCCAGATTATATTATGTAAGCCGTAATCTTCGGTTAGAGTGGTATATAGCATCTGCCATAGTTGTTTATACACTGTAGAACCGGCTTTGCCCCACCAGAACCAAGAGTTAGTTTCGCCACCATTACCTTCAGCTTCATGGAAAGGTCTTAATATAATAGGAACGTTAGCCTCTTGAAGTTTAGTTAGCTGTTCGGCTAAGTCTTCGATAGCAAGCATAACGTATTCGTGTTCTTTAGTACCTTCTACTACTGCGTTAGCGGTATCGAAGTCTGTTTGAGATGGAACGTAAGTAACGTCTTTCCAGTCTACAGGTTCGCCCACGGTGTAGTTAGCAAAGTCTTTAGGAACGTTAATGTGCCAACAGCCAGTAGCGATACCACCACGACTATTAACCCATTCTATAGCTCTATCGGTAGTACCGTCTTCCCAACCGTATAGAGGGTTATAGTTCATAAAGTCAAAGCCTCTAATAGCAGGGTAAGAACCGCTTAGGTCTTTAATCCATTCAAATTCGTATTCATAGTTAGAAACGCCGTTTCCGTCAGCGTCGGTAGTACCACCAAATTGAGATTCGGTATGACCACCACCATATATTTCTTGTTGACCTGCTATAGTATGTTTACCATATACGTCGCAAAGATAGTTCATTAAAGATTGAGTTTCTTTAGTAGCGTCTTTATCTGCTAAAGTAGGTTGAACGTCTAAAGCCGGTAGATTAGCGTCTTTAACGGTAACGCTATCAAAGTATGCAAAGCCATAGCCTGCCTGAATTTGAATAGTATTAGTACCTTCTTGAAGTTTAAATACGCCAAAATCATAGTCTGTCCATTCTTTGCAATAGCCCATGTTGTATTCGCCTACACGGTTGCCGTTTACGTTTACGTACTGTAGTCTGCCGTCCTCAGAGAGTTCTTGCATATATACGCAAGAGATATCGTACATATCAGTCTTAGGAACGGTAACTTCAAAAGTTATAGTACCACCACTTTGAAACCAAACGAAGCCAGTGCCAGTAAAACCAGTCTTAACCTCGGAATAGATGTTATCAGTAATAGTAGCGTCTTCAACGGTACAGTTTTCGCACTCATCATGGAAGTATACGGTTCCAGTAGTACTGTCATCTTCTGCAAACACGCAAGCGTTAGAACCCACTGCTAAAGCGGTCATACATAATGCAGTAACTAAAGATACAGACTTTTTAGTCTTGTAGTTCATATAATACAGTCCTTTCGTAAAATAGTATGTTAGCCCATTCCAGATTAGGGCATTATAACTAAAATAGTATAACTATTATACTATATATTAGTTAGGTCTGTCAAGCATACGATTATACTATTTTTTAAAAAAATGGAAGTCGCAACAGTCCCCACCATAACCCAAAGTTTTGGTACGTGTAAAGCCTATCTTTTTAAGACCACCATAGGTAACTTCATCAACGTCACAGAACAGACGGCATAGTTCGGCACAATGGTGTTCTACACAGGCAGTATGCCATAAACACTCTGTAATGGTAACGTCGAAGTAGTCTTTACCGTGCTTTTGAGTGCTTTTTTGTAAGTCGGTAGTACGCATTATATTCAAAAAAACACTACTATATATTGAATAGAATGCAGGTACTACTTCCATTTTTGCCGTAGACGAATGCTTCTTCTTAGCTACCCTATCAATCATATACTTTCGCATATACTGATATGCTTCTTCTTGTGAAAAGTCACCTTTTAACAGAACCTTATATAGTGCTATTCTTGGTAATATGGTCTGAATAAGCGTCTTCTTCTGATTTTTAGACTTACCTTTAGTATTTTCAATAAGACTATTAAGTGTCTTTTCTTGCCTATCGAACAGTATACTACCCTTATCCTTTCCGAACTCTTCTATTAGATAGGCTTGTACCTGTTTCTGTTGTTTTATACTCATATTATAACACCTCTGTAACCTTGAACTTTTAGACTATATCCATTAGATAATTATATTCCACACAGAGTTTTTTGTCAAATATTCTATTCCCAAAATAGGTACCAATCCTTTAAACTTCGTCTATCTACAGTTTCATCACGACAACGACTGCCGTCTGACAAATCCGAATACCTTATAAATTTCACGTGCTTTGGTAGGTTTGCATATGAAGTGATATCTGTCATACAGAAAATTTTACATAGACTTCTAATGCCATAATACTCAAACATTTCTATATACACACATCGTAATCACAACGCAAACGTGTACTGCATTCGTCGTTAGATAGCTATTGTGCCTTTTAAAGATATCCGAGGTATACATCTCTTTAAGTCTTTTTCATACGCCATAGTTTTGTCATCTACACCTGATATCTTTTCATTAATTAATACTTTACGATATATTTTCACATACCTATTTACTGTTCTTTCGATATTTATTACATCAATCCTCTACTATAGCCTCTTTTCAAGGGCTTTAATCTTGTCACGACAGTATATAGCGTGTTCGAAGTCCAATATTTTTTGAGCCTGTTTCATATCGTTAGTGAGTTTGCGAATAAGACTTTTAACTTCCGCTTTAGATAGAGTATCTTCTTCAGGTTCTATAGACTTAGTAACTTCTGGAACGGCTTTAACAGACTTAATAATAGTTTTAGGAGTAATACCATGTTTAGTATTGTACTCCATTTGAATACTTCTTCTACGTTCAGTTTCGGTTATAGCGTTCTGCATGGACTTTGTAACCTCATCAGCATACATTATGACCATACCATCGGAATTTCTTGCAGTACGGCCTATAGTTTGAATTAAAGCCGTTTCGGAACGTAGAAAGCCTTCTTTATCGGCATCAAGAATAGCTACTAAAGTAACTTCTGGAATATCCAAACCTTCACGGAGTAGATTGATACCCACTAACACGTCAAATTCATCGTTGCGAAGGTTTTTAATAAGTTCCATACGTTTTATAGTATCGGTTCCGTGAT
This sequence comes from uncultured Oscillospiraceae bacterium, assembly GCA_934444765.1. Taxonomy (GTDB): domain Bacteria; phylum Bacillota; class Clostridia; order Oscillospirales; family Ruminococcaceae; genus UBA5884. Next base: position 42,551 of record CAKSDC010000010.1, read on the forward strand.
GCATATATCTAACTCTAACGTTAAACTTTTCAAGATATTCGGTTAAATCTTCCGCCATTTTTTTAGTCAGTGCAGTTACCAGAACCTTTTGATGTTTGCAAGCTCTAACGTTTATTTCTGATATAAGGTCGTCTATTTGATTAGCCGTAGGTTTCACTATAACTTTAGGGTCTAATAGACCAGTAGGTCTAATAAGCTGTTCAGCAATCTGTTTAGAGTGTTCACGTTCAAAGTCGCTCGGTGTAGCCGAAACGAATATAGTTTGGTTCAGCTTATCCAAAAATTCGTTAAACTGTAACGGTCTGTTATCGTAAGCACTCGGAAGTCTAAAGCCGTAGTCTATAAGATTTTGTTTTCTTGCCCTGTCGCCAGAATACATAGCCTTTACTTGTGGTATAGTAACGTGACTTTCATCTACTATCAGTAAAAAGTCCTTTGGAAAATGGTCTAATAGAGTATAAGGAAGACTTCCTTTAGGTCTACGGGATAGCACCCTTGAATAGTTTTCTATACCTGTACAGAAACCTATTTCCGCAAGCATTTCCATATCATAATGAGTACGTTGTAGTATTCGTTGAGCCTCTAAGAGTCTATTGTGTGCAGTGAAGTATTCCACACGTTCGTTAAGTTCTTGGTCTATATCCTGTAAAGCCTCTTTAAGATTTTGGTCTGAAACGGTATAGTGTGTAGCTGGAAAGATAATCGTATGAGTGAGTGTAGATATAACCTTTCCTGATACGGCTTCTATTTCGCAAATTCTATCCACTTCGTCGCCAAAGAACTCTACTCTTATAGCCTTTTCGTTAGACATAGCTGGAAAGATTTCCACACAGTCGCCACGAACTCTAAACTTATTACGTGAAAATTCAACGTCGTTGCGTTCGTATCTAATCTTAATTAAGTCTTTAATTAGGTCGTCACGGGATTTTTCCATTCCTTGCCTAATGGATATGCTAAAGTTTTTGTATTCGTTAGGGTCACCTAAAGAGTATATACACGATACGCTTGAAACTACTATAACGTCTTTACGTTCAGCAAGAGAGCAAGTTGCTGAATGCCTTAACTTGTCTATTTCCTCATTAATGGCGGAGTCTTTCTCTATAAAGGTATCAGTATTAGGAATATACGCTTCTGGTCTGTAGTAGTCGTAGTAAGATACAAAGTACTCTACAGCGTTATTAGGAAAAAACTCTTTAAATTCGGCGTATAGCTGACCTGCTAAAGTCTTGTTATGAGCCAGTACCAAAGTAGGTCTGTTATACTGTGCTATAACGTTAGCCATAGTGAAAGTCTTTCCTGAACCAGTAACCCCTAATAGAGTTTGATAGTCATAGCCTCTGTTTAAGCCATCTACTAACTTTTTAATAGCCTGTGGTTGGTCGCCCGACGGCTTGTATTTAGATATCAATTCAAAATTACCCATAATAAATAACCTTTCTATTAACTTAGCGTGACATATATCCCGAACTGAATAAAGATATCGCTTGTGTACCTGCCACTATAACATGGTCTACTACGATAATGCCTAACTTTTGAAGTACTTCTTTAACTGCCTTAGTTGAAAACACGTCCGCTTTAGAGGGGTTAGCATTTCCGTTATTGTGATTATGCATTAGTATTATGTGTGTAGAATGATACTTTTCGGCATAAGATACTATCTTTTTAGCGTCAAAAGATACCGTATTAGGATTGTCTATACTACACATATCCACACAGGATATACATCCAAAGTTACTATCTAAAAATACAACCTTTACCAACTCTACGTTTACGCCTATATACTGATTAATAGCATACTGTTTCAGGTCTTCCCATTTAGAAACGTCTATAACGTTGCTCTTATTATTAGAGTATATACTACATATCTGAGGTATCATCTTTATTAGTACGGCTGAATTATACGATATCCCTTTAACCTGTTGCAAAGCCTCTATATCGGCATCGAACACACCATAAAGACTTCCAAAAGTATTAATAAGTTCATGAGCTATTTCGTTAGTATTTTTACGTGGTATGGAATAGTATAACAACATTTCCAAAATCTCATGAGCCTCAAAATTATCAAAACCTCCTTTTAAAAATCTATTTCTCATTCTGTTCCTATGACCGTCATGTGAACTGTTTCTATCTGCCATATATATTCATTACCTCCAAACAAACTATATCATAAGTCTATAGTATATATTATACACTAAGTATCAAGAATTTTGTAGTCAAAAATTTGTATTTTGCAAATATTCTATTTTTTCATAGAAATACTCCAAAATTCATTGACTTTAATTTCCATATATGGTATAATAGAATCGTTAATGATTTTTTTGAAAGGAAGGGTTTTTATTGAAAAACGAACAGAAAAATAAGGACAAAGTCTTAGAAGTAGTAATATTAGTAGTAGGTATTATATTATACTTAGTAATATTTATTACTCAAACAAGATTTTCTATTGGAGGTAATAATAACTTTAATGGTATACTATCACAAATACAAAATCTAATAGTAGTATTAATGACCGTTAAAGCACACAAGAAAGGCTACATTGGAGCTATGGTTTTAAGTATAGTATCGGCATTATCTACACTATTCCAATTTATAATGGGACACGCTCCTATAGTAGGTGTATTAGTTCCTGTAGTAACTATATTAATGATTACTTTAATATACGTATTCTATAATAACATGAGAAAAGCTAATAGTGAACTTTTTGATACTATCAAAGAACTTAACGCTTCTAATGAAGCACTAAAAGAAAAAGACGAAAAACTAATGTATTTAGCATACCATGATATACTAACAGGTCTTGCAAATAAGCAAAAACTTATGGAAGTCTTAGAAGAAAGAGTATCTAACCACTCTTCAAAACCTTTTAGCGTAATAGAAGCTAATATTGATAATATTAAAGAGATTACCGATACGTATGGTTTAAATACTGGTGATGAAATTATATTCAACTATGCCGATAAGATAAACAACATATGTGGCGATAAATACTTTTTGGCTCGTTTAGGTACTGGCAGATTTATTATATTAATAGATGGTATGCAAACTCAAAACGATATTATTAATATTACTAATGCTATTAACGTAGTAATTAACGAACCTGTAGTAGTTAAAGATATTGCCTTTAAAACTACTATGAGTTATGGTGTAGTAACATATCCAAGCAACGCACAGACTCCAGAAAAGATTATCCAATACGTAAACTCTACTATAGACTATGTTACTTCTCATGGTGGCAATAACATATGCTTTTTTACTAATAACAATCAATCAACATATATTAACTAATTATAGTAGTTATTAAAACTTTATCTATATTTGGAGGATAACATGGACTTTGATATACTATATTCAATAGCGTTAGACTTAATAAATAAAAAAAACTCTAACAATTTAAGTATCGGTTTTAAGCCAAAGTATTATGTATGTGTGCTTATAACTGAAAAGAATAGCATATTCACAGGAATAAGCAGTAACGATATAAAAAATGGCAAGTTAGTTTTGGTATGTGCTGAATATGAAACTATTAAAATAATGTTAGGCTCTAACGAAAGTAAGATTAAAGCACTAACAGTAGTAGACGCTTATACTTTGCTACCTTGTGTACCTTGTACCGAATGCCAAAGTTTAATACTATCAGTAAACGCCAATAATACAGACTGTTTAATAATGCAACCTAACAAGCAGTTTATACGTTTAAGTGATATACGTAGTAGTTCTAATATATTAAATGAAGACTATCAATGGAACGACGGTTGGGATACTCAAAGCGTTCCAACTCCTGTAACTAATATGTCGACGTTACAGACTTCCAATAGTATCTTTTCGCCTAACGTTGAAAGAGAAAAAAAGCCTATGGTATTTAATGCTGAACAGACTATTCAAAGTCTACATACTTTTCAAGCAACACCTACCAAACAAGTTAAACCTTTAAGTAGTGGGTTTAGTGCTATACCATTAAACTATGAGAGTTCAAAAAATTCGGTAGAAGGTAGTATGTACTTAAACAATTCTAATCCCATACCACAAGCACCAATAAATTCTACCAAAAAGACTTTTTCAGCATACAACGTTAATAGTTCAACTTTTAAAGTTGAACCAACGAGTAATTTTAAAACTACGTTTTCAAAGTCCATTGAACCGACTAAACAGTCTTCACTATTTAAAGAACGCCTCAATGGAATAATATCTACCAATAGCAAAGCGGAAGAAAAAGCAGAAATATTTAACAAAGACTTTCAACGCTCTGAACCAAAATACTCTATAAAAGAACTTAAAGCGTTAGCTAAAGAGAAAAAAAAGCTCATTAAACGTGACATTAAAATAATTGAAGAAGCTACTAATCACAATAAAACATAAAGGTTCTCCTTATACTATATAGTATAAGGAGAACTTTTAGTTATATTATAACCCTAATAGAGTCTTTTTTAGTTTGGTTAGGTCAGCAGTAGATACTTTACCGTCTAAGTTGATATCTGCATTTTCCATAGAAAAGGCTGTATCTTCCGATAGGCTACCCAATAGATACTTCTTCATAAGAATAAGGTCAGCAGTAGATACTTTACCGTCTGAGTTGATATCACCATATAACACGTCGCTTGAAGCCCCTAATAAAGACGGAATATAAGTAGAAAGTCTATCAGCTATAGTCTTAATACAACCCTCATCATAAGGACTAAGGTTAATACTTTCCATAATGGATATGTATTCGTCACCGTAGTTATCGTTAGTGTATAGCGTATCGAATAACTTTAGACCTTCGGTCTTATTGGTTAGATAGGTATCTAACACTCTAAAGGCAGTAACGCCAGCCATACCATAGTCTAACATATAGAACGGATTGGAGTACATTTGATTATATAACGAAAGGTCATAAAACTCCTTAACACCGCCTAAATCGTAAGTTAGGTCGTCCATAGTACCAAAGTCATGCCTAAAGGTTCTAAACGCTTGGTCTAAAGTATCCACGTCTAAAGTATCAGCATTTTGATAGGCATATATTTCAAACATACCGTCTGAGAACGTACCTGAAAGGTAAGTATTCATATTAGATAATATATTATAAGCGTTTACTTTGTTAGCGGTATTGGTATCCAATTTAGCGTCTAAATTAGCAGAACATATTAACGAAAAACTTACTGAACAGTTTTCTGTAGAGGCTAAAGAAGTTCCACTCCAATTATCGGTATTGGTATAAATATCTATATAGTGACCAAATTCATGGAATATGCTATCTATATTATAAGTAGAGTCCGCAGTATATGAAATATATATAATAGGTTCGCTATAGGTGTAAGAATAGGTAGTATAACAACCACCTTGAGGGTCGAACTCATCAGTAATCAAAAGATTGTATTGGTTAGCATAGTCGTAGATATCCTTGTACTGTTCACCCACGGCAGAGATAACGTCTCCACATATCGACTTCAACTCTTGTGGACTGGATATTAAACTGATGCCGTCCACTTCTTGAATACCTTTAGTCACGCTTGCCACGTTATTCTTGTATACAGGAGCGATATAGGTCTTAACGTCGTCACATAGAGCGTTTAGCTTATCTGTATCGTATTGAAGAGCGTACTCCACATAGTCACTATAACCGAATAGTTTAGCGATATCGTTTCTTATCTTTACCATATCGATATATAACTGTTTGAGTTCGTCACCCAAACCGTTTTGACTTTTAGCAGTGCTTACGGCATCTTCTAAAGCCTTGTATTTGCTAACTTCGTCTTCTGGAACGTCTTCCAATTTAGAGTAGTTATTAGTTATGTTTAAGTACGCATTGACGTATAGTTGATACAGTTCCGCATAAGACATAGTTTCGCCGTCGTATTCAACTTGAACGTCATCTATACTATTAGCCGACTGTATAACGTACTGACTATACTTTTGAGTAAGTTCAGCATTTAGCTGAATATATTCACTGGAATATTCTGCACCCAATACTAATATAGAGTTTAGATAGTCAGCTATAGAAGTTAGTCCGTTATCGTTTAGATAGTCTATAGTATAAGTACCAAAATCAGTATTTAGAACCTTACAAGTATTAGCTATAAAGTTATCGTAATAGCTACTGCTTAGTTCCGAAGTGTAAGAGAGTTCTTGTGCGTTGCTATCGGAAGGTTCTATTGAGTATTGAACGTTAATAATAGTAGTAGCGTCCATTACTTCGACTATAAAGTTATCGCCGTTAGATACTGCTGTAATGAACTTTAAGATATTATCTTCGGTATTTTCAGCGGTACTGCAAGCGGATATATCGTCTAAATACTGCTGAACGGTAGCCTCATCATAGTGGATATACTGCATATCTTCAAACTTAGTAGCACCATGAACGCCGTCTACTGTGGGATTTCCATAGGCGTTATCGGGCGTATCGCTTGAAGTATAGACGTTAAAGCCACCCTCAAGAATGTTAACTCCATAACCGATAGAGGAACTATTTAAGAGTTGTAACTCTTTATAAGAACTACCTACCGTTGAAGTATCGGCAAAAGCACTAACGCTTAGAGTACTGCTTAAAGTAGCTATAACAGAGACTATAGCTATAGTCTTTTTTAGAAGTTTATTCATATATGTATTACCTTTCTGTGGAATATATTAATATTATATCATGGTAATATATTCATGTCAATATGAACTTTCCAACAAAAAAATACCGCCAATGTGTGCAAGTAACACAACGTTGACGGTATCTATATGCATTCAAAGAGGCAAGCTAAACTAATATTATAGGTCGAACAGTTCCTGTTGGAAAGTAGAATAGTCTGTTCTACCGTCTTTAATGAACTTAATAGCAGTGGATGGGTGACTATTTAACACACCAGTTAGTAGGTATGGAATATCAAATCCCCAAGTATACTGTTGACGCATATCTAACATATACTTAGCTATAAAGTCCATAACTGGAGGAAGTTTATACTTAGGATTTTTTAAAAATCCTAATAGACTTTCCATATAGCAGTTACCAGCACCTCTACCCATGCCACACATAGTAGCGTCTAAGTAGCTTGCACCGTTAGTAACGGCTTCTATAGTACTTGCAAAAGCAAGTTGTTGGTTATTGTGTGCGTGAATACCTATCTTTTTGCCAGTCTTTTCGGCAACGTTCACGTACTTATCGGTAAGTCTTCTAATCTGTTCAGGATAGAAAGCACCAAAACTATCTACTAAGTAGATAACGTCAACGCTCGACTTAGAGATTTCGTTTAAGCAGTTATCAATATCTTCATCATTAACTTTAGAGATAGCCATAATGTTTACCGATACTTCGTAGCCCTTATTTTTAGCGTCTTCAATCATATCGATAGCAGTAGGAATTTGATGAGCATAAGTAGCAACTCTAACTAAGTCTACCACGCTATCTTTTTTAGGAAGAACGTCATTTTTGTAGTCAGTTCTGCCAACGTCTGTCATAATAGCAATCTTAAGGTCGGTATCGTTGTCGCCTACTATTGCACGAAGGTCTTCTTCATCACAGAACTTCCACTTGCCGAAGTCATCAACGTTAAAGATAGTCTTATCGGCTCTATAGCCAAACTCCATATAGTCAACACCGGCTTCAATGTTAGTCTTATAAAGGTCTTTTACAAACTCATCAGAAAAGGCAAAGTTATTTACTAAGCCACCGTCTCTTAAAGTAGCGTCTAAAATCTTAATATCTGGTCTGTAAGATATTAAAGTACCAATATCCATAATAAAAATCCTCCAAAAGGTATATCGTAGCTTTAAAGTAGAATAACTTTAAATCGCTAAAACGATACACTCTAAAAAAATAGTTCAAAAATGATACTACTATTATATAGCATATACTGTAGAATGTCAATAGATTTTTTCAAAAAAAGTGGATATTTGCAACATACACAAAAGGTATTGACTTTTATCCCCGATTATTGTACAATACTATTAATATTAATTAGATTGGTAGGTATATAGTTATGGATAGAATATCTAAACTTATAGTAGCTATGACAGAGTATTTTTTAGGCGACAAAAAGAGAATAAACCACTATATAAAAGTTCACGAATACGCTAAAACTATAGCAGTATTAGAGGGTGTTCCTGAAGATACTCTATATACTTTAGAAGTAGCCTCTATAGTACACGATATAGGCATCAAAAACAGCGAACTAAAGTATAATAGCACGGCTGGTAAGTATCAAGAAATAGAAGGCGTTCCTGAGGCTTTAAAACTACTAACTAAACTCAACTTTGAACCTGACGTAATAGATAGGGTGTGCTACTTAGTGGGACATCATCACACCTATGACAACATACAAGGGTTAGACTATCAAATATTGGTAGAGGCAGACTTTTTAGTAAATCTGTATGAGGATAACTCTTCTAAAGAGGCTATCATAAACACTAAACATAAGATATTTAAGACTAACACGGGAATTAAACTATTGAATAATATCTTTAACGTATAATTATTTTGAAAGGCGGAATATAAGTATGTATGTAGCAAATAGTAAGCGTTATAACAACATGGTGTATAATCGTTGTGGAAATTCTGGATTAAAACTATCGGCAATCTCTTTAGGATTATGGCATAACTTCAGCAATCAAGACGACTTTTACAACATGAAAAAGATGGTATATACTGCGTTCGATAACGGTATAGTTCACTTTGACATCGCTAATAACTATGGTGGTGGTTCTGCGGAAGAAAACTTTGGAAAGATACTCCACTACGACCTTGCAAAGTATCGTGACGAACTATGTATATCCACTAAGGCAGGTTACGAAATGTGGGACGGTCCTTATGGTGACAAGAACGGTTCAAGAAAGTATCTAATATCCAGTTTAGACCAAAGTCTAAAGCGTTTGGGATTAGACTATGTGGACATATTCTATCATCACGTATACGACCCTAATACTCCTTTAGAAGAAACTGCTTTAGCCTTAGACCAAATAGTAAGACAAGGTAAAGCACTATACGTAGGCGTATCTAACTATAACAAGCGTAACACTGCTAAGATATTGGAAATTTTCAGAGAACTTAAAACTCCATTCGTTATAAACCAACCAGCGTGTTCCATGTTTAACCGTTGGATTGAAGAAGACGGTTTAGACGAATTTGCAAAAGAACAGGGTTTCGGTTTAATAGCCTACTCACCATTAGCACAAGGTATGCTAACTGATAGATACTTAAAAGGTATTCCAAAAGATTCACGAATTGGCAAGGGTAACACATGGTTAAATCAGCAACTTACCACCGAACGACGCATTCAAATTATAAAGCTAAACGAACTTGCAAAAAATCGTGGACAAAAGCTATCGCAAATGGCAGTATCATGGTTACTCCGCAACGATAAGATAACCTCTGTATTAGTAGGTGCAAGCAAGCCAGAACAGATTTTAGAAAACGTTGAAGCCGTTCATAAGACTACATTCTCTGAAGACGAACTCAACGAAATAGAAAAAATTCTAAAGGGCTAACACACATGAAATCTTATACTATAAACATAAACGATAGTAACCAACGTATAGATAAGTATATCTCTAAGGTGTGTACTATGCCTAAGTCTATGTTGTACAAGGCTATCAGAAACAAACGTATCAAAGTAAACGGTAAACGTTGCGAAGTCTCTCAGCGTTTAAACGTTGGCGACGTGGTAGATATGTATATCAACGATGAATACTTTACAGTACAACAAGCCTCTACCAAATGTGATATACTACAAGATAGGCTTAAAGACGTTTCAACCGATATTGACATAGTCTATCAAGACCAAAATATACTAATAGTAGATAAACCTATAGGTTTAGTAGTTCATGCCGATAACGACCATACTAATGATACTCTAATAGACAGAATAACTAAATACTTAATACTAACCGATGAATATAGTCCTAATCAAGAACGTTCTTTTTCGCCTGCACTGTGCAATCGCTTAGATAGAAACACTTGTGGTTTGGTAGTATGTGCTAAAAACTCTCAAGCCCTAAGGGACGTAAACCTTATGATTAAACAGAACCTAATCCATAAAAAGTATCTATGCGTTACTACTAACAGACCTAAAAGACCTGACGGCACTATAGTAGCGTATCATCATAAAGATAGCAAGACTAACACGGTAACTCTTTCCAGCAAGCCGAAACCCGACTACAAGCAGATAGTAACCAAATACAGAGTACTAAAAACCAACAAAGAACTATCTTTAGTAGAGGTTGAACTGGTAACTGGTAGAACACATCAAATAAGAGCAAGTATGCTATATATAGGCTGTCCGATATTAGGCGATAGCAAATATGGTAATAGACAGTTCAACCAAAAGTACGACGAACGTTTTCAATGTCTGTGTGCGTACTCTGTTACGTTTGAACTTCTTAAAGGTTCAAGTTTGGAGTATCTAAACGGAAAGACTATACAGACTAAGAACATTCCGTTTGTAGACAAGTATTTTCATAATGCCTAAATTCCTACTAAAAATAGTTGAATTTAAAGTTCAACTGTGATATAATAGTATTATCAACAATATAATACTTTTGGAGGAACTAACATGGAAATAGAAACTAAATGTTTGCATTCGGGATATACCCCTAAAAATGGTGAACCTCGTGTACTACCTATAGTGCAAAGCACTACTTATGTATTCGATAGTACCGAACACATTGCCGAACTATTCGATAAGCCAGTAGAATATATGTACTCCCGATTTGCTAATCCTACTGTAGACGCAGTAGAAAAAAAGATTGCCGACCTTGAAGGTGGTGTAGGTGCTATGTGTACTTCAAGCGGACAGGCTGCGAACCTATTAGCAATTCTTAACGTGTGTAACGCTGGAGATAGTTTTATATCTACAGGCACTATATACGGCGGAACGGTAAACCTATTTTCTGCGACCTTAAAAAAGCTCGGTATAGAGTGCATATTTGTAAGCAACGATGACGACGACGAAACCATTCAAAAAGCGTTCAAACCTAACACTAAGGCGGTATTCGGTGAAACTTTAGCCAATCCAGCTATAGAAGTCTTCGATATAGAGAAGTTTTCTAAAATAGCACACGCTAACAACGTACCTTTAATAGTGGATAATACTTTCTGTACGCCTCTATTCTGTAGACCTTTTGAGTTTGGTGCGGATATAGTTACACACTCCACCACAAAGTATATGGACGGTCACGCAGTACAAGGCGGTGGCGTAATAGTAGATAGTGGTAACTTCGATTGGGCTAAAAGTGGAAAGTTCCCAGAGTTTACCGAACCAGACCCTACGTATCACGGACTACGATACGTTAAAGACTTTGGCAATATGGCATACATCATAAAGGCAAGAACTCAACTAATGCGTGACTTTGGTTGTTATCCGTCGGCTCATTCGGCATTTTTGCTAAACTTAGGATTAGAAACTCTACCAGTTAGAATGAAACAGTATTGCGAAAACGCTTCTAAAGTTGCCGACTATCTTGAAACTATAGATATAGTCAGTGATATTAAATATCCTACTAAGTTGAAGGGCAGACAACAAGAGTTAGTTCAAAAGTATCTAACAGGTGGTAGCGGAGTAATAACCTTTACTATAGAAGGTGGAAGAAACGTAGCCGTTAAGTTTATGAACGCTTTAAAGTTAGCCTCTAACGAAGTACACGTTGCCGACATAAAAACTTGTGTACTACATCCAGCCTCTGCTACACACAGACAACTAACCGACGAACAGTTAGTACTTGCAGGGGTCAACCCTGGATTGATTAGACTATCGGTAGGACTTGAAAACGTAAACGACATAATAGCCGATTTAGACCAAGCCTTTGATAGCGTTTCAACAAATAATAGCAAGGATTCTCCCACCTCTATAGGTGAGTGAGATGAATTGCAAGTAGGAAAAATAACGGCAGTGGTGGGCGGAGAGAAATCGGTATCCCCCACTGACATGAGGCAAACTACAGTCAGTGTTCTGCTGGCTTGTCAGACTCTGTGAAATTACCGACTGTGGATTGAAACAAAATAGATATATATCAAAAGAGTAAGTGACTGCACCAAATAGGTACAGTCACATTTTTTACTGTTGATACTGTTTAACTACTCTAATAATGATATCTTTAAGTTTTTCGACTTTGTAGTCGCCTATAATAGGTTCAAGGTGTTCTCCGCCAACTCCTGAATCGTCGGTTAAGAATATGTACGTTCCGTTAGTGTATATACTAAGCGAACGTGCAAAGACTTCAGTTTCACGGTTAGTATTAGAGGATACTACGGGTACTATCTTGATACCGTTTGTACTTGCAACTTTTATAGCCTCATCTAATACTGCCTTAGTTCCCTCATGTGGTGGAGCATCGAAGATTAAAAAGGCTACTTTTACGGCGTGACTGTCCCATTGACCGTCAGTTATAGTCTGTTTAAGGATTTCAGCCACTGCTTCAGGTTCATCTCCCCCACCTTCAGCGTTTTCGTTATTGAGTAGTTGCTGAACGGTTTGAATATCGTTCGTAAAGTCGTTACACTTAGTAACGTATTCGTCGCCCTTATCACGGTAGAAGTTTACAGAATACTGAACGTTATCAGTACCGATAGTTTTAGCTATACCGCTAAACTCTCTTTGAAGATAGAACATTTCGTCACCCATAGAACCTGTAGTATCTAATATAAACATAACCTGAGTATTAGAGTATCTTTCAGTAGGAGTATCGAATACGTATTCAACTTGAGTATCTATTAAGTTTAAGCCACTCTGTCCGACGTTTGAACTGTCCTGTTCAGAAGATAGTGTTAGACTATACTGTTGTACTTCCCCGTTATAAGATATTTCCACCTTGTCGATAGACGTACAGTCTTTATCTTCAAGGAACAGATAGGCTATACCGTCCTTATCGCTAACTGAAGACCATAGAGTATTGCCGTTAGTATCTAACGCTTTAACGTTAGCGTTTACCACTACGTCGTTAGAACTATCTTTAACTACAACTTTTACTCTGTTGATAGATACTAAGGTATAGTCAGGGAACTGAACTAAACCAGTACTTAGAAGGTTAGTAAAAAATCCCCAGTTTTGATTATCGTTCCATTCACCAGCGGTTAGAATGCCGAAAGCGTCATCATCGTTCGTTAAGGAACTATCACCTAAAACACCGTTGCTATTCACGTCTTCGATAGATTCGCCGTCTTCGGCTACTGCGTCATCGACTGCTACGTCATCATAGTAACCGATGTCAGACTTTTCGTGACTTGCATAGTCTCCGCTTGCACTGTTTAAAGTTTCATCAGAAGCCCCACAGGCTACGTATACCGAAAGATTAGCTATGCATAATGCACATAGTAGCGTTTTTTTCAAGATATTTTTCATAAAAATAATCCCCCATTCATAGTAGAGTTTTTTAAGTTGTCTACATTATATCCCAATAGATTGGTAAAATCAACACATATTCCAAATTGGAACTATACTGTAAATATTTTGAAATAGTATATTTACCGAATATTAATATATATCCAAAAATAGTATAATATTATGGCTAATAGTTGACTTTTTGGTAACACTGTAGTATAATTATAGCCATAAATACAGCTAAGAAAGGATTTTTTTAATATGCCATATATCAATACTATTACTAACAAGACTATCACAAAAGATAGCGAACTAAGACTAAAAACACAGTTCGGTAGTGCCATAACACTACTACACAAGACCGAAAGTTGGTTAATGCTTAACTTTAACGACAATCAAAAGATGTACTTTCAAGGTGACGGTTCTAAGCCTATGGCTATGGTAGAAGTTAAACTATTCGGTAAGAGCACTCCTACAGACTATCAAAACATGACCAGAAAGATTACCGAAATAGTATCTAACGAACTAAAAATAGCTCCTAACTGTGTATACGTAAAGTACGAGGAAGTGGCACATTGGGGTTGGAATGGTAACAACTTCTAACTCTATTGAAAGGATTATTACTATGGAATATTTACAAAACTTAGGTATTAAGGCTAAAAAGTCCGCTATGATATTAAACACTTTAGGTCAGGCAGAAAAGAATAACTGTCTTGAAGTGGTAGCAAATCAGCTAATAGCCAATACCGACCAAATTTTAGAGGCTAACCAATTGGACGTTCAAAAGGCTATCGAAAAGGGCGTAAAGTCTTCTCTAATAGATAGACTTAAACTCACTACCGACAGAATTAACGGCATGGCTGAAGGTATCAAAAAAATAGTAATGTTAGAAGACCCTATAGGTCAAACTATATCCGCTTGGATTAGACCTAACGGCTTAGAAATAGCTCAAAAAAGAGTTCCTTTAGGTGTAATAGGCATTATATTTGAAAGTCGCCCTAACGTTACTGCTGACGCTTTTAGCCTATGTTTCAAGACTGGTAACGCTACTATATTACGTGGTGGTAGTGACGCTTTTAACTCCAACAAAGCTATAGTAGACGTTATTAGGACTGCTATCGAAAGTGTTGGACTTCCTAAAGATTGTATTCAGTTAGTAGAAGATACTTCCCACGAAACCGCTACTAAGATGATGAAACTAAACCAATACATAGACGTATTAATTCCACGTGGTGGTTCTGGCTTGATTAAGACTGTAGTAGAAAACGCTACTATTCCTACTATCGAAACTGGTACGGGTAACTGTCACGTATACGTAGATGAGTACGCCGACTTAGATATGGCAGTAAAGATAGTAGAAAACTCTAAAACTCAACGTTTAGGAACTTGCAACACTTGTGAAAGTTTAGTAGTTCATAAAAACATAGCCGAAAAGGTTCTACCTCTAATATGTGACAATCTAAAGTCCCACAACGTAGAAATTCGTGGTGATGAGATAGTACAGTCTATAGTTAAAGACGTAGTTCCAGCTACTCAGGAAGACTGGGGTACTGAATATCTCGACGCTATCATCTCCATTAAAGTCGTAAACTCTATCGATGAGGCTATAGAACACATCAACACCTATAACACTAAGCACTCCGAAAGCATAGTTACCAATAACTATCAAAATTCAAGAAAGTTCACTTCTCAAGTAGACGCTTCGGCAGTATACGTAAACGCTTCTACACGCTTTACCGACGGCTTTGAATTTGGTTTTGGTGCAGAAATAGGCATAAGCACTCAAAAGTTGCACGCACGTGGTCCAATGGGACTATTAGCTTTAACTACTACTAAGTATGTAATCAACGGCAACGGACAGATTAGAAAGTAATTGAAGTTTTCTGAACATATAAGAGTTCCCCACTAAGTATATAGTGGGGAACGTTTGTTTTAATCTTCTTTAAGAGTACGCTTTAACTCCATAAGGTCAGCCGTAGAGACTTTTCCATCCTTATTGATATCTAAGTCGGTAGCCTCTACTGAACCGTCACCTAACAGATACTTTTTAAGTCTAACCAAATCGGAAGTAGTATACTTTTTAGAAGTTTTAGGTTTATAGCCGTTAAAACCAAGTTTAGTAATAATGTTAGGATAGTCTATATAGCAGTAGTTTTTATCTACTATACCAGATATGCCGTCTAAATACTTGCTATCTAAGTGATTAGTTTCTGCACCGTATTGCCATATACCGTAGCTACCACTATAGGTACAAGTATTAGCCCATTGAGCTATCCAGATAGTATACTTAGTCTTGATATCGTTGGTATAGTAACGGTTCATATAGTCCAAATTTGCGTATACGCCTACGTAGTAACCGTTATCTTCTAAGACTTTGCAAAAAGCGTCTGTCATTTTGGATACT
The DNA here is from genome assembly GCA_934444765.1 of uncultured Oscillospiraceae bacterium. Classification (GTDB taxonomy): domain Bacteria; phylum Bacillota; class Clostridia; order Oscillospirales; family Ruminococcaceae; genus UBA5884. The sequence continues at coordinate 58,223 of CAKSDC010000010.1, forward strand.
AACGACTTAGTAGGAGTAACTCCTTGCTTTTTGGCATAGTTGAAACTGTCATACTCCCAATCGTAGAATACTGGTAGTGATAGCTTTCCCTTGTATTGACCTATTACTTTTAAGCAATACTCAGCCTCTTTTTTAGCAAGTTCTGTAGAGTAGGCATATCCGAACCAGTACACGCCCACGTGTAGACCGTTATCCAAAGCGTTTTTGATATTGGTATGGAAGTTTTTATCCACTGTGGAATTTCCGTAACCTGCACGGATTATAACTCCGTCTATGCCAGCCTTTTTGACCTTTTTAAAGTCTATAGTTCCATTATGAACCGAAACGTCTATCAATCTGTACTTAATATTCATAAAAAAAATCCTTTCAATAAGTTGGTAGTAATAATAGTATATGCCCTCTCTCATAATAGGGCTATAGAGCAAAAAAATATGCACTATATAGTGCATAGTAGGTAGATATTTTTCTGTATGTACGGAACGACTACTATTACATAGCCGTTCCAGAGTGTACTGTATAGTTAATAACTAACAGCCACAACCTCCGCCACAGTTGTTGCAACCGCAACCGTTATCACAACCGTTAAAGCCGTTACCACAGCAACAGAATAATAGAATAAGAATTATAATCCACCAGCAACAGTTTCCACCAAAACAACCGCAACCCATAAAACATATCTCCTTAAACAGATATTTAAAACGTAAGAGCTAACTCTTTAAGCGTTTCATAGTTATATTATATGTAGCACAAAATTTTTGGTTACTAAACGTTTTAGAGATATTGTAAAAAATTTTAGTATGTGATATAATCTAAATATATATAATGAAAGGTTTGATAAGATGTCAATAATAGTATCGGAAATACAGTCTTCCTTAACCGAAACCAAACAAGGCATAATAGATAAAGCTATTAAAAGTTTAAACTTAACACATGGTCAAGTAGTAGACGCTGAAATACACAAGACCTCTTTAGATGCACGCAAAAGAGACAATATTCACTTTGTAAGTTCGGTATACTTGCAGTTGAATAACTCCAATAAAGAAGTTGCACTATGCAAAAAGTATAAGAGATGTATTCAGGTAAGACCGAGTGGATTTAATCCCATATGTGCTACTAATAACTATCAGGGCAGACCGTTAATAGTAGGTTTAGGACCTGCTGGGCTGTTCTGTGCTTTAGCCTTAGCGGAAAACGGTTATCGACCTATAGTGTTAGAACGTGGCGAAAAGGTGGAAGATAGAGTACAGTCCACTAACACTTTTTGGAACGGTGGAGAGTTCAACGAAAATAGTAACGTACAGTTCGGCGAAGGTGGTGCGGGTACGTTCTCAGACGGAAAACTCACTACCCGTATAAAAGATACTCTATGCAGATACGTATTTGAACGCTTAGTAGAATTTGGTGCTACTCCTGAAATACTAACGAAGTCTAAAGCTCATATAGGTACTGATAAACTTAGAGATATAGTAAAGAACGTTCGCAACCGAATAGTAGCTTTAGGTGGAGAAGTACACTTCAACTCTAAAATGATAGACTTTACACTTTCAAATAGTAATAAGGTTACAGTAGTAACCTCATCTACTGGTGAAGAATATACTCCATGTGCTATGGTATTAGCTATAGGACACTCTGCAAGAGATACCTTTGAACTAATACTAAATAAAGACATATACGTAGAACCTAAACCTTTTTCTGTAGGTGTTAGAATAGAACATTCCAAACAGAGTGTAAACTACAGTCTATATGGTGAACACGCTAACAGTCCATTACTACCGGTTGGAGAGTATCAACTATCGCATAGGTTAAAAGACGGAAGAGCGGTATATACTTTCTGTATGTGTCCAGGGGGATACGTAGTACCGTCTTCCAGTGAAGTCGGTGGAGTAGTAACCAACGGTATGAGTGAATATGCAAGAGACGGAAAAAATTCCAACTCAGCATTAGTAGTATCGGTATCCAGTAGAGACTATGGCAATAGACCAATGGATAGCATAGCCTTTGCACGTAGTTTGGAGCAAAGAGCGTTCAACTTAGCTAATAAGAACTACACTGCACCTATTAATACGGTTAGAGGCTTTTTAAACGATACTATAGATATGCACTCTAACGTACAACCGACCTACGCAATAGGCGTAACACCTTGCGATTTAAACCTACTGTTCCCCAACTATATAACCGATACTTTAAAAGTTGGACTGCATCAATTTTCAAAGAAGATGGAATGCTTTGGCGACGGCAACGCTCTAATGACTGCTCCTGAAACCAGAACCTCCTCACCTATTAGAATATCACGTAACCACGATACCTTAACTTCGGTATCGGTAGAAAACTTATACCCATGCGGAGAAGGTGCAGGATATTCAGGAGGTATAACCTCATCAGCAGTAGACGGGCTAAAGGTAGCCTTAAAGATAATGGAAAAGTATTCCACTAAATAGTTAAAAATCACTAATAGAAAGGATACATATACTATGTCTAAGTATGTAGATAAGTTAGTAGACTATGCTATAAAAAATAGTCTAATTTCCCAAGAAGACAGCATATACGCAAGAAACAGAATACTTGCTAAGCTACAGTGTGACGACTACACTCCAACAGACGAAACTTTTAATTCACAGGATACCCTTGCACAAGTATTAGATGAACTATTACGATACGCTTCCGAAAAAGGTCTGGTAGACTATGATAGTATAGTCAGCCGTGACATATTCGATACCGAACTTATGGACGTATTTATAGATAGACCTTCCAACGTTACCAATAAGTTTTACGAACTGTATCAAAAGTCACCTAAACAGGCAACAGACTATTTTTATGCACTCTCTAAAGCCTCTAACTATATAAGAACCGACAGAATAGCCAAAGATATCCGTTGGACTACTCAATCGGAATACGGCGAAATAGAAATGTCAATCAATATGTCCAAACCTGAAAAAGACCCTAAAGCCATAGCATTGGCTGGAAAGATGAAGTCGGTAGCGTACCCTAAGTGTCAACTATGTATCGATAATGTAGGTTACAAAGGTAGACTAAATCACCCAGCAAGAGCAACTCACAGAATAGTTCCATTAGAAGTTTGCGGTCAGCAATGGGGACTTCAATATTCACCATACGTATACTATAACGAACACTGTATACTATTAAACCAATCGCATACACCTATGAAGATAGATAGGTCAGCATTTAAAAAGCTATTGGACTTTATATCAAAGTTCCCACACTATATGATAGGTTCTAATGCCGACTTGCCTATAGTAGGAGGTTCAATATTAAGTCACGAACATTTTCAAGGTGGAAACCACGTCTTTCCTATGATGAAAGCACCATCGGAACAGTACTATACCATACAGGGTTATGAAGATATTAAAGTATCAAGAGTTAAATGGGCTATGTCAGTAATAAGACTACAGAGTTCCAACATAGATAGAATAGTAGAGTTAGCCGACAGAATATTGACTTCATGGCGTAACTACTCCGATGAAGACGCATTTATATTCGCAAATACTAACGGAACACCACATAATACTATAACTCCTATAGCGTACAAACTACAAGACGACTACACCTTAGACTTAGTATTAAGAAACAACATAACTACTGAACTATATCCATTAGGAGTATTCCACCCACACCAAGAACTTCATAACATAAAGAAGGAAAACATCGGCTTAATAGAAGTTATGGGTTTAGCCATACTACCTTCAAGATTAGCTTACGAACTAAAGCTACTATCTACAGTATTAGCTAATAAAGAAGATATTTCCAAATATCCTGAACTACAGAAGCACTCACAATGGGCAGAACAGATATCTCAAAAGTATAGTAGTATCTCTTCGGCAAACGCCTACGATATAGTACTTAAAGAGACTGGTTTAGTCTTCACAAAGGTGCTTGAACACGCTGGAGTTTACAAACGTACCCCACAAGGTATTCAGGCTTTTGATAAGTTTATTAATCAAATATAGTGCAGAAAGGACGTATCTATATGGATAAAAAGAAGTTAAACGCTATTAGAAAAAAAGACTGTCAAAGAGTTAAAGACATAAAAAAGACTATAGCAATACTAAAGTCTAAAGTAGCCAGTCAGGAACAGACTATTAATAGTCTACACCAAGAGATTGCTAACAAAGACCAAGAACTTAAACGCAAAGACTTAGAACTTCAAAGTAAAGATAAGCTACTACAGGCTAAAGACTTAGAACTTCAAGCTAAAGACGAAGTGTTAAAGTCTAAGTGATAATATCATTACGATAAAAAATATTGTGTTATTTCCTTAAAATTCCTTGATTTTATTTGGATATTAGAGTATAATATTAACATAATACTATAATCTGTAATGAAAGGATTTTACACATGAAAGACGGTTTTATAAAGGTAGCTTGTGCCTCTCCCGACGTTCACGTTGCCGACTGTGACTACAACGCTACTCAAATTATAGATAAGATTAAAGAAGCCTATTCTAACGGTGCTAAACTGATAGCATTCCCAGAACTATCTATTACGGGATATACTTGTGGCGACCTTTTTCTACAAGATACCCTATTAAATAGTGCTAAAAAGTCTTTACGTGATATACTGCAAGCTACTAAGGATTTAGACATAGTATCCATAGTAGGCTTGCCTTACGTAGTAAACGGAAAACTATACAACTGCGGAGCGGTCATACACTGTGGCTATCTATTAGGAATGGTACCTAAAACTTACATTCCAAACTACTCCGAATTTTACGAAGCAAGACTGTTCACCAGTGGAAAGAACGTTCACACTACTATAGAGTTCGACGAAGACGGTGACGGTGAAACGCTTATATTTTTTGGACAGATGGTGTTCAGGTGTGAAGACGTTCCAGAATTTTGCTTTGGTGTAGAAGTCTGTGAGGACCTTTGGGTGAACAGTACACCTTCCGAAAAGTTAGCGGAAAACGGTGCTACCTTAATAGTAAACCTATCGGCAAGTGACGAAATTATTGGTAAGGCTGAATACCGACGTACTCTAATCAAGGCAAAGTCAGGAGCGTTACTAAGTGCCTATATGTATGCAGATGCAAGCATCGGTGAAAGTACTACCGATATGGTATTCGCTGGGCATAATATAATAGCGGAAAACGGTTCTATATTGGCAGAAAGCAGACTATTTCAAAACGGCATAACCTATGCAGATATCGACGTTTTAAGACTAACTCATGAACGCAGACGTTCTACAACTTTTGAAGTGGATAATAGCATTTCACATTATGACCGTCCAACTATATATAGTAAATACTTCGTTATGCCTACCATAGAAACTAACCTTACCCGAAAGTTTTCTAAAACTCCATTCGTACCGAGTTCAAAAGATGACCTATCTAAACGTTGTGAGGAAATATTGGCTATACAGTCTGTAGGTCTAATGACAAGACTACGTCACATAGGTTGCAAAACTGCCGTAATAGGACTATCTGGCGGTTTAGATAGCACTTTAGCGTTAATAGTAACGGTTCACGCATTCGATATGCTAAGATTGGATAGAAAAGGCATTAAGACTATCACAATGCCATGTTTCGGCACTACCGATAGAACCTACTCTAACGCTTGCAACCTTGCCAAAGAGTACGGCACCGAACTGATAGAAATAGACATCAAAGACAGTGTAAACCAACACTTTAAGGATATCGCACACGATAGCAACGTCCATAATGTAACTTATGAGAACTCACAGGCACGTGAAAGAACTCAAATATTAATGGATATGGCTAACGAGTACGGCGGTATAGTAATAGGTACGGGTGACCTTTCCGAACTGGCTTTGGGTTGGGCTA
>CAKSDC010000011.1 GCA_934444765.1 uncultured Oscillospiraceae bacterium
GTCGTAAACATCCCCCAACCGTTATCAGCGACAGACTTTCCAAAGTTTAATGCTTGTGACATAGCTTTCATATCCAAGTCTTCAATACATACGCAGTCATAGGTATTGGCTATCTGTCTTGATAGTCTATGCAAGAAGTCTTTTCTTTGATTAGCTACTCTTTCGTGTAGTTTAGCAACTTTTAGACGTTGCTTATTCCTATTTTGACTACCTGTCACACATTTAGAGAGTTTCCTCTGTTCTCTTGCTAACTTTTTTTGGGATTTTCTAAAATATCTTGGATATTCAGCGGAAGTATTATCGCTTGCAACATACAATTCTTTCATAGAAAAGTCTAATCCTAAGAAAGTTTTGGGTTCTATTGTCTGTATTTGGTTTTCATACTCACATAGAATACTTGCATAATACTTTCCACTTGGAGTTTGACTTATAGTCACAGACTTAATTTTATGGTCTTTAGGTATCTGTCGATGTTGTTTTACCTTTACTAAGTCCACTAATTTGGGAAGTTTTAAATAACCATTTTCTAAAGTAATACTTCCTTTTTGATTATTAGTAGTATAACTTTTTCTGTGTCTATGTTTACTTTTGAACTTTGGAAATCCACTTTTAGGATTAGTGAAAAAGTTAGTAAAGGCTTTCTGTAAGTTCATTTGAGTGTTGGCAAGTGCTAAACTATCCACTTCTTTTAGCCATTCAAATTCAATCTTATATTGTGCAGGTGTATTATTTAATCTTTGTTTGGTTTGTTGGTAGTAGTCTATCTTATCTGATAACATCTTATTATAGATAAATCTTGCACAACCAAACGTTTTAGCAAACATTATCTTCTGCTCTTCATTTGGATATATTCTAAATTTGTATGCCTTATTTTGTTTCACGTTTTTCACCTTGCCTTTCTATTTGACTGATTGTATTATATTACACTATTTTTAGCTTGTCAATAGTGGGGACGCAATTCATCCCCCACCTAAAGAGGTGGGGGACTTCTTGCTGTATTTAGTTAAAATAACGGTATATTTTAATCGAATGCTATACGTTGTTATCTAATATAGAGTATCTGTAACTAAAAATTCATCTTTTTGTTATTGACATTACGATATCAATATGATACCCTTATATTACGGTGGATTTTTTTTAGACTATATCCACTATAAAGATACGAGTATTAAAAAAATGTGTGATGGTGATTAGATGACTAAACTAAAAGTATTAAAGAATAAACAGGTGGCTAAGTTGAAACGCCTCTTGGATAGGGATAGTAACCCTATAGCGTTCTACATAGTGCTAATAGCTACTCTTATACTATTAGTAGGAGTATGCACTATGCTGACCAACTCTATACTAAATGAGAGTAGTATATATACCTCTAAGTATTCAGGAAAGTATTCGGTAATATGCGGAATATTCATACTTAGTGTGGTACTATTTGCTATATACGATACCATAGAACGTGAAACTCAAAATACTATAGCTAAACGGGATAGTACACGGTATAACTTCCAATTTGCGTGTAGCCTGTTAGGTGTGGTATTTTTATTCTGTTTTAAGACCTCTATATACTTCTATACGGCTATTAAGTATGAGGAAAAGTATCAGACTTCTTATATAAGTATAGGTTCAGAAGTTAAAAACTCTATAGTGTTTGCAGTGTGTCTGTGCGTATGTACTATGATATTTGATAGTATCTACAATAGCGGAGTGAAGTCCCACAACCTAAGCAGACCACCACGTGGACTAAGTAGCAACATCATAGAAAGGATAGTAACCAGTAAGCCTATATTGGGTCTAAATGCACACCATGTATTCTTGATACTTAGTATAGTATTGACTTTGATATTCTATAAGTTCAGTAATAGCAGTATAGGTAACAGAAATAGTATCCAAATAGGCGGACTATATATAATGTTCTGTTCCATAATGAAGTTATTACTACCAGTATTTTCTGTAATAGGGCATCTACAGAATAAGCATCGAAAGGTATCTCAAGCGGTGGACTGTCTACAGTATTCTGTAAACTTTATAGTGTGCGTATTGGAACACGCTCTGTTAGACGAACTCGGTACGGCTATGACGCTATACTTCCTATACCCATTTATAAACTTGCTATTCTGTGGACTTCCTAACTTTAAAGGTAGCAAGGTAGCCTCTAACACTAAGACGATTTTAAGTTGTGCTATAGTGTTCGTAGCTTCATATATCGGACTGTATGCAATATCCTATGTAGCACTATCAGGAGCGATACTATTGATAGGTTCAAGTACTTCAATAAAGGTTCTATTGGTTATGGTAGTAGTAGCTATAGTAGTATGTGGCATGGTGTCCAAGAACAGTCTAAAAAAGTATGTGTCTAAAGTCAAGGCTTTAAAGGGGGTACTCCTAAGAGTGGAAAAGACTGCCGTTAGATACTTAGGTGTCATCGGATTTGCTTTGATACTCTCTGCTACCAGCGTCGGTTTGAACCACTTTCTACCCGCTCTATACGAAACTACTTGCGGAGTAGATGCAAGGTACGTAGACCCAGACGTTGAAACTCAAAAAGACTACGGCGTATTAGGAAACGTAGCCCAAAGGGCTTACAACAGAACCTGTAACTACATGAACTATGACCAAGTACAGTCTTCAGTATCGGTACTCAAAAGCTGTCAGTTGATTAACGCTTTTAAACCTACTCAACAGCCTACTATAGCGTCTACTATCACGAAAAGTGGAACTACGTTGACTTCCGACTACGCCTTTGACGCTCTATGTTTAGAGTTCAGCGTCATATTAGCCATAGTGATACTATTAAGTGGATACTTTTTAGTGTTCATGCCCGTATTGAGTACCTCATCTTTAGACTACACTTCTTTAGATAAGGAGCAGTCGTATAGATATCAATTTTTGGAAGAGTTAAGTATGATATATATGTTATTGATAACGGCACAAGTTATAATAAACGTGCTATCGGTTACGGGTTTGAAGTTCTATACGGGTACTATACTACCATATATTTCGACCAGTAACTTTGAGTATCTATTCTTGATGATAGAAAGTTCTGTATTCTTAGTACTGGCTATAAATCCTAAAGACTTTAATTCGGAGGTGGCAGTGTCTAATGAACGTGAATAAGCTAATAGCAAGCATCAACTGTATAGCTCTAATAACAGTATTCTCATTAGCAGTGTACTCATTTAAGACGCAGACTTTAGAAAAGAATGAAACTCATATGGCTTCTATGTCCAATCCGAGTGTGGAAAACGGTGTGAAAAAGGGTACTATATACGACCGTAACGGTAAAGAACTCTTAGTATCGGTTGAAAGTGAAGACGGTACGTATAGTCGTAAACTGAGTGATGAAGTGTATCAGACGGGCAACCCTGAATGTGTATCTAACGTATTAGACAGCCGTTCGGGTGGTGCTGACCTTTGGTATGAAGATATTTTGAACAGTCCGTCTGTTGAAGACGCTTCTAAGTCTGTAGGAGAAGATATTACTCTAACTTTAGACTTAGACTTACAGTCGGCAATCTGGGACGATATAGAAGGTTTGGGATGTACCTCTGTAGTAGTGCTTAATCCTAATACTGCTGAAATATACGCTATGGTATCTTCACCTTCCTATAATATGGATACACTATATAGCGAAGGTGGTTTCGACAACGTAAACAACGAATACGACGGCATAAACAATCGCACGGGTAAGGATACCGAAGAGGGTTCAAGCGACTACTTGATATTGGGAACTTACGTTCCCTCATACACCGACGAACACGGTAATAAGATATCTTTAGCGTATGGTAACGATAACTACGATGCGGACTACTGTTCCTCTACAGGTTTTGACCCTAACTTTTCGCTAAATAATATGTGTCTGGAAAACGCTACCCCTGGTAGTACCTTTAAGATATTGACTTCCGCAGTAACTTTGCAGTATGCCTATGAAGTCGGTGAACAGGATACCGTTAAGTCTTTATACAGTGCCGACGGCTACGGGGACGACGCTACCTACAGAGTATCCATAGACGACTACAACACCTACGACGTTACTAACTTCATATCGGCTAACTATAACTACAGTCTATCGGAAAAAGATATGGAGTTCCACCTAATGAGAAGTAACAATACCTACTTCGCTAAACTGGCTATAGAGATGTTAGACCTCTCTAAATACTGCGAACAGTATAACCTTAAACATAGTACGGACTACGTTCAAAGCGACCTAACTCTAAGGGAAAGTTTCTTTAAGGAGTACTTTGAAAAGTACTTCAATATAGACCGTTCCTTGAACGTGGACTTTAGAGGCAACCGTCGTCTAACACCTACTATCAGGGATACCTTAGGTAGTCCAGAAGTAGACAACTATCAAAAGCCGTTGGCTCAGACGGTGTACGGTATAGATAAAGACCAAGTATCCCCACTGTATATGGCTATGGCTATGGGAAAGTGTCTTACTGGAAGTATGTATAGTCCTATACTGAAAAAGGGTACTCCTTTGAACACCTTAGGCGAACCTTTGAATAGTTCAGTAGTAGCGGATATGCAAGACTATTTAGGTGCAGTATATAGCAAGTCCAAATCTCAAGTAGTAACCGAAGAACAGTACTTTGAAAACGATAGTGCTACCTATAGTTACGCTTGTAAGACTGGTAGTTCATTCCAAGTGGCAAGCGACTATTACGGAAAGTTCGGTAAGGCTAACTATTCGTTAGTATCGGGCGATAACGATAAGTATCAAGGTTACAATACTCTGTGGTACGTGGGTTCTGCCTATACCGATAGCGAAAGTCATAACTCTTACGTAATAGCGGTTAAAAGGTTCGCTACTCCTAACGGGGTATCGAGTGGAGACCTTAAAGAAACTTTCGATAAGGTTCTTAACGACTGTTTTGAGTACTTAGAAGACTAACTATGAAAGTGGTGAATATTAACATATGTCTAAACACTATAACGATAACGACGATACTAAACTTGGTAACTACTTGATGATATCACGATTGGTAATAATATTAGCCGTGTTGGTTCAAGTATTTGCGTTATACTTGACCGATATACTAAAGATATACGGCATAGTCAAACTAAATGAGAGTAGTTCTATACTGTCGTTCTTGACTACTGCTATAAGGTATACCAAAGTGAACGTGAACTTGAACAGTCTAAATGTGATATCTTATGGAGTGGCTACCGCATTAAACGTATGGTTAGCTACCGAAATAAACTTAACGTTAAAAAAGTTCGGAGGTATTAATATGTTCAATATTTTTGGAAAGGGAAAGAAGTCCAAAAATGAAGAAGAAGACTACGATACTATAACTATTCACAATAAAGAGGATAATAGTAGTAGTGGTAAGTCTAACAGTCCTACGGGTTCTACTATAGACCTAACTGAAGAGTATAGCAATAGTAATACGAATAAAGGTTCTAACGGTTCAGAGGGTGGCGAAAGTAGTACTCCACGTAGTAGAGTAGTCCGTAAAAATGCTAAAGTGTGTACTCCGTTCACTGGTTTGGGTACTATGAGCAACGGTAAGAGAAAGTCTAAAGTATGCCCAAGAACTTCTAACGGTTCGCCAATAAACGTAACGGTGGATATCGTGCAAAAGAACGTTTCTAACGACAACGTCAAGTCGTTTTTGGTGGATAACTGGATAAAGATAGAATACTTTGATACTAAGCGTCTAAAGAGTATCGACTTGCTATTTCCTCACACTATAAGAAACGCTTTGATAGACTGTCTATCCTTAGACGGTTACAAGAGTTTTGCTGACAGTCTAACAGAAGAAGACAGTACTAACCAGTCGGAACTATACCTTGGCGAACTAAAACCGTTTTCAGGATACGGTGCGATATCCTTTAGAAACTCCTCAAGAGTAGCACACTTGTATATACTGGCTCTTAGACTACCTAACTATAAGTCCGATGAGACTTCCTCCGAAAACTACGTAATGAACGAACGCAACTCTAAAGATACGCAGTCTTCTAAGACTAAAGGAAGTTCTAACTATAAGCCTAACTACTTTGGTTACTACTACTATCTAATTAGCGACGTAAAGTTGGGTGAGAGTATGTTCTGTAAAAGATACCTCAACTTGAACCATTTGAACAGTACTATCAATAAGACTACTCTACCGATATCTTTAGACGGTAGCGTTGAAGTGAAACTTAACTGTACAGACAACCGTCATAGAGTATCCTGCCCAACGTGTAATAAGTCTTTTGACGACGGCATAGTAGCACTCCCTGGTTGGCGTTACGCTAATAGGTATATCGGTTATGATAGCACCCATGCTAAGAGTGACGAACGTAGCTATAAGTTAAGTCTATCGTACTACTTTAGCGGTGTGGACGTTCCAGAGTATGCAACCAGAAGGTTGGTATTCGGTACGGGTGGTTATAAGACCTCCAACGACGGAAAGTTAGTCTCTAAACCGTACAGAGCCTTCAACAAGTTGGAACAGTTCAAGACGCTGTATCCAGCCGATAACAGTATACTAACCGTAATGGACAGGGACGGCGAACTCGATGAGGCTACTACCAAAAGGATATCCGACGGTTACAAGTTAAGATATAGTCTAAATACCGATACTATCAGCTTTACTGACGAAAGCGTGGATAACTCCAATAAGAATAACATCTTCCCAATAGGTAGAGTATGTCCTAACTGTTACTTTGAACTTCCTACTGACCTATTTTCTGATAACATCAACTCTTATACCAGAATTATGCTATTCGGTGCTCCAGGTTCAGGTAAGACTATATTCTGGCACACTGCCGTAAGACTTATGCTATATATAGAAAATCAACTTGAAAGCATAAACAAGGACAACAAGCAAGAAGTCACCAACAGATTGATAGAAAGTTTTGGCGAATACCCTGAACATCAATGGTTTAAGCTATCCAGTAGTGTATTAGGTATGTCCAAATACTTTGAAGATGAAGCTAAGATAAGTTTAGCTACTAACAGACTTCCTAAGTCTACAGTGGCTACTAACGTATATCCCCCATTCTTTTTAAAGTCTAAACTGACCTATCAAAAGCAGTTGATAACTCAAAACAGTCTAAACGATACACAGTATACTAAAGGTCTATTAGGCTTTATAGATACCCCTGGGGAGTTTATCTATAGTAGAGAGTTCGGCGGAAAGAATAGCAACTATAACAAGATAGGCAACGACAAAAAGTTAGACCAAACCAGAATAAATATGTCCATTAACTCCAACATACTGCTATTCTTTTTAGACCCAGTCGAAAATAAACAAGACCAAGAGAGAGGTCCACAGTTTGAACGTATAATAGATATGGTTCACACTTTGGATACTACTTTAGAGAATAAGCATATCTTCTTAGTAGTGAATAAGTGCGACCTTTGGTTGAACCTAAATCAGGAACAGAACACTATTCAAAACGCTATATGTAATGCAGTATACATTCCTATAGAAGAGAAGAAGAACATTAAAGACTACATAGTACAAGAACTTACTAATCTAAAACAGGTTACTAACAAGTGCTTAGAGGTTATAAAAAGTCTTGCTGATTTGGAAAGCAACGGCGTATCCGATGCGGAACTTGGTTATATCAACGAATATCTAAGCTATATAGAAGAGTATAAGAATGACCCTACGGCTCAAAACAACATAGACGTATCTAAGAGCAGTAACTTTTTTACCAACGTACTAAAGCTATATAATTCCATTCAAAACTTTATAGCCTTAACCTTTGCTAATTCGCCAGTACACCCATACGTGCATATAATATTCACTTCACCAATGGGTAGCTTTATAGGTAAGTCTTTAGACGTTCCAAGCCCTGATAAGTCGTTATACTTTTCGGAACTGTTAAGATATCTTAGTGTAATAGATGCCAGTCTATCTTTAAACTTAGATATGAGTTCCACTACGGACGTTAGCGTTAGTACTGCTCAAGAAAATCCGTACCTATACAAACTAAGTATGCTAACTAATTCCGTAAGAGAACAGATACTAAAGCATAAAGAACTCTTTACTGCCGAACAGTTAGAGGCTATAGGACTATCTAATATCGAAAGTGCCGAAAGTGTAGACTATAGCGAAAGTATCAATATACAGGAGGAATAGCATATTATGGTATTTAAGTATGGTATATTTAGTGATGGTTGGGAATGGCAGAACGCTCCTGAAGACTACAACCTTGAGTTTGAAAATCGTTTGATATCTAAACTGGATAGGCTTGACGTATCACAAGGAACGTTTATATACAGGTCGGAGGAACTCAATAAACCTATCAAGTTAGTGGTCACTGAAGACGGTGCAGACTACTACAAGCGTAAGAAGGTACTATATAGTTTTGAAGTCTTAGAAGACGCTACCTTGCAACCTACACAGGATAAGCAACTACTATCAAGCCTGATACAGACTTTTTTAGGATTTACTCAAAATAACGTCTACTTTTTTAGTACGGACTTAAACGACACAGATACGTTATCTTTAATAGTGCTATGTTACTCTGGAATACTGCCCGTAGAACACACTAAGAACGTAGTATACACTAACAGCAAGTATATAAACACTCAACAGATAGTATTAGATAGGTCTACACTGATTACTCCAAAATATAGTAACAATATCACTCAAGAACGACTACTAAAGATACTCAAGACTTACAACGCTATAAAAGGTCTTATAGACCATTCACCTATAGAAAAGTATTCTTTAGCAGTGTATATCAGCTTAACTGGACTAAAGTCCATTACAGAGTTAGTATCTAATAGTAACGATATAGCCAAACTGTTACATAGTCTAAACGTCATAATGGAACACGATATAGTCCACGGTGAACCGAAACACTTAATAGTAGTGGACGTTCTAAACTACATACTAAACAACCACTACAACGTTTGGGACTACTCCAAACTCATACTACCTATGTTCAGTGAACATCTGGACGAATTTTTCAACAGGGTATCTGAAACTAAAGACTATCAATACAGGCTTACTATGGAAGTATATAAGTCTTTGGTTAAAGTTCCAGTGGAATTAAAAGACTGTCTTACCTTTAAAAAGATGTATACTAACCTTCTAATAGCTACCATAATAAAAGAACCTAACAAGGTAGTGTACATCAAACAGTATACCACCAACTTATCGACTTACGACAAAGACTTAGTGGACAGAATATACAACGTCTACACCGAATATAATACTGCCTATAAGTACATAAACGCTCCGTTAAACGATATTCTTACCATATGCAACACAGACCCAAAGACTAAAGAGACCATGTTAGTATCTCTATACGATAGGCTATTCAAGAATGCTAAAGAGATGCTATCTACTTTTGAAAGTCTAACCTCTTCCGAAAAGGGTATAATATTAGACGACTTAGCTATTCAAGTAGACTACTTAGAAAGGTTCAAAAGGAGTTCTAATATTAAGGTTAAGTCTATACTCTTAGTACTGGATAAGTTTTGGAATGGTATGAACTTTAAGACTACTAAGTGGTTACTGAATAGGTTCAACGACTTTTGCAAGGATACCAAAGGCGTTGAGAGTATGGTTCGTGGTGGTACGTATATATATACTAACGTTCCTATATGGTACAGATACTTAGTATATCACGTATCTAACGATAACGCTATAGTGTTCAAAGCGGTTACTTTAGCTATGTTGGAAGAAACCTTAAAAGCTACTCAACTACTATTAGTTAAGCCTCTAAATGGTGACGTTACGTACTCCAACGTTAGCGATACAGAAGTTAAGTCTAATAGTATCATGGGCGTGTTTAGAGGTATGAAAAAGTCAGAACGTGAGGAAGTTCCTAATAGCGTACTACAAGACTATCCTATCAGTATACAGAGGCTATTAAAGTCTAAGGGCATAAACCCTACCTTAGAGTTGAACTATTCCAACATACTGGAACTTTGGAAAGTAGTAGTATCTTCACCTAAAGAGTACGACGGACTATTCGACGAAGTGGTAAAGTATACCGAAACGTCTTTATACTCATTCTTGAACGTGCTATCGCCTATAAACTTGAGGGATAAGAATAGTAATCTTATAAAGTATAACTTCACTACAAGGTTGTCCAATAGTGGTGTGGATTTGACTACTTCTAAATACTTCCAATATATACTATTTTCCGATGCCAACGTTCAAGAACTATGTCTAAAGTTGATAGTGGGAATGTCACTCACCTTTGAAGACTTTAAGGACTTAACCAAAAACTATACTATACTATACCTAACCGAAGATATAGAAGTACTATCTTTAAAGTACATAAAGACGTACTATCCACAGAATACCGAACACAACAAGGCTATCTTTAACTATATAAAGTCGCTAACCAGAGAACTCAAACTCCAGTACGACGAACAGTTAAAGGTTCTAACGGACGGTTCTAAAGGAGAGTAGACTATGCATAGTGAATTAAACCTATTCGTTATAGTATCGGTAGTGTTGCTAATACTGTTTTTAATAGTAGTGTGTGCTTCAATATATCGAAACCTATCGTTCAACCAAAGAGCGTTCTCTTTGGACGTGTTAAGGCTATTACGAACTAAAGAAAGAGTACCTATAATAGTCACTGGTCAAGTGTGCAGTCCTACCATTACGGCTAATCGACTAAAAGACTTTAAGTTGACGTTCGTTAGTACCGAAGTATTAGAAGATAGTCCTACCAGTATAGACGGCATAGTTACCAGTTTTAAACTGGATAGCGTGGACTTAGCGTATCAAGATACTAACATTAGAGACGTACTAAACAACTTTGAACTCTTCCTTACTGATAAGTATAACATAGTGCTTAGATATGGAGTACATTCAGTATATCCTTTAGAGTACTTTGAAATTCCTAATAACTTAGACGGAAACCTATCTTCTGGTTTGGACAGTATAGGAAGTTCCGACGTGTACGTTACTAACCTATCGTTCGGTTTAGGTGACGTATCCATTAAGACCGTAAAGGCTACTAAGATATCTATAATAGTAGCTGTAGTAACTTCTTTGATGATATTTATAGGTATTCCGCTATCTGCTAAGTATACCGAAAAGGTTCTACAGAGCAATTTGGATAGCGTTACACATATAGACTTAGGTTATACTCCAAACTACTCCAAAAGTTACAATAGTGAGTACGTGTTTGCTACTGTAGGTACTTCCGAAGACGTGACTACTACTCAGGCTACCACCACGGAAACTACTACTGAACCTACCAATACTTCTTCCAAAAAGAACGACTTTAAGTATGTAGATAGGTTATACCTTTCTGCATTGATAGTAGGTGATGTAGATACTTCTAACGAAACGGGTAGCATAAGGTTCAACGACTTAACTACTATACTACTACTATACTACTATCCCGATACTGACGAATGTAACGTTACAGAGTTCTATATCAATACTCCTACTACTAAGTATTTTGAAGACGGTACTCAAAAGAGCATAAAAGATATAGTATTAGAAGAAGGCTATCAGGGACTGTTAAACTACTTTCAAGATAACTACTATCTAAGTATAGATAACGTTACTATAGTATCTCAAAGTACTATAGCCTCTATGATAGATACCATGAACGGTATGTATGTAAGCCTATCTTATGATGCCATATTAGAGGCTTTGGACTACTCAGTAAATTCCGATAACTATACTTATACTACTACTCCAGAAGTCACTACTACTTTAGATAACGGCGACGGTGACAGTATCGAAGGTACTACTATCGTAGAAGATACAGTATCACCTATGACTACTACAGAACCTACCACTACTATGGACTACTCCACAGCGTATATAGTACCTAATACCGAAACTATGCCTATAGCAATCCAAACGGACTTACAAGGCAGTGCCATAGAAACTTCATACCAAATAAGAAACAAGAACCAAACTAACCGACTTAGTAGCGAAGCGCTACTTAGATATGCAAACTCTATGAGGGCTATAACCTTAGTAAATACTCCATACATCAGGCACGATAACTGGGATATATTGGTGTGTAATCTACTAAACGTGATACAACAGAATAGCAAAACTCAAGGTTACGACCTACTATGTAGAAAGAATAAGGAACTATTTTCTAATATATACACGTCGGCAACTAATGAACAGGTTACGTCATTCTATAGCTTGATATCTTACTCTTACCCAGGGCAAGTAAACGATAAGTACAAGGTCAAGTTTAAGGTTAGAAACTTAAACTATCATCTAACTACTTTAGCCGAAAGTATGAACGAATACTCATTCAACTATGTAGCACAACCGTTGATAGCCAACTTTAGCACCATGCCAGACTACAAGGTTAGGTCTGAACTATACCAGTGTATCTGTTTGGATAGTAAATAGTAAGGAGTTGATAACGTGAAAAAAGTATCTAAATATATAAACTTAATAACACCCTCTAACCTAAGCAAGACCATACTATGTATATTAATAACGTGTATACTTTCAGCAGTAATAA
The DNA here is from genome assembly GCA_934444765.1 of uncultured Oscillospiraceae bacterium. Lineage (GTDB taxonomy): Bacteria > Bacillota > Clostridia > Oscillospirales > Ruminococcaceae > UBA5884. The sequence continues at coordinate 12,409 of CAKSDC010000011.1, forward strand.
AGATAGCGTTCAACTTTAATGTGGTATTTATGGTAGTGATAGCGTTGATAGTGCAGTCTCTATTACCTTTGATAACCACCAGTATGGGCAGTAATCCTGAACAGGAAGCAAACTATTTAATAGCAATCCCTTCAAGAGTGATATGCGGAATATGTACATGGCAAGTATGTTATTGGTTAGAGTACTACAGAGTATCTTTTAGCACTACCAATAGAGACTTTGGCATTAGTGCGTACTCTGTACTGTATACACTACTATTGATAGTGTTATGTTATATAATCGGGGCGGTATCCACTAACTTGATATTTAGCACCTTAAGTGCTGAAAACTTGTCTAAGAATAACATAGTGTTCAACGTGATATTCATAGTATCCAGTTGTATATTGAGTGTGTACTTGCTGTTAAGTTTGAACTTTAATAATAGTATCCAGTTTGCCGTAGTGTACGTAGTACTATTTGTGATAAACTGGTTGTCTGCATACTTCCGTCCCAGCAAGAATAAGATAGCCTTTGTCTACTTAGCTTTAGGAATAGTGTTCCCATTAGTGTTAGGGGTGTTCCTATTCGATAAGATAGACTCCCAAAACTTAACCCTAAAGACTGTAATGTACTTTATACTGTTAGTATCACAGTACATCATTACTAAGTATGTAGACTATGTATCTTCGATATACTTCAGCGACTACACAGAAGAGAGCAACAAACACAAGATGATACTAAAGTATCTTAAAGATGACGACCTATGCGACGAAGAAGAAAAGGTTCGTACTAAAGAGATAGCTAAGGAAAAACACGCTATCAAACGTTGCAAGACTAACATAAAAAAGACTTCTAACGTGGTAACGCTTAGACTTATAGTGCTAATATGTTGTATACTATTAATCAGTCCAGTGAGTAAACAGACTAACAGTAGTGCCGATAGTGATACTAACGTTCCAGCACAGAGCAACAACGTAGATACTTCTAATATGGTAGAACTACCACTATCCGATACTTTAGACACTAACTCTATTAGTGAATACTTTACTAATACTAAGTATAGTTCCGAGAGTATCAATACTTCATGGTTCTACTATAATATAGACAGTCCAACGTGGGCGGAATACTCTGCTATACCTAACTATGTAACGGCTTGTGAACACAGTATCAACAACCCTACACTGATACTAAAAGATGAAGTCAAAAGAGAAGTCTTTCCTACTTCCGAATGGGTAGACGCTTTAGACTACTACGTTAAAGACTATCAGTATATAAAGCCTACCAATATCGCCACTACTGACGATATAGATACTCTAAAGAGTTATTCTTTTAGTAGTAGCGGAGTGGCTGAGTTTGTAAATAAACTATTTAGTATAGTAGGTTCTAACTTTTCTAATTCGGTATTCAATAGCGTGAACTTGACTTCCGATATGGTACAGTATATAGAAAGTGATAATCTGTACTACTGTTACATAGGCTTTTTACAAGATAACAGAGCGTATACTTTTGCTATGTACTTTTGGAGTGACAGTAGTTCGGAGTATATAAGACGCTTCAACTACGACTGCACAGTGATAGACGATATAGTATCTAATCAAAGTGATACGGTTTCTCAAGTGGCTACTAATAACTTTATAGATATTAATAAGGCTATAACCTCTTTAAATCAGACTATAGATATGTACTGCTATAACACTCTCTACTTTGGGGATATCGACTTGAACTCTTACGTTAGCGATAGTAAGTTAGTATTCCCAATAGAAAACTCTTCAGCTAATATGGAGTTTAAAATATCCTACGTAGAAGGCAATGTGGCACGTCCTAACGGCGAACTTATGTATAGAATATCCTACGTAGTGAACTAAATGTATAGTCTTAAAAAAAAATAGAAACTATGCGTATTGACTTAACTATATTAATGTGCTATAATACCCCTTGTTGTAATATTCCAATAGGAGGGTAAGTATGGAAAACATTTCGATAGATAGTAAAAACTATCTAAAGACGTTCATTAGGTACGTATTATTGAATATGGTATCTGTAATAGGAGTATCGGTGTACTTTTTAGCAGATACCTATTTTATAGCTAATGGCGTAAACAGTAACGGAGTAGTAGCTTTAAACTTAGCACTGCCGATGTATAGCATAATATATGGCGTAGCTCAGACGTTTGCTATAGGTAGTGGAGCGTTATACTCGGTAAGTCAAGAAGAAGAGTACAAAAAGAAGATAATAGTAAACTGTATAGTATGGGGCATACTATTAGAACTGTTATTTACTATAGTAATACAAGTATTTTTAGACCCTCTGTCAATCCTATTGGGAGCGAAAAGTTCCGAAGTATTACGATACACTAAAGACTATTTAGGAATAATCTCTAAAGGTGCGGTATTCTTTTTGAGTAGTGCCGTACTGTGTTCTTTAACCAGAAACTTTGGAAATCCTAAAGTAGTAATGGTGGCATCTTTTATAGGTAGCATGAGTAACGTTCTGTTCGACTGGTTATATATATACGTCTTTAAAATGGGAATGTTCGGGGCTGGGTTAGCTACTATAACTTCACCGATACTGACCAGTATACTAATACTACCTACGTTCATCAAGAGTATAAAACATTTGAACGTGACCAGACAGGATATCTTAAAGTGTATATCGTTTAGAACCAGTCTAAACATAGTTAAGGTAGGATTTTCAGCCTTTATTAACGAACTCTCTTCTGGTGTTACTATATTAGTATTTAATATGGTACTGCTACAGTATCTTGGAGAAATAGGCGTTGCAGGATACGGCATAATAGCTAATATAGCTTTGGTATACGTAGCGTTCTTTAACGGTGTAGCTACTGGTGTTCAGCCTTTGATAAGTTCTCTATACGGTAAGGGGGACTATTCCACACTTAAAAAGTGTCTGCGATTGGCTTTGATATTTGAAGTAGTCATAGGAGTGTTGTTTGTGGCGTATAGCTTTGCGTTCACAAATCCTACTATATCGATATTCAATAAGGATAGAAACCAAACTCTACAACAGATAGCCTATAACGGTCTAAGACTGTACTTCTGCGGATACGTAATGACTGGTATAGATATTTGCTTAGTATCGTACTTTGCCTCTGTAATAGAACCGTTGAAGTCTACAATACTATCTTCTATGAGAGGCTTTGCAGTAATAATTCCTATGATACTAATACTACCACATATATTAGGCGTAAACGGAATATGGTTATCAGTACCATTTACCGACGCTTTGACTTTGATAGTAGGAGTTACCATGTTGATATTCAGTCTTAAAAAGTACAAAAAGAGTAGTAAGGTATAAGCCTTGCTACTCCGCTAAGTTTTGAAATATCGATAGTTTAGTATCATAGTCTATCCAAGAACCCTCGTCTAAGTGGTGCTTTAGTAGAAAGTCGTCTAATACTTTTAGTACTATAGTACCGTCTTTAGTGACTATGTGGATAGTATCGTATAGTTCTTTATCGTCAGGAAGTCCTTCACAACCGAAGTCGTACTCTATAAGTCTATCGATATATCCCCATAGAGTTGGGTTGTTGCTTAGTATCTGTAACACGTTAGAATTTTCCATAGTCGTCCACCTTTCAAGATATATGCTATAAGTATATACTATCACACGTTGAGAAAAAAATCAATGGTTGACGGCTTAATTCTGTAACGTATTATGCTATTGACAAATATTAAGTGAAGTATTATTATAGTAATAGTTTGGTGGTGACGTTATTGAAACACATAGTCGAACAGTTGGAACGTACTAAAAATATTACAGATAGTCAACTATACAGTCTAATAGAGAGTGATAGTACTATAGATAGTCTTCTGTGTGAGAGTGCCGACCGTGTACGTAGACTATACTACGGTACGGACGTATACCTTAGAGGCTTAATAGAATTTTCTAACGTATGCAAAAACGACTGCTTCTATTGTGGTATAAGAAAGAGTAACTCTAAAGTGCAAAGGTACACCCTTAGCAAACGACAGATATTAGAGTGTTGCAAGTTGGGATACTCTCTTGGCTACAGAACTTTCGTACTACAGAGTGGCGAAAGTAATACATACTCCGACAGTCAAATATGCGATATAGTCTACTCCATAAAAGATGCGTACAACGACTGTGCAGTTACTCTATCTATAGGTGAAAAGTCTAAGCAAAGCTATATAGACTACTATCATGCAGGTGCTGAAAGGTATCTGTTACGCCACGAAACCGCTGATGATATCCACTATAGCAAGTTGCACCCAAACAGTATGAGTTTGACTAATAGAAAACAGTGTCTGTTCAACCTAAAAGAGATAGGCTATCAAGTAGGTTCAGGATTTATGGTAGGTTCTCCATACCAAACTACCGACTGCTTAGTGGAAGACTTAAGATTTTTGCAGTCGTTACAACCTGACATGATAGGCATAGGTATGTATATTACACATAAAGATACCCCTTTTAAAGACTTTCCTACAGGTAGTCTGGAACTGACCCTAAAGTTGATATCTATACTAAGGTTGACGTTTCCATACGCTTTGATACCTTCTACCACGGCTTTGGGAACGGTGAACCCTATAGGTAGAGAGTTGGGCATAAAGGCTGGAGCAAACGTGATAATGCCTAACCTATCACCGACTACGGTAAGAAGACAGTATCTTCTATACGATAACAAAGTATGTGTCGACGAAGAAGCCTATAAGTGCAAAGACTGTCTGGAAAATAGAATACGTTCCATAGGATATACTATAGTATCTTCACGTGGTGACGTAGTACCACATTAACGTTAAAAAAACCTCTCTGCTGAAATAGTAGAGAGGTCTTATCGTATCTAATCTAAGTACGAATAGCTCTGACGGTAACTCTTTCAAGACCGTTTCAAGTGCAAGTGAATAGGGTCAAGTCCCAACTTTCAGGGTTGCCGTAACACATAGAGTATACGTCTTTACCGTCTATCACTTCCAAATAGGACACGGTATACTGAGTAGTATATCCGTTAGTATCTGTTAGAGTTATAGTATCACCTTTAGATAGCGTATATAGACTTCCAAAGCAACTTACATAGTTGTGACCACACACTATAAGATTATCTTCCGCCATAGTACCGTAGTATCTGCAAGGGGAGGACTTCATACCCTTAGTGGAACACTCATTTAATACGGGATATTCTGCATTAATCGACGGTATACATAGTATGCCCATATATTCATTATCAGTATCTCTATTATTAGACGTATCTAACGTTGAAGTGGTAACTATATCGTTAGTATCTTGTAAGATAGTATCTTCTAAAGAGTTTAGAGTATAGTTCATACTATAGTAACATAGATAGTCGGTATAGTAGTTATATATAGTCATACCCATGGCGGATAGTATTAATATCATGCCGATTAGTATATATAGCTTTGAAAGTTTCATGCTATCGACTTCCCCTATATTCTAAATAGTATCCTATAGTAATAAGAGTAGCACCTAATAGTATCATAATGGGAACTATATACCATAGATGCCCAGTCTGTGGAAGGCTATCGTCTGTATTGTAAGTAGTGGTAGTAGTAGAAGTATCGGCAGTAGTAGTAAGAGTATCTTCATAGTACTCTATTGAGTATTTAGGATATATAACACCGTCGGAAGTGGAACTATACTCCACTATGCAAGGAATAGGAGTTACTCTTTGATAGTCTGTAGTATAGGGTTCACCGACTAATAGGTATACACCGAAACCGTCAGGAATGAGAGTAGCTATTCCGTCACTATCTGTAGAGGCTATATCTAAAGGTTGAATACCTTGTGATGTGACGTAGTCTTTTAAATCGTACGCTATACTTTGAAGACTATCAGTAACTTTTAAGTCGTCGGTAGTTATAGGATAGTTTGAAAAGTCTTCTGTAAGAGTGTAACTTTTAGAACTATCGATAGTATATACTTTGTAGACTTTCCAATTGACGTTGGATAGGTGCGTCTGGTCTTCGGTGCATACTATAGTTAGTAGACTTTCTTGTGCTTGCACTGAAAAGTTACAGTGTATCAGCATAGCCAATATGCACACGATAGAGTACAAGCAACCTTTAATATTAATATTCAAAGAATAATCCCACCTTTAGAGTACTATCTTCTGTTACGCTTGCGTTCCAAAGTAGTTAGTACTATAGCGAACACTATAGTTATAGTCACGCCCAACACTATCCAAAATAGATAGTTAGTATATAAGCTAACACTACCTATAGTATTGTCGGTTATCGTATTTTCAACTTCTGAAGTATAAGGTACTCTGTGACCTCTTACTAATAGTCTTTGAGTGTTCACACCATAGGGAGTACAAGTCAATAGAGTTACGTAGTCCATTCCCTTGACTATGGCTAAGTTAGAAGTATCTTGAGGTTCTACAGTTACTATCTGGTCTACTTGATAGCATAATATATCGTCCAATATGTGCAAGGTGAAGTAGTCGCCAACCTGTAGTAGGTCTAAGTCCGTAAATAGTGCGTAGTTCGGTAGTCCACGGTGTCCCGCCAATACTGAATGTGTACCCTCTCCGCCGACTGGTAGAGAACTACCTTGCAAGTGTCCAACACCTTTTTGAAGTACTTCTTCTTGTGTGGTGTGATATATAGGTATAGTGACTTCTATTTTAGGAATGTCTATATATCCCATGATACCGTCGTTTAGTAGGTTCAAACAGGAGTTATAAGTATCGTCTTGTGAAGTGGCACTGTTAGAGTTAAAGCTATCCGTTAAGGAGTTCTGTACAAGACTTCTATTATACTCTTGTGCCATTTGCCAATATTTAGAATAGTCTTCTTCTTGAGTAGATACTTCTTTAGAGTACTTAGATATTAACCGTTCGTTTCGATATAGGTTCCATTGATTAGCTATATAGGGATACGTTAGCAACGATAGACTTATCAAAAACAACAGTACTATTAGTATAGTGGAAAACTTTTTCTTCATAGTATTAAATCCTTTATGTACACTAAGGGTGTGTAGCGTTACACACCCTTGAGTTTAACTATAGTTATTCAGGCTTCTTTCTATTTTTGAAGTATAAGGCTACAGCAGTAGGCATACCTACACAACCAGTTAGAGCGAATAGCACGACACCCATACCACCAGTAGTAGGTAGGTTAGGAATTTTAGTATTCTTTATAGTGTAAGGGGTAGCCTCTTCCACGGTAGAGAGTTCGTTTAAAGATATACCAGTCTGAGTAGTAAATCCGTTATCTGTCTTGGTGTACTTGAACACCTTAGTAATACCGTTACCACTAATAGTTACTGTATAGGATAGTAGTTCGCCTTTATCGTTGAAACTGGTATCGTCTGTAGCGACGTTGACAGTATACTCCGTAGTATTGATAGAGTATCCATTAGGAGCGGTAGTTTCTACTAAGGTATAAGTACCAGTGTCTAAGCCTTTGAAGTTTAGTCTACCGTTGCTATCAGAAGTTGCGGTGTACTGTTTTTTAGTAGTCTTATTAGTTAGTTTGAATATCGCACCATTTAAAGAAGCGTCTTTTTCGTCAGTCTTTAAGAGTTCGTTGGTGGAAGTAGCGTCTAATTCAAAGGTGTATTGATGAGTGATATCCGTAGAAGTGGTAGTAGTCGTAGGGGAGTTGCTATAAGTGATAGTTACGGTGTTATCGTTAGAGTTAAAGTTCGTAGTAGCGTCTTCGTTTAGCGTAGCGTCGTATGTGATATGTACGTTAGCTAAACCGTTCTGGAATATATAGTCTTCATTAAAGGATATACTTATACTGTCATCGGTAGTGTCTATAGTGTAGTTAGAACTGTCTATATCGGAATACTTATTGGCATTGTCTTTCTGTGTAACTTTGATAGTGCCGTTCTTTAGAGTTAGACCTTCGCTTAGAGTATCCGAAACTTCAAAGGTAACGTCTTGATACTGGTCACTATATGAAGGTACTGTAGTATCTATTTGGAACGATACGGTATCACCTATAGCGAAAGTGTTTCCGTGATTAGCCGTGTTACCTTTGATGACTAACTTTTCTACAGTAGGTTTAGAGGCTTTGGCTACTACCTGTTTATCCTGTAACCACCAATAGTCGTCGTCTGTAACGTCTATAGAACCGTCGTCGATATCGCTATCGTTGGCGTAGTTGATACTTACTACCATAGGGTTATATACTACGTCGTTAGTACCAGTGACGAGTATCAAATAAGAACCTGCTCCTAATCCTGAAACGGAATAGTCTTTAGTCTTGCTATCTTGAGTTAATGTTGTACTGTTTAGACTTTTAAGTAGTTTAGCATCGTTAGAGATATTCACCAGTTCGTCTAAGGTGATGTTGGTAGTATCTGCTATGGTAACTCCACTTACTGGAGTGTATCCAACCAGACCACTACCAGTAGTACCATAGGTAGCCTCTACTATCTTATAGGCAGTTACGGTAGCGTTATCTACTACGTTTTTAACTGTGATACTTGCAGTATCGGTATTCATAGGAGTGTTAGTAGCAGTTACAGAAGAACCTTCCGTAGCGTATACAGATACTCCAGCAGGTACGGTAATAGCTAAGGACATCATACAAGCGATTAGTATTGCTCTTATACGATTAAACTTTTTCATCATAGTGTACATTCTCCTTTAGTGTAATGGTTTAAACTTTCTAACCAAGATATAGTTAGACAACGTTAATAGTATAGTGCCACCTACAGTGTAGGCGATAGCCGTACATTCTGTACCAGTAGATGGCAATATGTACTCTAAGGTGTTAGCGTTAAGATAGGTTATACTGTAGTCTTTGCCCAGTCCTATAGATTGACTGTCTATAGATTGAACCTTATCGCCATTGATAGTAGTTTCTATTAGTGTAGTAGAACCCTTATCTACTTCTGTAGTCCTGAATACTGTGTTACAAGGTATTCCCGATACGGTAGCGGTTTGACCTACTCTTAATGAAATAGTGCCGTTAGTGGTGGAATACTCTGTATCGCCTATGGTGTAACTATCGGAGTATGGTAGCCAAGTATCGCCAACTAAGAACTCTAACTTGACTTTATAGCTATAGTCCATTTGAACGTTGTTGAGGTCTTTGCCGAGTTTGGTTATGTCTATACTTTGATAGTTTTCGGTAGTAGGGACGTTATTGAATATCAAGATACCAGAGTTAGAAGATACTCTGTCGGACTGCCAAACGTCTGTGGAAGTCTTAGTTACGTTTACGTTCTCTTGATATCCGTCATCATAGTATAGAGTATCACAACTTACTGAAGAGTATTCTGTAGGGTCTACGTACACTTCCTGAACGTAGTAGTCGCTACTGGAGTATTCACTTTCAGAGAATACGGCGTACTGATTAGCCGTTATAGTAAACTCTCCGTCTGAGTTAGTAGTACCACAACCGACCTTTTCAAACGTATCAAGACTGTATATATCGTATTGAGTATTGCGTAGTACGTCTGCTATGCCGTCCTGATTGTATACGTATAGTTTAAAAGTATAGTCAGTGTAGCCTCCAATTAGAGGCTTGCTGTCTTCGTCAAGGTAAGATAGCTTTTTACCTACCATGATACTATTGTCTGGTACTGGAACGGTGTTGAACAGTAACTCTAAGTTAGAGGCACTCGCACCACGTTCAAAATAGAACACTTCCAAAGTGTGTTGAGAGTAGTCATAAAAAGTTCCCTGTCTATTGATAACGTCTGACTTAAAGATATCACTAAGTTTAGTCTTTGCGGAGTACTTAGAGTTGGCGTTTCCACTGGAATATGTAATAGTACCGTCTTTTAAGTCTATGTATCCAGAAGTAGCGTCATGAATACCACCTAAGTCCAATACTAACGTGCCGTCTATGTATACCCATAGGTCGTCGTCACCGCTAAAGTAGAATATGGTATCTTTATCGTTAATAGTACCGTCTTTAGCCTGTATAAAAGAGTACTTCATATGTGAACCGAAATGGTAGTCTAAACTATTAGTAGAGTTGATGACTTGACTAAAGTCGTTATTAAACGGATAGAAGCCGTCACCAAAAGGAGTATCGCCGTCACCGTTCAAAAACTTTGAACTATACGTACTGTTCTTATCGTATAACCAACCTATATTAGAGTAGCCACTATTATTGGGACTTTTTCTGTAGTGGTAGAGGTTAAAACTGTTAGTCTTAGTATCTAAAGTAGCACTATACTTTCTACTACTAAAGTAGTAGTATCCGTCGTAAGAACTGTTTTGACTTATAGTTACGTCGTTACATTGACTGCCGTCTACAAACAGACCACTAACACCAAAGTATGCGTTAGTAACTCCAGAAGTATCTTTATCGAATAGGTAGTTTAAACTTGACCTATTACCTACTCTTAACACCGGAAAACCGTCGCTACCTAAAGAGTTTTTAAGTATTCCTTGATAGGAGTTACTGTTACCCGTCCAGTTATTCCACGCTTTGCCAGTGTTACTCTTAGAAAAGGTGAAGTTTCGGTATGAACCGTTCAATACGTTGATAGTGTTAGCGTCGTAGTCGAATAGGTCGAACTGTATGTTAGAAGTATCTTTTATTAAAGCACTATCTACAGAGTTGCCTAATACATATCCCAACTGATTACTATTATACGTAGTTACACTTTGCGTACTGTTGGAGTAGTAGTCTATAGTATCTGTTTGAGAGTTTCCTATACTCATACAAGAGACTATCGGATTAAAATAGTCACTGCTTATCACATATAGTATAGGCAACATTAAGATAGTAAGCGTTCTATGTAGTAGCTTTTTGGCTTTAAGTGTATTACGTACCAACACATAATCATATCCTTTCTGTTGCAAGTATGCTAAGTGTTAAGTTCCATTGGACAATAGTCTATTATATTAATGTAGTATGGATAATATTCATAATATTTTAAAAAAGTTGTAAAAAGGCACCGTGAACTAACTGTCCACAGTGCCAAGAACGAACTATATTATAATTATATATATCACATACCTAATTCAATCCACAGTCGGTAATTTCACAGAGTCTGACAAGCCAGCAGAACACTGACTGTAGTTTGCCTCATGTCAGTGGGGGATACCGATTTCTCTCCGCCCACCACTGCCGTTATTTTTCCTACTTGCAATTCATCTCACTCACCTATAGAGGTGGGAGAATCCTTGCTATTATTTGTTAAAGTGAGTATTAGAAGCAGTTATGACCTCTGTACTTAGCAGAGTCGCCAAGAGCCTCTTCAATTCTTAATAGTTGATTGTACTTAGCTACACGTTCACTTCTTGAAGGTGCGCCAGTCTTAATTTGAGCAGTATTTAAAGCTACTGCTAAGTCAGCTATAGTAGTATCGGCAGTTTCACCTGAACGGTGAGAAGATATAGCAGTATATCCAGCCTTATGAGCCATCTTAATAGCCTCTAAAGTTTCGGATACAGAACCTATTTGGTTTAACTTGATTAGGATAGAGTTACCACAACCTAATTCGATACCCTTGCTTAGACGTTCAGTATTAGTAACGAATAGGTCGTCACCTACTAATTGAACCTTATCTCCAAGAGTAGCAGTTAGCTTTTTCCAACCTTCCCAGTCTTCCTCGTCAAGAGCGTCTTCGATAGACTTGATAGGGTACTTTTCTACTAAAGACTTCCAGTGTTCGATTAGTTCTTCAGAAGTAAACTCTTTACCACACTTAGGAAGTCTGTAGTGACCAACTCCCTTTTCAGTATCTTTCCACTCACTCGATGCAGCGTCCATAGCAATAACAAAGTCATCATAAGGTTTGTAACCAGCTTTCTTAACAGCCTCTAAGATAACCTCAATAGTTTCTTCGTCGCTTGATAGGTTAGGAGCAAAACCGCCTTCGTCACCTACAGCAGTAGATAAGCCCTTAGCCTTTAGTATGCTTTGTAGAGCGTGGAATACTTCAGCACACCAACGTAGACCTTCCTTGAAAGAAGAAGCACCTACAGGCATAATCATAAACTCTTGAACGTCTACAGTGTTACCAGCGTGAGCGCCACCGTTTAGAATGTTCATCATAGGTACAGGAAGTACGTTACCTTGTGCACCACCTAAGAAACGATATAGTGGAATATCTAAAGCGTTAGCAGTAGCTCTTGCACAGGCGATAGATACTGCTAATATAGCGTTTGCACCTAAGTTAGACTTGTCCTTAGTGCCGTCTGCCTTAATCATAGTTTGGTCTACAAGGTATGTATCGAAAGCGTCTACGCCCTTTAGTACGTCGTTGATAGTAGTATTTACGTTTTCTACAGCCTTAGATACGCCCTTACCACCGTAGCGAGCCTTGTCGCCGTCACGAAGTTCAAGAGCCTCGAATATACCAGTAGAAGCACCACTTGGAGCAGTACCTCTGCCAACTATACCGCATTCTAATAGAACCTCAGCTTCAACGGTAGGATTGCCTCTGCTATCGAGGATTTCTCTACCTATAACTTGTTTAATCTTAGTATTAACCATTTTAAAAATCCTTTCTTATTTAAGAATAATATATTATATATGGAAGTATTATAACTTTCCATAGGGTTCACAAAAAAATAATAGGATAGTATAAAGATATCATATTGCGATTGTTGAACGCCGAAAGGAGTTTAAAGGTTCAACAATCTATACAATATGAAAAATTATTCTAACCAATTGAGTTAGCATAGGCTAACCATACCATACTAACCATGAATATATTATAACATATATTTATGATTTGTCAAGTAGGATATTAAAATTTTTTGAAGTTTTTTGTACGCTCCATAGTTAATAAGACTTTTTAGTCATAATGCTACTTGACATAGTATAAAATAAGTACTATAATATATCTATACTCGGTTAGACTATGCTAACTGAATGCGATAATATCATAATAAGGAGTTTTTAAAGTATGTTGACTAAAGAACAGTATAAGGAATATTCAAGAAAAGAGTTCGATGAGGCGGCTAAAACGTTTGAAAATCAAAGTGTTACTAATATATACAGTATGTGCAAAGAAGACTATCCCGACATACTGGCGGAACTTGAAAAAGAACCTTTTACGTACCTATTAGATGCAGGTTGTGGAACGGGTGCGGTTATATATCTACTAAAACAGAAGTATCCTGATAAGTATTACACAGGCATAGACCTTTCCAGTAAGATGATAGAAGTAGCTAATAAAAAGGCTCTACCAAACGTTAAGTTCATACAGGGCGATTGCGAAAACTTACCATTTAATAAAAACTCTTTTGACGTGGTTACGTGTTCGCAGAGTTTTCACCATTACCCTACACCGGAAAATTTTTTTAAGAGTGTATATAACGTTCTTAAACCGAACGGAAGACTTATCCTAAGAGATATGACCGCTGGTAAGTATATTACTAAACTTATTAACGCAGTGGAATTTCCTATCGCAAACAACATATTCCACAAAGGCGACGTTAAAATATATACTAAAGAAGATATTCAAAGACTATGTAATATTAGCGGACTAACTCTTGAACTGTTTGAGCAACGCAAAGGCTTTAGGCTACACTGTGTATGTCGCAAATCAAAGTAAAGGAAGTTGTACGTATTATGAAAGTATTAGTATATGGTGCTGGCATCATAGGAAGTTATATCGCACACGTACTGTGCGAAAATGGTCATCAAGTAGACCTATTGGCAAGAGGTAAACGTAAACAAGACTTGACCAAGTACGGTTTAGTGATATATCATCAACTACAGAAAGTGGAAACTAAAGATACTCCTACTATAGTAGATAGTCTGAACCGTGATACTCACTACGACGTGATATTCGCAGTTATGCAACACTACCAAATGCAACTCATCTTAGACGACTTAGCCTCGGCTAATACTAATATAGTAGTACTAATAGGCAACAATATGACCTCTAAGAGTATGAACGACTATATTCTTGAACGTTCAGTAAACGATAAAAAGGTTCTGTTTGGATTTAGTGGTACTGGTGGAAAGTATCAAGACGGTAAGTTAATCTGTGCAAGGTTCGGAAGTGCAAGGTTGGTCTGTGGTTGTGTGGGTCATGAAGTAGACGCTTCCACTATGCAGACTTTAAACAGTATATTCACGGGAAAGTATAACGTGGTGTACTCCCCTGATATGAACAGTTGGTTGATGTGTCATGCTACGGCAGTGCTACCTTTAGCGTACGTATGCTATGCTAACGATTGCGACCTAACTAAAGCTACCATGAAAGAAGTATCTATGGTAGTCGAGGCTATGCGTGAGGGGTACGACCTACTAAAAAGTTCAGGATATTCTATACTACCTGAAGGGGAATATCAGTCTGTAAGCAAACCGTTAAATAGACTATGGGTAGCAGTATTCTACTGGTTAGTGTTTAAGATTAGAAACGTCGGTGAAATGGCAGTAAGTAACCATTGCAAGTCGGCACATAAAGAACTCCATGGGTTAGAAACCTGTCTATTGGAACTACGCAAAGCTAATCCTAACGTTGCTATGCCTAACTTCGACGCTCTAAAGCGTAACTGTCCAAGTTGGGAGAGTATGTACGACGTATCTAAATGATAGGAAGTGTTATTATGAAGTTTTATAGCTTTGGAAATCCTGAAAAGCCTGTAATCATATTAATATCTGGCACGTGCTGTCATTGGAAGAGTTCTTTTAAAGAGGTGATACCACTACTAAAAGAGAGTTTCTACGTGGTGTGTGTTTCTTACGACGGCTTTGACGAAACTGAGAATACTGTATTCACTACTATGTTAAACCAAACCCAAAAGATAGAACGCTACATAAAAGAACACTTTAACGGAAAGATATTCGCTTGTTATGGGTGTTCTTTGGGAGGCTCTATAGTAGGCTTGCTAATCCATAGAAGAGTTATACACATGGAACATGGTATATTAGGCAGTTCCGACTTAGACCAAGGCGGAATACTCACTGGAAACGTGCTATCTAAAATGGTATGCACTATGGTATACCCGATATATCAAACTGGAAGACTACCCAACTATATGAAAAATAGAATATATAAAAATGAAAACGGCGAATACATGAAAAAGATGGTTTCTATGATGGGGTTAGGTGAGGATAGACAGATAGATATGTCTTTCGTTAAGCCTGAAAGTATTAGAAATCAATTCCTATCCGACTATATTACTCCACTACCACTAAATATAGACGTTGCTGGTACTATGGTACATTGCTTTTATGCCACCAAAATGGGTGCTAAGTATCTAATTAGGTATCGAAAGCACTTTAAAAATCCTGACATAGTATACCATAATCTACAACATGAAGAACTATTAGTATGCTATCCCGAAAAGTGGGCAAGCGAAGTTAGACGTTGTTGTAACGTATAGATAGTAAAAATTCCCCCACCTAAAGAGTGGGGGAATATACTTTAGATATACTATTCTGTAGTATTAGGAGTGATACTTATAGTATAAGCACCGTCTTTTAGTTCGCCAATGGATATGGTAACGTTAGGATTGATACTTTCGTTTTCGTCGTCGTCGTACCAAGCAAAGCCAGAAGTAGAACCGTCTATGGTATCGCCAGTCTTGAAACTTTCTCCACCGTCGTTTACTAACCTAATAAGTCTAATACCGTCGTCATCATAGTTGGTAAACTCTGAACCGTTTTGATACTTTAGGTAAGTCCACCAAGGGTCTACATACTTGTCGGCCTTTATGTGGAATATTCTAACGCCGTCGTCCACGTATACGAGGTTATTATTATTCTCTTTAGTGGTGTATTCTAATATGAAGTATTCCGAGAAGTAGTCTTCGTCCAAATCGCCACAAGGGATTATTACACAGTTGCCCTTGTCAGTTTGGGAGTTGTATAGTGTATAGGTTTGACTGTCGTTAGAGTTGTAGACTTGTACTTGGTCTTGTCTGTACCAACCGAGCATCAGTTTAGAGAACGCTCCTAAGTCGGAATATGCGTCAGCGTCCATGAGTTCGTAACCTGCATTACCTTTCATAGCGTCCATATTGTTACTGTAGTATAGGTAGTAGTCAGGAAGTCCGAAACAGTGACCGAGTTCATGTGAGTACGAACTGTTGAAGCCAGTAACGTTGTCAGGAGTTAAATTTCCTGTTATGATGTGTCCTACTTGTACGCCGTCCACCTTGTAGTCATAGTCGTAGAAACCACCACAACAAGGCCACCAGTAGTCATTCTCAGCGGTAGCAGGAACGGTAAATAGTGAAGCGTCTATTAGTCCGTCGCCGTCGGCATCAAAAGTGCTGAAGTCTGTAGTATCGTCAAAAGCCTCTAAGCATTCCTTAACGAGTGAGGCTTTGTCGTCGTTGTAGTACGAAATGGAGTTTTTAGCGGTATAAGAGAACACCTTACCTTTTAGGTTAAAGCAACCTTTAGAGGCTCTGTTATAGAAAGCCTTTATAGTTTCAAAAGGATAGTAACCTGAGGTATCGTCAGCGTCCCCGAACACTACGTTTTCCACCTCTTCGGTAGTCATCTTGTTGGTGTAGGTACAGTCTGGGAAGTCTATGTAGAATACTACCAAGTTGCCGTCCCCTTGAGAAGGTAGTGAACCTTCTATTTGACTGATAGGAGCAGTAATAAAGTCGCTATCGCCTTGATAGTCGTCGTCCTTGTTATCGTCTTTTGGGTTGTCGTGGTCGTCCTTGTGGTCGTCGTCCTTGTCATCTTTTGGATAGAGTAGAATGGTCTTTAACTGACATAGGTCTGCTACGTTTACGGTTCCGTCTGAGTTTACGTCTGCCGTTTCGGAGATAGTCACTTCGACGTTCAAACCGAGTAGGTGGCGTTTTAATACTAACACGTCAGCGGTGGAGATAGTACCGTCTAAGTTTACGTCCCCTAAAAGGTATGGCACGTCTACCGTTGGGGTATCTGGAACGGTTGGAACTCCGTCCATAGTTATATTTAAAGTATCGATAGATAGGTCTTTAGTAGCACCTTCCGAACTATCCCAAACGAAGTAGTTGCTAACTTGAACGTACATAGTAGTGCCACCGTTAGTATTTTGAATATCCAAACTGCCAGTACCGTTTTCGTCAAGACCGTTACCCATAGACCAATAGTCCGCACCAGTTACGTTTCCGTCCTTATCCAAAAAGTAGTACGAACCGCCCACACCAGCGTTAGGCGTACCCTGTATGTTGATAGTGATATCGTTGATATTTTCAACGTTAAAAGTCCAAGGTTCATTGGAAGTACTATCTGTAGTAGTATCTTCGGCATATATTGGACTACTTATTGGTAGTATAGCATACGTAGAAATCATAGCTAAACTTAATACGAAAGCTCTAAGTCTTTTTTTGAAGTTCATGTTGAAACCCCTCCTAAAATCATATACTTAGATACTATCATATATCATACTAAAAGTCAATATATCTGTTACAAGTTACTAATAGCTAAGTCTAAAAATATCCCATATCTAAATTAATAGGTATGGGATAACTTTTAATACTAATAGTGTTCTTTAATCGTACCGTTTCGGTATGCTTTAAGAAGTTCTTTAAGGTCTTCTATCTTGTTAGCTATATCTATACCCTTATCGGTATCGGATACGTTTATACGCTTTTTCATCTGTTCCACCACGTACACTTTAGGAGTGTGTTCGCTTTCGTTAGCTATAAAAGGTTGGTGTTCTGCTAAACTTAGACTATGGGAGTCGTATATTAGAGTATAGCCAGCTATTCCAGTAGCTTTTTGATACGCTTTAGAGATACCACCGTCTATTACGAACAGTTTTCCGTTAGCCTTGATAGGGCTTTCACCATTCTTAATCTTTACAGGAACGTGACCGTTAATGATGTGTCCTTTTTCTACGTCTATGTTGAACATCTTTAGTATATTACAACATACTTCTGGACTTTCTGAGAACGTATAGTAACTGTTGTAGTTTTCCTTATGTAACGAAGTATCGTCTATATAGTATCGTTCAAAGAATGCCATCTTATCTTTTCCGTATAGTGGCGACTTAGAACCACACCATAGATACCACATGAAGTCTTTAGCGTACGTACCGTTTTCAGTCTTGCGTGAAAAGTACGCTTCGTTTATTAGACCGTCTATTCTGTCCAATAGAGGCTTACCGCTGTACTGTTTGCCGTCTATGGTGATACTCTGTAATTCACCGTTACTGTCCATAGGAATGCAACCGTGGAATAGCAAGTTATTATTACACACCTTGTACATCGAACTATGTGAAAATAGATACTTCATATGAGTGTGTAACTTCTCATTATGGAAGAATGAGTTAGATATTACCGTCATAAGAGTTTCCTCTTGTTGTGACAACTTTAGAGGTTCGTTAGGGTCTACAGTAGGGAAGTACTCATCTTTAAGAGTGTATACCGTACCGCCTACGTTTATAGTATGGTTGCTAAAGTCCACTCTACTGAATAGGTCACGGTTTGACATCTGCCACTCTGGGTGTGCCTGAATAAGTTGTCCTTCCAACTTTAACTGAATAATAGTAATAGCTTTGTGCATCTTAGCTACTAACTTAGCGTCTACTGGGTCGTAGACGTTGTCATCGAATATGTTCGGATAGTATAGTGTACAAGGGTCATCTTTATATACTTCATTAGCGAATACGGATAACGCTCTAAGGTTTATGCCGTAGCCGTCTTCAAGAACGTCAAAGTTATTGTATCGCATGGAAATTCTAATAACGTTGGACATGAGTGCAAGGTTTCCTGATACTGCACCTATCCATGATATATCGTGATTGCCCCATTGAATATCCACGTCATGCCTACTCATAAGTTCATCGATAATAACGTCAGCTCTTGGACCTCTATCAAAGATATCGCCTATTATGTGAATCTTATCTATAGCCAACGACTGTATCAACTTACATAGGGCGACTATAAAGTTTTCGCTGATATCGGTATCTATAATAGAACTTATAATCTCTCTGTAGTAGAAGTCTTTGTTTATATCGTCGGTTACGTTTAGTAGTTCGTCTAATATGTACACAAAGTCTTGTTGAGTACGTTTTCTAATACGTGAACGTGTATACTTAGCCGAAATGGTTTCACAGACTAATATTAGTCTGTATATAGTAAGACGTTTCCATTCATCGTCTATTAGATTAAGACTTTCTAAGCGTTTAATCTCTTTTTCGGGATAGTATATCAAGTTAGCTAAACTCTCACGGTCGGAACTGTTTACGGTTTTAGATAGTACTAAATCCATCTTCTTTTTAATCATACCAGAGGCACTCTTTAGCATATGTAAAAAAGCCTCATACTCTCCGTGAAGGTCGCTAAAAAAACACTCTGTACCTTTTGGCAGACTACGTATTGCCGAAAGGTTTATAATTTCGATAGCTACACTGTCTATGTTGGGATACTCTTTAGATAGTAGCTTTAAATATTTTTCGTCCATAGCAGATACTCCTAAAATATAGCAATATGTGGATATAGTAGATGCTATATCCACACATTAATTATAACACACTTACTTGGATAAATCAACACTTCTTATAGCCTTTCTAACCTTTAGTACAAAGTTAGGGGATACTGAAAGTTCATCTATACCCATTTTTAAGAAAGTTTCGGTTAGGGTAGTATCCGAGGCTAACTCTCCACAGATACCAATCCAGATGTTATTCTTATGAGCGTTAATGGTAGCCATTTCGATAAGTCTAAGAATAGCCTCATGGTGAGTATCACAGAAACTCTCCACGTTAGCGTTCTGTCTGTCACAAGCTAAGGTATATTGAGTTAAGTCGTTAGTACCTACGCTGAAGAAGTCTACCATAGGTGCGAGCCTATCGCTAATGATAGCGGACGCAGGAGTTTCTATCATAATGCCGAGTTGTGTAGAGTTGGAGTACTCTATACCTTTAGAAGATAGTTCTTGTTTAACCTCTTGACATATAGCAAGAATGCTTTCAAGTTCCTTAACACTGGTAATCATTGGGAACATGATGCCTAAGTTTCCGTATACAGAGGCACGATATAACGCTCTAAGTTGAGTTTTAAACACTTCAGGACGTGTTAAGCATATTCTAATAGCACGGTAGCCTAAAGCAGGATTTTCCTCTCTATCAAGATTAAAGTAGTCTACTTTCTTATCTGCACCGATATCTAAGGTTCTAATGATTACTCTCTTACCGTCCATGCCTTGTAGTACCGACTTATAAGCCTCAAACTGTTGGTCTTCGGTAGGGTAGTCACTACTTTCTAAGTATAAAAATTCACTCCTAAATAGACCTATACCGTTAGCATCGTTAAGTAGTACCGATTTAACGTCTTTAGGACTGCCTATATTAGCGTATAGTTTAACCTTAGTGCCGTCTAAAGTGATATCTTCTTTACCCTTTAGTAGTTGAAGCCTCTGTCTATCCTGTTGGTCTGCAAGCATCTTAGAATGATATTCTTTAGTAGTTTCATCGTTTGGATTTAAGTATACTTTACCTGAGTAACCGTCTACTATAGCGTGGTCGCCGTCTTTGATAGCGTCTAAGAACTGTCGTCCTACGCCTATTACTGCTGGAATGTTCATACTTCTGGCAAGTATGGAAGTATGCGAATTAGAAGAGCCGTAAGCCGTTACGAATGCAAGAACCCTATCCTTATCCAATAGTACGGTTTCACTTGGAGCTAAGTCGTCGGCACATACTATAACCTTTTCGTTAGAGTTGCTATCGTTACCGCCTTCATCCATAAGGTTAGATATTAGTCTGTTGGAAATATCCTTAATATCTATGGCTCTTTCCTTCATGTAGTCGTCGTCCATAGAACTGAACATATTAGAAAAAGTTTCGGCAGTCACTGATACGGCATACTCAGCGTTTACCTTTTGGGACTCTATAGTATCTACTATAGATTGGTTATAGTCCTCATCGTCGAGTAGTAGTAGGTGGATTTGGAATATTTGAGCATTTTCCTCTCCAACGTCCTTTAAAGCCTTTTCGTAAATCTGTTGTAGTTGAGCCATAGAGCTTTCTTTAGCCTTAGTAACTCTTAGTATTTCGTTTTCTACATCTGTAATGGTAGTCTTAGTAATAGTAAGTTTTTGGCGTTTAAACACTTTAATATTTCCTATAGCTATAGCACCGTATACGCCTTTTCCAGTATATTCAGTCATAATAGAACCTCCTTAGTCTTTTAAAACACCGTACAACAGGCTAACTGCTGTACGGTATATAGCATATCGTTTAGTGTAAAATCTACTATTCGCCGAAGCCGTTTTGGAACATCTCCACAGCCTTGTTTAGAGCTTCCTGTTCGTTTTCGCCGTCGCATACTATCTCTACAGAAGTACCGCTTTTGATACCTGCTGACATAATCTGCATAATAGCAGTGGCTTTGATATCCTTGCCGTTAGCCTTTAAAGTTACGTTGCAACCCTTGAACTTTTTCATTTCGGCTGCTAATAGACCTGCTGGACGCATATGAAGTCCTTGTGCATTTACTACTGTTACTGTTTGTGATAACATAAAAAACAACTCCTTAAGTTTAAATTTAAATATTTTTAGTATATAACTTATTATACTACTTAACTACGTCTTTTTTTAGGACTGCAAGTAGTAACATTCCAATTAGAGAACCTATCACTAAGGATAGTAAGTATAAAGGCCAATTTCCTACTACGGCGAATACGAATATTCCACCATGAGGTGCCATTAATGTACAGTTAAAAGCCATTGAAAGTCCACCAGATACCATAGCACCTACTAAGCAAGCAGGAATTACTCTTAATGGGTCAGACGCTGCATAAGGTATAGCACCTTCGGTTACGAAACTTAAACCCATAATGTAGTTTACTGGACCGTTTTTGATTTCGTCTTCTGTCCACTTCTTTTTGAAGAATGTAGTCGATAGTGCTATAGCTATAGGTGGTACCATACCGCCTATCATAACGGCAGCCATGATATCGTAGTTTCCTGAAGCTATTGCAGCAGTTCCGAATACGTAAGCTGCCTTATTGAATGGACCACCCATATCTATGGACATCATTCCACCTAATACGCAACCTAATACTATCTTACTGCTACCACCCATGGTGTTTAATAGGTTGGTTAAACCATTGTTTATTAGTCCCATAAATGGATTTATTGCACACATTACTATAGCTATTAATCCCAAACCTGCTAATGGATATATCAGTACAGGTTTGATACCTTCTAAAGACTTTGGTAGACCGTTACATAGCTTTTCTACACCAAGCATTAGATATCCACCTACGAAGCCCGCAAATAGAGCTCCTAAAAATCCTGATGGAACGTCTCCGCCAATGTTAGCGAATGTAGAACCTAAAGTGGCTAAGTATCCACCGACTAAACCGACTAAAAATCCTGGACGGTCTGCTATAGACTTTCCTATATAACCTGCTAATACTGGTATCATAAAGCTGAACGCATAACCGCCGATGTTCTTAAAGAAACTTGCTACTGCTGTATGAGTACCAAAGTTTGCATCTTGAGGCGCACCCATTAAAGAGTCTATCAAGAACGCTAACGCTATGAATATACCACCTGCTACCGTGAAAGGTAACATATTAGATACACCGTTCATTAAGTGCTTGTATAACTGTCTTCCTAAACTTTCGTCGTTAGTGGAAGAACTCTCTGTTACTGCACCACTATGATGATATATTGGAGCATCTCCCGAAACTATTCGATTAATCAATTCTTCAGGAATTTTGATACCGTCGGAAACTTTAGTGCTTATAACCTTTTTGCCATTAAAACGAGCCATTTCTACGGTCTTGTCGGCTGCTACTATGATGCCGTCGCAGTGTTCTATTTCGTCCTTAGTTAGGACGTTTTTAGCACCGCCTGAACCGTTAGTTTCTACTTTGATAGATATTCCTAACTTTTTACCAGTCTTTTCAAGAGCTTCGGCAGCCATGTAGGTATGAGCGATACCAGTAGGACAGGCTGTAACGGCTAACACTCTATAACCACTTTCGTTAGAGGCTTGTGGTTGTGGTTTAGGTTCGTCTGGAAACTTCTCTCTTTCCATATCGTCTATTATCTTCAAAAATTCGTCTTTGCTCGTAGCTGAAAGAAGTCTTTCTCTAAAGTCTTCGTCCATTAGAATGGTCATCAGTCTTGATAGTACTTCTAAGTGAACGTCGCCACCGTCATTAGGAGCGGCTATCATGAATAGTAGGTTAGAAGGTTCGTCGTCTAAAGCCTCATAGTCTACACCGTTTGGAACGGTCATAGCAGCTAACGAAGGTTGTAGTACTGCGATACTCTTAGCGTGAGGTATAGCAATACCTTCTCCAACTGCTGTAGAACCCATTTCTTCTCTTGCAAGAATGCCTTCTTTATACTTTTCTCTATCGGCTATCTTTCCACCCTTTACTTGTAAGTCTACTAACATATTGATAGCGTCTGCTTTATCTTTAGGTGAGCCGTTTAATAGTATACTCTCTTTGCTAAGTAGGTCAACGATTCTCATATATATGCCTCCTTTGTATTATAGTTGTTTTAGTAGTTCAAAGATAGTCTGTTTAGTAGCTAAACCGTCAGAAAAGGCAGTAGCACCACCAGTAGCAGTACCGAGTTTAAGAGCGTATTCGTAGTCGCCATTGATAGAACCTGCTACAAATCCAGCTACCATAGAGTCGCCAGCACCTACAGAGTTTTTGACTGTACCCTTACATACTCCGCATACGTGAGTGTTGTTATGTTCATCTATTAGTATAGCACCGTCGCCCGCCATAGATACCAATACGTTTACTGCACCCATTTCTTTTAACTTTTTAGCGTACGTTGAAACTTCTTCTACTGAGTTTAGCTTAACGTTGAATATTTCTTCAAGTTCAAAGTTGTTAGGTTTGATTAGGAATGGTCTGTACTTTAGTACGTTTAGGAGTAGGTCTTTAGTAGCGTCTACTACGAACTTGACCTTTTTAGACTTTAAGTATTCCAGAATGTTTTCGTACATATTGCTTGGTAGACTATTAGGAATACTACCTGCAAGTATTACCATATCGCCGTCTTGAACTTCGTCTAACTTTTTAAATAGGCTATCGATATCCGATTGGGAAATTTTAGGACCTTGACCGTTAATTTCGGTCTCTTGTTTGGACTTTATCTTAACGTTGATACGTGAAAATCCGTCTTTAAGGTGTACAAAGTCGGTAACTATGCCTTGTTTAGCGATACCTTCTTCTATAGCTTCACCAGTAAATCCAGCTACAAAGCCTAACGCTTTAGACTGTATTCCAAGTTCGCTTAGTACTATAGATACGTTAATACCCTTGCCACCAAAGTATACTCTTTCATCTTTAGAACGATTGGTAGCACCCACTACTATGTCGTCGGCATGAACTACATAGTCTATAGCAGGGTTAAAAGTAATAGTGTAAATCATAGATTAAAGAACCTCCTTGATATTGGTTTTAAATAGATATTTTTTGTCCAATAGTCTATCGGTGACTATCTGTGCTTTGTTTAGTTGAGCAAAAGTAACCGAGGTTATCTTATCGAACTTAGAATGGTCTGCTAATATGTATACCGTTCTGCTATTTTCGATAACGGCGGTTTTAACTTTGGCTTCGTCCACGTCAGGTGTAGAAAATCCAGAAGTTAAAGATATTCCGTTTACGCCTATAAAACTCTTAGTAAAGTTGTAGTTTTTTAAAGATAGTACACACTCTGCACCTACTATAGCTTCAGTAGTGAGTTTTATCTTTCCCCCCGGAATGTATACTTTAAATCCACGCTGAGCTAACTTTTTAGCGTTAATAAAGCCTGTAGTTACAAAGGTAACGTCTTTATTTGGGATGTAGTCTATCATCTTTTCTGTAGTAGTTCCAGCGTCTATGAATATAAAGTCTCCACTATCTATCATAGAGGCTGAATACTTAGCAATGGCTATCTTTTCGTTAGTGAACAGTTTAGACTTTTCTTCTACGTTGCTTTCTTCGTTAAAAAAGCTATCGTCTATTGAGACTGCACCACCATGAACCTTAACCAACTTTCCCATATTAGCTAATATGGTCAAATCTCTTCTAATAGTAGATTCGGAAGTATTGAGTAGTTGGCATAGTTCCGATAGGTTTACACTTTTTTGTCTGTTGACCGTTTCTAAAATAATAGCGTGTCTTTTTTCTGCTAACATTTAATATCACCCTTTTAAATGAACGTTTTTGATTGTTTTTGATTTATCTTGATATTATAATACCACATACCTTTTAGAAAGTCAATCATTTTCTTTCAAAATATTTCATTAACGGGTAACTTTGTATGAATACACAAACAATATTCAAAAAAATTGTGCAATATGCCTAAACCGATGATTGATTTTTAAAAGTATCATACTATTATACTGTTTATGCTATCCTTTTTTGAATAATATTATTCAAAGTACACAAAAAGTATTTAGGGTTTAAGTTAGCATTGACTAACACAGGGTAATAATGGTATACTTATATCAGTTAGCAGAGGCTAATTGATATAGTCTAAAAGATGAAAATAGATACAGTATTTTCATTTTAATATTGTGTATCTGGTTAGCGTTGACTAACTATCGAAAGGGACTGAAACCATATTAATACAGAACATACTCTTAAAGTGTGGTGTACCTATTAAGTTATAATGCTTTGTACTCTTGTACTAACGTTACCACTAAATAGCTTTATACTTAATAGGTTAATCCCACCACATACCTAAAGAGTAGCATACCATTCAATAAGGGGAGAAGAATATGGACAAAAAGTTTGTAGTAGTCGGTTCTGGCAAGTTAGCAGTTAAGATTGCTGAATACTTAAAGGGTAATAGTTTAGACGTTTCGGTATATGAACATAAAATCTCCGACTATTCTTCGGTACAAGGACTATGTGCTATAAAGGACATTCCTTACCATCTATTCAATTCTAAAGAGATGACCGCTCAATTAGAGGCGGACCTTAAAGAACACTTTGTTATGGTGGTTAGTGCGGTAAATACTTATATCTTTCCTAAGAGTGTCACCAACAATCCAAACTTTTTTGGAATAAACTATCATAATGCGTTACTACCTAAGCATAAGGGCATGAATGCCGAGGCTTGGAGTATATTCGATATGGACGACGAAACGGGTATTACTTGGCATATCATCTCCGAAACTATAGATACTGGCGACATTATAAGCCAAAAGACTATACCTTTAGACGCTAATATCTCTTCGTTAAAACTGCTAAAAAAACAGTGCGACGTAGCGTATAAGACGTTCTTAGAGTTTTCGGATATGTTTATCATGGGTGCTATTAGAACACGTCAGCAACCTAATACGTACTTAAATATGCACAAGATTAAAGACGTTCCTAATAACGGATATATTAACCTTGATTGGTCTTTTGATAAGATGTCAGCTTTTATGCGTGCTATGGACTATGGCAAGTTAGAAGTACTAAACAAGCCTAAACTAAAGTTAGATACTTCAACCTATATTTGGAATAACTATAAGATACTTCCACATTCCGAGGGTGAAGTAAGTTCAAAAGATAGGGTATCTTTTGAAGATAACAACATAGTAATAGAAAAAAAAGGAGAAGATAAAAAACTCCTATTAATAAATATATCTCAAGGAAAGGAATTTTAAACTGTAATGTGTAACTATATCTATAATTTAGAAAATATTCCTGAGAGTGATAGAACCTTTTTTGTAGAAATGTTATCCTACATTTCAGAGTATGTAACTGATATCTCTGTAGAAGGTAACAAGGTTAATATCGCTTATGAAGGTACTTCCGAAGAGGAAATCGTAACCAGTGTTAAGTTTCTTGAAAACATGATTGAGGTTAAGCTAAAGAACGTTGGCGATAAGGTTCAAATTAAAACCATCGAAGACTACACTAACCGTGAAACTATTAACACTATGAACATCTTTGAAGAGATGCTAAAGTTAGGCATAGTAAAGCCTATTAGTAGTGGAGCTTTTGCTTACAGTGGTATCTATCTAAAGGTGTTTAAATACTTCTGTAAAAAGGTTGAAGATAGCATAGAAAAGCTATTTCCTAATCTTGAAAAGCAAGAGTACGAAGTTCCTATACTTACTCCAGTAGACGACTACGACGAAGGTAAGTATTTTGAAACTTTTCCACACCATATAATGTTCCAAACTACCATGAAGAGTGACATTAACGTTATAGATAGGTTCGCTAAAAACGGTATATCCGATAGGACTATCTTAAACGAAATTAAAACTCCTACTAACGTATTAAGAACCGCCGCTTGCGTTCCTATATACCCATTCCTAAGAGATGCTCGTATTAGTCAAGAAGCCCCTAAGTGCTTTTTAGTATCGGGTAAGTGCTTCCGTAACGAAGGTAACAACGTAAAGGAACTATCCCGTCTAAACGAGTTTTACATGAAGGAATACGTATTCGTAGGTACTCCAAAGCAAGCTAAGGCTTACATAGAAAAGGCTTACGCATTGTGGAAGTTCTGGGACGAAACCTTTAATATAAACTGCAAGATAGATACTGCTAACGACTCTTTCTTTGCAAGCAACTATAAAAAGTTACAGTTATTCCAAATCTTAGGAGACTCCAAGAGAGAGTTCAAGTGGTTAATACCTAATAGCGATACTTACATCTCTTGTAGTTCTGCTAACTTCCATAGAACACACTTCACTAAAGTGTATAACATAAAGACAGACGAAACCGACGCTTACTGTCATAGTTCATGCTTTGCATTCGGTATAGAACGTTTAACCTATGCGTTACTATCACAAAAGGGCTTAGACGTATCTAAATGGGATAGTGCTACTAAAGAAGAAATTTCTAAGTACGTTACCCTATAAGGAGGATACACATGGACTTAAAGCAAAACTTAAACGTACCAGTTAAAAGATGTTCCTGTTGCATAATGCCAGAAACTCTTAACCATATAGAACTTGATGCTAACGGTGTATGTACGTCGTGTAAAACGTTTAAGGAATTAAATCAGACTATCAAAGCACAACATACTATCTCTTTTGAAGATAAGTCCCCTGAAGAAAAAAAGGCTATCTTCTTAAAAAAGATAGCAAAGTATCGTGATAACGGTAGCAAGTATGACTGTGTAGTAGCAGTATCGGGCGGTAAGGATAGCATAATGACGTTATATACTGCTCATGAATTAGGTTTAAAACCTTTAGCAGTATTCATAGATAACGGATTTTCTCTACCTGATATGTACGATAACATCCAAAACGCTACCGATATATTAGACGTAGACTGTTTAATGTTCCGTACTAACGAAATGAAGAAGATTTTTAGATACTTTATAGCAAGTACTAAGCCTATCTACTATTGTAGAGTATGTCACATACTATTAGAAGTCTTAATCAAGGATATATGCAAACAGTATGGCATTCAACTAATATTAGGTGGCTACACTAAGGGACAGTCTTACTTAAAGCAGAATGAACTATCTTGGATATTCGATAAGTCAGATGAAAACACTTTAGAAGTTTTAAGTCAGCACGAAGACTGCAAGTACTTAATAGATATCATTAAAAATCCTGTAGCGTACTCTTTAAAACACTATAAGGGAATAGTACAGATATCCCCATTTAAGTACTTAGACTATGATGAAGATACCATAGTTAAGTTAATTAAAGAAAAGTTGAAGTTTAAAGTTCCACAGAATAGTTGGCCTACTAACTCAACTAACTGTTCGTTCAACTTTATATCCCAATACTTAGCTATGAAACAGTTTGGATACTCTCAACATGAAACCGAATTTAGCGACTTAATTCGTTCAGGTGAAATGGCTCGTGAACGTGCTGAACAGTTAATAAGCACGCCTATAACTATACAAGACTTTGTTAAGCCTTTAGAAAGTTTAAGAATATCTTTAGACGATATTATGGCGTGTACTAAGAATATAGCAGAATAACGGAGGTTTATACTATGAAAGAAGATATTAAAGCAATATTAATCGAAAACGTGGAAGATTTAGAAAACTGTGAGATAGACGATAGTCTACAGTTAATAGCAGGTGGTTATATAGACTCCTTTGATATTATTAACTTAATATCCGAGTTTGAACAGAAGTTCGACGTTACTATCCCTATAGACGAAATTGAACTTAGTCAGTTCGATACAGTAAACACTATAGAAGCTCTAATTAGTAGCTTAAAGTAATAGGAGGGTGCATAGATGATAAATTCTGTTATTAAAGGTATCGGTATCAACCTACCTGAAAGATTAGTTACCAGTCAAGAGGCTGAAAAGTTAGCTAACTATGAAAAGTTTGGTCTTCACTATGGACTATGCAAGATGCTAACAGGTTGTGAAACTCGTCACTACGTAGCCGACGGTGAATACTCTTCCGACTTAGCCTACAAAGCAGGTAAACAGGCTTTAGAAAACGCAGGTATAGACCCTTCCGAAGTAGACGCTTTACTATTCTGTTCCGTTACTCACGACTTCGCCGAACCGGCTACCGCTAACGTAGTAGCAGATAAGCTAAACGTTCGTAATGCGTTCGTATTCGATATCAAGAACGCTTGTAATGCCTTTATTTCTGGTGTAGACGTAGCCGATAGCTTTATTAAGTCGGGCAAGGCTAAGACTGTATTAGTAGTATCGGGTGAAGCTATGTCAAGATGGACTAAGTTCGACTACGACGACAAAAAGGAAATGATGCAAAGAGCTCCCGTAACACTATCTTTAGGTGACGGCGGTGGTGCGTTCGTACTACAAGCAGAAGAAAGCGATACTCCTAACGGTATTCTAAAGACTTATTTCCATACGTATTCCGAAAAGTGGAAGAATAACGTAGTATGGGGTGGTGGCGTGATGTATCCAAGAGACCCTGAAAAGATGTATATCCCTGGTACTACTAAGGAGATTATAGATATGCAAGTTACAGCAGTAGGCGAGGCTTTCCCTAAGATATTCGGTGCTACTGGCTTGACTTTAGACGATGTAGACTGCTTAGTACCATCTCAGGTTGCGAAGTGGGTAGCTACTAACGTAATCAAAGAGATGCACATGAACCCTGAAAAGGTTATAAGCGTAGTGGAAAAGTATGGTAACGTAGGCGCAAGTAACATTCCATTAGCTACTTACGAAGCAGTATCTACTGGTAAACTTAAAAAAGGTGATACAGTACTATTCTATGGTGGTGCAGTGGGTATCAGTGCAGGTGCTATATTGGCTAAGTTTTAGTACGAAAGGAATACATTAATGTTTGGTTTTAAAGACTTATACCATCAAATCTTCGTAGAGAGTAATAATAAAAACTTTTTAATATACTATCAAAACGGAAACAGAGTAGTATTAAGCAATACCGACTACATACACTATATAGATAGTATATCTTGTAGAGTAACTGAACTATTAAAGTCGATATCTTTAGGTAGTTGGGTAGGTATCAAGTGCAAAAACAATCCGTTTTGGTTTGCTATAGTGTTCGGTATCTTGAAGAGTGGCTATAGAGTACTTCTGTTAGACGAAAACGTTCCTGACGTACTATTGGCTAACTATGTCGCTCAAGCAGACTTGAAGGCTATAGTAGTAGATACTCCAATAGACGTAAAAGACGTAGCAACTATAGACTATTTAGAGTTAATCTCAAGCAATCCTGAACAGGATACGGCAGAGGATAACTGGGCAGATAGTATAGCGTTTTGCACTTCTGGTACTACTGGCAACGCTAAGATATTCGTATTCAATGCGTATGCACTGAGTAGACAGACTTCCTCTATAGCTGGGTTTATCTCCAGTGATGAAGCCATAATAGATATGTTCAACTTAGGCGAAGACGCTAAGTATAATGTGCTATCGTTCTTACCTTTTAGACACTGTACAGGCTTTGGGGCTACTTTAGCTATATGGCAGTTACAGTATACTGTAGTATTACCTAAACAGATGAACATAATGGGTATCATTCAGACTATTAAGGAAGAAGAGGTATTCTTAACGGTATCTGTACCAGCGTATTTGAAGGCGTTCTTAAGACTATGCCGAGGTACTTTTAAAACTTTAGATAGAGCCTCATTTAGAAGACTGTTCGGTGATACGCTAAAGATAGTAATCAACGCAGGTGCTAAGATAGATAGCATTACTATAGATGAGTACTTAAAGTTAGGAATAAGTTTTCTTAACGGTTATGGCATGACCGAAATAGGTATACTATCTATAGGAAACTCCGCTAAGTACGGTTCAAGTGAGTATGTTGGATATCCAATAGATAGCAACTCAATAGTTAAGGTACTCAACGAGGAAGACGATACACTATTAGAAGATGGTTTCGGTCAACTTATGGTAAGGTCGGATAGTATGTTCTATGGCGTATTAAAAGACGGTGTAGTGGAAAAGTTACCACTATATAAAGATACTTACTATTCTACTGGCGACCTATTTAAAGTATCCAATAGAGAAATCTTTTATGTGGGCAGAGATAAGAACGTTATAATCAACGACGGTGGAGAAAACGTATATCCAGAAGAACTTATGGAACACTTTGAAGTACTAAGTGACTATGTAGAACAGTTCTGTATATTCGGTATAGACGAAAAACCTACATTGATACTATACTTAAAAGACGGTGCAGATATAGATAGTACTATCAAACAGGTCATTATAGAAAGAAATTCCGTACTACCTATACATAAAAAGATATCTAAAGTATTAGTATCTAATAGTAAGCTACCGCTTACTACTAAAGGTGAGGTTTCTATTAAAAATATTAAGGATACTCTAAGCAAAAACACTACTAATATTAAAGAAGTTACTTTGAAAGGATAGTATATATTATGAATAGATTACAGACTTTAGAAGAGATAGAACTATACTTAAAGGAAAAGCTATCAGTACTACTAAACGTAGACGTGGATAAGATACCTTCCGATGCTAACTTAGTAGAAGAACTTGGTGCAGATAGTATAGTAATAGTTCAACTATTTGTAAACATTCAAGACGACTTTGGCATAGATATGAACCAAGAACTTAATCTGGGTCAGGCTATAACAGTCGAAATGATTGCTAAGTATATAAAAGAAAATATGTAAAACTATCAATGGGATATATCACCTACATGGTGACATATCCTATTGCAATTAAGTTAGCATTGGCTAATACTGGGGAGGATTTATTTAGATGAAGAAAAAGTTAATCCTGAACAGAAGAATACCCCGTGAACTACTCAACAATAAGGTTAGGTACGGAGCGTTATTCCTATTAATAGCTATGAGTATGACGGCTATTATTAGTATGGTATCTTCTGCGGATAGTATTCTTCATACTTGTGAAGAAAATCATATAACTACCAACTTGGAAGACGGAGAGTTTTCTGTGTTCGTTCCACTTACCGACGACAACAAGACTGACATAGCTAATATGAACATAGACTTACAAGAAACTTTCTATATTTCGTACACCTTAGAAGACGGTTCTTCTTTAAGAGTGTTCAAAAATAGAGAGAAGATAGACTTGGTACAATTATCGAAAGGTCGTTTAGCTGAGGCTGACGACGAAATAGTACTTGAAAACAACTACGCACTTGCAAACGGATATTCTGTAAACGATACTATTACTTTGGGTAGTTATACTTATACTATCACAGGTTTGGGATTTACTTCTGATTATAACTTAGTTAAAAAGAATATCGCAGACGTGGGTGCAGACGCTACTAAGTTTGGTACTTGTTTTGTAACTTCTGATGCTTACGAAACTATGGTATCCGATAGCAAACTTTCAGTAGGTGAAGAGTATTGTTACACCTACAAACTAAAAGACGGTGCTACTTCCAAAGAGTTAAGAGAGTATCTTAAAGATATGGAATTAGATACTACTCAAGTAGAAAACAAGTACATGAAGGAGATTATAGACGACGTTGAAAAGGTCAAGATAGACCTAAAAGACGGCGTAAAACAACTTTCCGACGGTAACGACGATATCAACGACGCAGTTAAACAGTTCCGTGACGGTGCAGTAGACCTCTTAGACGCTACTACTACTCTAAAAGACGGTTCAGACGACCTTTGCGACGGTATTAAGTCTTTATACGACGGTACTGCTGAACTATACGACCACAACGAAGAACTCGTTAATGGTGCAAACGACGTGTTTACCTCTCTATTAGATATGGTATCTTCCCAATTAGAGGAAAATGGAGTATCTGTAAAACTTACCAAAGACAACTACCAAAAAGAGTTGAACAGTCTAATTAGTGGAACTAACACTCCACTTGCTGATGAAGTCCGTAAAGAAATATCTTCTTTAAGAGACAGTCTAAACGACTATGCTACTTTCTATAATGGAGTGATATCTTATACCGACGGAGTATCACAAGCGTATTCAGGTTCTAAAGACTTGTACAACGGTACAGATACACTAACTAATGGAGTAAACTCTTTAAATAGCGGAGTACAGGCTATAGTTAGTAACAACTCATCATTAAACGGTGGAGCTAATCAAGTATTTCAGGCATTACTACAACAGACCCAAGATAGTCTAAATAGTATGAATGCCAACGTTACTCTAACAGTAGATAACTACGCTACAGTATTAGACGACCTATATCAAAAGATACTACCAGTATCGCCAGACGTAGCACAACAGATATTAGAGGCTAAAGGTCAATTAGATAGTTATAATACTTTCTATTCTGGATTACAAACCTATACAAGTTCTGTAGCAGAAGTAGGAAGTGGTTGTAGTACACTAATCAGTGGCACACAACAGTTAAAAGACGGTGCTAATACACTATCTTCAGGTTTGGGACAGTTAGACTCCAACAGTGATAGTTTAGTATCAGGAGCAAAAGAGGTGTTCAACTCTTTACTAAGTATAGCTAATACTCAACTACAGGCTAACGGAATAGAGGCTTCACTTACTATAGATAACTATCAAGCTGAACTTAACAGAATATACAACAACGCTAATAACTTAGTACAGAGTTCTGTTAAGACTCAAATTAGTGATACTCTAACTTCACTAAACGACTTTAAAAAGTTCTATGACGGAATAATCTCATACACTGACGGTGTTAAAGAAGTATACGACGGTTCTAAGGAACTATACGAACACACCAACGAACTATTAGACGGTGTTCAAGAACTAAGCGACGCATCTAACGAAATATACGATAAGTCTAACGAACTATTAGACGGTGCTAACTCTTTAAATGACGGCGTTACTGAACTAAAAGACAGCGTGGACGAACTATTAGACGAATACTTCGACTTTAGCTATCAAAACCTAATATCCTTTGTAGAAGATAGAGATAACTCTCGTATTTGGGACTATGAAGACGATACTAATACTAATAAGATGTCAGCTATATTTGCTGGTATAGTAGTATTAGTAATGATAGCCTACGTAATCTCGGTATTCATGATACACAACATAGATAACGAAAGCAAAATAATAGGTGCTTTATATGCTTTAGGCTACAATCAAAAAGAGTTATTAAAACACTTTTTAAGACTACCAATATTAGTATCGTTGGCAGGTGGTGTATTGGGTACTATAATAGGTTTTGCTTTGGCAAGTACACAGACGGGTTCAAGTGCTTCGTACTACTCTTATGGTGAGGTGCAATACGTATATCCATTATACTTAATAGTATATGGTATAGTAGCACCAGTATTAGTAACTTGGGCAGTAAACGTATTAGTAATTAATAAAAGGTTAAACTGTTCGCCACTACAGTTACTCAGAAAAGAAAGAAAAGAGACTAACATTTCCAACGTAGACCTAAAGAACATGAAGTTTATTAACAAGTTCCAAATTAGACAGTTTATGCGTGAATTTAGGGGGAATATTACTCTATTCTTTGGTATATTTATTTCTATACTGTTAATGGTATTCTCATTTACCATATATTCAAGTATACATAATATGACCTTACATACTACTGATGATATTAAGTATCAGTATATGTATACTTTGAAGTTCCCACCAGATGAAGTTCCAGAAAATTCTGAGAGTGCTTATACTGAGGGACTATATGCTTACTTTAATCTATTAGGTTCTGACTTGGAAACTAACCTTCAAGGTATACAAAAGGATAGCCAATACTTCGACTTTGACGTATCCGATACCGCTAAAGATGAAGTATATATATCTTCTTCCGCACAGATTAAGTTTGGTTGGAAGACTGGCGATACTATAGTAT
This sequence comes from uncultured Oscillospiraceae bacterium, assembly GCA_934444765.1. Lineage (GTDB taxonomy): Bacteria > Bacillota > Clostridia > Oscillospirales > Ruminococcaceae > UBA5884. The sequence continues at coordinate 47,347 of CAKSDC010000011.1, forward strand.
TAAAGAATAATATAGATAACATTAGCTATGCTTTAACCGTAAAGGGAGTAGTTCAATACTCTAACGGACTGTACGTATTTATGGATATAGACGCTATGCGTGACCTATTCAATAAAGAAGATGATTACTTTAACACTCTACTATCTAATCAAGAACTTGATATCGAAAGTGGTAGAATTAACAACGTAATCACATACGACGATATAGACGCAGTAGCAGACATATTTATGAACATGATGCAAGACATGATAGTTATGATATTAGCAATATCTATAGTAATATTCGTAATAGTTATGTATCTACTACTAAAACTTATGATAGATAAGGCTTCGTTTAATATCTCATTAATTAAGATATTCGGTTATAACGATAAAGAAGTTAAGAAGTTATACTTAAACGGAAACTTTTATACTGTATTAGCTACTTTAATAATAGGTATTCCAATTTCACGAGTGATTATAAATGCTATATATCCTTCGTTAGTAACTAACGTAAATGCGGGTATGGATTTAGCTTGGTCGTTTGGTATGTACGTAGTATTAATAGCTATAGTATTAGTTACATACGCTATTATAGACTTTTTACTAAATAGATACCTAAAGAAGATATCTCTTGTAGAAGTACTAAAGGATAGAGAATAGTAGGAAAGGAAGTAAATATACTATGTTTTTAACCGTGTCAGATATCAAAAAAAGTTATGGTTCGGCTGGTAATACTGTACAGGTTTTAAAAGGTATTTCAACCAATATTAATAAAGGCGAAATGTGTGTTATATTAGGACAGAGTGGTTCAGGTAAGTCTACATTCTTAAATATGATTGGCGGACTTGATACCGTAGATAGTGGTTCTATAAGTATCGATGGCTTAGATATTTCTAAGCTATCGAGCAAAAAGCTATCTAACTATAGACGTGACTATTTAGGGTTTATCTTTCAGTTTTATAATCTAATACCTAACTTAACCGTTAAGGAAAATATTCAAGTGTGTGAATATCTAACAGATAATCCTTTAAATATGAAGGACTTAATAGATACTTTAGGTCTAACCGACCATCAAGATAAGTTTCCATTTCAGCTATCAGGAGGTCAACAACAACGTTGTGCCATAGCAAGAGCTTTGATTAAAAATCCTAAGCTACTACTATGTGATGAACCTACTGGTGCTTTGGATAGTAAAACTTCTAAAGAAATACTAATGCTATTAGAAGAGGTAAACGCAAAGTACGGAACTACTATGCTAATAGTTACTCACAACGTAGCTATTAAAGATATGGTTCACCGTATCATAAAGATTAAAGACGGTTGCATTAGTAAAGACTACATAAACGAAAATAGAATATCCGCTAAAGATATTGAGTTTTAACTATATTAAGGGGGTTTATAGTGTTATGTTATTATTCTGTGTAAGCTATGCAGGAGGTTCAGCCAATATATACAATGGCTGGAAAGGTCTTTCGGAAGACGTTGAAGTAGTACCTATAGAACTTTCGGGACACGGTGCAAGGTTAAAAGATAGTCTATACTCTAACTTTGACGAAGCGGTAGAAGATGTATACTCTTATATTAAAGAGTATCTATCTACCAACACTTCCGAATATGCACTATTCGGTCACAGTATGGGCAGTTGGATTATGTTTGAAGTGGCTAACAGACTATTCAACGACGTTAGCATAGAGCGTAAACCAGTACATATATTCTTTTCTGGAAACTGCTCACCAGAGTGCAAAGACTACGACGTAGACGTATCTTCTATGACGGACAGTGAATTTAAACAGATGATTATAAACTATGGTGGTATATCTAAAGAGGTTTTAGCTTATCCCGAAATATTAAACTTCTTCTTACCTATACTTAGAGCCGACTATACTATACTTGCTAAGTATAAGGCTACTAAAAAACTTGATACTTTTGACTGCAACGTATCGGTAATGAACGGCGTTAAAGATGAGTTTTCTAACGAAAGTTTAGAGGCTTGGTCTAAGTATGCTGGCAGAGAGTTTAAAATTAATCAGTTTAACGATGGACACTTTTTTATAAACTCTAAGAGTGCTGAAGTGTTCGACAGTATCTGTGACGACCTAAACGTTAAAACTATATGTGAAAGGACTGCATAAATGAATAAAATAGTTAGCAATTCCAAAAAGTTTTCATTGACTAATATTCAAAAAGCGTACTATATGGGTAGAAATCCTAACTTTGAACTTGGTGGAGTACCTACCTATGTATACTACGAATTTGAAACTAATCTTAAACACAAGGACTTTGAACGTTCGCTAAATAACTTAGTGGCTTATCAGCCTATGTTAAGAGCGTCTATAGATAGCCTTCAAGAACAGACTATTATAGACGTAGAAGACTATCCTTATAGTACCGTTCCATTTTATGACCTTACAGGCTTAACTCCACAAGAGCAACAAGAACGTATTTTAGAGGTTAGAGAAGAATTTCAACAGAAGATACTATCCAAAGAGTATACTTTTATGTTTAGTCTTGCACAACTAACCGATAGTACCTCTTATATATTCTGCTATGCGGATATGCTCGTAGCCGATGCGTTCAGTTTGGGCATACTATTAGACGAACTCAAAAAGGGTTGCGACGTAAACGATACGGTTACTACTCTACAAGATGACTTTTCTAAGTATGTGGAACTTAAAGAAAGTCAAAAAAGTAGCAAAAGATACGCTACAGATAAGGAGTATTGGCTAAACCGTGTAGACGAAATACCTCCTGCACCTAACGTTCCTACTAAGTCGGTAGGCATAGAGTGTATTCCTACTACTAAGCGTTTAAGCTGTCGTTTAGACCCTAAAGTTTGGGAACGTATTAAGGAAGTATCTAAGGTTAAAGACGTTCCACCTACTACGGCTATTCTTACTGCTTATGCTATGGTATTAGGTTTTTGGAGCAATCAGGATAACTTTACCATAAATATGCCGATTTCCGATAGACCAGTTAGTCGAAAAGGTAAGGGCTTAGACCTAACTAAAGTTATAGGTGACTTCACTTCCGTTATGCTTATAGAGTTAGAACACTTAAACTCTTACAATAACGACTTTTGGAACTACGCCGAAAGCGTAAAGAATAGTATATTAAGGTCGTTTAAGCATCGTATGTTCGACGGTACTGAAATTATTAGAGAAGTTGCTAAAATCAACAATGCAGGTGATAAGGCTTTAATGCCATACGTATTCACCAGTATGCTATTAGGTGAAGATACTTTCGACTCTATTACTAACTTTGGTGACGTTAAGTATAGCTTTAGTCAGACACCACAGGTATTTATAGACTGTCAGGCTATGGAAAGGGACGGTTCTCTATTCGTAACTTGGGACTATGTAACGCAACTATTCGATGAGTACGCTATCAACTATATGTTCGATAAGTTCATAGGGGTACTAAACAGTATCACTGAAGAAGGTAGTATTCCAGAAGAATTTTATAGTCTACCACCACACGATATAGAGGTTCTAAAAGACTATAACGACACTAAGGAAGATATTCCAGTTACCAATCTTAACAGACTACTAAAAGATAACTATACTAAGTATGCCGATAAAGTAGCTGTAAAAGATGACGCTACTACTTTAACGTTTGGTCAGTTAGATATCCTATCTAATGAGGTTGCTAATATACTTTCTGAACAGGGTGTATCTTTAGGGGATTGCGTAGGTATATGCACCGAAAGAAACGTATACACTATAGTTAATATGTTAGGCGTTCTAAAGTGTGGAGCTACTTATGTTACCATAAATGCAGACTATCCTACCGAACGTGTAAACTACATCTTAAAAAAGAGTAACTGCAAACAGTACATCAATAAGAGTATAATAGATACGGTATCTTTAAGCGATTGCAGACCGTTTGAACCTGTAGACGTTCCTTGTACTAACATAGCGTATATAATATTCACATCTGGTAGTACGGGTGAACCTAAGGGCGTAGCTATTACACATCAAGGCGTATGCAATACGGTAATAGACGTAAATCAAAAGTGGAACGTAAACTCTAACGATAAGATTATATGTGTAACTTCATTCTGTTTTGACCTGTCAGTATATGACATCTTTGGAGCGTTAAGTTCTGGTGCAGAATTGGTAATAGTTCCAGAAGTTAGAGATATTCGTAACGTATTAGAAACTTTAAGAAACGAACATATTACTATATTCAATAGCGTTCCAGCTATAATGAACCTATTAGTCAGTGAATGCGGACTTATTAAAGACTATGAACCTATCCACTCTTTAAGACTATGCCTAATGAGTGGTGACTGGATACCTACTACACTTCCTAAAGAAATAGAAACACGTTTCCCAAACTGTAAGCCTATCAGCTTAGGCGGTGCAACTGAAGGTTCTATATGGTCTATATATCACCCTATAGTAGCTCGTGATAGCAGTTTAAGTAGCATACCATACGGTAGACCTTTAGCAAATCAGACCATGTATATACTATCTAACGACTTAAGACAGTGTCCATTAAACACCGTTGGCGAAATTCATATAGGTGGTATAGGCGTTGCAGACTGCTACATAAACGATGAAGAAAAGACTAAGGCTTCTTACGTAGAAACCAAAGAGTTCGGTAGACTATACAAAACGGGTGACTTTGGTAGAGTATGCAGTAACGGAGATATGGAGTTCCTCGGTAGAAGAGACTTCCAAGTTAAAATAAACGGTCATAGAATAGAACTTAGTGAAATAGAAAACGTACTCAACAAGTATAAAGATATCTCTAACGTGATAGTTTCGGTAGTCAAAAACGGCTTGAACGTAGATAGTATATGTGCATTCTACGTATCACCTACAGAGTATACAGAAGAAGAACTCACTGAATACGTATCTAAGTATGTCACTAACTACATGATACCTAAATATTATGTCAAGTTAGATAGTATTCCACTAACTTCCAACGGAAAAGTGAACCGTAAGGCTTTAGTACTTCCAAAAGAGTATATGACTACTACCATTACGGCTGAAGAAGATACTTCTAACTTAACCCCTACAGAACGTACTCTTTGGACTATTTGGAAGAAGTTCTTAAAGACTGATAGTCTTAACATCAACTCAGGATTTTTCAACTTAGGCGGAGACTCTGTAAACATGATACAGGTTATCGGCGAAATAAACAGTACCTTTGGTGTGGATATACCTTTCCAAAAGTTCTTACAAAATTCCTCCATTAAAGACGTTGCTATGATGATAGATAAGGATAAGTCCACTAACGACGATATAGACGAAGTGGATACCTTTAAAATTCGTCCAGGGGATAAGTGGAAACCTTTCAAGTTAAGCGGACTACAAGAGTCTTACTTTATAGGTAGAAATAGCGAAGACTATAACGGTCTTGCTACTAATGGTTACGTTGAGTTAGACTGTGCTGACTATGACCATGAAAAGTTCTGTCGTGTGTTACAGCGTCTAATAGATAGACACGATATGTTAAGGTGTGCTATCTATCCTGACGGTACACAACAGTTCCTAAAAGAGGCTAAAGTACCCGAAATTCCTATTACGGATAAGTCCAACCTAACCGCTGATGAGTTAGAACAGTATATATTAGAAACTCGTAGGGAAATGACTACCATTAGATTGGACTTAGAAAAGCCTCCACTAATAGCCATTAGAGTTACTATGACTGGTGAAAAGTCTGCTATAGTTCACGTATACGTAGACGGCTTAATAATAGACGGTTGGAGCTATCAGCTATTCCACTTAGAGTTAGAAGAACTATATCGTGATGAAAGCGTACAGTATCCACCACTACAAGCTAACTACAGAGACTACATATGCTATAAAGAACATCAAAAGACTACTAAAAAGTATCAACGTGATAAGCAATACTGGTTAGATAAGATAGATACTCTACCAGAGGCAGGAACACTTCCACTATTAAAGCCTCTAAAAGAGTTAGACTTAATAGAAGGTAATCAGGTTAAGTGTGGCTTAAATATCGACGATTGGCACTTATTAGAAGAAAAGTCCAAAGTGTTTGGCGTATCTCCATTTACAGTAATATTTACTTCTTTTGCACTTACTATAGCAAGGTGGAATAATGCACAAAGGTTTATGTTAAACATTCCAGAGTTTGACCGTCCACAGTTCCACCCAGACGTAAATAAGATTATAGGTATATGTTCAGCGTTCCTACTATTCGTAGTGGAAAACGACCCTAAAGAAACTTTCTTAGACTTAGTAGTTAAAAATCATGAACAACTATGGGAACTTAAAGAACACAACTCTTTCTCTGGTATGGAAGTACTTAGAGAGATATACAAGGAGATTAAAAACTATGATACTGCTTTAGTACCTATAGTATTTGGTATGATGGCTAACGTTAAACTTCCTGAAAACCAATCTATTAGTGTTAGATATCAAGAAAACCATACTACTCAAATATGGATAGATATTACTACTACACTATACAACGACTGTATAGAGTTCAACTGGAACTCCATTAGTGGTCTTATGGATTACGATATGCTTTCAAGAATGGTAGAAATACAAAAAGATATTCTACACCATGCTATATATGAGGACGACTTTTGGGAAACTCCTTGCAACGTATCACTACCAGACTATGATAAGAACATAGTAGACGATATAAACGATACTGATACTCCTTTTGAATACACTTGCTTTGCTAAACTATTCCAAGATAGTAGTAATAAGTATGGCGATAGAGTGTTCCTATGTGACGAAAACAGAAGCTATACCTATTCACAGGTTATGCAGTATGTAAGTAACCTATCTAAAAGGCTATTAAGTATAGGTTGTAAACCTAAAGACTATATCTCTATATACAGTGAAAAGAGTATAGAACAGATAGTATCCATATTAGCAGTAGACTATATTGGTGCAGTGTACGTACCTATAGAACATAACTATTCTAATGAGTTAGTCTTAAAGTGTATGAATAACGTTCAAAGTAAGTACTTAATAACTAATAAAGATACTACTTACTTTACCGATAACGGCATAGTTACTATCTTAGATAGCCTAATAGAAGACGATAGCAAAATACTATCACCTACTATAGTAGACGATACTTCTTTAATAGCGTTGATAAACACTTCAGGTTCTACAGGACTACCAAAGTCCGTAAAGGTTACTCAAAAGGGACTATTAAACAGTATCCAGTATACCAATAGTAGGTTTAACGTTACTGATAGTGACGTATTCATCGGTTTGACCAACTATGCACACGATATGTCCATGTACGATATCTTTGGAAGTATGTACTCTGGAGCAACTTTAGTAATCCCAGTAGAGAATAAGTGCAAAGACCCTCAACATTGGGAAGAACTAATCCAAAAGTATGGTGTAACTATATGGAACTCCGTACCAGCTATAATTCAAATGATGTTAGAACACAATAAGGGTAGCGTTCCAAACTGTATGAAGAGTATTAGACTGATGTTCTCCGGTGGTGACTATCTAAAGGTTAAGTTAGCACAGACTTTAAAAGATAGTATCGACGGACTACAGTTAATAAACGTTGGTGGCCCTACCGAAACTACTCTTTGGAACATCTGCCATGAAGTAACTACTCAAGATATAGCTACTAAGACTATCCCTTATGGTAGACCTATAGCTAATACTAAGTACTATATCCTAAACGAAAATAGACAGATATGTCCAATAGGCGTAGTAGGTATGATGCACTGTGCAGGTGTGGGTATCAGTAAAGGATATGTAAACAATCCAGTCGAAAACTTAAAGAAGTTCTCTATTTGGGAACAGACTGGCGAACTGATATATAATACTGGTGACTTAGGTAAGTACGACGAACACGGAAACATAATCTTTATGGGCAGAAACGACCTTCAAGTGGAAATAAACGGCAAGCGTATAGAGTTGAACGGTATATCTGAAGTGTTATGCCAACACAAGGATATAGAAAACTGTGCAGTCAAACTAACCGACGACGGTTCTAACATAGTAGCATACTATACTTCTTATACCGACGTGGATACTAAGGCTATTAACGACTACATGAACCAAAACCTTCCTTACTTTGAAGTTCCTAAGTTCTACGTTAGGGTGGATACTATTCCACTAACCAACAACGGCAAAGTAGACTACAAGGCTCTACCAAGTTACAACACCTCAGCAGAAGAAAACACTTCTATTAATACTGCCAACGCACAACCTCGTGACGAATTGGAGCAAACCTTAGTAGACGTATACTCCGAAATGCTCGGTGTACAGGCTGACGTATCTACAGACTTCTTTACTATGGGAGGTAACTCCTTAATGGCTATAAAGATGGTATCTAAGATTAGAGAAGAGTTTAACATTCCTATAAGTTTGACCGAAATGTTTAGTACTTCTACAATCTCGGAACTATACGAACTAATACGCTATAAGTTAGACCAAAAGGAGGAGCAATAATCTATGATAGATAAGTTTTATTGGTCACCATCGGCAGTATGGTACATAGACGATGACAATATATTAACTATAAACGGTAGCACATACGATAGCGAAATAGCTAAACTTTTTCCTAAGTTTTACTATCTAACGGTACAGGGTAGTCTAACTACCCAGCTACTGTATCAGTATAAAGAACACGATGCTAACATGGTACGTAACTTTATAAAGACTCTGTTACGTGAAAAGGTATTAGTATATAGTATAGATGACGTTACTATGCTATTTAACGCTCAAAGCAGAATGTTTAAACAGTATAACACGTTCACCGATGAGGTTAAGACTAATCCTAACGCTAAGAAAGAGTTCACCGAAAGTGCTTTAAATAGAGATATAGTAGTAACACAGTTACCTATAGCGTTACAAGACGTTCCCGTAGAAGATACTTTTGTACTAAACAGAAAGTCTGTTAGAACGTTCGATAAAGAAACTTTAGTATCCTATACGCAACTATCAGGACTACTATCTATACTTAGAGAACGCATAGTAGACGGCGTTAAAAAGTACAACTTTGCAAGTGGTGGTGGACTATATCCTATAGACTATTATATTCATGTGAAAGATAATAGGGTAGAAGGACTTCCACAAGGTGTATATATATACGTTCCACGTCTAAACGAACTTAGAATGGTATCCATACCAGAAGAAGACTTTAAAGAGGCTCATTACTTTGGCAATCAGGATATATATAATAGTTCTGCATTCAGTATGTACTTAGTGTATAATGCTAAATACAGTATGCCAAAGTACGACGGTTTAGGATACTATCTTGGTATAGTAGATAGTGGTATAGTATCTCAAGCATTGAGTATCAGTGCCGAACGTAACAGTCTTGGTAGTTGTATTATAGGTGAAATGAACTTTGACCGCATTAGTAAGTACTTCAACTTAGACGTTAATCAAAAGTACCTACACTGTATAGAGTTTGGTTTAAAGTCAAAAGAAGAAGTTCAAAACGACTAATACAACGATAACTTTAATTGGCAAATAATAATGAAAGGAAACGTTACCGATATTATAAGATTTTTATAGTATATACCCATTCGTTAATGGGAAGTTTAAGCCTTTGGAGTATCATGCCAACGTAAGTAGTAATAGTACGAAAACGGATACGTTGAAGAAGGAATGAAACTTGAAAGTTGTGACTTTAAAAGCATCATAACTTTTGTGAGTTTTTGGTAACAGATTAATAAGTATATGCAAAATTCCAAATGGTTTAATCACTATACATATAACGATAATGCTAAAGTGAACCTATTCTGTTTCGTACACGCTGGAGGTAGTTCCTCATACTTTTCACAATGGAAAAGAAACTTCTCCGATAGCGTGAACGTAATACCAGTAGAATATCCTATGCGTGAAAAACGCTTTATGGATAAGATGCCTACCAGTCTAATAGAACTATCTAACAGTATAGCTTCGGAAAATTTAGACTACTTTAAAGATAAGCCTTTTGCATTCTTTGGACACTGTACAGGTGGTTTAATAGCTTATGAGTGTGCCAAAGCACTATCTAAAGTACACGGTTTAGACGCTAACTATCTATTTGTATCTTCTGTATTAGCTCCTGAGTATGCCAAAGTACCATCTATTGAAGGACTATCCGATGAAGAGTTCACTCAATTTATTATAGAATCGGGCTTTGTAGATAAGGCTATCTGTGAAAATAAGGAACTTTTAGAATACTTTTTACCTATAGCAAGAGCAGACTTTTATATTCACGATAAGTACACTATACAAGATACTTCCACAATGCCAGTATCTATAGCTTGCTTTAATGGTAATAGTGACGACAGCACCGAAGACAAGTTCAAGTTAGACGCTTGGGAAAAGTATACCTCTAAAGAGTTTAAAGAGTACTTCTATGAGGGTAACCACTTCTACTTAGACAAGCATCTATCTGAACTATGCAAGCAACTTGAAACACTTATGCTAAACGAAAGGAATAACTAAGTATGATAAGCATACAAGATACTATTACTCAAACTTGGAAGGAAGTTCTTAACCTTGAAACCGTAGGCTTAGACGATAACTTTTTCGACGTTGGCGGTACTTCCGTACAAGCGTTAAAGATTATCGAACAGGTTAAGTCTAAGGGTATTTCAATACCTTTTGTTAAGATGTTCACTTGCCAAACTATTAGAGAGATTTCGGAAGTAGCTACTATAGTAGATAACAACACTAACGATATTTCTAACCTTATGAAGGTAGTACACAAGATTAACGACTTCGTCCCAAGTGATGAGTACAAGGCTATCTTAAACGACTACTTTAAAAAGTCCAAAAGTATAGAATATATTTCCATACCAGACGCTAAGAATATCTTTATTACTGGTGCTACTGGTTACTTAGCTTGCCACTTAATAGAACAGATACTATTAAACTCTAACACTAAAGTGTACGCTTTAGTTAGAGGTGCTAATTCACAAGTGGCTACAGAACGTTTTTGGAAAGTATTCAACTACTACTTCCCAAATGACGGCTATCAACAAAAGTATCAAGATAGAATATCTATAATAATAGGCGACCTTACTAAAGATAGGTTTGGTCTATCTGAAAGTGAATATGAAACACTCTCTACCGAAGTAGATAGCGTACTACACACTGCGGGAAACATCAACCACTACGGCGTTTGGAGTGACTTTGAAAGCATAAACGTAAACGGTACTAAGCGTATAATAGAGTTCGCTAAGCACAGTACTAAAAAAAGACTAAACCATATTTCCACTATATCCACTAACTATACTTACAACAGATGCGAAAATCCAGTTCCATTTACTGAATACGATATACTAACGGGCGAAGATGCTGAAAACTTCTACATAAAGTCTAAACTTATGGCGGAAAACTTAGTGGTAAACGAAAAGGATACTTTAGATATAAAGATATTTAGACCTTCTAACATTATTCAAAGCTACAGAACGGGTATGTATCCTTATGGTACTACTAAAGATACTCTATTTAAGGTAAATACTGAATTAACTCTTTTAAACCTATTGGCTGAAGATAATATTATGTTAGACTTACCTCAAAGACTGTTAGACTTCTCTTATATCGACGAAACTGCACAGTCTATATATAAACTTATGACCATTAAAGAAACCAATGGATATATGTATAATATATTTAATCCTAACAGAATGAGTATTTCGGAATATGCTGACCGTTTGAACTTAAACAAACTATCTATTGAAGAGTTTGAACAGTATCTAAAAGACCATGAAGATACTCTATTAGGAGATATTAAACAACTATGTACTCTATCTATAGCAGACGGAAATATAAATCAAGCATTAATAGTTACTCCAGAAAATGCTAAAACCACTAATCTGTTAAAAGATATCGGCTTTGAATGGCACGCTTTAGAGGATAAGAACCTATCCGATATAGTAAACTTTAAATAGTTACGATTTCACCATTAATCCTTTTTTGATGTAATAATAGAGGCTTTTACCAACCATAGTATAAGCTAAAACGATAGCGTTCACTGTTAAAATATAGTGGACGCTATTGTTATTATGTTGTGTATGAAAATACTCTCTACCCAAATGGTAGAGAGTAATATCTGGTCTCAAATATATTTTCACAACTATCTATATTTTACTTATCTAAAACTATACCATTAACATAGAGTGGAATACTTAATGTTTTTGGTAATAATTTCAAACCTGCTTCATAGTTATAACTATTAATTAGTTCGTCCCAAACCCTGTTTTGTGGGGATTTAGTTGATGGAGATATCAAAATTGTCATTAATTGTCTTCGCTCTTTTGCGTTTAATTCCCAATTTTGTTTGCCACCATTATTTTTATGGATTATATATTTACAATCTCTAAACATTATACGGGCAATCTTAGTTGCTTTAGTAGGGTCTATATGATTGTAAACTTTAAAATATTCTTTATTTTTCAAATTTCTTTTACTATCTGGGTTTACTGCTACACACATATTATACTTTCTATCACGTTGTACTGTTGCAAACTCTGTTAAAAGTTCGCCAGCATAAGTATCTATGGCATACTCTTCACATAATAATAAATCTTCATCATCATATAAATTTTCTATAAACATATACATTCTCCTTTTTGTTTATTTAGGAGACCAGATATTATAGTTAGTATACTATGAAAACTTTATTTTGTCAATATATTCTAAAAATTTTTCAATTAATATATTCTATAATTGATTTAACCACGCTACTATGTTATAATAGTACTATATACTATATAGTTAGAGGTGAATTTTAATTGACGTTACAACAACTAAAGTATGCAGTAACTATAGCTCAAAAGGGGACTATTAGTGAGGCTTCACATACACTGTACGTTTCACAACCCAGTCTAACCAACGCTATAAAAGAACTTGAAGCAGAAATTAACATAACGATATTTCATAGAAGTAACAGGGGAATAGTAGTAACTAATGAGGGTGAAGAGTTTTTGGGATATGCACGTCAGGTATTGCAACAAGTGGAACTTATTCAGAATAAGTACGTGGACGGAAAACCTTTAAAACAAGTATTTTCAGTATCGGCACAACACTATTCTTTTGTAGTGAACGCTTTCGTAGACGTTATTAAACAGTTCGGAAATACCAGTTACGACTTCACTTTAAGGGAAACGCAAACCTATGAGATTATTCAAGACGTTTCAAAGTTTAAGAGTGAAGTGGGTGTACTGTATCTATCCCGTGAAAACAATACTATTATAGGAAAACTTATCGCTGAAAATGAGTTGATATTCAATGAACTGTTTACTGCTAAGCCTCACGTATTTATAAGCTACCGTCACCCATTAGCACAGAAAGAAGTCATATCTTTAGAGGATTTAAAAGAATATCCATACCTATGCTTTGAACAGGGCGACCATAACTCCTTCTACTTTTCGGAAGAGATATTAAGTTCTTTACCTCGTGAAATGACTATAAAGGTTAGAGACCGTGCCACACTGTTCAACCTTGCAGTGGGACTGAACGGCTATACTATAAGTACTGGTATAATAAGTCACGAACTTAATGGCGAAAACATAATATCTAAACCACTGAACATAGACGAACACTTTAGAGTAGGCACAGTAACTCGTAAAAATATGAAACTTAGCAACTTAGGAATAGCCTATTTAGAGGCTTTAAAACGTCATACTAATTCTGATATAGTTTAAAACTATAGATAACCTATTAAAATAAGTATTTTACATACCTGAATTTTTGTTATAGAATATAATCATACTAAAAACATAGAATTAGAGAGGAATTATAATATATGAAAACTTCAATAGTAGGTTATCCAAGAATAGGTTCTTTAAGAGAACTAAAGTTTGCAAGCGAAAAATACTTTAGAAATGAAATTACAGATACAGAGTTAAAAGCTACTGCTAAGTCTTTAAGAGTACAAAACTTAACCGTTCAAAAAGATAGTGGTTTAGACTATATACCTTCCAATGACTTTTCATTCTACGATGGAATATTAGATACTGCTTTTCTACTGAATGCAGTACCAAAGAGATATACTAACCTTAATCTTTCACCTTTAGATACTTACTTTTCAGCAGGTAGAGGCTATCAAGGTGACCACGGTGACGTTAAAGCCCTTGCCATGAAAAAGTGGTTCAATACCAACTATCACTACATGGTATCCGAAATAGACGATGATACTAATATCAAACTCGCCGACGAAAAGCCTTTTGAACTCTACTTAGAGGCTAAAGAGTTAGGCGTAGAAACTAAACCAGTAATAATAGGTGCATATACTTTTCTAAAGTTAGCTAAGTATACTGGCAATAAGAACATCAACGACTACGTTTCCGATACTGCTAACGCTTATGTAGAAATTCTAAACAAGTTTAATACTTTAGGTACTCAATGGGTACAGTTCGATGAACCTTGCTTAGTTAAGGATATGTCCGCACAAGATATCGAACTATTTAACACACTATATAGTACTATTCTTAATGCAAAGGGTTCAGTAAAGGTTCTACTACAGACTTACTTTGGCGATATTAGAGACTGTTATAGTCAAGTATGTAGTCTTAACTTCGACGGTATCGGTCTTGACCTTATAGAGGGCAAACAGACTGCCGAACTTATCAAAAAGAACGGTTTCCCAAAAGATAAGATACTATTTGCAGGAGTAGTAAACGGTAAGAACATCTGGAAGAATAACTACGCTAAGACTATAGAGTTAATTTCAAGCATTAAGCCATTCTGTGGTGAGATAGTATTAAGTACTTCATGCTCTTTACTACACGTACCATACACCACTAAAAACGAAACTAAACTTGATGCTAAGGTTCTTGAACACTTTGCATACGCACAAGAAAAACTTACAGAACTTGCAGAGTTAAAGACTATACTATCTTCTAACGAACCTACTGCTACTACAGAGT